>CAYXUU010000039.1:48569-52442 GCA_964468645.1 uncultured Bacteroidales bacterium
AATATGAATGGTGAAATTGTAATTGAACCTTCATTTACCTGTGCATTTCCATTTAAAAATGGTCTGGCGGCTTTTTGCAAGGGAGGCAGGCTAGTAAAAGATGGAGAATACGAATACCGGGAAGATTCAAAATGGGGAGCCATTAATAAATTCGGGGAGGTTGTTATTGAAGCTGTTTATGATAGATATTTTGAATTTGAGGATGGAATTGCCACTGTTGAACGTGATGGACAACAAATGAAAATAAACAGGCTTGGGGAAAGTATAGAACCATAGTACATCAACTGATTGAAGTTATTTGTATTTTTATAATGATAAATAATTATCATGAACCCTATTAACTATCCCGCATGGATCAATCTCTTTGCACTGTCGATCGGGTTAATGGCCAATTTTCCAGTCAATGAAAAATTTTCATTGGTTACTTACTGGGACAAACCTGACAGTATTCATTATTCCTCAAACGAAGATAACATGGTACTGTTTGTTGACTTCTATTCTCTCAGCACAGGACAAAAGATTGCAGGTTTTGTTTTTATTCCCTGGCAGGATCTTTACCCCGTTGCCCCTCAGTTAAACGATCCTTTTAGTATTAAATTAGAAGTTAAGCTCATAACAGTGACTCCTTTTTGCCTTGTTTTCGAATTGCCAATAACAAACAAAGAAGAAGATGATTCTATCCTGGTTGACAGTATTAAAGATTATCTGGCTGACCTGTGCGATTTTGAAAGCAATCAAATGATACTGGAAGAAGGGAGTGAACTCACTATCGCTGGTGATCTTCAAATAATAAACATAATCAGGTATCGCTGGTATACCGACCTCCAGGTAGCAGCACCCGGAAGCGGCATGAGTGATCCAAAATCGATCGAAGCAACATTCCCGGATAATATGATCCATTCCTCAATAATTCCTGACATGGGGGATATCAGGATACAGTGGTTAAAATCAGGACAGGCCGGAATTAATCCTTTCATTCTTCAACATCAGGATTACCTGATTGCACTTTTTGAAGAATCAATCAATAAGTGTACTTCCAACTTACGGATTGAAAACAGAAAGGTGGTATTTGAGTCCACATTACCAAAGGCGGGGAAATTTCTTGAAGACAACAAACAAAAGAATGCTGAATTCTTGGCATTCACAAGGAAAATGCTCGGAAAGTTTTTGTGGTTAAATCATACAGCGCTGAAAACATTTATTCCAAAAGGGCCCTTCCCTGATTATCAACCAAAAACCACACCTGACGAAACACTGGATTTCAGACCTTCCCTTGCTAAAGATCTTGACAAATTGCCAGATACAAATCTGGAGAATCTTGGTAGTTTAATCGGTTTATTTGAGAATTATAAAAAATTATCCCAGGATAATCCGGGAGAATGGATAGATGGAAACATGTTACTGGGTGCGATGGAAAAAGAATATCAGCCTGGCGATGAAGAACTGATACTGGCTGAAATTGGTAACAGGATAAGATCGATTATTGACACTTATGATCAGGGAGATATAAAGAATGAGATCGAAAAACAGAACATTACATATAAAAGCTTTGAATATAAATACTTTGGATTCATTCATTATGATGTAATGGGTTCAGGGCGCTTTTTCTATATTAATGAAATTAATGATATTGAATTCAAGCTGCCGTAACAATATTAATACCTGATTCAAGTATGTATTTTAATATCAGAAAATTACTTTTCATCCTGAATATAATATTCATTGCTGTCTCTGTAATATTCCTTCTTCTGTTTATGGTAATGTTATTCTTCCACCTTGATCAATGGGCATTGTGGACAATCCGATTGAGTATTGCACTCTTTTCACTCTGTCTGTCCTTTATATTATATGTACTGAGAAAACAACACTTTCCTTATCCAGGGCCGGATTATGAATAAATCAATGAACGGTATGATGATATCTTGGAATGTCCGCTTAACGTACACTTAAAGTATAGATTCGAGACACAATATTTACTTTTCAGAAAAGAGGATTCTGAAAGCAGTTGTCCGGCAGGCACTTGTAGATGTGGCATATGATTTGCTTGAAAATATCGAATTTATGAAGATAATTTTCATGGATATTGAAATAATAATCTTAACTTGGCTGGCATTTTAAATTCTAACTGTATTTGTGTAAAAGAAGCTGAATTAGCGTTTGGATATTGTGAGGAAAGTGAGTAGAAAAAGGTTGAAACATTCAGGAGTAGTTTTTAAGTATCTGATTGTCGTAGTATTGTTTACTTGTACTACGATTATAGTTGCACAGGATAATTCCGGTTATAATTCCCAAACTTTTATCGACTCCATCAATTCCATTTATGGTACTGATGATGTACTGGTTAATGGCCCTCTATACCTGCCTGAACATACCAGGGCACTGGGTCATCCCTGTTTCATTGATAACAACTTTCACAATGGAACTTTATTTGTTCATGACAGAACTTACCCTGATGTTAACCTGAAGTATGATATCGAACTGAATCGGCTGATATTACAAACCAGCCTGTCAAAGGGTGCAATTGTAAAAATTCTTCTAAACACCGCATACATCGATTCATTTTATATTGCTGATCACAGGTTTGTCAACGCAGCTCAATTAAAAATAAATGATACACTAACGGGATTTTTTGAACTTATCTATCAAAATGGGTTCAAGTTTATTATAAAACACTATAAAGAGTTCAGGGGTGATTATAATGAAAAGACACCTTTCGGCAGATACACCTCCGATATTTCAAATTATTATATCACGGCTGGTGGTGAATTAAATAATGTATCTACCCGAAGGTCATTCCTGAAATATTTCACTCCCAATAAAAAAGAGATTAAAAGATATATGAAACAAAATATGAAAAAGTACCGGAAAGCTGATAAAACAGAGCTATACAGGTTAATGAATTATATTTATGAGATATCCAGAAACTAAACGGCTGTATATCATAATACTTCTTACCAGTTTTGTTTTATTAACAGGCTTCAGGATTTTTGGTCAATCCGACAAATATTATGTTTATCAGGATTGTAACAATTTGAATATTGCAGGGATTGAGAAGTGTCTGAAGCACCTATATACTTTACGGTTCTTTTATGATCCTGACAGCATTCCTGATATCATCCTGAGGTTTGAATCCGACAGCATCCTTCTTCATGATCTTTTAAACAATTATTACACCCAATACGGTATAATACCCTCTATTGATAACTCCGGGAATGTATTTCTAATTAAAAATTTCAAGGTAACTACTGTACTTCAGGAGGATTTCTTCAAATATTCAGAAGAAGAAAAGGATGAAGAACCCAGACCATCAGAAGAGTCAAAGCAATATATGCATACCAATGGTGAATATATTGCTAAAACAGTAATTATTGGAACAAGGAAAAAAGGATTGAATATTGACGATGCAATAATTTCAGGAAGTATTAAGGAAGCTGAAAGCAATTCAGCCATAGCCAATGCAGCCATATATGTCGAAGAACTTCACAATGGCACAACATCAAATGAGGAAGGTAATTACAACCTCACCCTCCCAAAGGGCAAGTACACATTCATTATATCGAATATTGAGAACGAAACAGTAAAATACAAAGTGGAGGTACTATCCAGTGGTAGGCTGGATATCATCATGGATCCAAAATCATATCTCCTCGATGAGGTTGTTATCAGCTCTGAAAGACATCATAATGTTAAAGGTTCCCAGATGGGTTTTGAAAAGCTGACGATGGAAAAAATAAAAGAAATTCCCGTTGTTCTTGGAGAACGGGATATTATTAAAGTTGCATTATTGTTACCTGGTGTTCAATCTGTTGGTGAAGGATCATCAGGGTTTAATGTCAGGGGGAGCCCGATCGACCAGAACCTCTTTTATTTAAA
>CAYXUU010000040.1:0-51221 GCA_964468645.1 uncultured Bacteroidales bacterium
ACGGATGCCCAAATATGGTTAAATGGGGAACCGGAAATTTTTGGGATTACCTGATGTGGATGGACGGGTATGAGAAATACCTTGATGGTATTAAAAACCGGGTAATTTCCAATTCAAGCATTACAGTTAACCAATCCGGGGGATTGGACCAGTTAAAACAATGGCTATATAATCGTAACCAAGGCGGAAACCAGCCTGGGGGTTTAGGTGTTTTTAGTAAGCCTTTAACAAGACTTACACCATTAGGTACAGTTGGTGAACCCGGGCCTTTTGAAGGTGATTCATATATTCAGTATTGGGATACTGGTTTGGATCATGCAATGACAATAGTAGGTTACAATGATAATGTACCATGTGGTTTGTTCGGAAATGGCGCCTTAAAAATAGCAAATAGTTGGGATGTAAGCTGGGGAAACTACGGATTTGTTTGGCTACCATATGAACTTGCAAAAGAAGATGGTTTAAGTGTGAAGATCATTGATGATGTTGATTATCGCGAACCTGCTATGGTAGCAAAAATAAGAATGAAACACGAGTGCCGTAATAAAATACGTGTTGGGATTTTTATATCAGACCAACCGGATGCTAATCCTCCCGGACAAATTCAGTATTATAACAGGTTTATCGCCATGAATCCTAATATGCTGGGAACGACATGCGGAGGAGGATGCAGAAACCTTGACGGTTCTGTTAACACTGAACCGGGAAATTATGTTTCTATAGATATTGTTTTTGATATTTCGGAATATATCGAGGATTATAACCAACAGTCAATTCCATCTTTGAAAATTGTTCTGGGAGTACAGGAAAAAGGAGATGGTAATGATGAATATGAAGGTGTGGTTGAGGACTTTTCTATTATCGATTACCGGGTTAATCCACAGGGCTTTGAAGTTTACTCACATGATAAGGATATTGATATAGTAAATAACGGAATGACCAACCTAACCGTCTGGTATTTCCAGTTACCACCCCAGATTAATCAACAAACCGGCTCTGAGTGGGATCATCCTTGTATTGTAAAAGGAACTTCAACAATCGAAAGCGGTACCATTGCCGATATTCATGGAGATTACCTGGATCTTTATGATGATGCTAACCTTACTGTTGAATCCGGCGCCGCACTTAATCTATCTGATAATATCACTGTTTCCACACAACGTGGTGATGTCAAAAGAATTAATGACACTTTGTTTATTGCCAGTACCAGTGTTGAAAATTACCCCGATAATTATATGCTAAGTGAATTTGTCATTGATACTGCAGCTACATTATATAATCTACAGGTGAGAAAACACAACATACCTACGACAGCCTTTGCCCGCATCCTATCCTGTCAGATACCATCGACCTGTCAGATTGTATAGTTATTGTTGACATAGAGGTAATACCCTCCCCTAATGAATACTTTGCCAAACTAAAAACAATTCCCCTAACAATCTACCCAAATCCTGCAAAGGAGCATGTTATCCTATCTTTCGAAAATACAGAATATCATCATGATATTAAGTTGTATTGCTATCATATTTATGGTAGTTTGATGCATCAGCAAAAAGTTTATTCCGGCCAAACTGAGGAAAAATTAGTTGTTTCAAGCTGGGGTAAAGGTATGTTTGTCGCAGTGATCAGGAGTGAAGGTCAGATTGTTGGGATGGGTAAGTATATTGTAGAATAGTTCTATGATAATCCCCAATTATGCATTGTTTTTGAAATGAACCAATGTACTGGTTGTGATAATTCAATATTTAGCTATCTGCAAACTGCATCAAATACCCTTTCAAAAACTCATCTATCTCACCGTCCATTACTGCCTGTACATTCCCAGTTTCAACATAGGTACGGTTATCCTTTACCAGTTTATAGGGTTGCATAACATAGGACCTGATCTGGGAACCCCATTCAATCTTTTTCTTGTTTCCTTCAATTTCAGCTTGTGCCTCTTTTTTCTTTCGCAGTTCAATCTCGTACAACTGTGATTTCAGCATCTGCAACGCTTTTTCCCGGTTTTGTCCCTGTGAACGGGTTTCCTGGCATTCAACAACAATCCCTGATGGTTCATGCCTCAATCTTACTGCAGTTTCAACTTTATTCACGTTTTGTCCGCCCGGTCCGCTCGACCTGAACGTATCCCAGGTGATATCAGAAGTATTGATTTCAATTTCTATCCTGTCATCAACAACCGGGTAAACATAAACCGATGCAAATGAGGTATGTCTTCTTTTAGCGGCATCAAATGGTGATAATCGTACCAGCCTGTGAACCCCGTTCTCACCTTTCAAATAACCAAAGGCAAAATCACCGGTAAACTCCAGGGCAACTGATTTAATACCGGCAACATCACCCTCCTGGAAATCAAGCTCTTTAACACTGTAATTATTCCTTTCGCCCCAGCGGATATACATGCGCATAAGCATCTGTGCCCAATCCTGGCTCTCAGTTCCACCAGCCCCAGGATTGATTTGCAGGATGGCCGAAAGCTTGTCTTCTTCCTTGCTGAGCATTCTTAAGAATTCAAGGCCTTCGAGGGAACTCATAGTGTTATTGTACTGATTGTCGAGCTCTTCTTCAGTAGCTTCGCCTTCCCCAAAGAAATCTAAGATCACCTCCAGGTCATCAAATCCTGAACTGACTTTCTCAAATTCCTTTACCCACTGTTTAAGATCTTTGATCGACCGTAAGATCTCTTCGGCATTTTTCGGGTTGTTCCAGAAATCCTGTTGTTGGGATTGTTCTTCAAGCTGGTTTATTTCTTCTGTCCGCTTGTCAATGTCAAAGATACCTCCTCAAGGCCTGAAGCCTCTTGCGCATATCTTTCATTGTATCAGGTGTGACCATGAATTTGTCCTTTTAAGTTTTGGGGTACAAAGATAGACATAATTGATTTCATGATTTAGTGATTTCACGAATTCACGATATTCGAGGTGGGGTTTGTGCTATTCCGATTATTCTTATATCGAATATCGTGAAATCCTGAATTCGTGAAATCATATGCTGTCACCCCAGCACCTTCCACACCAGTCCTGCAGAAAAGCCTTTACCAATGGCATAATTGGCAAGTTTCTGCTTTCGCTTTATGGGATCCTTTTCCGGGAGGGTAGCTTCCTTTTTACTGATGATCTCTTTTAGAATCGACTGGTATTCATCATGGTCTATTTCACCAATTCCAATTTGTACAAATAATTCCGGGACCTGTTTTTTCTTCAATTCGTACATGATCTTGTTGATGCCCCAGTGATTGATTCTTAGTTTACTCCCGATGTACATCCTGACAAATCTTTCTTCATTAAGAAAGTCTTTTTCAACGAGTTCATTAATGATTTTTTCAAGTACTGCTGGTTGAACTTTCCACGATTCCAGCTTGTTTCTGACTTCCATCATGCACCTCTCCTGGTAGGCGCAAAAGTTTTCCATTTTTGATAACAGGTATGTATATTCAGGTGACATAATGCTAATTTGAAGTTTGTTACAAAATACAAAAATCTTTTCACATTACATTACTTTTTATGGATCGGTAACGGGTAAAGCATATAATATCCTCAAAGTTGTTTCCAATTCTTTAATGAGTAATAGAAACTTTTAGGAGAAATATTTATATATTTATAATCAGAAAAAAAACATCTGAAAAAAATTATCTTACTCTTGATTGTATTATTACCTCTCAGCATTTTTGGCCAGGATCTGACTGGTGTATGGAAATGCAATGATGGAGGCACTTATTATTTACGTCAGGTCAACAAACAGTTATGGTGGTTCGGGGATGGTGGTCCGAATTGGACAAATGTTTTCAATGGGGAGATCATGAATGACGGACTTACCGGCGTATGGGCTGATGTACCTAAGGGTGCTGACAGAAATAGTGGAACGCTTGGGATAATAATCAAATCATCTAACAGGCTGGAAAGTGTAAAGCAAACAGGTGGTTTTTCTGGAAATGTATGGACTAGAAAAGGAAGTAGGGATATTCCAGATGATAATAGTTATAAATATTATCCAAATTCTTCAATTTCCGGACATAATAAGAAGATATTGAGTGTGAGCCTTTCTGAATGTAAATCAGAATGTTTAAAATACGAGTGGTGTAAATCATTTGATTTCGATCCGAAGGCAAAAAAATGTTTTTTACAGGAAGTAGATATATCGGATGTTAGCAAGCTAAGAGATGATAATAAATACGATCACTATCAAAACCTTTGCTGGCCCAGGTAAAAAGGGAATCTTATGTTATTAGCATATCAACAATCTCAGGCACCCCTTCCGTTGCTTTCTTCCTGATAATGGTCAGGTTTTCAATACTGTCTCTTTCTGACGCATTTGGATCGATAAGGTATTTGGGATTCTGTCGAGAGACAAAGTTTATGAGACTTGCCGCGGGATAAACGACCATAGAAGTACCTATAACAATAAAAATATCAGCTTGCTGTGTAATGTCAGCCGCAATGGAAATATTGGGCACCGCTTCTCCAAACCAGACTATATGCGGTCGTAGCTGAGATCCCTTTTCACATTTATCCCCCCATTTCAATTCCCATCCTTCCAGCTCATAAACCAGGCTTTCATCC
Source organism: uncultured Bacteroidales bacterium (assembly GCA_964468645.1). GTDB lineage: Bacteria > Bacteroidota > Bacteroidia > Bacteroidales > JAIOZK01 > JAIOZK01. The sequence goes on from CAYXUU010000040.1 coordinate 4,560, forward strand.
ATGGTGCTTCTAACTTTCTTCAACTCACCATGAAGGTGAAGTATATTTTTAGAGCCGGCCCTTTCATGAAGATCATCAACATTCTGGGTGATGATCATCACGTTATATTTTTCTTCCAGTTTAACAAGTGCCCGATGTGCGGCATTGGGTTCAACTTCGTAAAGTTGTTTTCGCCGCATATTATAAAATTCCAGTACAAGTTCAGGGTCATTTTTCCAGGCATGAGGGCTGGCCAGTTCTTCAAACCTGTATGTTTTCCATAGCCCTCCGTCATCCCTGAAAGTTTTTAAGCCGCTCTCAGCGCTTATCCCTGCCCCGGTAAGAACTACTATTGTTTTCATAAGTAAAAAAGAATAATCATTGCGCCCATTGCGCCTTGGTGGTTATAAACATTAATATGAAAGCCCCTGTTTGATAGCTAGAACAGCTTCATATCATCAAGCACCTTCATAACCTTTTTAACAGAACCGGCTGAATCCATCAGCATTTTCTTTTCATCTTTCTGAAGTTGCAGTTCAAAGATCTCTTCCACACCTTCCTTGCCAAGTTTAACAGGCACGCCCATATAAATATCCTTCAGGCCATACTCACCCTGTAACCAGGCACAGCAGGGGAAAATGCGTTTCTGGTCATCCACTATAGATTCAACCATCTGTGCGGCTGCAGCGCCAGGTGCATACCATGCTGAGGTACCCATAAGGTTGACAAGTTCACCGCCACCAAATTTTGTCCGTTCAACAATCTTATCAATCTCTTCCTCTCCGAGCATTTCACTTATCGGTATTCCATTTACTGAAGTATATCTTGGTAAGGGTACCATCGTATCACCATGTCCACCCAATGACAGTGAAAGTATGTCTTTTGGTGAAACACCAAGCGCTTCCGCGATGAAAGCGCGATAACGGCCTGTGTCGAGAATACCGGCCATACCAAATACTTTTGAAGCAGACTTATTGGATGCCAGGTAGGCACAATAAGTCATAACATCCAGCGGATTGGATACAATAATTATGATGGCTTCAGGTGAATACTTGACTACTTTTTCCGTAACTTCCTTAACAATTCCGGCATTGGTTTTGATCAGGTCATCCCTCGACATACCGGGTTTCCTGGGAAGTCCGGAAGTGATCACGACAACACCGGATCCTTTGGTTTTTAAATAATCATTGGTGGATCCGGTTACCCTTGTGCTGAAATTGTTAATTGGGGCTGTTTGCCAGATGTCAAGCGCCTTGCCTTCAGCAAGGCCTTCTTTGATGTCAACAATTACCACTTCGCGGGCAAGATCCTGATGGGCAATAACATTCGCACAGGTAGCACCAACATTACCGGCACCAACTACAGTAATTTTCTTCATAATTCTATCTTTTAGTTTTTTCTTTTTAATAGGAATAAATTTGATTAGTTGTCATGCAAATATAAGATAATTATAAACTTAAATCAACACGTTGTAATGTTGAGATATTTATTAAACCTCTTCTAACCACTAAAAAGATAAAAATGGAAATCTGCTTGAATTAATTCCTGCCGTATTGCCCGGAATACCAAATTACCAGAATATAATGAATTACAAATGCCTCTTATTTCTTGACATTTACACGCTGTTCAACACATTTAGCATCCAGAACAGCAATAGAAGCCATGTTAACAATATCGGTTACCGAGGCATCAATATTCAACACATGAACCGATTTACGCATCCCATTAATTACAGGTCCGATAACTTCATAATGACCCATTTCCTGCATCAGCTTATAGGCAATATTAGCAGCTGACAGATACGGGAAAACAAGAATATTGGCATGCCCCCCAAGTAATTTTGAGAAGGGGAAATTTTCCTGTAGTATATCCTGGTTCAAAGCAACATTGGCCTGCATTTCACCATCAACAATAAGATCGGGATAGTTTTTATGCAAATAGGCAACTGCTTCACGCTGTTTGGTTGGAATGGCACCTTCGTAAGATCCGAAATTAGAATAGGAAACAAAGGCTACTCTTGGAACCACCTTGAATTGCTCTACAGCATAAACAGTTTGCAGGGTAATTTCTACAAGGTCTTCCATGGTAGGATTTTTGTTAACCGTACAGTCAGCAAAAAAGATAGGGCCTCTCTTAGTTTTAACGATATACATACCTGAAACCAGATTGGTTTTTTTCTTCATGCCAATAATTTGTTGGGCAGGTCGCAATGTGTCGGGGTAGTTGCGCGTCAGTCCTGATAACATACCATCAACATAACCGGTTTCAACGAGCATGGGGGCGAAATAATGCCGCAGGGTCATCATTTCTTTTGCCATATTCAGGGTGACTCCTCTGCGCTGCCTTTTTTTATAAAGTTTATTGGCATAATCCTGCCTGAGATCTTCTGCTTTTGCTGATTTGGGATCAATGATCTCAATGTTGTTTATTACCAGGTCATTCTTGGTGATAAGATCCTTAATGGTTTTTTCGTTACCCAGTAATATAGGTTCAGCAATTTGTTCATTGATGATGATCTCGATGGCTTTCAGGGTTTTATAGTTTTCGGCATCAGCAAAGACAATGCGTTTTGGATCTCTTTTCGCCCTGTTCTTGATCTGTCTTATAAGTGGATTGCTAATACCCAGGCGTTTGCTCAGATCTTCAGAATATGCAGTCCAGTCTGTTATCGGATTGCATGCCACACCGGAATCCATTGCCGACTTTGCCACGGCAGGTGCAACCTTGGTTATCAACCTTGGATCCATAGGTTTGGGTATGATATAGTCTCTCCCGAATGTGAGGTTGGTTGTATGAAAAGCAATGTTGACCTCTTCAGGAACAGGTTCTTTTGCTAGTTCTGCAAGGGCTTTGGAAGCAGCCAGTTTCATTTCTTCATTGATGGCTGTTGCCCTGACATCCAGGGCACCCCTGAAAATGAAAGGAAAGCCAAGAACATTATTGATCTGGTTGGGATAATCTGACCTTCCGGTGGCCATGATCAAATCCTTCCTGGTTTCCATGGCTTCTTCGGGTAATATTTCCGGTACCGGGTTTGCCAGCGCAAATATGATAGGATCTTTGGCCATCGTTTTGAGGTATTCACTTTTTAGGGCACCAGCCACAGATAATCCCAGGAACATATCCGCTCCCTTCATCGCTTCTTCCAGCGTGTGAACATCACGAGCAGTAGCAAACTCTTTCTTATATATGTTCAGATCCTTCCGGTCTTTATGTAATACGCCCTTGCTGTCGAGCATGATAATATTTTCAGGCTTAACACCCAACGCTATGTATAACCTAGAACAGGATATGGCTGCTGCACCTGCACCATTTACAACAATAACAATCTCGTCTATTTTTTTGCCATTGATCGCCAGGGCGTTTAATAGTCCCGCAGAAGTTATAATCGCTGTTCCATGCTGGTCGTCGTGCATTACCGGAATATCAAGCGTTTCCTTAATTCGATCTTCTATCTCAAAACATTCGGGCGCTTTAATATCCTCAAGATTTATTCCACCAAATGTGGGCGCAATAGCCACAACAGTTTCAATAAATTTGTCAATATCCTTCTGATCGACTTCTATATCATAAACATCAATATCAGCAAATACCTTGAACAGAAGCCCTTTTCCTTCCATTACCGGCTTCCCGGCTTCCGCACCAATATCCCCCAATCCAAGCACAGCGGTACCATTTGAGATAACCGCTACCAGGTTCCCTTTCATGGTATATTTATACACATCTTCCGGATTTTTTTCTATTTCCTTACAGGGGTCAGCTACTCCCGGAGTATATGCAAGTGAAAGATCACGCTGTGTGGAATATGGCTTGGTTGGAACGGTTTCCATTTTTCCTTTTCGACCTTCTGAATGATAATTCAATGCATCTTTACTAAACAAATTGTCCATACCTATAATCTTTATTGTTAATTGTTTCACAAAAGACCGACAAAAATAACATAATATTTCTTCCTTAAGTATATAGAAACTGTATATTTTTTAAACCTGGATTAATTTAAAATGGTTCTTAAAACTTCCCCTAATTTTTATATGTTTGCATTGCAATAACAACCAGACTAAATTAATGTTAACCTAATCTTTATGTATTCATACCTGAAAGGAAGACTTGTTGAAAAGAATCCTGCATATGTCGTTATAGATGTAAATGGAATAGGGTATTACATCAATATATCCCTGAATACTTATGCCAGTATTTCTGATAGCGAAAATTGTATATTATTTACCCATTATGTTGTTCGGGAAGATGCTCATTTGTTGTATGGTTTTTATAATGAAGAAGAGAGAAGTTTATTCCGTCACCTGATATCAGTTTCTGGTGTGGGTGCAAATACCGCAAGATTAATACTTTCGTCACTGAATGCTAGCGAATTACAGGAAGCTATTGTGACCGGTAATGTAACTGTTTTACAATCCATTAAGGGAATTGGCAGCAAATCTGCTCAACGAATAGTTGTTGACCTGAAAGATAAGCTTGATAAAGCAGGCCTGGTGGCTGAAAAATTAGATCTGACACACAATACAAAAAAAGAAGAAGCGTTATCAGGATTAACAATACTGGGTTTCACCAGAAGTATTGCTGAAAAGGCAATTGACAGGATTTTAAAGGAAAAGGGATTAACCCTTTCTGTTGAAGAATTAATAAAGAACGCATTAAAAATATTATAGTGATTTTTTAACTGAGATTTGTGGGATAGAAATCATTCTCATGCTATTGGATAGTAGCTGTTTAGAATGATTTTTTCTTTTTATCTTGAGTTATTTTAACTGTATTGAACTTGAAGCATAATAAAAAATACCTGCAATTTATTTTCGTATTTTCTATCCTGGTCCTTTTTATGGGAACCACTGCTTCTATTGATAAATCCTTCATTGAAAGAGCCAGCATATACCTGCCACCCGATACAACCGAACCTGATACAACTACAGTTGAATTGATTTATCCTTTTCAGGATAATCCCGATAATCCCTATGCTGCACCTGATACCAATGCCCTTTTTCTTAAAAATCCATCAAATATTGAAACTGTTGTTGAGTACGACCCAGAAACCAACCAGTATATTTTTAAGCAAAAGATCGGTGATTTTTATTACCGTAATCCCGAGTATATGGATCAGGATGAATATTTGCAATATGAGATGCAACAGTCTATCAGGGATTACTGGAGGGAAAAGTCCTTAACTTCAGGGCAGGATAAGCGGGAAGGTATTATCCCTGAAATCCATATTGGCAGTAAAGCTTTTGATAAGATATTCGGTGGGAGTACAATAGATATCAGGCTGCAGGGTTCAGCTGAACTTACATTCGGTATTCTTGCCAATAAACAGGAAAATCCACTCCTGAATGTACGTCAGCAAAAAACATCCAACTTCGATTTTCGTGAGAAGATCCAGATGAACGTAGTTGCAAAAATTGGTGATAAAATAGAATTCAAAACCAATTATAACACCGAATCCCAGTTTGATTTTGAAAACAAGCTAAAACTCAAATATGAAGGGGATGAAGATGATATTATCAAGGTGATTGAAGCCGGGGATGTCAGCCTGCCCTTGAATACATCACTGATAACCGGTAGCCAGAGTTTATTCGGGATTAAAACCCAGTTGCAGTTTGGACGGACCACCATTACCGGTGTTTTCTCACAACAGGAAAGTGAGTCTTCTACAATCACTGTTGAAGGGGGAGCCCAGCGGAATGAATTCGGTCTTCAGGCACTTGATTATGAAGAAAACAGGCACTTCTTCATAGCCCAGTATTTCAGGAATGTTTATGAGAATTCCCTAAGTGAATTACCTATCATTGCATCCGGTATTAATATTACAAAAATTGAAGTATGGGTAACAAACATCGGCGCAGCGGTTACTGAGAATCGTAATATTGTGGCATTTACCGACCTTGGTGAATATGCTCCCTATAATGACAAAGTGTCACCGGTTCAGGGAGGAACGTTTCCTTCCAATCAGTCCAATAATTTGTTGAGCCAGATGAATCTCAACCAGTTGAGAAATATTAATAATGTAACCAATTATCTGATAGGTGATCCATTTGGTATCGGGCAGGGCGGTTATATGGTTTCCGGTGAGGATTATGAAAAAGTTGAAAGTGCACGTAAACTGGAGCAATCTGAATATACCATAAACAGGAAGCTGGGTTTTATTTCGCTGAATACAAATATCAATTCCGATCAAACCCTTGCGGTCGCATTTCAGTACCAGCGCATTGGTGATACAGCTATCTATCAGGTAGGGGAATTCTCCGATCAAGGGATTAACTCTCCAGAATGCCTGATTATAAAACTCCTTAAAAGCACATCCCTCAATACCAATAATCCTATCTGGAACCTGATGATGAAAAATGTTTATAACATTGGCGCCTACCAGGTCAATCCACAGGATTTTATTCTCGATATATTTTATTCAGGAAATGAAAATGGAGTACCAACAGCTTATTTTACTGATGGCCCTGACAACATTAAAGGGGTGCCGCTGCTGAGGATCTTTAATTTTGATAACCTCGACCAGCAAATGAATCCTCATCCCGACGGGGTATTCGACTTCATTAATGGTGCAGCTCAGAACGGAGGTACCATACAGGCCTCTAATGGCAGGGTGTATTTTACTGTCCTGGAACCTTTTGGAAGTTATCTCCGGCAGGTGTTTCAAACAGATACAGCACTGGCCAACAAATACGCCTATGATTCACTTTATACACTCACCAAAGCCGGAGCTGAACAATTTCCTGATAAAAACAAATACCTGATCTCGGGTTTCTATAAATCATCCGTCAGTGATGAAATATCGCTCAATGCATTTAATGTACCCAGGGGATCGGTAACTGTTAGTGCCGGTGGACGTGTGCTGACTGAAAATGTTGATTATACTGTTGATTATACACTCGGCAGGGTTAGGATTATCAATGAAGGTGTTTTGAATTCCGGAACCCCTATTTCGATCTCACTTGAAAATAATGCCCTGTTCTCTATTCAGACCAAAAGTATGATGGGTATCCATGTTGATCACCGCCTGAGCGAGAAATTTAACTTGGGTGCAACCATTCTGAATCTGAATGAAAGACCCTTGACCCAGAAAACCAATTATGGTGACGCTCCCATATCAAATACTATCTGGGGATTTAATTTAAACTATGAAACCGAATCGCGATGGCTGACCAAGATGGTTGATAAAATTCCTTTAATTGATACCAAGGCACCATCAAGGATCAGTTTTGAAGGTGAATTTGCCCATTTTTTACCCGGGCATAATAAGGCCATCGGAAAAACCGGAACATCCTATATTGACGATTTTGAAGGGAGTAAATCAACCATCGATCTTAAGAATATACAAACATGGTTTCTGGCAAGTACACCTCAGCATCAGATGGAAATGTTCCCGGAGGCTGCTCCACTTGAAGGGATAAACTATGGAAAAAACAGGGCCAAACTGGCCTGGTATATCATCGATCCTCTGTTTTATGACAGAAGCGGAAACCTGAAACCCCCGAATATCAGCGCTGATGAGTTAGCAAAAAACTCAGTTCGACAGGTACTCGAATCGGAAGTGTTCCCTGAAAAGGATTACCAGAGTGGTACTCCTACCAATATCCCTGTATTTAACCTGGCCTATTATCCCTCGGAAAGGGGACCTTACAATTTTGATGTGGATCCGGTACCTGGTATTTCAGAAGGTATTGACAATAATGGCGAACTTGTTGATCCTGATTCGAGATGGGGTGGCATTATGCGACGGATTGAATCTTCGGATTTTGAGGCTACCAATGTGGAGTACATAGAATTCTGGATGATGGATCCTTTTACAGAAGACTCCTCCAATGCAGGGGAACTATATTTTAACCTTGGGGATATTTCAGAAGATATTCTGAGAGATTCAAGAAAAAGTTTTGAAAACGGATTACCAACCGATGAAACTGTTCAGAATGTTGATACAACAATATGGGGCCGTGTGCCCACCATACAGGCACTTGTAGAGTCGTTTGATGATCAGCCCTCCTCCAGGCCATACCAGGATGTGGGCTATGATGGTCTGATGGATACCGATGAACGGGATTTTTTCCAGAACAATCCCTATTCCAATAACTACCTGGCCTTTATCGAAACAATGTATCTCAGCGGAGGCTTAACACAGGATGCAAGAGACGAGGCATTTGATGATCCATCCACCGACAACTATCATTATTTCAGAGGTACAGACTATGACAACAGTTCCGTGTATTCTAGTATTCTTGAAAGATATAAGAAATACAACGGGCCTGATGGTAACTCTCCAACAGATGATCAAAATCCTGAGCCCTATCCCATCGCTGCAACAACACTGCCCAATATTGAAGATATCAACCGTGATAATACCCTGAGTGAGGGAGAAAGATACTTTCAGTATAAAATTGAACTCGATCCTGATAAAATGCAGGTTGGTCAGAATTACATTACCGATGTTCATACGGGAACATATAAACCTGCAAATTCAAGCGAAAACAAACCAATTAAATGGTACCAGTTTAAGATCCCGGTTCAAAATCCTGATAAAGTTATAGGTAATATTCAGGATTTCAGGTCCATCAGATTTATGCGTTTGTTTATGAAAGGTTTTAAACGTCCGATGATTTGTCGTTTTGCAACCCTTGAACTTGTTCGTGGTGAATGGAGGCGGTATCAGCAACCATTATTGGCTCCGGGTGAATATATTCCGGGTAGCCAGCAAACAATGACACAGTTTGATATTTCAGCAGTAAATATAGAAGAGAACAGTGACCGTGAACCTATTCGTTATGTTGAGCCTCCCGGTATTGAAAGGGAAATTAACCTGGGTACAACAGAATTGATTAGGCTGAATGAACAGTCGATGGTACTTAAAGTTATTGATCTTGTTGACGGTGATGCAAGAGCTGCTTTTAAAACTACCGATTTTGATTTCAGGCAGTTTAAGCGGCTGAAGATGTTTGTTCATGCAGAAGAGGTTTATGAAAGTGAAAAGCTTGAATATGGGGATATGACCGTATTTGTGAGGTTTGGTTCAGACTTTACGGAGAACTATTATGAATACGAAATACCACTGACATTTACGGATTGGGATGAAAAAAATCCCGATCTCATCTGGCCTGAATCCAATGAATTTGATATTAACCTGGAGGAAATTGTACAGATTAAGCTTAACCGTAACAATAAAATGCGTGAACCAGGATCTAATATCTCTACCACCAAACCCTATATTGAATATACGGGAGATAATAAGATTACAATACTTGGTGTACCTACCATCAGTGATGTGATGGCGATCATGATCGGTGTCAGGAATCCTAAGAAGAAGATCATTAGTGATGATGATGACGGTTTACCCAAATCGGTGGAGATCTGGGTCAATGAATTGCGATTGTCAGATTTCAATACAAAAGGTGGATGGGCTGCTACCGGAAGATTGGCGATTACTCTGGCCGACCTTGGAAGAGTGACTGTTACCGGTATGCACAGCACTCCTAATTTCGGACGTCTGGATCAGAAACTTACGGAGATGCAACTCGATGCTATTACAGAATTCAGTGTATCTGCAGATGTTGAGTTTGGGAAATTCTTTCCGGAGCAAAGCGGTGTAAAGATCCCTATGCATGTTGATTACTCTGAGGCGCATGTTACACCCGAATACAATCCGCTTGATCCGGATATTAAACTTAAGGAACAGTTGAAATCATTTGATGATCCAGCTGAAAAAGATTCTGTCCGTGCTATCACAAAGGAGTTTGTACAGCGTAAGAGCATTAACTTTATGAATGTTCGTAAGAACAGAATGAAACAAAACAAACGCCCACAGATCTGGCACATCGAAAACTTCAATTTTTCATATGCCTATACAGAAATGTATATGAGCAATATCGATGTGGAATTTGATCAGAAGAAGATTTATGATGGTGGATTTGGTTATAATTTTACCACCCAGCCCAAAAATATTAAACCTTTCTCAAAAATAAGATGGTTAAGTTCTGATGCCTTTGCTTTGATCAGGGACTTTAACTTTTACTATGTGCCTAAGACACTGGCTTTCAGTACCGATATGTACAGGGAGATCAACCAGCGACGTTTACGTAATAAAAGCCGTGGACTGGTTATCATGGAAACCTATACCATGAAACGGTGGGACTGGAACAGGAATTATGAACTGAAATTTGATCTTGCACAATCCCTGTCGCTTGATTTTGCCGCCCAGGCCAGGGCATATATCGATGAGCCACAGGGGTTGCCTGATAAAAAGTCCCCTGAACGCAAGCCATATACCGATTCCATTTATAATGAGATATTCAGCTTTGGTAGCATTGACAGGTACCAGCAGCGCCTGGCAGTAAACTACAAAATACCAATAGATAAAATTCCATTACTCAACTGGGTAAGCTCAAATTTCAGATATCAGGGAGACTATTTCTGGACAGCATCCCCAAAATCGGTCAGGACACGGATAGCCAATAGCATTGAAAATTCAAATACCATACAGATCAACGGTGATCTTGCCTTTGATAAACTGTATGATAAATTACCGTATTTTAAGGAGTTGCTTACCGATAAAGGCAAAGGAGGCAGAAGGGGCGGCCCAGCAGAAAGGTCATCAAGGAACCGCGATCAGACAGAAGAAGACGAAGAAGCAGATACAACCAAGGTCGGGATTAACTATTTTAAGATAATTGGTGAAGGTATGATAAAACTGATTCTGGGTATGAAAAAGGCATCGCTGAATTATTCTGAGACGAACGGAACTTTCCTTCCTGGATATATTCCCGAACCCAACGCTCTGGGACTGTCATTCGGATACCAACCTGATTCGTCACATTTTGGGGATCCTGGAGGATTTGGAGGCGATTATCCAAAAAGCCTTGCACCAGGCCTGGGATTTGTATTTGGTGATCAGCGGGATATTACCAGCGATGCCTTCAGGTATGGTTGGATAACACCTGATACCCTCGTTAATCAGGCTTTTGCTACCAAACATTCCGATAACCTTACCTTCAAGGCAACCTATGAACCATTTCCTGATTTCAGAATAGAAATTACTGCTGACAGGGCTTATGCAAATACTTTCGAAGCCTTCCTTAGAATCGATAGTGCAGGAGAGTTTTCACAATTTTCGGAAATGGAAAGGGGTAGTTTCAGTATGTCATACCTGACTATCGGTACCTCCTTTGTAAAAGATCTGGATAATAATATGTCAGTCTTGTTTGAGAATTTCAAGGATTACAGGCTGGAAATAGCAGAAAGATTGGCTCGTGAAAATCCAAACTGGATGGTACATCAGGAGTATATGCCGATTGATACAATCACCAATCCTGATGGAAGCAAGGAAATTATCTATTATCCAAAAGGATATGGACCGACACAGCAGGAAGTGATGCAGTTTGCATTCCTTTCGGCTTATACCGGAGCCAACCCTGCTACTGTAGGACTGACACGCTTGCCCAAAATTCCCTTGCCAAACTGGAGATTTACCTATTCTGGATTAACCAGGATAAACTGGTTGAAAGAGCGATTCCGTAAAATCACCCTATCCCATTCATACAGATCAGCTTATAATATTGCCAGTTATACCAGGTATGCCGAGTACACGGAGCAAGATGGTTATCCTGATAAATTTTTCCCTGATGACAATAACTATGTTCCAAAATATGATTTTACTGTTATATCTATCATGGAACAATTTAGCCCGCTGATTGGATTGGATGTAACCATGAAAAATAATGTCTCTTCAAGAGTTGAGTATAAAAAATCAAGGAATCTTTCATTCAGTTTTATAAATAATCAATTAACCGAGGTAAATAGCAGTGAATTTGTTATTGGCCTGGGATATAAGATTAAAGACTTTTCATTCTCATTCATCTCTGGTCAGGGAAGTGGCAGCAGGAGACGTGTTAAGAGTGATCTTGATATCAGGGCAGATTTCTCAATACGGAGCAATAAAACGATTTTGAGAAGAATAGATGAAGATATTAATCAGATCTCAGCTGGTCAGGAGATTACTTCAATTAATGTTTCCGCAGATTATATGATCAACCAGCGGTTTAATATCAGAGTATTCTTTGATAAGATTATCAATAATCCTTTTGTCTCAAATCAGTATCGAAATTCAACAACCAATGGAGGAATCACTTTAAGGATCTCTCTCAACCAGTAAAATATTTATGAATTTCTATTCGGAAATAAATATTAAAAAACTGTAATTTTGAACCTTCACAAATCAAATTATTAAAGGAATGAATATACCTGAAGAATTGAAGTTTACAAAAGACCATGAATGGTTAAAAGTTGATGGTAATACAGCCATAATCGGTATTACAGATTTTGCCCAGAATGAGCTTGGTGATATTGTATTTATTGAAGTTGAAACTGTTGACGAAACGCTGGATAAAGAAGAGGCCTTTGGGACCATTGAAGCCGTGAAAACTGTTTCTGATCTGTTCATGCCGGTAGCCGGTAAGGTTGTTGAGTTTAATGAAGAGCTTGAGTCAAATCCTGAAATTATTAACCAGGATCCATATGGAAAGGGCTGGATTGTTAAAATCAACATTTTAAATCCTGATGAATTGGAAGAACTCCTGAATGCTAAACAGTACAAGGAGATAATAGAATCTTAATGTCAGTAAAGATCCTGAAGAATTTCTGGCCGGTATTTATATGGGCCATTATCCTATTCGTTCTTTCTGCAGTACCGGGAAATGTTTTTCCGGAGATCAAGAGTTTCTGGGACTGGCTGGGGCCGGATAAAATCGTTCATTTAATCTTTTATGGAATACTGTGTTTTTTGTTAATGCAAAGTTTTTCAATGCATTATGAATTAAGCCTGTATCCTTATAGCATTATTATTGGAACTTTTTTTATTGGCACAATATTTGGATTAATTATAGAGGTAATGCAGAATTTTGTTTTTACCGGCAGAAATGGAAATCCATTTGATTTCATTGCCAATATGATCGGATGTATTTTAGGAATAATTGCATTCTGGTTTATAAGAAGAAAAAAGTATTTGAAATAAGAAGATGAAGTAGAATTTTATTATTTTAGCGATCTGATTCGTTTTACAAGAAACAATTATCATCATGGAACTTAAAAAATCAAAAAAGGCTGATCTTGAGAATAAAAAGGTGATTTTTATTCAGATCGGTTTAATTGTTGCCCTTGGGATTATCTTTCTGGCTTTCGAATGGAAAACTTATGAAAAAGCTGAGTTGGAAGTTTTTGAAAGGGAGGACATTGAACTAGTCCAGGAAGAAATTATACAAACCAAACAGGAAATCAAACCACCACCACCACCACCACCCAAAACTGTTACCATCATTAATGTTGTAGAGGATGATGTGGAAATTGAAGATGAAATTGAAATTGATGTGGAGGCCGATATGGAAACGGAGATAGAGGAATTTATACCGGTAGAGTTTGAGGAAGAGGAAGTTGCCGAAGAGGAAATTTTTACAGTTGTTGAATCGATGCCGGAATTTCCGGGCGGTGAGACAAAACTCTACAGGTATCTCCGGCAGAATATCGAATATCCTCAGATAGCCAATGAAAGCGGAATACAGGGAAGGGTATTTGTAACTTTCGTTGTAGAAAAGGATGGTTCAATTACCGATGTACAAGTACTTCGTGGAATTGGAGGTGGATGTGATGAAGAAGCTGTTCGTGTGGTTAAAAGCATGCCGAAATGGAAAGCTGGCAAGCAAAGAGGAAAACCGGTAAGGGTGCAATATAACCTGCCCATTAAGTTTACTTTGCAATAAAATATTTTACAAACCCGGTCAGTTGGCCGGGTTTTTTGTTATTAAGGTTGCCAACCTTCTGAAGGTTGGCAACCTTAATAATAAGCAGCCTACTATTCCGTAAACTTATCCATTCCAACCAATAACTTATTTACCGATTATTTATAGCATCATGGTACGGCTTTTGAATTTAATCTGTTAGAATCAACCAGATAAATGCGGATGAAGAACAACTACGATCACTTGAACTTAAAATTAACCAAAAACTGTGATCATGAAGACAAGAAAATCACCAAACAGCAAGCTGGAAAAAAGCAAGATCATCTTCTTACAGATAGGGTTGATCCTTGTATTATCTGTTGTATTCCTGGCTTTTGAAATAAAAACACCCATGATAATAAATAAAATTACATTGGGTGATATGCGAAACGGAGATATTGAAGAACTGCCACCAATAATAAAAGAGAAGAAACCTGAAATAAAACCCGAGAAACCAAAACCTGCTCTGGATTTTAAGAAAGCAGATAATGATAAGAAAGATGTTAAGGAGGTTGAGATTCATAATGCCGAAGGAAATATAGATACACCGGTGGTGCATGATAATGTAAAACTGAAGGATGAGAAGAATGTTGATGACTTTGATGCTCCTGTTACAGTCGCTGAAAAGATGCCAGAATATCCGGGAGGATTAAAGGCAATGTATGCTTACCTGTCCGGAAATCTTAAAACCACACAACAGGCCATAGATTTTGGAATTGAAGGGAAAGTATTTGTAACATTCGTTGTTGAAAAGGATGGATCCATTACAGGCATTGAAATCATGCGTGGTCTGGGTTTCGGACTGGATGAAGAGGTGGTCAGGGTTTTGCAATCAATGCCCCCCTGGAGCCCTGGAATGCAGGGCGGTAAAAAGGTGAGGGTACAATATAACCTGCCTGTCAGCTTTAAAATTCGCTGATTAATAAAAATAGATGCTGTCTCAAAAGACTCAAAAACTAAGAAATGCCACGAAGTCAATAAGACACTAAAGAAATACCAAGCGCTCTCAATCAGCGTTTTCAACCTGGCGAATACTATGTGTTATGATGACTTTGTGGCTATTTTTTACTTTTGAGACAGCCTTTTTATTTTTTATTGAAATGCCCGTAAATAATTTTTGCTTTTGACTTTCCAACAACATCTTCAAGATCACTGATTGATAATCCTGCAATCCTTTTTACTGATTTGAACTTCTTAAGAAGTAGCCTGGTGGTTGATTCTCCAATTCCCTTAATATCAATCAATGATGATTTGATCGTTTCTTTTTCCCGTTTTTTTCTGTGGTGTGTAATACCAAACCGGTGGGCCTCATCACGAAGTTGCTGAATGATCTTCAATGTTTCTGATTTCTTATCAATATAAATTGGAACCGGATCTTTTGGAAAATAGATCTCTTCAAGTTTCTTAGCTATTCCAATAATGCTTATTTTACCTCTGAGTTCAAGTTTCTCAAGGCTCTTCAAAGCAGCATTAAGTTGCCCTTTTCCCCCATCAACCACTATCAATTGAGGAAGTTTCTGGTTTTCATCAAGCAACCGTTTATATCTCCTGTAAACGATTTCCTCCATTGAAGCAAAGTCATCAGGACCTTCAACAGTTTTTATATTATAATGTCTGTATTCTTTCTTGCTTGGTTTGGTATTTCTGAATACAACCATTGCAGCAACTGGAAAACTACCCTGCAGATTTGAATTGTCAAAACATTCAATATGAACTGGTAACTCCTTTAACCGTAGATCAGTTTTTATCTGGTTGAGTATTCTTTTTGTATGGCGCTCAGGATCAATCAGATCCTTCTGCTTCTCTTTTTCAATCTTAAAATGTTTCGCATTTCTTTCTGAAAGTTCGAGAAGGTGCTTTTTGTCTCCCCGCTGCGGGATGATAATTTTAACACCGGGAATTGTATAATCGATTTTAAATGGAAGAAGGATTTCACTGGAGTTACTTTCAAAACGCTTCCTGAAATCGATAATAGCATGAATAAGTAATTCCTCGGCTGATTCATCGAGTTTATTTGTTAGCTCTACGGTATGTGCTGTTACTATTGCCCCTTTCACAACCTTCAGATAGTTAACATAAGCATGATTCTCATTTTTGATTATAGAAAAAACATCTGCATTTTCAATATTTGGATTCACGATGGTTGATTTGCTCTGGTATCTCTCGAGTAACTCCAGTTTTTCTTTAACCGTTTGGGCTTTTTCAAACTCATACTTTTCAGCATACTCCCTCATAAGACTTTTAAGCTGTGAAGCAACTGTGCTAATATTCCCTTTGATAATATTTTTGATTTCATCGATGGTTTTATCATACGCTTTTTCTGATTGGAGACCAACACAGGGAGCTTTACAATTACCAATGTGATACTCAAGGCAAACCTTGAACTTCTTCTTTTCAATATTTTCTTTTGTGAGTTTCAGGTTACAGGTTCTGAGTTGATACAATTGTTTTACCAGGTCCAGCACTGTATTCATCATCCTGACTGAAGCATAGGGGCCAAAAAATACAGATCCATCCCTGAGTGGATGACGCGTTGAAAATATCCTGGGAAACGGTTCATTCTTAATACATATCCATGGAAAACTTTTATCATCCTTTAGCTGAATATTGTATTTCGGTTGATACTTTTTTATCAGGTTGTTTTCCAGGAGGAAGGCATCAAATTCAGAGTTAACAACAATAAACCGGATATCCGTAATTCTTCTGACAAGAAACTGAACCTTACCACTTGCCGACTGGTCTTTATTAAAATATGAAGCTACACGCTTTTTGAGACTTTTGGCCTTACCAACATAAATAACCTTTTCATTGTTATCAAGGAAAAGATAAACCCCCGGTTTATTTGGAAGGGATTTGATGATTGGATCTATGTGATTGTTTTTAATCATTTTGATGGTACAATGCATCTAATAGCCACATTGCCCAATTGTTTTATTGCTCAATTGTTATTAATAAGAGACTTTTCAAATTAACTTCAACCTTAAACTTGCGAACGCAAAACTCAAAACTCAGAACTCAAAACTCAGAACTCAGAACTCAAAACTACTTTCATCTAACAACATTGTTAGTTTGTTCTGTGTGGCCGGTTTCTGACAGAGGGACTTTTGCCTTTCAATTTTTGCCTTTCAACTTTTTCAGCGCATCCCATCCCTGGGCTTCCAGCTTAATCTTTTTGCCATCGTTTGTGATCAGGTGTTCACCTTCATCAGCGGCCGTTACATGCCCTATAATACTAAAATCGTTGATATCTTTGATCTGATCATAATCCTTGATGTCAATTGTAAAGAGCAGTTCATAATCTTCACCGCCGTTCAATGCAGTTACGGATGGAAGAATACCCATATCCTCAGCCACCTGCATGGTGGATGCATCAAGAGGAATTTTATCTTCATAAATATCAATCCCAACTTTTGAACTCTTGCAAATATGCTTGACATCTGAAGCCAGTCCATCCGAAACATCTATCATTGAAGTGGGTTTAAGATTGATTTTCCGGAACAGATCTACAATATCATTTCTGGCTTCCGGTTTGAGTTGCCGTTCTAATACATAGTCAAAGCCATCCAGGTCGGGCTGCATTTCGGGATTGGCTTCAAATTCCGTTTTTTCACGCTCAAGCAATAACAGGCCAGCATAAGCAGCTCCAAGATCACCACTAACACATAGCAGATCACCTACTTTTGCACCGCTTCGGTAAACAATGTCCGTTTTAGCCACTTCCCCCAGTACCGTTATAGAAAGGAATAAACTCTGCGGACTTGATGTAGTATCACCGCCTACCACATCAACACCATACCTTTCACAGGCCAGGTAAATTCCTGAATAGATCTCCTCGATGGCTTCTACCGAGAACCTGTTCGATACCGACAAACCAATAATAAGTTGTTTCGGTTTCCCATTCATGGCATAGATATCGGAAAAGTTAACCACTGCAGCTTTATAGCCAAGGTGTTTTAATGGGACATAGGTGAAATCAAAATGAACGCCTTCTATGAGCAGATCTTTTGTCACAAGTAAATAGTTGTCTTTGTCTTTTTCAATAACCGCAGCATCATCACCAATACCTTTAATTGTTGATTGGTTGGCGAGTTTAATATTTTTTGTTAGATGGTCAATTAAACCGAACTCTCCGAAGGCTTCAATTTCTGTTCTGGGTATTTCAGGGTTTTCAGGCATAATGGATTGTTTTAGAGTGCAAAGGTATGAATAAAGGGGGATTGTTAAATCGTTGAATTGTTGAATTGTTGGATGGTTTGATTGACAACTGACGACTTCAAGATGCCACGGATGCACGGATCAAAGACGCACTTTAAAAAAATGATCTTTGGGAATTATTTTAATAATGCGACTTCTCCGAAGTCGTTGTTTGGCGTTGGTGTAAATATTCTTCAATAATGTGACTTCTCCGAAGTCACAGATGATGAAGCTTTGTACAAGGAAACTGAACCTTTTAAAAGATTATTGATCCCGGAGGGATTAAATTATTTTTGCACTTAAGGTGTCGATAAGTTAGGAACTCTGGAGAAGTCGCATAAACCTAAAATATCAAACCTTTAGTACCTCTTCCCTCGGATTCTGGAAGATTTGCTGGCTACTCGAAAACTTCAAACTTCGAACTGGTAACTTCGAACTCAAAACCCAAAACACAGAACACTTAAACAATTCCAGGTTATTCTTTCGCTAGAATCACTACCAAATTATTTAACTCTTACCCAACTCTTTTCTAACTAATTTCCCTATCTTTGTATCCTTATTTAATCTTATTACAAATAAGTGGTTGGTCGATGAGTTCATCCGAAGAGATATTAGATAATTTAACACAGAGCGACTATAAATACGGCTTTGTTACAGATATAGAAACCGAAACAGCACCGAAGGGTTTAAGTGAAGATATTGTACGATTCATTTCAGCAAAAAAAGAGGAGCCAGAATGGATGCTGGAATGGAGGTTAAAGGCTTATCGTCACTGGCTTACTATGAAAGAACCCGACTGGGCTCATCTAAAATATCCCCCTATCAACTATCAGGATATTATTTACTATGCTGCCCCCAAGAAGAAAAAGGAATTAGAAAGTCTCGATGAGGTAGATCCTGAATTGCTCGATACATTTAACAAATTGGGCATTTCGCTGGAAGAGCAAAAACTTCTAGCAGGTGTAGCCGTTGATGCTGTGATTGACAGTGTTTCTGTAAAAACCACTTTTCAGGATACCCTTGAAAAGCATGGGATCATATTCTGCCCAATGAGTGAGGCAGTAAGGAACCATCCTGACCTGGTCAGGAAATACCTGGGTTCTGTAGTACCTTATACTGATAACTATTTTGCAGCCCTCAATTCTGCAGTTTTCAGCGATGGATCATTTGTATTTATACCTGAAGGGATACGATGCCCAATAGAGTTATCGACCTATTTCAGGATCAATGCAGCCAATACCGGCCAGTTTGAGAGAACCCTTATTATTGCTGAGGATAACAGTTATGTAAGTTACCTCGAAGGTTGCACCGCACCAATGCGTGATGAAAATCAGCTGCATGCAGCCGTAGTTGAGATTGTGACACTTAATGATGCAGAGGTAAAATATTCAACAGTACAAAACTGGTATCCGGGCGATAAAGAGGGGAAGGGAGGAGTTTACAATTTCGTTACAAAAAGGGGAGCCTGTCGTGGCAAGAATTCAAAAATCAGTTGGACACAGGTGGAAACTGGATCAGCAATTACATGGAAATACCCCAGCTGCCTGTTGATTGGAGAAAATTCCATTGGTGAGTTTTACTCTGTTGCAGTAACCAACAATTACCAGCAGGCGGATACGGGTTCCAAGATGATTCATGTTGGGAAAAATACGAAAAGCACCATCATCTCCAAGGGAATCTCGGCAGGAAAAAGTAATAACAGTTACAGGGGATTGGTAAAGATCACTAAAAACGCCGGCAATGCCCGAAACTTTTCTCAATGTGATTCGCTGTTATTGGGAGATCAATGTGGTGCTCACACCTTTCCTTATATTGAAACCGATAACCAGACCGCTATTGTTGAGCATGAAGCAACCACATCAAAGATATCTGATGACCAGCTTTTCTATTGCAACCAGAGGGGTATCGATACGGAAGATGCCATCGGCCTTATTGTTAATGGATATGCAAAAGAGGTCATTAAACAGTTGCCAATGGAATTTGCCGTGGAAGCACAGAAGCTGCTACAGATTACCCTGGAGGGAAGTGTAGGGTAGGGCAAAACAAGGCAAAAGGCAAAAGGCAAAAGATTGAAGTAAAAAGATAAAAGATAAAAGATAATAAGATGTTACTGAATATACGAAATCTGCACGTGGAAATTTACGGGAAAGAGATCATTCGTGGTCTTGATCTTGGTGTAAATAAAGGTGAGGTACATGCGATCATGGGCCCCAATGGTACTGGAAAAAGCACCCTTGCTTATGCCATTGCAGGAAAAGAAGGATATGAGATCACTGAAGGGGAAATCCTTTATAAGGATAAGAACATCCTTGACATGTCACCTGATGAAAGGGCCTGTGAAGGCATTTTCCTGGGATTTCAATACCCTGTAGAAATACCGGGTGTTAGCATTACCAATTTTATGAGGACAGCTATAAATACCCAGAGAGAATACCGGGGTGAAGAGCCTCTTACAGCATCAGCCTTTTTAAAACTAATGGAGGAAAAGAAAAAACTGGTTGAGATCCATTCAAAGTTAACAAATCGTTCGGTCAATGAAGGTTTCTCCGGTGGGGAAAAAAAGAAAAATGAAATCTTCCAGATGGCATTGCTGGAGCCAACCCTCGCAGTACTTGACGAAACCGACAGTGGACTTGATATAGATGCATTAAAGATTGTTGCCAACGGTGTGAATGGTTTGAGAAGCAATGACAACGCCTTTGTAGTTATTACTCATTACCAGCGTTTACTTCAATATATTGTCCCTGATTTTGTGCATGTGCTTTATGAAGGAAGGATTGTGAAATCGGGAGGTAAAGGCCTGGCAGTTGAACTGGAAGAAAAGGGATATGACTGGATCAAAGAGGAATTTGAAAGGGTAAGTTAAGGGGAAAAAATTATGAGAACGGCAATGGACGAAATACCATTAATGAAAGATTTCCTTCGTTTATTTGATGAGAAACAGGATGATCTATTCAGGAATGATACAGAAAATATTTCCAGCCTTCGCAAAGAAGCCATTGATAGGTTCAGGGAGGTTGGATTCCCGGATACAGGGCTTGAAAACTGGCGTAATACAGATCTGGGCAAAGCTCTTGGAAAAGATTATATCCAGGAATCTGAACCTGAAAACAAAAAAGTAGCGGCGGCAGATCTTTTTGAATGTAAAGTTCATGATTTTGACACAAGCATTGTTTCCTTACTGAATGGCTGGCATGTTTATTCTGACGCACCATTAAAGGTTTTTCCCGATGGAACAATTATAGGATCATTACATGAAGCGATTAGATCATATCCTGATATTTTTACAAGATTTTATGGGAAAATCTTTAATTTGGAACAGAGTGGATTAACTGCATTGAATACAGCTCTTGCGCAGGATGGGGTTTTTATCTACGTACCCGACGGTGTTGAAGTAGGTAAGCCTGTTCAGATGATCAATATAATCAATCAAAATAGTTTTATCCAGAATCGAAATCTGATCGTCCTTGGGAAGAATGCCAGGCTTACATTTGTACAGTGTGATGATTCTATCAATCATTCTGCCAGCTTTACAAACTCAGTAACGGAAGTCTTTATTGATGATTATGCCAGCCTTGATCATTACAAACTTCAAAACCTGAATGATAATTCCAGCCTTGTTAATTCAACTTTTTTTCATCTTGAAGCCAACAGTCATTTATCCACAAACTCCATTACCCTGAACGGGGGATTGATCAGGAACAATGTCAATGTTAAACTTAATGGTCAGCATAGTGAAGCGGATGTTTTTGGAGTGTATCTTATGGATAAGCATCAACATGTAGATAACCAGGTATTTATTGATCATGCAGTTTCTGATTGCTACAGTAATGAGCTATATAAGGGTATTCTCGATGAAAATGCCTCGGCAGTATTCAATGGTTATATCATGGTAAGAAAGGATGCGCAGAAAACCAATGCCTATCAGAATAATAAAAACATCCTTCTTACCGATACCGCAAAAGTAAACACGAAACCCTTTCTTGAAATTTACGCTGATGATGTAAAATGTAGCCATGGGGCAACAGTAGGGCAACTCGACAAAGAGGCCATGTTTTATCTCCGTTCAAGAGGGATCAATAAACATGATGCAAGAATGCTCCTTATGTATGCTTTTGCTGCCGATGTTATTAATAAGATCAATATTGAGGCGTTAAAAACCAGGATCGATGATATGGTAAAAAAACGTCTCCGCGGAGAGCTTTCCATCTGTGATCAATGTGTATTGCATTGCAGCCAGCCCGAGAAAGAAATTAGTTTCGATATTGACCTGAATAAGATATAGTACTATCTTAGCGCTATGTTGAGTTTCGATGTAAACAAGATCAGAGAGGAATTTCCTGCCCTTCAACAGGAAATATACGGCAAACCACTTGCCTATTTTGATAATGCTGCCACCACACAAAAACCGCATGTTGTAATCGATACTATCAGCAATTATTATAAATCAGAGAATTGCAATATACACAGGGGGGTTCATTACCTGAGCCAGAAAGCCACAGAAAAATTTGAGGAAACAAGGAAAATTGTTCAGCAATTTATTAATGCAAAGAGCACTGATGAAATTATCTATACTAAAGGGACAACAGATTCTGTAAATCTTGTTCGATACTCCTTTGGCAGGAAATTCATTCATGAAGGTGATGAAATCATCGTATCGACTTTGGAGCATCATTCTAACCTGGTGCCCTGGCAGATCCTTTGTAAGGTGAAGAAAGCAAAATTGAAGGTTATCCCTATCAACGAAAAAGGTGAATTACTATTTGATGAATTTGAAAAACTTCTGAATAATAAAACAAGACTTCTTGCCCTTACCCATATTTCAAACGCACTTGGGACAATTAATGATATTAAAAAGTTTATTGATAAAGCACATGAATATGATGTTACCGTTTTAATTGACGGTGCGCAGGCTGTTATGCACCAGAAGATTGATGTGCAGGAACTGGATTGTGACTTTTATTGTTTCTCGGGGCATAAGATGTATGCCCCCATGGGAAGTGGGGTTTTATACGGTAAAGAAAAATTACTTGAGGAAATGCCTCCTTATGAAGCCGGGGGAGAGATGGTAGATCAGGTTTCATTTAAAGACACAACATTTAATGAGTTACCATTTAAATTTGAGGCAGGCACACCCAATGTCGAAAGTGTGTTCGGGCTGGGTGCTGCTATCAATTATCTATTGAATATTGGGTTTGAGAATATCCATGCACATGAAAAGGAACTGCTCAGTTATGCCACCGGACAACTACTCGATATTGATGGATTAAAGATATATGGTACTTCAGCTCACAAAACCAGTGTGATCTCATTCTTGATAGGGGATATTCATCCTTACGATGCCGGGGTTATCATCGATCGTATGGGTGTTGCTGTCAGAACCGGTCATCATTGTGCCCAGCCCTGTATCGACTGGTACGGGATACCCGGTACTATCCGTGCTTCGATGGTTTTCTATAATACCAAGGAAGAAATAGATCAACTGGTGGGTGCGATATTGCAGGTTAAAAAGATGTTTGGATAATAAACCGGATAATGACAATACAGGAAATAGAAGATAAAATTATTGAAGAGTTCAACCAGTTTGATGACTGGATGGATAAATATAACCTGTTGAT
Organism: uncultured Bacteroidales bacterium; assembly: GCA_964468645.1. Taxonomy (GTDB): domain Bacteria; phylum Bacteroidota; class Bacteroidia; order Bacteroidales; family JAIOZK01; genus JAIOZK01. The sequence goes on from CAYXUU010000040.1 coordinate 28,129, forward strand.
TGAGATGGGAAATGAACTTCCTCTGATAGAAAGAAAATTTAAATCTGCACAATTTCTGATATCCGGATGCCAGTCGAGGGTCTGGTTACATGCAAAATATGAGTTCGGACGTGTTATCTTTACAGCTGATAGCGATGCTGTTATTACAAAAGGTATCGTCAGTTTGCTGATAAGGGTACTTTCAAGGCAGAAACCTGATGATATCATGAATGCTAAACTTGATTTTGTTGAGAAAATCGGTTTGAAGGATCATCTTTCGCCAACTCGCTCAAATGGCCTTACCTCCATGATCAAGCAAATGAAACTGTATGCACTTGTTTTTAAAACAAAAGCAGCGAAGAAGGAGGAATAGTATGAATGCCGAAGAGAAGAAAAAAATTGAGAATGCGATCATAGAAAAGATAAAAACGATTTATGATCCTGAAATCCCGGTCAATATTTATGATATCGGGTTGATCTACGAAATCAACATAGATGATCAAAGTAATGTTCACATAGTGATGACCCTGACATCACCCAACTGTCCTGTAGCCGAGAGCCTTCCACAGGAGGTTAAAGATAGTATTGAGGAACTGAAGGCAGTTAAAAAAGTAACATTGGAACTTACTTTCGAACCACCCTGGACACAGGATATGCTTACCGAAGAGGCAAAACTTGAATTAGGATTACTTTAACACCTATTAATCGTTCCAACAATCAATGCTGTTCATAATTTTCCATTAATTTTGCATAGTGCCTTATTAGGCGAAACCAATTATGACACCAACACCAGGCAAGCTATTATCAAGTATCAACTCACCTGCTGACCTCAGGAAACTGAAGGAAGAAGAATTAATACAACTTTGCAGTGAGGTGAGAGATTTTATCCTGGATGTTACAAGTGCCAGCCCCGGACACGTTGGTGCCAGCCTTGGTGCCGTTGAACTGGCAGTTTCCCTGCACTATATTTTTAATACCCCTTCTGATAAGCTGATCTGGGATGTTGGCCATCAGGCATATGCACATAAAATACTGACCGGAAGAAAAGATCATTTTCATTCCCTGCGCAAATATAAAGGGGTAAGTGGCTTCCCCAGGATGAGTGAAAGTGAATACGATGCTTTTGGTACCGGACATTCCTCAACCTCTGTGTCTGCAGCACTTGGTATGGCTCTGGCAGATAGAATGAAAGGTGTTGACAATAAACATTATATTGCTGTTATCGGTGATGGAAGTATGACAGGTGGAATGGCAATTGAAGGACTTAATAATGCCGGAGTATCCAAGGCCAATCTGCTGGTGATATTAAATGATAACGGTATCGCCATTGATAAGAATGTAGGCGCTATAAAGGAGTATCTGACTGATATTGCCATTTCAAGAACGTATAACCGCCTGAAGAACCTTGCCTGGAGAATACTTGGAAAGGCAAGTAAATATGGGCCTAACTCTCAACGTATCGTTCAGCAAATTGACCAGGCGATAAAGGGCTCCCTGCTTAAAAGAAGTAATCTGTTCGAGTCGTTTAAATTCAGGTACTTCGGACCTATTGACGGGAATGATATTATCAGACTGACCAAAGTACTCAACGATATTAAACGGATAAAAGGACCTAAGATCTTGCATGTTATTACCACGAAAGGAAAGGGTTTAAAACAGGCCGAAACTGACCAGACTGTTTATCATGCCCCGGGTACCTTCGACAGGAAGACAGGGGAAATTATTAAAGATGATTGCCCGGGCAAAAAGCCTCCCAAATACCAGACAGTTTTTGGGCGTACCATCATTGAACTGGCAAAGAAGAATGATAAAATCGTTGGGATCACACCTGCGATGCCAACAGGATCTTCACTGAACCTGATGATGGAAAAAATGCCCGACAGAGCCTTCGATGTGGGGATAGCAGAACAACACGCAGTTACTTTTGCCGCAGGATTGGCTGCACAGGGATTGATACCATTCTGTAATATTTATTCCACGTTTATGCAAAGGGCATATGATCAGCTTATCCACGATGTAGCATTGCAGAAATTACATGTAATCCTGTGTCTTGACAGGGGTGGACTGGTTGGTGAAGATGGTGCTACACACCACGGCGCTTATGATCTGGCTTATCTTCGGACAATACCAAATATGATCGTTTCCGCCCCAATAAATGAAGAAGAATTGCGTAACCTGATGTTTACTGCCCAGCTTGAAAGAGCGGGACCTTTCTCAATACGTTACCCTAAAGGCCGTGGAGTAATGCCTGATTGGAAAACACCATTTAAGGAAATTCATATTGGGAAAGGACAAAGAATTATAGAAGGTAAAGATATTGCCATCCTGACGATCGGTCCGGTTGGTAATTATGCTGTTGAGGCCTGTGAAAAATTAAAAGAGAAGAACCTCGATGCAGCCCATTATAATATGCGCTTTCTGAAACCTATTGATAAAGAAATTCTCAAAGAAGTTTGTGATCGTTTTGATAAGATTATAACTGTAGAAGACGGAACAATTATTGGAGGCCTTGGAAGCGCTGTTTTAGAATTTCTTTCCGATTATAAATATAAAAATACTGTTAAACGCCTTGGTATTCCCGATCAGTTTGTTCAGCATGGTACGGTAGAAGAGTTACACAGGGAATGTGGGTATGACACACAGGGGATTATTGAAAGTGCTGTTGAGTTAATGTCATAAGCAGGGGCTCAGAACATAGATTTAATATCTTTTTTGCCCAAAAGTTCTATTGTTCCATTGTTTGATCCTTGCAGGATAAATTGCCGAATGAATGTAAAATTCTCCTTATCTTTACCACAAATCAATCACAGAACCTATAAATGATTTCGTTGAGGAAGCTCCTGTTGCTGATCATTCTGAATGTTTTATTTTCATTGCCGAATTACGGACAGGATTCGATTCCTCATGAGAAAATTACCATACCTGAAAATGCTGTTGAACTCAATTACTTTGAGGTCATTGTTCAGCATGTTCCTGTGACCTTCGATCTGAAAATTACCAATCCCATATTAAGCCGGCAACTAAATTATCAGAAGATTTCCTGCCAGGTAAATGATTCAGTTTTTGAAATTGAAGTAATACATGGGATAGCATCATTTGATTATACCTTCCACAAGAAAGAAGAAATGATTATTAAAACCGGAGAATTTTCTTTCTCAAAGGAGGTAAACCCGATCCCACTGTGGCTTTCAATTTTGCCTCCACTGATAGCAATATTGATGGCTCTAATCTTCCGTGAAGTTTATTCAGCCCTGTTTACAGGATTACTTGTTGGTACCAGTATCATTTATTACTACCTGGGATTTTCTGTGTTCATAGCCATCATTAAAGGCGTTTTTGCTATCGCTGACACCTATGTGTTAGAATCCCTGGGTGATCGGGGGCATCTTTCCATTGTAATTTTTACCATGCTTATCGGTGCAATGGTAGGACTGATCACCAGGAACGGCGGAATGAAAGGAGTGGTTAAAATATTGTCAAGAAAGGCAAAGAGTGCCAGATCCGGTCAGTTTGTTACATGGTTGTTGGGAGTGGTTATCTTTTTTGATGATTATGCCAATACCCTGGTTGTTGGTAATACCATGAGGCCTGTTACTGACCGTTTAAAAATCTCAAGGGAAAAACTTGCCTATATCGTCGATTCAACAGCAGCCCCCATTGCAGCTATTGCGTTTGTGACCACCTGGATAGGGGCAGAACTCAGTTATATTCAGGATGGTGCACAGGATATTGGACTCACGGAAAATGCGTACAGTATATTTTTCAATTCACTGGCATATTCATTCTACCCTGTATTTACACTTGTGTTTATTCTGTTACTGGTTTTCAGAAAGGTGGATTACGGCCCCATGATCAAAGCCGAACGAAGAGCCCGGAAGGGTATAATTGGTGAAATGCATGAAAGACTTTCAAATGGTTTTGATGAAAGTGAAGCTAAGATTGAGATAGATGAAAAAATAATCCCCAGGTGGTATAATGCAGTAATCCCTGTTCTGGTGATCATTTTTGGGACTTTTGCAGGACTATTATATACTGGCTGGGATATTGAATTCTGGAATAACCCGGATCTCAGTTTCGGTAAAAAGATATCACATTTCATAGGTCATGCAGATTCATATAAAGCATTGTTATGGTCATCCATTTCAGGTGTTGTGGTTGCAGTATTGCTGACCCTGTCGCAACGATTGATGAATTTAAAAGAGAGTATGGACAGTCTTATACAGGGTTTCAAAACCATGCTCACCGCAGTGATCATTCTTATCCTGGCATGGTCGCTTGCGTTGATCACTGACCATATGCATACGGCAGATTTTATCTCACTCAGTATGTTGAAAATCTCATTATCCCCCTATTTTGTTCCCGCAATAATATTTGTACTTGCTGCACTTGTTTCCTTCTCCACTGGTTCCTCCTGGGGTACGATGGCAATACTCTACCCTTTGCTGCTTCCTGCTTCCTGGCTTATTGCTCAGAATTACGGTTTAAGTCACGATGAATCAATGATGATATTTTATAATGTGGTTTCCTGTGTGTTGGCGGGTTCCGTTCTTGGAGACCATTGTTCACCGATATCCGATACCACCATTTTAAGTTCACTGGCGAGTTCCTGTAACCATATTGAACATGTCAGGACACAATTGCCTTATGCACTGACTGTTGGATCTGTAGGGATTGTAGTTGGAACAATTCCCTCAGCATATGGAATTTCATCATGGATTTTGTTTCCAACAGGATTGGTAATATTGTATGTGGTGGTGCGGATATTTGGCAGGAGCGTAAAAGCTGGAAGTTAGATGCTAGAAATTAGATGCTGGATACCGGATGCTGGATTTGACGATTGAGGTGGGACGGATTCCCTGACGAAGGAAGGGAACGCGTCCCTGCGATACCGGATTATAGTAAAAATGAAGCAATGAAGCAATGAAACAATGAACATTATAGACATAATCATACTCATCGTAGCGGGCGTATTTGTTGGATTTATTAATACGCTGGCCGGAGGGGGATCTATCATCTCCTTATCTGTTTTTATGATTATGGGATTACCACCAACAATCGCAAATGGCACCAACAGGGTAGCCATCATGATTCAAACAATTACTGCTGTGTCGAGTTTTAAAAAGCAAAAAGTCCTTGACCAGAGAAAAGCAATACTTCTGGCTATTCCGGCTGCTGCAGGATCGGTGATAGGCGCCCTGGTAGCCGTTGATATGAATGAGTTAATATTTGAACGGGCATTTGCCGTGATCATGCTCATTATGCTGGTATTCATCCTTTTTAAACCGCAGAAATATCTTTATGGGAGAAAGGAATTGCAAAATAAAAAAATTAGTATCTGGCAGATAATTGTCTTTTTTCTCATCGGCATGTATGGTGGTTTTATTCATGTGGGAATTGGTTACTTTCTGCTTGCCGGTATTGTACTTGGTGCTGGATATGACCTGGTTAAAGCGAATGCGATTAAGGTCACCATTGCATTTTTTGTAACCGTAATCGCCTTAATTGTATTTATTGTTGATCAGGATATCAGATGGTTGTATGGATTGGTCATGGGAGTGGGTACCATAGGCGGGGCCTTGCTGGCCTCCAGGCTTGCAGTTAAAAAAGGCGTGAATTTTGTTCGCTGGGTCATTGTGGTATTGATCCTGGTCTTTTCAGCCCATTTTCTCGATATACTGAATATCAACGAAATTATAAACCATCTGAAAAATTAAACAGTCATGAAACGAACGGCCTTAAAAATAATTACCCTATTTATTCTGTTTTATATTACCTCATGTGATAACAACACGGTAAAGAAGGAAATCGTAACACCACCGGATTATATCCTGGTAATTCATGGAGGTGCGGGTACGATAACAAAAGAAGGATTAACAATAGAGCGTGAAAAAGCATATGAAGAAATGCTTACCCGGGTTCTTGTCGCCGGAGATTCGATGCTTGCCGGGGGAGATGAAAGTATTGATGTTATTGAGAAGGTTATTATGATGATGGAAGACTGTCAGTTATTTAATGCGGGTAAAGGATCTGTATATACAGCCGCCGGTACAAATGAAATGGATGCATCAATCATGGACGGGCGAGATCTGAATGCAGGCGCTGTTGGCGGAGTTACAACAATTAAAAACCCTATTTCTGCAGCTAGGCGTGTAATGGATAGTTCAAAACATGTATTGCTTGTCTGGGAAGGTGCAGAAAAATTTGCTGAAGATCAGGGACTGGAAATTGTTGACCCGGAATATTTTTTTACAGAACGATCGTGGAATCGACTGCAAAGGATAAAAGAAACTGAAAAACCTAAAAAGCATGGAACTGTCGGGGCAGTGGCGCTTGATAAATATGGAAACCTCGCCGCAGGTACGTCCACAGGAGGTATGACAAATAAAATGTACGGAAGGATAGGAGACTCTCCTATTATCGGAGCCGGAACCTATGCCAGCAATAATTCCTGTGCCGTTTCAGGGACAGGCCATGGTGAATACTTCATCAGGAATGTGGCAGCTTACGACGTTGCCGCATTAATGGAATATAAAGACTGGCCAATTGAAAAGGCGGCTGATTTTGTTATCAACGATAAGTTTGTGAAAATGAATGCAAGAGGCGGACTGATCGCCGTTGATACCAATGGGAATATTGCCATGCCTTTTAATACGGAAGGTATGTTCCGCGGATTTGTTGACTCAGAAGGAAATAGGGAAGTTTTGATGTACGCAGTAGAGAATGAGAACCTCAACTGATAAACCAATATGTCAAATTCCATAATCCAAATTCCAAAACTCAAATAAGCCCCAATATCCAATGATCAAAATTCCAAACCTTAACCAGCAAAGGTTTTGGTCATTGAATATTGTTTATTGGAATTTATTTGAGTTTTGTTATTTGTTATTTGTGATTATTTACTAGAGATGCTTAATTCTTTGCTTCGTATTCTTCAGAGTGTGCCCTCATAAAAGCTTCTGCTTTCTGCACCATCTTTTTCGAGCCTACAAAGAATGGTGTTCTCTGATGGATATCATCAGGTTGAATTTCCATCGTTCTTCTGAAACCATCGGATGCTTTACCACCAGCCTGTTCTGCAAGGAAAGCAACAGGATTACATTCATATAATAACCTCAGTTTACCCGACCGGTTTTTTGATGTTCCGGGATAAATATAAATCCCGCCCCTGATAAGATTTCTGTGAAAATCGGCTACCAGTGATCCAATATACCTAGTCTTATATGGCCTGTCGGTAGCAGGATCATCAGCTTGGCAATATTTAATATATTCCTTAACACCTTCAGGAAAATAATTGTAATAAGCTTCATTGATCGAATAGATGTTTCCATTTTCGGGAATGGTCATTTCAGGATGCGACAGGATGAATAAACCGACAGAAGGATCAAGGGTAAAACCATTCACACCATTACCGGTACTGAATACCAGCATGGTCGAAGAACCATAAATAACATAACCTGCTGCAGCGAGATCCACTCCTGGACGCAAAAGATCCTCATTGCTTATTTCCTGATCATTATCTTTTCTTCGGTAAATGGCAAAAACCGAACCTATAGAAACATTCACCTCAATGTTTGAAGAGCCGTCAAGAGGATCAATAGCAATGATGTATTTTCCTTTCTTTGATAACTCATTGTCGAAGATAATAACCTCCTCATTTTCCTCCGAGATTACTGCGCTGCACATTGCCCCATGTTTAAGGGCCTTTATAAATTCATTGTTTGCAAAAACATCGAGTTTCTTTTGCTCTTCACCCTGAATATTTGTTTCACCTGCATATCCAAGAATATTGGCAAGACCTGCTTTATTGATCTCACGGTTAACAATCTTTGCTGCAATTCCGATATCATTAAGTAACCTTGAAAATTCCCCTGATGCATAGGGAAAATCGGCCTGTGTTTCATTAATAAATTCTATAAGTGTTTTCATGATCATAGTATGGGATTGCAAAGATCGTAAAAATTTAGATCGATTCTAAATTAAATTTTTTATTGAAAGATAAATTTTAATTTAAGGGATTAAGGAAACCTGGTGATATCGATTATGTTATAGTTTCGATAGGTTTTAATACTTTTGCAACTAATTTTAAATATAAGTTTTATGGGTAAAGGATCAATAGCAATTCTTTGTGGTGGTGGACCCGCCCCGGGTATTAACACAGTGGTAGGTACAGTTGCCAAGGTTTTTCTAAAAGATGGCTACAGGGTAATCGGTTTACAGGGTGGCTTTGAGAGCCTCTTTAAAGGAAAACCTCAGACGATAGATTTCGATTATTATTATGCTGATGAAATTTTTAAACAGGGTGGAAGTGCGCTTCGTATGAGCAGGTATAAACCCAAGGATGAGGAATTCAATACCAGTTTCTTTAAGGCAAATGATATTAAACTGCTCGTAACCATAGGAGGTGATGACACGGCATCTACAGCAAACCGCATATCAAAATATCTCTCCGAACATGATATAGAAATTCAGAATATCCATGTACCAAAAACCATAGATAATGATCTGCCTCTGCCTGAAGGATCGCCAACGTTCGGATATCAGTCGGCAATGGCTGAAGGTGTTAAGATTGCACAGACTGTATATGAGGATGCACGTACCAGTGGCAACTGGTTTATCGTTTCAGCAATGGGCAGGGAAGCCGGACATCTGGCATTTGGCATTGGGGCCGCATGCCATTATCCGATGATCATCATTCCCGAAATGTTCAATAAAACAAAGGTTTCCTTTGAAAAGATCACCGACCTTGTTATCTCCTCTATCATTAAGCGAAAGATCCTTGGTATCAGATATGGTGTTGCTATCGTCAGTGAGGGGGTTTTCCATTTTATGGATGATGAGGAAATTAAATCAACCGAAATTAGCTTTACTTATGATGAACACGGACATCCTGAGCTTGGCAATGTCAGTAAGGCCCATATCTTTAACGTGCTCCTTCAGCGAAGGCTCAAGGATTTGAACCTGAAAATAAAAAGCCGCCCGGTGGAATTAGGTTATGAAATTCGCTGTATTATGCCTAATGGATTCGACCTGATGTATTGTGCCCTGCTGGGATACGGTGTTAAAAAATTGTTCGACAAGGGTGTTTCAGGTGCAATGGTAACCGCAGATCCCAAAGGTGATATTGCCCCGCTCTATCTAAAAGACCTGACTGATCATAAAGGAAAGATCAGGCCGCGCCTGGTAAATATGGATTCCCAGAAAACAAGGCTGGTTTATGAGGATGGCCTTCAGTATATTACAGAAGACGATTATCGAGCTGTTGAGGAATTCTTTGATCTTGATCCAAAGCAGTTTGATTTTAAGAGAATTCTGAAATGGTAAGCGCAATTAGATCCACGAATTGTATGAATTGACACGAATCTTTTTTCGTTGGTGTTATATGATTTAATCTGATATGTGCGATAAATCACAGGCTTCATTATACACTATGATTACCCTGGAATATACATTCCTTATTTATGCGACTTCTCCGAAGTCGTTATCCTCTCTTAGTAAACTCCGGGGTTACAATAATTTGATCCCCTCCGGGATCACAACAAGAAATTTGCTAAAAGGAATAGTTGTAAAGTATTAACCATAAATGGCACCATGATTTTAAAACTACCAAATTGTGACTTCTCCGAAGTCACAATTTGGTAGCCATTTGCCACCGAAATTTCCATCGATTTCGGAGAAGTCGCATTATAAATAATAAAGGAATAATGCGGGATTAAAACAAATCCCTGATCTTATCTGAAAGAACCTTCGCCAGCTTATATTTTGATTCATAGGTATAGCCGGCAATATGTGGTGTTAATACAACATTTTCCGAAGCCGCCAGATAATGAAATGCTTCAGGTAGTTTTTCCAATTCCAAACCTTCAAACGATAAATCTTCATATTCGATAACATCAAGCCCTACACCGGTAATTTTCCCTGATTCTAAATTCGTTACAAGATCATTTGTATTTACCACCATACCCCTCGATGTATTGATCAGATAGATGTTTTTTTGGAAACGCTTTATAAATTCATCATCAACCAGATACCTTGTTTCATCGGTAAGCGGAACATGAAGGCTGCATACATCGCATTCACGAAACAGGGTTTCTAAATCAGTTTCAATAACCAGATCGTTTGAATAATGTTTTTTGTATTTGTCGTAAGCGATTACCTTCACCCCAAACCCCATCAGTTTCTCAGCGAAAGCGCTACCCATATTCCCATAACCTATAATACCGATTGTTTTTCCTTTTAACTCTGTTCCACGGTTTGCTTCCCTGCCCCAGGATAGTTTGCGTATCTCCTTATCCGATTTCAGAATACCCCGCATCATTGATACCAGCAATCCCAGGGTATGTTCCCCAACAGCATCCCGGCTTCCTTCAGGAGAATTGATACATTTAATTCCACGGCTTTCGGCATATACCACATTTATATTATCCATTCCTGAACCAACCCTGCCAATAAATCTCAAACCAGAAGCAGCTTCAATCATCACCCTGTCAACGACCATACTTCTGACCACAATGCCATCATAATCTTTAAGGATTCTTAAAAAATCATTCCTGCTATGATCCTGAAAATAATCACACTCAAACCCGGCCTTTTCAAGCTCTTCCCTAATAACTGGATGAGTCGTCTCAAGAAAAAGTATTTTCCCTTTTGATTTCATGGTTATTGGTTTGTTGGTTTGTTGGTTATTAGTTGTAAGTCTTTTGTCATTAGTCATTCAGTTGTCATTCAGTTGTTATTCAGTAGTAATTCAATTGTCATTCAGTGGTCATTCAGTGGTCATTCAGTGGTCATTCAGTAGTCATTCAGTAGTAATACAGTGGTAATACAGTGGTCATTCAGTGGTAAATCAGTAGTCATTCAATAGTAATATGATTGTTATACTCACAATCGTTAATCGTCAATTGTCAATATCCAGTATCCAACACCCATTCTAATGCCATATTGTAGTTAAATAGTTTCAAGTTTCTACCATACTGCCAAATGCAAGCATTTATCTGTTAACATAGCTCTCATCATGCCAGATTACCTGTTTAACAACATCCTCAAGTTTATGGCCGGCATCCTGCAACATGTGATTGTCATCGGGGAAGGGTAATTTTGGCTGGTTAAGCAATTCAAGGGTTTCTTCGCTGCAAGCCGTTATATCGCCTTTGGCATAGGCTGAGATATTATAAAATACCGATTCAGCTGAAACCGGTGTGGAATTTACAACTTTCTTGTTGGTATTATCCAGAAAATCAACAAAACCCCTGATCGTAACACTTTTGTGTTTTTCAACCTCGGTGATATTACAGCTAACGGTTTTGTAAACAGGTACTCTTACAGGATCTCCCTTATCATCAAGGATATCATTACCCTCATCATCTTTCTTAACCTCATAATCCCGGATAACTTTCTTTGTTTCCGTGTATTGACTCTCCCTTACCCTCTGAGGTGAGAGATCAATATTTCTGAGATTCAGCACCACCGTATAATTATATACCCTGCCTTCAACAGGACTGATGTCGAAATTCAGGAACTTTTCGTCCAGATCAAGCAGGTTGATATTTTGAAGGTTATAGATAAATGAAGAAGGGAGGATCATTCCTGATTTATCAATAACACGATATAGTATGTAATCGGTACCAATAATAAGAGCCTTTCGCATCAGTTCATCCACATTCTTGTAGTCATCATACATATGGGTTATTTTAGTTAATTCATCATAAGCAGTCCTGGCATCCAGCTTTGATCCCTCATCCAACAACTTTTCAGCATGAGCATAAAAATAGGCAGATGCTTTAACTTTTGTGGTATTTAGGTCTGTAGCATAATCCTTTTTATCCAGAATCATCATATTGAGAGTCTCCTCCGGCAGGGTATTCACATAATCCTGTCTCTTATTTAGTAAATCATAATTCTGATACACTTTATACCAGATATCCGGTTGACCGGTCTCTCTCAATTTTTTGATTCTGTCAGTATTAATCTGGTTTGCACTTCTGAAAGCAAGAACAAGTCGCTGCATGTTTATTTCATTATCAGGCCTGGCCTTAAGCTTCTTTACAAGGATCCGTATCGCATGATCATATTCACCTTTTTCAATCAGTTTATCGGGTGAGGTGCAACTAAATAAAATAACGATGGCAAGGAGGCCATAAATAATTCTCTTCATAATAATTCTGTTAATGATTACAAATGGTTGATAACAAAATCATGCCATAATATTTCCCAAAGGTATTTGAATTTATGAAATTGAAGTAATTCATTTATACTCAAATTTTTCTATTACGAATGAAAGTAGTATTTTCGTGCTCCTTTAAGCAAAACTATATTTATTTATAATTAACAGGAAATCTCTTTAAATCATGTGGACCTATCTGGTAAGATTGGTATTAAGATACAGGGTGAACAACCTGATAATTATTGCTATCCTTACTGCATTTATGGCTTACAAAGCTTCGCAGGTTCAGCTTTCGTATGAGATGGCCAAAATGCTTCCAGCATCAGATACTACAAGTTTAATCTACGATCAGTTTAAAAAGCAATTTGGTGAAGATGGAAGTGTTTTCTTTATCGGGATAAAAGATGATAATTTCTTTGAACTTGATAAGTTTAACGACTGGTACGATTTAACATATAAACTCAAAGATGTTGAAGGGGTTGATGAGATTATTTCCATTTCCAGGCTTTTTAAACTTACCAAAGATGATTCATTGAGGAAGTTTAATTTTCTTCCCGTAGTCCCTGATAAACCAGAGACTCAGGAGCAACTTGATAGTATCAGGGAGATCATTGTGTCACTTCCATTTTATGAAGGCTTATTATTCAACTCCGAAGATCATGTTTATCTGTTGATGATCACCCTTGATAAGGAGATCCTTAATACAAAAAACAGGGTTGGATTAATTTATGAGATCAAGAATGCCGCTGAAGAATTCGGAAAGAAACATGATGTAGAGATGCACTATTCCGGTTTACCGTACATCAGAACCATCACCTCAAAAAAGGTTGAAGATGAGTTGAAGTTCTTCGTTTATATGGCGATCATTATCGCATCCGTCATCCTGATGATCTTCTTTCGGTCGTTTAAAGCTGTTTTCTTTACAATCATTATTGTGATTATCAGTGTAATCTGGGTATTAGGCACCATATCACTTTTAAATTTTAAGATAACAATGCTCACCGGTATTTTGCCACCATTGCTTATTGTTATCGTAGTGGAAAATTGCATTTTCCTCCTTAACAAATATCATAATGAATACAGGAGCCATGGCAATAAAATAAAAGCACTTTCGAGGGTAGTACAGCGTATAGGAAATGCGAACTTCCTGACCAATATGACTACGGCAGCAGGATTTGCAGCTTTTATCGTTACCGGTAACAAAATCCTCGTTGAATTTGGTATTATCGCCTCGATCAATATTATGGTGGCTTTTGTGCTAACCCTTTTTCTCATACCCATATTTTTTAGTTTTCTTCCGCCACCAAAAAAACGGCATACCAAACATCTTGACAGAAGTATTGTCGGGAAAATCATTGAAAAGGTAGTTTACATTGTTTCAAATCACAGGAATGTTATTTATATAATCGCACTGGTTATTATAATTGCTGCAATCGTTGGTGTTACCAGGCTTAAAACTACGGGTAATATAGTAGATGATATTCCACATAAGGATCCTCTTTATCTTGATCTTATGTTCATGGAAGAACATTTCCAGGGTGTTATGCCACTGGAAATATCAATAAATACAAAAAAGCCGAGAGGTGTTCTGCGGTTAAGCAACATAAATAAGATCGACAAGTTGCAGGATGTTCTTGCTACCTATCCTGAATTATCTAAACCTATATCTGTAGGTGAAGTTATTAAATCGGCGAAACAGGCATTTTATGGAGGTAATCCAAAGTTTTATGAATTGCCAAACAGAAATGAACTGAATTTTATGCTTGATTTTCTGCCTGACAATCAGGATGGGAAAAAGACCATCATCAATAATTTTGTTGATACATCCCTGCAAAAAACCAGGATCAGTGTTCAGATGGCCAATATCGGAACCCATGATATTGCAAGGATCAAAGAAGACCTCATTCCCAAAATTGACTCTATATTCCCTGAATCGAGGTATGACGTAAAATTAACAGGGACCAGTGTTGTTTTCCTTAAAGGATCTGATTACCTGGTAAAAAACCTTTTAACCAGCCTTGTTTTGGCACTTGTCGTAATCTCTATATTAATGGCCCTGCTGTTCTCCTCCCCGAGGATGATTGGGATCTCACTGGTACCAAACCTTATACCACAGCTGCTCACAGCCGCTATGATGGGATATCTGGCTATATCAATAAAACCTTCCACCATTCTTATATTTAGTATTGCACTGGGGATATCCGTTGATAATGCCATCCATTTTCTGTCGCGCTACCGCTTACAACTAAAACTCACCAACTGGAATATTAAAGAATCGGTACTGGCTGCCCTGAGGGAAACAGGTTACAGTATGATCTATTCATCGGTGGTATTATTCTGTGGATTTATCATCTTTACCACGTCATCATTTGGTGGTACTGAGGCCCTTGGTTACCTGATCTCCTTTACTTTAGTTGTAGCGCTTTTATCCAATCTTTTCATTCTTCCTTCATTATTATTGTCTCTTGATAAGCGGATTACTACCAAAAGCTTTAAAGAACCCTTACTTGAGATCTTTGATGAAGAAGAAGACATCGACAGGGATGAACTTGAGATTGAAGAAATTGATACCCGTGGTTCAGCATAAGTAATTTATTTTGGATGATTATGTTGAGCTGTAACTGACAATAGAAACAACAAATTATAAAAAGTTAATAAATTTATCCCCACAAAAAATATTATTATGAGAGGAATAATACTGGCAGGAGGTGCCGGAACCAGACTGCATCCACTTACACTGGCAATGAGTAAACAGATGATGCCGATTTACGACAAGCCCATGATATATTATCCCTTATCAATTTTACTTATGTCAGGAATACGGGAAGTTTTGATCATTTCAACACCTCACGACCTGCCAAATTTTGAGAAATTATTAGGGACTGGAGAAGACCTGGGATGTAAATTCAGTTATGCTGAACAGGTTATACCCAACGGACTTGCTCAGGCATTTGTTATCGGTGAGGAATTTATCGGAAAGGAAAAAGTTGCATTGATCCTGGGAGACAATATTTTCTACGGACGTGGACTCAGGCAAATACTGACTGACAATAGTGATCCCGATGGAGGTGTCGTATTTGCATATCATGTTAAGGATCCTGAACGCTATGGTGTAGTGGAATTTGATGAAAGCAATAAGGCGATCACGATAGAGGAGAAACCCGAACAACCAAAGTCGAACTTTGCAGTACCAGGTTTATATTTTTATGATAATTCAGTAGTGGAGGTTGCCAAAAATATTGCACCCAGTGCCCGGGGCGAATATGAAATAACTGATGTTAACAGACATTACCTGAATCAGGGTAAATTAAAGGTTGGTATCCTCAGCCGTGGTACAGCCTGGTTAGATACCGGAACCTTTGAATCACTTCTGGAAGCCTCACAGTTTGTTAATGTTATTGAAAGCCGGCAGGGATTAAAGATAGGTTGTATCGAAGAAATCGCCTACAGGCAAGGATTTATAAACCAAGAACAACTCAGGAAGCTGGCTTTACCACTTGTTAAAAGTGGTTACGGTGAATATTTGCTTAAAATCATAAACTAGCGCATGTACAGTATCAAATCCTTACAGGAAATATTTGAAGAAGCACTGGAGAAGGAAAGGTTTGATTACCAGCCTTTGGAACTATATCAACCGATTAGCTATACACTCGGCCTTGGTGGTAAAAGAATGAGACCTGTTCTTACCCTTATGGCCTGTGATTTATTTAAAGGAAATTTGAAGGAAGCCCTGAAACCCGCCATAGGCATTGAAATGTTCCACAACTTCACCCTGCTACATGATGATATAATGGACCAGGCGCCTGTTCGTCGGGGAAAACCATCAGTGTACAGAAAATGGAATACCAACATAGCCATTCTCTCCGGTGATACCATGTTTGCTAAGGCATACACTTATATTGCCAGTGTGAAGGATGAGACACTCAGGGATATTCTTAATATTTTTACAAAAACCGCAGTTGAAGTTTGTGAGGGCCAGCAATATGATATGAATTTTGAGAGCAGGAACGATGTTACCATCGAGGAATACCTGGAAATGATCAGGTTGAAAACAGCAGTGCTGCCTGCTTGTAGTCTTTTGATTGGAGCTCTTGTGGGAGGTTCGGGAATTGAAGAAGCCGAGAAAATGTATGATCTGGGGATCAGACTTGGCCTTGCATTTCAACTCCGGGATGATTACCTGGACATGTATGCCGATGAAGATGAATTCGGTAAGAAAACAGGAAATGATATCCTGAGTAGCAAAAAGACCTATTTATACCTGAAAGCAGTTGAAGTTGCAAAGCAGAATATTAAAGAAGATTTAATACAGGTTTATAATAGCAGATCTCTTGATGATCATACCAAAATCGAAAGTGTAAAAACCATTTTCAATGATTTAACAATAAAAGACCTTACCAATCAGCAGATATCTTTTTATTCTGATATGGCATCAAAGCAATTAGATTCAGTTGAGGTGGATGAAGAGCGGAAAGTACCGTTAAGGACTTTTATAGAGCAGTTGATGGATAGGAGTTATTAACCATTGCCAGGAAGTTACCGGGTTGAAGTTACCAGTTTGAAGTTACCGGTTTTAAATTACCAGAAAAGTTAGCGTTCAGCAGAACTTCGAACTTCGAACTCAGAACTCAGAACTCAAAACTCAAAACCATTTCATTCCTTTGCCTTATTTTCCAGAACTTCCCGTTCGCCACACAAAGTTTCCCAGTTGCTCATTTCCATATCCAATTCTTTTTTCAGGAGGTCATATTTTTTATAAATTTCACCTGAATCAAAAATCTTCTTATTCCCGGCCGGATTGGCAAGTATCGTATCCAGCTCAGATATTTGAGATTCAAGCTCTTCTATTTGCTTTTCTGATCTGGAGATCCGGTTTGAAAGTTTTCTTATTTCTTTTTCAGCCTGCTTTTTTTGTTCCCACTGTACTTTTTTATCTGATACATCAACCGGGATCTTACTTTGCTGTTTTGACGTCAGGCTTAATTCATTGAGAGATTTAATTCTTCTGGCCTTCAGGAAATCATATATATCTCCGATATACTCTTTGATATTTCGGTTTTTGAACTCATAAACTTTGGTTGTCAAACCTTGAAGAAAATCACGATCATGAGAAACGATGACCAGGGTGCCTTTGTACTGAAGCAATGCATTCTTAAGGATATCTTTTGATTGCATATCAAGATGGTTGGTGGGCTCGTCAAGAATTAGCAGATTGGCAGGGGATAACAGCAACTTGGCAATTGAGAGCCTTGCTTTTTCACCCCCTGACAATACTTTTACCTTTTTATCAATGTCTTCCCCACTGAATAAAAAGCCTCCAAGGATCGTCCTTATCCTTGTGCGGATATCCCCAACAGCAATATCATCTATGGTTTCAAAGACTGTCTTATTATTATCAAGCATCTCTTCCTGGTTCTGGGCATAATAACCTGTGCTGATATTATGGCCAATTTTCATCACGCCCTCATAGTCAAGGTGCTGTGTTAGTATTTTCGTAAATGTTGATTTCCCCTCACCGTTCTTTCCTACAAAAGCTATCTTTTCACCTCTCAATGTAACAAAATTAACTCCTGATAAAACCTGCTTTTCACCATAACTTTTATTTAAGTTGATGGTTTCTATAACTATTTTACCACCTGAGGGTGCAGGGGGAAAAGAGAAATGAATGGCAGAACTGTCGGTTTCATCTATTTCAACCCTGTCGAGTTTTTCAAGCATTTTAATCCTTGATTGTACCTGCTTGGCCTTGGTGTTTTTATACCTGAAACGCTCAATAAATCTTTCAATCTGCCTGATATCACGCTGCTGATTGTTGTAAGAGGCTGTTTGTTGTTCTATTCGTTCATCCCTGTATTTTATGTAGTTTGAATAAGATGTTTTATAATCATAAATCTTACCGAGGGATATTTCTATTGTTCTTCTGGTCACATTATCAAGAAGGGCTCTGTCGTGTGATACAATGACAACTGCCCCTGGGTATGAAATCAGGAATTCTTCCAGCCACTGGATTGATTCAATATCAAGATGGTTTGTTGGCTCATCAAGTAGAACCAGGTTGGGCTGCTGTAGCAAGATCTTAGCCAGCTCTACCCGCATTTGCCAGCCATAACTCAAAGTTAACAAACTATTATTGAATTCTTCCCGCTGAAATCCAAGGCCTGTTAATACCTTTTCTGTTTTTGCTTCTATGTTCTGGCCATCGAGAAATTGAAGCTTTTCATTCAGCTCGTTGTATTGTTGTATTTTTTTCAGATATGATGCTGTTTCGGTATTATCGAAATTTGATATTTCAACTTCAAGCTGGTTTACTTTATCCTGAATAACAAGAATATCCCTAAAAGCTGTAAGTGCTTCCTCAAATACTGTTTTCCTGCTGTTTATTTTTAATTCCTGCGGAAGATATCCAACCGTTGCCCCGGATGGGATTGCGATGGTACCTCTTTCAGGCTTAATGATTCTTTTAATAGTTTTCAGCAAAGTACTTTTACCGGAACCATTTTTACCAACCAGGCCAATTCTGTCTTTTGCATTAATAATAAAGCTTACATCTTCAAAAATGTAATGGCCATTAAAATGGATGGATATGTTGCTTATTGAAAACAAATTGTCAGGTTGTTATTAACGGTACAAAAGTAATAAAAGGTGGGTTGAATCAGTAGTAATAAGTTATTGGTTATTAGGTGTTGTTTCAAGGTTTCCTTGTTCAATTGTCCCATTGTTGTGGTACCTGTTCAAATTCGAACTTCAGACTCACTTCGGATTCGCTGCTAATGACATAATTTTATAAACAGCTGACTTTGTGGTTCCTGGTGATTTGGTGTTTTGGTGGCGAGAAATAATGCCACTAAGGCACCAATACACAAAGAATTCACCAAGAAAGCATGTCATTATCTTTTAGAATTATAACCTTATATTCTAAGTCTCAGGATGACCCGTTAATAAATTAATAGAGAATAGGTTTCGTCTCCGCTCAACTTACCTAAGCAAATCGGGTCAGGTCGAGCGGAGCAGAGACTACTTATAACATGTTAATATAATATAATATAATGTCAACCCGAGTAAGGAAATGCCGTGAAAATAGGGCTCATAAAGGGAAATGACAATTACTTATATAGTAGCAAAGTTAACGATCAATAAGAATAAGATTCGGATATCGTAAAACTGTGCAATCATTAAATCGGGAAATCCCGCCGGGGGTGGTGGGCCATATCTGAAATCAAATATCCTTAACCGGTGTTCAACATTCTAAAACTTTCTGGGATTGATATTCTATTTCAGGGATGCGTTACCTCCCGATTACATCGGAACGGGATTCATCCCTTTGCGACCTGCTAAACTTCAAACTGGTAATTTAGAACTAAAAACTTACTACCTTTTTAACCAGGGTTTCCATCCCTTCCTCCGTCACGGATGGTATCACTTACCAGGCAATCAACTTTAAACTAAAAAAGGGGTATCCGCAGCAGCGAATACCCCTTTATATATTAATCACTTAATTATTATCTGGTAATCGTAATTTTCTTGGTTACAATACCATCTGTAGTTTCAACCTTGATGAAATAAATTCCATCTTCGTATGAAGACACATTCAGTTCAACCAGATTGTCTTCAACGGTCTTGAGTTCATCAACCAGCTGACCAACGTAGTTCATTACAGTAATCCTTGAAATATCAAAGCTTGATGCAATGTTAACAATATCGCTGGCTGGATTCGGATAGATAGAAAGACCACCTTCACCGTATTCAACAATATCTGTGAAGAGAACATCAACACAAACGTTGTTAGATGAGTCAGATTCACACTGATCGTACATTGCTGTTACATAGTAGCAGTAAATTGCAGGATCAATTGGTAGCTGATCATCAATGTATGGTGATTCAAGAACCAGCTCTTCGTTGATCATTTCCCAATCACCACCGTCGATGCTTCTGAAGATATTGAATCCAAGAAGATCACGTGTTGAATTGGTCGCTGATGGGATACCACCACTGTATGATTCAACAATTTCTGTTGAAGTAACAGTACCTGGTTTCGGGGCTGAGTTGTTTGAATTGATAACAACAGTACCGCCAACCTCAGTTTCAACATAAGCTTCGTGAGAACCAACATAGTAGTAAGCGCCCAGTTCACCAAGTTCAGTCCAGTCACCAATAGTACCGAAATATAATGTACCATTATAGTAACTGTCGTCAACGCCGATGAATGGTCCGCCTGCATCTGTGTTAATGGTAGCCACCATGAAGTTACCTTCTGAGATTACAACAGGATCGATAGGAACATTCACCCATTCGGAGGCGGGGGCATCTGATACGTAATAAGGACCAGCAAGGATTTCAGCACCATCACCTGTCAGTACATAGATTTCTTCCTGTTGTTCGTAACTCTGGTAATCATCATTGAAGTAACGTACTTCAGTGATTGTAAATGGATACGTAACAGATGGGAAGTCATCCATAACAAATAATTGTCCGAGGCCATAACCACCGTTTGTAGAAGCAAATCCATTTTCGAATGAACCATCATTATATGACAGCCATTCCCCAACAGTTGTTCCTGGTGCGATCCATGAAATCTCAACATATTTGTCAGTTTCATCAAAGTATTCAGCTTCTACAGAAATAGCAGGGGCACATACCCTGTAAACATGAATATTATCAACGAACCATCCTTCTATATTAATAGAGCTGTCACCTTCTGCGATGAAAGCAAGACGGAAGTCATTTCCTTTTGCAATATTGGTAATTTCAACACTGTGTGATGTCCAGTCGAAACTGCCTTCATTGCTCCAGTCATTGATATTGGTGAATTCACCATTGATCCAGATTGCAAGAGACAATCTCTCATTACCTGTTTCATTCCTGTCTTCGAGTTTAAGATCGAAGTCAACGAAGATATCTCCGTCAATGATTTCTGATCCTAACAGGGGATAGGAAATAAGCTCACAACGATACATTGTCAATGGCTCATCCCATTTGAATTCAGCTGAAGGGGCAGGAGCACCAACCTGGGCATTGATCACCCAGTTGTCGCAACCACTGTGTTCCCATGCATTGGCTTCGAAAGTACCAAGATCCCATGGTTCGAAGAATGGTAATTCATAACCATAACTTACCTGAACATAAACAGGACCTTCGTGCATTGATTCGCCTTCGCCTGTAAATCCGTAAGGAGTCAGGTCATAAACGGCTGTGATTGTATATTCATAAACTGCAGGCCAGAGGTCGAAGTCATAATAGTCGAGTGTAGGATGGTTAACCCTTGCAATTGAATCGCCCCAACGATAGATGTTGTAGCCAATCAGGTTGCTTGGGATCTCTCCACCTGTACCACCGCCAACAAGGCCCGGGAATCCAAAACAGGACATTTCACTGGTCAGTGCAGTAAGCAATGTTGTTGCACCTGTAGTCTG
Organism: uncultured Bacteroidales bacterium; assembly: GCA_964468645.1. Classification (GTDB taxonomy): domain Bacteria; phylum Bacteroidota; class Bacteroidia; order Bacteroidales; family JAIOZK01; genus JAIOZK01. The sequence continues at coordinate 49,678 of CAYXUU010000040.1, forward strand.
GTCAAGGATACGGAATTCACCACTGGCAACATAAGCTGTCAGGTAAACCTCGTCATCCCATGGGTTCCAGCTACCGCCCTGAGCATAATTAAGATTAGCTCCTAATGGTCCCAGCAAGGTTGCTTCACCTGTAGCAACATCAAAAGTATAACAGGCATCGTTAACGATGTCCCATCCAAACAAGGTATTTGTCTCAGCATTGTATGCAATATCGATAACACCAGGAGCTGTGGTTGTTGATCCTATTTGAGTCACTGCACCTGTTCCGGGATCGAATGTACATAACATTGATTGAGCAATGTCAGTAGCCATCGCATAAATAGTACCTGTAGCTTTGTTAGTTGCAAAACCTGACCAGATACCACCTGAACCTGCAAGCGGGTTAGGCATAGCAGCAATGGTAGTACCAACACCTGTGGCAACATCAATTTCGAGCAACGCTTCGCCACCACCATAGTTACTTGCGTACATGATGTTATCGAAATCTCTCGGGAAGTCACCGGCAAAACACTGGAATGAAACAGGTCCGATGGTTGTTGTACCGTATGTGGTAACATCAATAGTCATCCACTGGTTGTTCAGAACATCGTTCATCCAGCCAATAGGACCTTCATCACGACTGTTGCTTCCATGAGTATTCACAAACAGCGGTTCGACATTGGCCGGTTCTGCAATTTCAGTAGCCGGTAACAATGAATGTGTTTGGTTTTCAAATGAAACCATATCAGGAGTTACAGGAGGAGCACTGTAAGTAGGATAAATTGGTGGATCCCATGTAAGATATGCAGAGTTGTCGAAAGGTTCACCTTCAAGGTTCCTGGGTGGAATCAGGTATTCTGACATGAAAGTATAGGTTATCATGGCAGATAATCCTGATGAGTATTCAGCAGCAACACCTGCAGTATAAACCTGACCATAGACCAGGTAAATATACTGGTACTGTGTGGCCGGGGTACTTGCAACATATGCGCCATCAAGGAATACCTGGTAGCCCATTAATGAATCAGCACCCCCACCATCAGCACTTGCTGAGGCAATGATTACATCATCAACAGCCCATCCAGAAGCCCACTGTCCGTTATCATCGGCATGGAATGCAAGCCATGTATAAGCTGGAGCACCCATTCCGCAGATAGAGGAAAGATCAACAATTACATCTTCCCAGGCACTGCTGGCACCCAATTGTTGAAGAGCAAAGAAGTCTTCGCCATTGTTAGAGAATTCAACAAATGCTAACTGTCCGTAAGCACCATTGTAAAAGCTCTGGAATCTGAGGATGTAATCTTCATAGTCTCTCAGGTCAATAACGGGAGTTGCGAGGTAATCGCAGCATCCGTTGTTTGTTGAACCGGGAGTATCGTCATTACATATAGCATACCAGGTATGAGCCGGAACATTAAAGTAAGTTGAACTTCCATCCTGGGTTACATACCATTCACTATCACCTGATGACCATGTAGTCCATCCGTCAGGCATAACACCTGCTTCAAAATCTTCAGAGATCATCGTTGGTGGAACAAGTGGAATATCCCAGTATGCAATTG
>CAYXUU010000041.1:0-51194 GCA_964468645.1 uncultured Bacteroidales bacterium
GTGATATCTAGATTGTCTTCCTGAATCTGTGGAGAACCCAGGTCACAGACGAAAGGTCTTTCCTGTGGCAGGGCAATATTATTGCAGGCATCCTGTATGGATGAAAAGGGTAGAATCCTAAGGTAATACATTCCATCAACTGTAAAAGGTGGATCAATAGTGGCAGTATAGGTAACTTCAAATTCAGCGCCTACCTCACAGGCTTCACCGGTAATGTCGATTATTGTATGTAGGGTGTCAGGTCCTTCGAGTTCAAAACTATACTGATTTACTGTACTGCACATCACAACTTCTGTAAAATCAAAAGTGAATTCGGTATCACCGCATTGGATCTCAGAAGAATGAACATAACCTAATTTTGGCCTGACATTATCATAGATCTGTGCGGTGGAGGGTGTAAAATCAAGGGTATACCCATGTTGAGCATTAGGTGTCCAATTACTAACGTTAATTACATATGTTTGTCCTTCAAGAACAGGAATCAATTTATTAAAATGTGTTCCACTCGCACCTTGGCAATCAAAATTTGATTGACCATTCGGACCAGTGAGGCCTGGATCAGCTGCCCAGTTGCAGCTCACCTGCAATTGTGCCGCCTGTGTATATATGTCCTCACATCTGGCATACGTCAGGTCATAAACCACCCAGTCATAATCATCCGACATCTGATTTGGTGTGATAACAAAGCCAAGCATACCATCAGTCTGTACAGTGATCCTATACCATACATCGTTCTTTTCGCCATCAAGCATACAATTACCAGGGCATCCGCCACCAGTGGGTATTTCATTCGGATAATTACCGGTTCCTGTATAAGAATTTTGCTGGTAATACAAAGAATCACAAACATGGATGGCGCCAAGGCAATCCTGATCGGTAGGAACCTGGGAAATTGCCGATATTGATATAATACAACCGCATAGAAATAATAGAAATGGTAGTTTTGGAATGTATCCTCTGTCTGGCTTCTTCATACAAGTAGGGTTTATTTTACAGCTAACAAAAATAGTAAAATTAAGTCCGATATTGCAATTTACAGCTTTGGATTATACTTTCTGAATAATCTAACGTAATGCTTAATATGGAAGGGTCTTTTGTCTCAGGGTTTTTATTTATTTTGCAATACCAAATATTTTATCAGTATGAGGAAAATTGTTATTGTATCCCTGATGATCTTTATTTCGGGTTTTGCCAGTTGTCAGGATTATAAATTAGAAGGCATTATTGAAAATTATCCCGGCAGGAAGGTTTATTTATCAGATTTTTATGGCGACCAGAATAAAATCATCGATTCGGTGAAAACCGGAAATAACGGATCATTTCAGTTCAGTTTTAGTGAATCGCAACCTGCAGGAATGTACAGGTTATTTTATGGTGACAAATCCTTTATCGATGTAATTTTCAATCATGAAGATGTTGAATTACTTACCAGTATTAATGATCCTTTTGAGAACACTGAGATTATCAGATCAAATGAAAATTTACTTTTTTATGATTATTTAAAGTTTAACAGTTCAAGCCTTTACAAAATTGATCTCCTGCAGCCGCTGGTAAGATATTATCCAAAAGACGATCCTTTTGCTCTTACGGTACGTAACGAATACGTAAAGTTGCAGGATGACCTGCATGAATATATCGATTCAATAGCCTCCAACTATCCATCATCCTATACGTCAAAGATAGCCTTAATGGAACGTCAACCGAAGATCATCCCCGATCTTTCGGCATTTGAGCAACGGATCTATCTTAAACTGCATTATTTCGATGGCGCTGATTTTTCTGACACCTCTTTGCTGAGAAGCAATGTAATATCTTCAAAACTAATCGGGTATTTATCGTTGTACCAGAACAGCAACCTGACAAAAGACCAGCTTGAAAATGAGTTCATCAAGGCTGTTGATACCATATTAAGCAAGGTCAGCGTAAACCGTTATGTTTATGAATTTGCGCTTGATTATCTGATAGGTGGATTTGATAAGTACAATTTCAACAGGGTTATAGAATACATTGCCGAGAAATCCATCCTTGAAGAGTTCTGTGAATATACCGAACAATCCTCTGAACTGGAAAAACGTATTGAAACACTCAAACGTCTTGCCATCGGTAAGGAAGCCCCTGATTTTGAGGTCATCGACCTGGATGGTAAATCAATCACATTATCTGAAATCGATAAAGATTATGTAGTTTTAATATTCTGGGCAAGCTGGTGCCCCCATTGTACACAGGTGCTTCCAAAACTCAGGGATTTTTACAAACGCCAGGATATCGATTATCTTGAGGTGATATCAATTTCGATTGATACTTCCATGAGTGATTATCAAGACTTCATTGAAGTAGGAGGCTACAACTGGATCAATGTGTGTGATTATAAGGGATGGGAAAGCGACCCGGCAAAATTGTTTGGTATTTATGCTACCCCTACACTAATCCTTCTCGACAATAACAGAAAGATACTTGCGAAACCGGGGACTATTGGCGAGATTGAGGCGATTATAAATAAATAATCCTTCCTGACCCTCCCCAATGCTACTCTTTATTTACATCTATGTTTATGATGATAAATCCAGGCTAAAATCCGCACACGAATGCACTTCGAATATCAGGAAGCCAGGACATCAATGAACTACCCTGCGGCAAGCAGCGGGGTATCAAGCAGGAATAATTTATAATCGCTCCAAGGAGCGGGGAATTAAACACTCTTCTCGCCGAAGGCGAGATTAAATCGAGAATTCCCGCCGGAGGTGGTAGCCATATCTGAAATCATATATTTTTTTGATTTCCCGATTTCATGGTTTCACGATTGACGAAGGATTGTATTCAAACTGAAGACTGAATACTGATGACTGAATAACAAATGTATAACTATTGTATTACAACTGTATTACTACTGTATTACTACTGTATTACGATTGCTGTAAATGCCGTTTGGCATTTAAGGGCACATCCTGTTTTTTTTAAATTTTTCATGTATTGTTGTCTTGTTTGCTTTCCGTACTGCCCGCCAAATGGCATTTCATAGCTTGTTACTATCCGTTTTTTCTCTGGCTAATCATAATGAAACCTACATTTTGCAATCAGGATTTCATTATCCTTGACTTTATAAATTAATCTGTGTTCACCATCAATTCTGCGCGACCAAAATCCTTTATATTTGTATTTTAAAGGTTCAGGTTTTCCTATTCCAGCGTGCGGATTCCGAGAGATATCTTTTAAAAGCTCATTTATTCTTTTAAGCAACTTTTTATTGGTCTTCTGCCAGTATAAATAATCTTCCCAGGATTCATCAACGAATATATACTTCATTACTCAGTAAGATCTTTTTGGAATGATGTCCCACTTTTCAGTTTTTCAATAGCAGAATCCAATCTTTTTTCGTTTTCTTTGGAAGATAGTTCGTGTTGAGTTGCAGTTAAGGAATTATATTCATCTAAGGAAATTATTACTACACCATTATCTTTACCACGATTAATAATGAGAGTTTCGAAATCCTTAGTTACATTGTCTAAGTATTTCCTAATATTTTTTCTAAAATCTGAAATTGAAGTTGTAAGCATTGTATGTTTTTGTGTACAAATATACGTACACAATGTTGTTTTTCCAAGTTTTTATTAATGTTTCTTACAACCTCGTTAAAATGGATGGTAACTACTGTATTACCACCGTATTACCACTGTATTACTACTGTATTACTACTTACCTGCTCAACTACTCACCCACTTAAGCTTCACCCAAATATTTACCAATCATTTCGATTAGCTTTTCTTTTTTAATCGGTTTCGCAATATAATCATCACACCCGGCTTCTAATGATTTTTCCCTGTCGCCGGCCGCGGCATAAGCAGTCTGGGCAATCACCGGCAGGTAAGGATGAAACTTTTTAATTATCCCGGTAGCTTCATATCCATCCATAACCGGCATACTGATATCCATCAGGACCAAATCAATATCGGGATTTTCATTGCAAAATTTAATTGCTGATCTGCCATTTTTAGCCCAGATGGTTTTTATTCCTGATTTTTCAAGCAGTTTCTTAAGTAATTTAAAACTTGATTCAACATCATCAACAATCAAAACCGTTGCGTCTTTAAACTGATTTGCCTTTTCTGCAATAATTTCTGTTTCAACAGGTTTTCCGGCCACTTGATATCCTTCAAAAGGTACTGTAAAATAAAAAGTGCTGCCTTTTCCTTCTTCAGACTCAACCCGGATATCCCCCCCTAAAAGTTCAGTCAATTTTTTAGAGATAGTCAGGCCGATCCCTGTACCACCATAAGATTTGGTATCTGTTTCTTCAATCTGCCTGAATACATCAAAAATTAACTTCTGCTTTTCATTGGTGATCCCTATGCCAGTATCGGTGACAAAAAATTCCAGCATTTGTTTACCATCCTGCGTTTCGATGCCATAACCAAATTTTATATAGCCTTCATTGGTAAACTTAAAGGCATTTTTCAAAAGGTTAATTAAAATCTGTTTAAGCTTCGGCGGGTCAGTATTGATAACCAGATTTGCTTCATCAAAAGGGAGGATCAGTTTCAGGGCAATATGTTCTTTGCCTGTATTATGTTGCTCAACCTTGATAATTTCATGAATACCTTGCAGGATTGAATGCAGGTTTTCTTCACTTTTTTTAATTTTTGTACCACCTGATTCAATTAAAGTTATATCGAAAATATCTTCAACGATACTCAGCAAATGTTGGCCGCTTGAATTGATGATGTTAATATAATAGATGATCTCTTCGTTAGGCATCCCTTCGGTAATGATATCTGAGAATCCGATGATTGCGTTAAGCGGGGTGCGTAATTCATGCGACATGGTTGCAAGGAAGGCCGATTTTAACCTGTCGGATTCGGTAGCCTTTATCAGTGCCGTTTTCAGATCGTCCTCTCTCTTTTTTCTATCAATAGAAAGGCTGATCTGATCTGAAACAAATTCAAGCAGTTCCAGGTCTGAAGGCCCAAAAGCATCAATGTTATGGTAGTGCTGCAAAACAATAGCTCCAGTAATCACCCCCTTTACCTTCAACGGTACACCCATCCATACTTTGGCCTCCTCTCCGGAAGCTTTGATCTTACCCATCTGTTTTCTCTTGCCCAGCTTGTCCTGGGTGATTAGCAACGATTTTCCAGATTTAATAACATGCCCGGTCAAAGAACCTTGAACCGGAATCTCAGAAAACTCCTCCTTTTCGTTTACACTATAGGGCACTAAAATGGAATCAGTGGGCTGATCATAGAGCGCTACAAAAAAGTTAGAGGTGTCGATGATCGTACTCAATTCTTTATGGGTCAGGCCGATTAATTTATCCAGATTATCTGTTGTATTAACTGCATTGGAGATATTATATAAAACCTTCTGGATTTGCTCTGTTCGTTTGCGGTCGGTGATGTCGCGCTGCACAGCAAGAAACCCGATTATATTTTCCTTATCATCAAGAATAGGATTAGCTGAAGTCTCGATATCGATCAACCTTCCGTCTTTTGTCTTATTCACTATTTCCTCGGATACTACTTCTTTTGCTAAAAGTTTTGCCCAGAATTCACTATAGAATTCTTGTGAATGGGCATCCGATTTAAGAATCCTAGGGGTATTATTTAATGCTTCCTTTTCAGTATATCCATATATTTTTACGAAAGCCGGGTTCACATAACATATATTTCCCTCAAGATCGGTCATTAATATCATGTCATCTGTACGCTCTATACCCAGTTTGAATTTTAGTAATTCTTCTTCGGCACGCTTGCGCTCGGTAATGTCGCGTGCGAATCCAATAATAACATTTTCATCTTTTAATTCAATCATGCCGAGACTGATTTCAACAGGGTAGGTTGTGCCATTTTTTCGCTTAATCATGTTTTCAATAACAGTGTCTTTTCCTTTCCGTAACCTGCGTATTACTTCTTCCCTGAAATCAATATCATCATATTGTTCGGTAATATCCCCAATTGTCATTGATAATAATTCACTTCTTGAATATCCAAGACTTTCACATGCTTTATGATTTACTTCAATTATATTGCCTTTAAAATCCTGGATGTACAATGCATCGGTTGCCTGTTCGATGATAGTCCTGAAACGCTCTTCACTTTGTTTTAACTCTTTTTCAGCTTGTTTGTGTTGACGGCGTATCCCAGCTTCTTTTATTTCACGTTTGATAGCAGGAATCAATCGCTTCAGTTTTCCTTTCATCAAATAATCGTGTGCTCCGGCTTTCATGGCTGCAACAGCGACATCTTCACCTATGGTTCCGGAAATCAGAATGAACGGGATATCTAATTCCTTTTCTTTATATATCTTAAGTGCAGCAAGGCCGTCGAACAAAGGCATTGAATAATCACTGAGAATCAAGTCCCAGGATTGATCATCAAGGGCTTTGTTCAATGATTCTTTACTTTCAACACGTATCGAACTTGGATCGTATCCACCACGGCGAAGTTCAATCAACAACAATTCATAATCGTCTGCTGAATCTTCAATAATTAAAACATTGATCGGAGTCTTCATGTTATGCCCTGCTTAATATTATTTATGAATCGTTGTTGTTTTGTGAAAACCAAAATATTATGCAAAGTTAATGTTTAAAGTTTAAATCATTATTTCCTGGTTTTAGAACCCTGTTCCTCGCCTTGTGTTTCCCTTGGACCAACTTCATCCTTCGGCTATTAACAACTCACTTCTATAATATTCGTAGCAGATCTTCTATCACAATCCACTACCCGGTGATTCGTTAATGGCCAGCCAGTAAATTCCTATCTGGCTTGCCACATTAATAAATTGTTTAAAATCAACAGGTTTTCTTATAAAACTGTTTGCCCGCTGATCGTCAGGAGTTCATCATCAGCATTGTCTTCAACTAAAAGTATTGTTTTCCTGGTTTCCATTTAAACCTCCTTTTGTACGTTTAATGTGAAATAGAAGGTAGCCCCTTTATCAACTTCACCTTCGGCCCATATCTCGCCGTTGTGCCGGTTAATAATTCGCTGGACAGTTGCAAGTCCAATGCCAGAACCTGTGAATTCATTGTCACGATGTAAACGCTGAAACGGAACAAACAATTTATTCACATATTCCATATTAAATCCGGCACCGTTATCACGTATGTAATATGTCTTCTGTCCTTCATGGTCTATCATTCCCAATTCAATCCGCGTTACCGCATTCTTTGAGGTGAATTTCCAGGCATTCTCCAATAAGTTTTGAAGTAATATCTGTATGAGTTTTGGATCTGCTTTATCCATCAGGCTGGCTGTTATTGTACACGCTGTTTTACGTTCAGGATCATTTTCTTTCAATATGTTGAGGATTGATTCAACAATGGCAGAAAGATTTACCCTTCCCGGATTCATAGAAGCCCGGGTAACCTTCGATAAGTTCAATATATCGTCTATAAGCTGCGCCATATTCTGTGCTGCTTTACGGATCCTGTTGAGATAATCTGTACCCCGGGTATCAAGTTTATCATTGTATTCTTCAAGAAGCGCCTGGCTGAACCCGTCCATACTGCGCAAAGGAGCCCTTAAATCGTGTGATACCGAGTAGCTGAAAGATTCCAGCTCTTTGTTGGCTGCTTCAAGTTCCTTAGTACGTTCCTGAATGCGGGCCTCAAGTTCTTCGTTCAATTGCTTAATTTCTTCTTCGGCCTGTTTACGTTCTGTGATATCCCTAACTATGTTCAGGAACCTGCCGTCTTCCAGCATCTTCGTGTTCAATTCAGTAAAAATGATATTTCCGTCCTTTTTTTGAAGCCTGTATTTTGAATAAACTGTTTTGCCTGCTTTGAGTTTTTGAAAGTTGGCCTCATGTGGAATCTCCTTAAAATCTTCAGGATGTATAAATTCTGTGGCGTTAAGAGCCATAATTTCTTCTTTGTTATAACCTAATAAAGTGCAAAGTTTAGTATTTACTTCGATAGGATTGCTGGCTTCATCCACAAGCAATATACCATCTGTGGATTCTTCGAATATAGTTCTGAAATTATATTCGCTTTTCCGTATATCTTCCTGTGCTTTATATCTTTCGGTAATGTCGAGATTAACTCCGATATATCCCATTAACTCATTCTTATCATCAAAAATTGGCTCGGCAGTGCCATTTACCCGGACCACCTCCCCATCCGGTTTCATAAAGCGATAATCCATGACCCAGGTACCGGGTTTATCTTTCATTTTATACCATGAATCCCTAATTGACTCGAGATCATCAGGATGCAGTCCGTTTACCCAGCCCTTCCCGAGTGATTGTTTTTCGGTTAGACCGGCCATACTCAACCATCGGGGATTAACGTATGTGCAATTGCCATCGGCATCCGTCATATAAGTTCCCGCCGGTGTTATTGTGGCCAGCGTACGGAATTTTTCTTCGCTCTTTCGCAATTCCATTTCCACCTTGTTACGATCGGTTATATCTGTGGTTGCCAGCAACGCTCTTCCAGGATTGGTTTGATCAATTTTTAATTTAAGATTAATATACCTCAATTCACCGGTTAATGTTTTTACTTCACTCTCCGATTCAAATTCAAGCCTGCCTTCAGAAAGTGCAATTATTTCTTCTTTAAATACATTAAAGGAATTATCAGTAAATACTTTATCCAGATTTCCCAATAATTCATCTTTTTTCTTTGCAAGGTGCAAATCCAGGACAGCCTTGTTAACATCCAGTATTTTAATCTTTTGGGTACATTTGAATACTTCCTCCGGATTACTTTCCAGATATGAACGCAGATTATTATTGCCTTTCTTTTTAAGTTTTAAAATATAAGACATTAACTCACTAAAATCCTCTTCCCACAATGGAACAGGAGAATCATTAAAAAGTGTCTTGTATCTGGTATTGCTCTCTATTAAAGCATCTTCTGCGATTTTACGGTCAGTGATATTATGTATTACACCTTCCAACAGATTTTTATCATCATCCTGCAAACCGGTTTGAATTCCTCGTTCCCATACCCACTTCTCTTCACTTTCGATGAGTTTCTTTTCAGTTTCTTTGCTTTCGGTAATATCAACCATAGTAGTTATATGGCATTCTTTTCCTTCTAGATGTATCTGAGCCTTTGAAAAAAGAATGTTTATTGTGTTTCCGGATTTTGTGTTACCTATAAATTCATTACTACGAATACCACCTGATTCAATTTGCTCTTGTATTATTTCCTTTCGCTTTGTGGGTGACACTAATTTTAATTCAGTAGATGTTCTTCCTATCACTTCTTCCCGGCTGAGTTCAAACATTTTTAGAAAAGACTCATTAACATTAATGAACATTCCATCCTCAATAGTCGTAATAGTTATCCCAGCGGGACTTGAATAGAAAGCATTTGAGAATCGTTCTTCAGAAGTTCTTAATTCTTTTTCCACTTTTTTTTGTTCTTTTAGAGCAAGTCTGAGTTTCCTGTTTTTTTCCTTAAGTTCCTTTTCAGTAAGTTCAGATTGAGTCAGTTTATCTTCCAGTTTACGGATCAGGGTTTCATTATACTCTTTTAAGATGATTACCTCAGATTCAACAAGGGGTTCGAGTGGTTTATTGGAGATTATTTCAGCATCATTAATGACCTCCTTCACAATTTCAATAAAATCATCAGGATCCATGGGTTTAAGAATAAACCTGTCGGCTCCAAGTCTCAGTGCAAACTCTTCATCTTTAGCATCGGTATAGGTGGCCGTATAAAAAATGAAAGGAACGTTTTTTAACACTTCATCTTTCTTCCATTCAATGCAAAGTAAGAATCCGTCCATAACCGGCATCAGTATATCGGAGATCATCAGATCAGGCCTTGATTTGCGGGCAATCCCCAATGCCTCTACACCGTTCATGGCAGTTGATACTTTATATCCATATCCCTTGAGGAGGGATTCAAGCATATATAAATTCTCCGTTTTGTCGTCTGCAATCAATATTTTCATTGTTCACTCCTTTTTCTTACTAATTGTGGTGGAAGAAAAGCTTCCATTTCTGAAATAAAAGTATCCGGGTTAACAGGTTTCTCGATATAGCCTGTAGCGCCGGCTTCCATAATTTTTTCCCTGTCACCAGGCATGGCATAAGATGTAACGGCAATTATCGGTGTGGATTCCAACTCATTATATTCTTTCAATTTGCGTGCGACTTCGTAGCCGTCCATGCCGGGCAGTTGTATATCCAGAAGGATAATATCGGGTTTGGCTTTCACAGCCTGAATAATTCCATCTGCTCCACTGAATGATTGTATAACATCGTAGTTGTTGTTTTCGAGCAGAAAGGAAAGCATATACATATTCTGCTTGTTGTCTTCGATGATCAGGGTTTTTTGTTTCATATCGTGTTTTTTTTCACGCCAAGACGCCAAGTTTTATTATTTCATATATTTTGCGTTCTTTGCGGCTTTGCGTGGTATTCTTTTCACGCCAAGTCGTCATGTTATTGTATCACGCCAAGACGCCAAGCACGCCAAGTTTTATTATTTCATATATTTTGCGTTCTTTGCGGCTTTGCGTGGTATTCTTTTCACGCCAAGTCGTCATGTTATTGTATCACGCCAAGACGCCAAGCACGCCAAGTTTTATTATTTCATATATTTTGCGTTCTTTGCGTCTTTGCGTGGTATTTTTTCTCACGCCAAGACGCCAAGAACGCCATGTTTTTGTTTCACGCTAAGACGCCAAGTACGCCAGGTTATTCTTTTAAATTATTTACAACTCGATGTATACCGTTCTTAATCAATGCCTCATTAAAATTAACCAATAATCCCAAATGTTTATTTGAAAGCCGAAGATATGTTAGCAACTGCTTGTAATGAACAGGGCTCAATATTTCAACAGATTTCAACTCAACAATAACTTTGTCTTCGATAATCAGGTCTGCACGATAACCTTCTTCAAAAGTGATGTCGTTATAAAGAATTTTCATCGGAACTTGTCTTTCAATTTTTAAACCCCTTGAACTAACTTCATGGGCTAATACTTTCTCGTAAACCGATTCAAGTAAACCCGGGCCAAGTGTTATGTGTATTTTAAAAACACAATCAACAGTTATTTTAGCAATTTCATTTTCAGTCATATCTCATCTTTCACGTTAGGAGGCCAAGAACGCCATATTTTTGTTTCACGCAACGACGCCAAGAACGCCAAGTAGTATTTTTTCTTTTTTGCGTTCTTTGCGCCTTTGCGTGAGATTTCTTGTTTCACGCCAAGACATCAGGTTATTTTATTTCGGCAGTGTAACCGTAAAAGTACTGCCCTTGCCAACTTCACTTTCAACTGTTATTGTACCACCTAATTTTTCTAATAGTTTATAAGTAATTGATAAACCCAGCCCGGTTCCTTCATGGTTACGTGTAAGTCCGGTATCAATCTGGCTGAACGGTTTAAAAAGTTTATCCATATCCTTTTCCTCAAATCCTATACCTGTATCTATTACTCTTGTTACAATATTTTTACCTATCACCTCACATTCTACTTTCACAATACCGCTGTCAGTAAATTTAATAGCATTATTAATTATATTAAGGAAAATCTGTTCGACACGTCGTTCATCGCTGATGATCTCTTTTACTGCATCAGAAACATGAAGCTCCAGTTTCAAATCCTTTATATCAGCACTTGGCCGCACACTTGAAATCATTTTCTGTATTGATTTTCTGAAATCGAAACGTTTTAGTGAAACCTTGAGTTCACCGGCTTCAATTTTGGAAATATCCAGGACATCATTAATCAGTTCGAGCAAATGTTGAGCGCTTCCTTTTGCCATTCCTAATTGTTTTGCTTGCTCTTTGTTCAGCGGTCCGGCTAATTCTTTCAATAATATTCCGGTAAAACCAATAATGGAATTCAGCGGTGTTCGCAATTCGTGCGACATGGTTGCAAGGAATGCTGATTTCAAACGGTCTGCTGACAGCGCACGGTCTTTTTCAATCTCCAGTTCAGCAGTACGTTCTTTCACCAGTTCTTCAAGGTGTTGGCGGTACTTCTCCAACTCCTCTTCAGCTTGTTTTCGCTCGGTTATATCCTGTATGGTTCCAAGTGACTTAATTGGTTTGTCCTCTTCATCATAATAGGTTTCACAAGATTCTTTAATGAATTTGATTCGTCCATCAGGAAATTTGAGGCGATGGGTAATATCGTAGGGCGTTTTGTTTTTCACGGAATCCGTGTATGCCCGATTAACCCATTCCCTATCCTCAGGATGGATCAGTTCGAGAAAGGCATCATATGAGGCCTTAACTTGGTTCGGATTGATTTCAAAGATGCGGTATATCTCATCTGACCATAAAAGATCATTTGTTAATAAATTAAGTTCCCAGGAACCTATATGGGCAATACGTTGGGCTTCAATAAGCATATGTTCATTTTTCCGGAGTGCCTCCTCTACACGCTTTCGATCGGAAATGTCAAGAATAAATGCAACGTATAGCTGTTCTTTCTCATATTTCAGAAGCTGCAAATGGATTTCCACATCATAAAGTGATTGATCCTTGCGTTGATGAACAGTTTCAAAAACAAGCATTTGCTCTTTACAGGAAAGCAATGGTTCTATTAATCTCGCAAACAATTCAGGTGTAAATTCAGGTTTAATATCAATTGGGGTTAATTCCTGTAGTTCCGCCATTGTATAACCAATATTTTTTTGAGCTGCGTGGTTCACCTGTTTAAATTTCAAGGTATCGGCATCGAACAGGTAAATTTCATTCAGGGAGTCTTCGAAGATACGGCTAAAACGATTGATTTTTTCTTCAGCTTCTTTGTTTCTTGTAATGTCATATACAATTCCTTCATAATGGGTGATTATTCCCTGGGAATCCCTACGGATAAATGTCTTGTCATCGACCCACTTAATATCCCCGTTTTTAGCAATAATCCTATATGGTTTATGGGCAAAGGTTTGCAGCCCCTCCTTTTTACTATAACCTGTAACTTCTTCACCAACCCGTTCAGCATCATTGCCGTGAATCACTTCAAAATAGGATATCTTGCTTTCCATGAATTCCTGCGCTGTGTAACCAAACAATTTTTCCACATTCTCAGACACAAACTCTACCGGCCAGCCTTCTTCGTTTTTCCAGAGGAAAGCCACTGCCTGGCTGCGGTTGATAACCTTGTACGCTTCAGAGAGTGCAGCCTCAGCCTGCTTCCGAATGCTGATATCACGTATTATTGCAGTTACAAGGAAGTCTGTTCCACTATAAACGGGGCTTAAACTTACTTCCACCGGAAATTCCGTATCATTCTTTCTTAAGGCAATTAGCTCCATTCCTATACCCATAGGCCTGGTTAAAGGATCAGCTTTATATGAATCCCTGTGTTTCTGGTGTTTCTTACGTAATTTCAGCGGAAGCAAGCATTCAATAGGTTGCCCGATAAGTTCTTCTTGTTTATAACCGAATAGTTCTAAAACCTTTTTGTTAACAAGAATAATATTACCGATTGAATCCACCTGAACGATTGCATCCGGTGCAGATCTAAGAAGTTCTTTGAAATTATTTTCGCTTTTAATCAATGCCTCCTCCGTGAGTTTTCGCTCGGTGATATTCCGCGCGTTAACAACCAACCCCAATATCTTTCTATCTTCACTGTAAAAAGGATAATATGTAACATCCATAAAAAGCCTTTCATATGCTGGAAATTCGAACCATTCCTGATAGTTCACCTCTTCGCCATCCAAACAACGGTCGGCATAAGGCTTGATCACATTATTGAAGACCTTTTCTCCAAACACATTAGCGACGGTATTCCCGATCAACTGGTCATTCGTTAATTTGAATGCTTCCAGGTATGCCTTGTTTGCAGCAAGGTAAGTGAATTGCTTATCCAGAAGGGCCAGCATATCCATGGAACTGGAGACAATATGTTCATACCGGTGGAGTGAATCTTCTACCTTTTTATGTTCGGCAATTTCCGCGTGAAGTTCTGCCGTACGTTTTTCAACGAGTTCATTTAGTTTCTTTTTTGCATGATATAATTCAAGGTGGGTTTTGATCCTGGCAATAACTTCAACAGCGTGGAAAGGTTTAATAATGTAATCGACAGCGCCTGCTTCAAACGCTTTCAATTTATCAAAAGAAGCGGCAAGCACACTTATAAATATTAAAGGTATATCAGCTGAATCTCTGTTCTTCCTTATTTGTTTGCAAGTAGCATATGCATCTGTTTCGGGTATTAAAACATCCAATAAAATCAGATCAGGTGTATTGCTTTGAATACTTTTTAATGCCTGTTCAACATTATGAACACTTTTTACCTGATAACCCTCCCCTTTAAGTATTTTTGATAGCACGGAAATATTATCGGGGCGGTTGGATATAACAAGTATAACATCTGAAGTAATATTCATGCGCATAACATCTTTATTTGCTATCAGTTCATGTCATTTCTTTATAAACTGGGATAACTTAATATCTTCATTAATTGTATGGTTTAAAAACCAGTGAACCAGGAATGACATGATTTCATCCAGGCTTATTTCCTTGAGTTCATATAAACTGATTTTATCCGATAGGTTCTGAAGAATCTCAATATGCATCTTGCGATGGCTTTCAATGTTCGGATAACCATATAATTTCATGATATTCTCTTCACTGCAAAAGTGGAATTGTGTATATAGAATGATTTCATTAATATGATTAATAGTTAATTCTTCAGCCATTCCTTCGTTAATCCTTTCGTAAAATCTTTTTATAAGCTCCAGAAAGTACTTATGTTGAAAGTCGACATCAGGAATACCAATTTCGTATTTTACTTTCCATTCCGGTATGTTGGAATTATTCATCATGAGGGATTTTTTGGATTTGATTAATTGAGTTTATTTTAATATTAATATTGCACATAATTGTTAAATTTAAGAAATTATTCTATTTCAATGAACCAGGTGAACCTTGATAAAGGTAATAAATCTAACAGTTTATTCCAAAAAAAACATTATGAAGTATAGGAGCGGACAGAAAACTTACAGACCTATGATCCTGTTTGATAATACAATAGTCCAATGATCCGGGATTAATTCAGATTTAGCTCACCACTCCGGTGGGGGTTTACGAATTAATCCCGATTATAAGCGAGACGGTTTCACGATATTCGAAGTTATGCTATATGCAAACTCATAACTGAATACTGATGGCTGAATACTGTTGACTGTAACCTGATGACTGAATACATGCAACCACTACCATCCCGAGGCCAGCACATCAATAAGATTAATAACTTTAATTGGGAGGTTGTTCTTTTTAATATATCCATCCTGGTGCATCAGGCATGATGAGTCGGCAGATACTATATATTCTGCGCCGGTTTCAAGGGCATTCTCAACCTTCTGCTCTGCCATGGCTGTTGAAATAGCTTCATGTTTTACAGAAAAAGTCCCACCAAATCCGCAGCAAACATCAGTATCTTTCATTTCAATAAGTTCCAGGCCTTTGACCTTATTCAATAGTTTTCGCGGCTCTTCTTTTATACCATATTCCCTGAGTGCAGCACAGGAGTCGTGATAGGTAACCTTTGCTTCAAATTTTGCACCGAAGTCGGTTACCTTCAAAACATTGACCATGAAATCAGAAAACTCATAGATGTTCTTAACCAGTTGTCTGTATTCAATGTGTAAGGATGTATTATGAAATAGCTGATGGTAATAGTTCCGCACATAACCAACACATGATGCTGATGGTCCTACCACGGGTCTGTTATAGGGGAAGTCCCTGAGGAACTTCTCGCCTATGGATTTCGCTTCATCCCAGAATCCACTGTTAAAAGCCATCTGTCCGCAGCAAGTCTGATTGGTATTATAGTGAACCTCCACTCCGGCCTTTTCAAGGATTTTAACCATGTTAAATCCAGTTTCAGGATATATCTGATCGATAAAGCAGGGAATGAATATGTCAATTGTCATGAAATTGTTATGTGCAATTTTATTGCTGCAAAGGTATCAAAAATCAACAAAATTTTACAGGGGAATATGGTTTGTATAAATTGCCGAGACAGCCTCACGGGTTATATCATTTATCAACCTGTTGTGGACTCAATCCCAAAACCGGCCATTTTTAAATGTTCCCAGTAATCGGGATATGATTTATTTACTACAGCCGGTTTTTCAACTGTTATATCCCCCTGTACCAGTGCCAGCGGTGCAAGGGCCATTGCCATCCTGTGGTCATCTAAAGGATTTACGACAGGAATCTTTTTACTGATTCCAGATCTTAGTACAATTGTATTTTCATCCTTTTCAAGATAATCAACACCAAGGTTTTTCAGGTTTAACAGGACTGCCTTATACCGGTCCGACTCTTTGTATTTCAATGTATCCAGGCCTTTGAATGTTCCCGGAATGCCGAGCGCTGAAGAAGTAATAATAACAGGGATGGCAAGGTCAGGATTATTAATAAAATCAAGAACAATATTTTCAGCTGTGTGACCTGAATTGCTTAATATAATACCCTCAGGTGAATGCCTTGTCTGGACACCGAAATGTTCGAATATCATGGGCAGAACTGCATCCCCTTGCATACTATACTTTTGCATCCCCTTCAAAAAAACCTTTGATCCGTGAGACAGGGCAATTATCTCATACCAGAATGAAGCAGAAGACCAGTCCTTTTCAACCTGTAAGATACCAGGTTCTGATATTTTGTTCTTAACTGTCAATCGGTCTTTTGTCAGCTCGTATTCCACACCATAAATTTTCAGGATCTCAAGTGTCATTCTTACGTAGGGATTATGAAGTTTATCTGCCGGCTCCACCCTGATATTCAGACCTTCATCAAGAAGAGGGGCAATCATCATCAGCGCTGATAAAAACTGTGTGCTTTCATCAATCCTGATCGTTGTCTGGTGCCCGGATAAATAGCCCCCTTTGATTTTCAACGGAAGAAAATCTTTCCTCTCCGCAAATGTAATATCTGCCCCCAGTTTACATAATGCCTCTACAAGAGCTCCAATAGGACGCTCTTTCATCCGAGGGGTACCGGTAACTAACCAGGTACCTTTCATTACAGACAACAATGCCGTAAGGAATCTTGTTGCCGTTCCTGAATCTTTTATATCGACAACCAGAGGGATTGCTGACCGGGAACATGTATCAATGATTTTCAGGTTGTTGTAAAGCACAGCAACATCACCGGGTGGATTCATAAATTCTTCAGGAAGGGAACCATGAACAAGATATTCCAGAATCAGTTTACGGTTTAATATACTTTTTGAGGGTGGAAGATCAATACTGATATTAAAATCACCAGGGGGTTTATTTATTGTTAATGATTTTTCAGCCATCTTTGTTAACTTACATAGTAATTTATCGCTTCAGCAATTTGTTCATCTGTAACCGGTTGATCTGTAATAGCTTCCCCGATAGCTTTGAGCAGGGTAAACTGAACAACTTCGCCCCTGCGCTTTTTATCATGCCTGATGTACGAGCAGATAACCGGGATATTGGTGGGATTTACTGGTGCAGGCTGGAAATGATTTTCTATTCCTTCTTTTATCATTTTAAAATCGACAGGAGATAAAAGTTCTTTATTTACGGAAATATATGAAGCACAGATCATTCCTGCTGCAACAGCATTCCCGTGAGGGATTTCCTGATCGAGATATTCAAGGCTGTATGATTCGAGAGCATGACCTATGGTGTGCCCAAAATTCAGAATCTGCCGGTGATTATGCTCATAGGGGTCCTGCTTTACTATTCTGGATTTAATATTCACCGACTTTTTTATCAGGTGTTGCTGTTTTTCGATATGTTCAGGCGTATCAAGTTTTATCAATTCTTCCCAGTACTTCCTATCAGCAATCAGGCCATGTTTTAGCATCTCAGCATACCCTGAAACTTTATTATCCTGCTTGAGTGTTTTAAGAAATTCGGGATAAATAAAAATACCAACAGGATCGGAGAAGGTCCCCAACTGGTTTTTAATAGGGCCGAAATTCACTCCTGTTTTGGAACCGATAGCTGCATCTACCTGGCCTATCAGCGTAGTTGGTAAATTAATATATCGGATTCCCCGCTTAAATGTTGAAGCAATAAAACCTCCCAGGTCAGAGATCACACCCCCTCCAAGGTTTATCAATACCGTATTTCTGTCGGCATTATGGTTTATCAGGTATTCCCAGATTACCCGGCAAACTTCGATAGACTTCGAAGCCTCGCCCGGCATGATCTCAATAATGTGGGTGTTCTCAATCTGCATTAAAGCAAGAAGTTGCGGAAGACAGTTATCTTTGGTATTTCTGTCGGTAAGAACAAACAAGTCTTCCTGATTGATATTCTGTGCATGAATAAATTTAACAAATTTATTCAACGCATCTGATCCGATGATCATTTCTGTTTTTGCCATCTTATATTGATCCTGATAAAGGAAAAATGATTTAACGTTTATAATGCGGCCATAAAAAGTTCAAGGTCCTGAAATGGGAGGTCATATAATTCACCTACCTGTTTTTTTGTCAGTATCCCATTATAAAGATACACACCCTGGCTTATACCAAAATTCGCCTTAAGCATATTTTTAACACCACCCTCTTCGCCTATCTTAAGCAATACGGGTGTAAAGAAATTACTAAGCGCATAAGAGGCCGTATGTGGATATCTGGAAGCGATGTTAGGTACACAGTAATGTGTGACATCGTATTTTTTAAAAACGGGATTGAGGTGGGTTGTCATTTTTGAGGTTTCAAAACAACCACCCTGGTCAATACTGATATCAACAATTACAGATCCATATTTCATTTGCTGAACCAGTTCTTCCGGCACAAAATACTGCATTTCACCATCTTTTGAAAATAGTGCCCCAATCACGATATCAGCCGATTTTAAAGCTTTCTCAATTACTTTGGGTTGAAGGATAGACGTATAAACCGGTTGATTGAGATATTCAAGCAATCTTCTGAGTTTATAAATATTATTATCAAAAACTTTGATATACGCACCCAGTCCAAGTGCTGCTTTAACGGCATTAATTCCTATGGTTCCTGCTCCGAGTATTACAACCTCCGAGGGGGTTATCCCCGGAAATCCCCCGAGCATATTTCCCTTCCCATATTCAGTATCGCTTTGATATTCTGAAGCGATTATGATTGCAGCTTTTCCAACGATTTCACTCATTGCATGCAATACAGGAAAAGCACCGCTTTTATCTTTAATAAATTCAAAAGCAAGTGCAGTAGTTTTCTTGGCAATAAGTTTTTTAAAATAATACTTTTCGCGACTTGTTAACTGTAGCGAAGAGATGATGGTCTGTCCTTTTCTCAGGTATTCAATCTCCGTGTCGGTAAGTGGTGCTACCTTCAGGATAATGTCAGCCTTAAAAACTTCCTCAGGGGAATAAACAATTTCCCCACCCTCTTCATTGTATTCCTTGTCGGGAAAGTGGGCTGAATTACCTGCATCTGTTTCGATCAATACCCGGTGACCATTTTTAACAAGCTGGCCAACAGCATTGGGAACAAGGGCTATGCGATGTTCAAGTGAAACGACTTCTTTGGGAAGCCCAATGGTCAGGCTCTTTTTAGACCGTTGGATCTCAAGCATTTCCTCCTGGGGCAATAGTTTGTCGGCACGTTTAAGGTCCATTGCTTTTAGTTTGCTGCATATAAAAATAAAAGATGCTTAATCAAAAATAATGAATTCTTTTAGAATAAGATATTTCTTATCGCATTATCTTTCCCCACTTCAATTTTAACGTATACGCAATCATCCGGCAAAAGTTCTTCAATTTTTTCGGGCCATTCAATAAAACAATGATCTCCACTGTAAACGTATTCCTCAAATCCTATATCAAACACTTCTTCCTGTTTTTCAATACGATAAAAATCAAAGTGGAATATCGATTCACCGGAAGCGGTTTTATATTCATTGATAATTGAAAATGTGGGGCTGTTCACAATATCTTCCACACCGAGGTATTTGCATATGGATTTAATAAAAGTTGTCTTTCCTGCTCCCATTTCCCCATAAAAAGCAAATACCCTCCTTTCAGGAAAAACTTCAATCAGCTTGCGGGCTGCATCCTTCAGTTCATCAACTTTCTGACAACTTATACAATACTTCATTTTATTTAGCTTCAAGGGTTATCAGCGGGATTAAGATCTCCTCCATTGATATTCCTCCATGCTGGAAGGTGTTTTTATAATAATTCACATAATAGTTGTAGTTGTTGGGGTATGCAAAGAAATCATTTTTGCTGCAGAAAATAAATGAGGTACTTACATTGGCCCTTGGCAGATGAGCATCGGCAGGGTTTCTCACCTCAAACACCTCCTTGCGGTTATAATTCAGGCTTCTGCCATATTTATACCTGAGATTGGTATTGGTTTCTTTGTCGCCTACCACTTTTATAGGATTCTGAACCCTTACCGATCCATGGTCGGTGGTGATCATCATTCTTGATTTCTTATCGGCAATAAGTTTCATAATTTCATACAGTGATGAATGTTCAAACCAGGAGAGCATTAACGACCGATATGCAGCTTCATCTTCGGCCAGCTCCTTAATAATCTCCATTTCTGTACGTGCATGTGAAAGCATATCAACAAAATTATATACAATAACATTGAGCTTATTTACAAAAAGGTTTGGCATGTTTTCCAACAATTTCTTCCCGGCTGTGAGGTTCAGGATCTTATGGTAGGAATATTTAATGTTTTTTCCATATCTGCGAAGCTGTTCTCCGAGCAATTCTTCTTCATATTGATTTTTAGTGCCTTCTTCCCATTCACTTACCCAGTACTTCGGGTATTTTTTCTCAATTTCCGATGGAAGTAAACCTGCGAAAATAGAATTACGTGCATACTGGGTTGTTGAAGGCAATATACTGTAATAAATATCATCACTCTCTACCCTGAAAAATTCCTCTATTAATGGTTGTATGCTTTTCCACTGGTCGTATCGAAGGTTATCGATCAATAAGACAAACAGGGATTTATCAGTACTATCTATCAATGGTAATACCTGGTCTTTCACCAGGGTATGTGAAAGCGTTGGTTTATCATTATTTCCATTACTCAGCCAATCAATGTAGTTATTGTCAATGAATCTGGAAAAAACCTGGTTTGCTTCCTCCTTCTGGGTTTTCAATACTTCGATAATTCCCGGGTCCTTGGATTTTTCAAGATTGAGTTCAAAACGGGTAAGCTTCTTATAAATGTCAGTCCATTCTTTATGATCCAGCCTGTTTGTAATTTCCATTCCTATATTCCTGAATTCCATCTGGTAGGTATGGGTTGCCTTTTCGCTGACCAGTTTTTTATTCTCCAGGTTTCGTTTCAGTGATAGCAATATCTGATTGGGTTTAACAGGTTTTATAAGGTAATCGGAGATATTGGATCCGATGGCATCTTCCATAATTGATTCTTCTTCACTTTTGGTAATCATCACCACCGGGAGGTTAGGATACTGCTTTTTGATTTCCTCAAGTGTCTCAACACCGCTTAACCCGGGCATGTGCTCATCGAGGAAGATGATGTCGAAAGCCTGCGTTTCAATCAGCTCAAGGGCTTCATCCCCATTATTTGTTGTTTGAACATCATAACCTTTTTGTTCGAGAAAAATGATATGTGGTTTTAACAGATCAATTTCATCGTCTGCCCATAATATTTTAACTTTATCCATATGCTAAAAAAATTGTATTATTGAAATGTATAAATGGTATGATTTATTGCTTTGTTAAAGTACTAATTTTTTATGACTTGTGAAAACTCCATTTGCTAACAAGCGGAAGATATTCAACGATCCGGTTTACGGATTTATTACAATTCCAAGCAATATCATTTTTGATCTTATTGAACATCCCTGGTTTCAGCGGTTACGACGAATCAAGCAACTGGGCCTGTCACATCTGATCTATCCAGGTGCCCTGCATACCCGTTTTCATCACAGTATGGGAGCCATGCACCTGATGCACCATGCTATTGACATCCTTAATGCAAAAGAAAATGATATCAGGGCTGAGGAAGCCGAAGCAGCATGTATTGCTATCCTGCTGCATGATATCGGCCATGGCCCATATTCACATACCCTTGAATATTCCATTGTGTCAGGAATAAACCATGAGGTATTATCCCGGATTTACATGAACAGACTGAATCAAGAATTTTCAGGTAAATTCACTACTGCTATCGAGATATTCAATAACACCTATCCTAAGAACTTTCTGAACCAGCTCATCGCAAGCCAGCTTGATATGGATCGGCTGGATTATCTGAAAAGGGATAGTTTTTATACCGGTGTAGCTGAGGGCAATATAAATGCCGACAGAATGATTAAAATGCTTGATATTGTTGATGATGAACTGGTTGTTGAGGCAAAAGGGATATATTCCATCGAAAAGTTCATCATGGCACGAAGGTTAATGTACTGGCAGGTTTATTTGCATAAAACAGTTATTGCTGCCGAATACCTTTTAAGAAAGATCCTGACAAGGGCAAAGGCTTTATCCGGTGATGGAATGAATTTGTTTGCCACACCTCCGCTCAGGCTGTTTCTCTCCAATGAATTTACAAAAGATGATTTTCTTAAATCCCCTGATTTGCTTCTGGCATTCTCACAGCTGGATGATTTTGACATCTTCACTTCCATAAAAGTTTGGACAAAAAGTGAGGACAGGACACTCTCAATGCTGTGTAACATGCTTGTAAACAGGAGATTTCCCAGGATAGAATTACAACAGCATCCGTTTAATATTTCATATCTTGAAACTATTCGTCACCAATCCCAGAAGTACCTGGGAGTAAATGAGGAAGAAATTGACTTTTTTGTCTATTCCGACACAACCTCTAACTATGCTTATGATCCTGAGAGTGGTGTTATTAAAATCCTCTTTAAGAACGGGGAAACCCTCGATATTGCCAAAGCTTCAGATCAATTAAACATTTCCGTATTAACCAGGCCTGTGATCAAGCATTTCCTTTGCTACCCCAAAGAAGTCTATTACAAGCTGAATAAACCATAAATTTTCAAATTTTCAAATTAATGTAGTATCTTGCACCCCGATTTATTTACAAAGCCTGAATTGATTAAAATACAGATTTAATGGAATTTACAGCCCGGTATATAGCCGAAATGCTTCATGGTAAAATCGAAGGGGATCCTGAAACAAGTGTAAATCGAATTTCAAAGATCGAAGAAGCCCAATCAGGATCTATAACTTTTCTGGCTAATCCCAAATACAACCAGTTTATCTATACTACAAGAGCATCTATAGTCCTCGTTAATCATGATTTTGAAGCTGAAGAAGAAATTAAACCTACATTGATCAGGGTTGAGAATGCATATTCTTCCCTGGCTCAAATGCTGGAAATTTATAATCAACTTACCCAGAAGAAATCAGGGGTATCAGATCGTGCAATAATTGCGGGATCAGCAAAGATTGGAAAAGATGTTTTCATAGGTGCAGGTGCTGTTATAGATGAAAATGTTATTATCGGGGATCAATCAAAAATATACTCCAACACCTATATTGGTGATGGGGTGATCATTGGTAATCACACTGTAATTTATGCAGGGGTAAACGTTTACTCAAATAACATCATCGGGAATCATTGCACCATCCATTCCGGTGTTGTAATCGGTAGTGACGGTTTTGGATTTGCACCTCAGGAGGACAACAACTATAAAAAGATTGCGCAGATCGGGAATGTTATTATAGAGGATAATGTCGAGATCGGGGCAAACACCACAATCGACAGGGCCACCATGGGATCGACTATAATCAGGAAAGGGGCAAAACTTGATAACCTGATACAGATCGCGCATAATGTTGAAATCGGTGATAACACTGTAATTGCAGCCCAGGCCGGAATCTCAGGATCTACCAGGATAGGAAAAAATTGTATGATAGGTGGACAGGCAGGACTAACAGGCCATCTTATCATTGCCGATGGTGTAAAAATCGGAGCCCAGTCAGGGATATCCACCAACATTATGAAAGAAGGCGAAATTGTACTTGGCTCGCCGGCTTTCCACATAAGTAAATATCGACGTTCGTATATACATTTCAGAAACCTGGAGAAAATTGTGGGACGTATCGCAGAACTTGAAAACAGGCTGAAAGAGAAAGATGGCTGATTTTCTGACATTATTCTTCCCTTCCCAAATTTTCAAAATTGATGAGTTTTGCTTTGATTCTGGTAAATAATTTTATCTTTGTCGGCTAATTATGTCCGATAAGCAAAAGACTATAAACAAGGCAGTAACCGTATCAGGAGCAGGCTTACATACAGGTAAGAAAGTCAACCTGACGTTCAGGCCTGCGCCCGTAAATCACGGTTATAAATTCCGACGTACCGATCTTGGTGATGAATCAATCGTTGAAGCTAATGTTGAATATGTTGTAGATACAGCCCGTGGAACAACCATTGAAAAAAATGGCGTCAGGATTAATACTACAGAACATGTACTGGCAGCAGTTGCCGGTCTTGGAATTGATAACATCCTTATCGATCTCGACCAGGTTGAAACACCCATCATGGATGGAAGTAGCAAATATTTTATCGAAGCTTTAACAGAAGCCGGGATTGTAAAGCAGGATCAGCCAAAAAACTATTTGGGGATTAATTCTGAAATTAAATTTGAAGATCCTGTCAACAAAGTCAAACTTATAGCTAAACCGGCATCAGAATTTAAGGTTTCTGTTTTTATTGACTTTGAAACCAAGGTGCTGGGAACCCAGGAAGCAGAGCTTAATAGCATTGATGATTTCCTGGAAACGATCTCACCATGCAGGACTTTTGTCTTCCTTCATGAATTAGAATATCTTGTTAACAACAACCTTATCAAAGGGGGTGACCTGAGTAATGCGATCGTATTTGTAAACAGAATAGTATCTCAGCAGGAACTTGATAGATTAGCTGAGGTACTTAACAAACCGAAAGTGAAAGTGATGAAGGAAGGGATACTCAACAATCTTGACCTTCACTTCCCCAATGAACCCGCAAGGCATAAGTTACTTGATGTGGTAGGTGATCTTGCATTAATTGGAAAGCCAATCAAAGGGCATATCTTTGCTGAACGTCCAGGGCATTATTCCAATGTTGAATTCGCAAAAATTATTAAACAAAAACTTAAAAACGATAATAAAATGAGTCAAGCACCTGTATATGATCCCAACAAACCTCCATTGTTGGACATTAATGGGATACAGAAACTTTTGCCTCACAGGCCCCCTTTTCTATTCGTCGATAAGATTCTTGAGATGACAGATAAACGTGTTATAGGCCTGAAGAATGTAACCATGAATGAAAGTTTCTTTGTGGGTCATTTTCCCACTGAACCTGTATTGCCCGGGGTTATTCAGATAGAAGCCATGGCACAATGTGGTGGCGTTCTTGTTTTAAGTTCAGTACCTGATCCGGAGAATTATTCAACCCTGTTTTTAAAAATTGATGGTGTTAAATTCAGGCAAAAGGTAGTTCCCGGAGATACTATAATTTTTGATCTCGAGCTTGTGACACCTATCAGAAGAGGAATAGCTCATATGAATGGCAAAGGATATGTTGGCGATAAAGTTGCAATTGAAGCACAGATGTTAGCCTCAATCAAAAAAAACAATGGTGAATAAGTAATGTACAAACTTAACATTCAAAAAAAATAACATGAACCAACCTTTAGCATACGTACACCCACAGACCAAGATTGCCAGTAATGTTGTTATTGAACCATTCGTTAACATTGAAAAAAATGTTGTCGTTGAAGAAGGTACCTGGATAGGATCGAATGTAACGATTATGGAAGGGGCCCGGATCGGAAAAAACTGCAGGATTTTTCCGGGCGCTGTAATTTCTGCTATTCCACAAGACCTTAAATATGTTGGAGAAGAAACGACTGTTAAGATTGGTGATAATACGACCATACGTGAGTTTGTAACCATTAACCGAGGCACAAAGGCCAACTACGAAACTGTTGTCGGGAATAATTGCCTGATTATGGCATATGCCCATATCGCACATGATTGCATTATCGGGGATAATGTGATCCTGGCTAATTGTGCAACACTTGCCGGACATATAGAGATTGATGATTGGGCCATAGTCAATGGACTGGTTGCCGTACAACAGTTTGTTAAAATAGGATGTCACACATACGTATCGGGAGGTTCCCTTGTAAGAAAAGATGTTCCGCCATACGTAAAAGCTGCCCGTGAACCGTTGTCTTATGTTGGGGTTAACTCCATAGGATTGAGAAGAAGAGGCTATTCCAATGATCAGATCAATTCCATCCAGGATATTTACAGGATGATCTATCTCAAAGGTTTAAATGTTACCCAGGCAGTTTCTATAATTGAAGCCGATTTTCCGGCAACCCCTGAACGAGACTTCATTCTCTCATTTATTAATACCTCCACCAGGGGAATTATGAAAGGGTACCAGAGGTTTCAGAAGAATGACCTGTAGGATTGTCAATTGTCGATTGTCGATGTTCGATGTTCGAGTTGTCCACCTGGTACTTTCTATCGCCTATTGTTAAATGATTTTGATTAATTTTGCACCGATTTTCGATAAACTAAAATAATCCAATTATGGCAACGACAGCAGACTTCCGAAATGGATTGGTGATTACTTACAATGGTGAATTATTTTCCATTGTTGAGTTCCAGCACGTGAAACCCGGTAAAGGACCGGCATTTGTAAGAACCAAACTCAAAAACCTGAAAACCGGGAAAGTTCTACCAAATACATTTACGGCAGGTGTTAAAATCGATGTGCAACGTGTTGAAAGAAGACAATATCAGTATCTCTACAAAGATGGATCTGCATATCATTTTATGAATTCACAGACCTTCGAGCAAACTTTCATCGATGAGTCACTACTTGACGCCCCTCAGTTTTTAAAAGATGGCCAGGAAATAGATATTGTTTTTCATAGTGAAACCGAAACACCAATATCCTGTGAACTGCCTGCTTATGTTGAGCTGGAGATAACTTATACTGAACCCGGAGAAAAAGGAAACACAGCTACCAATACGCTGAAGGATGCCACAGTAGAAACCGGTGCTATTGTTAAGGTACCCCTTTTCATCAATGAAGGTGAACGAATCAAGGTTGATACCCGGACCGGTGAATATTCCGAAAGGGTAAAATAACGCTATATTTCAATTCTCAAATCATGAAATTCAATCCTCCTTTGGTTTTGCAGGAAATAGCAGAATTCCTGGATACTGATTTCGACGGGGATCCCGGTTTTGTCGTAAGTGGTATTAATGAGATTCACATGGTAGAAGCAGGGGATGTGACCTTTGTTGACCATCCTAAATACTATCAGAAGGCACTTCATTCCAGGGCTACAACCATCATAATCAACGACAGGAATGTTGAAAAACCAGCAAGTAAAGCCTTGTTATTCTCCAATGATCCTTTCAGCGATTATGTAAAACTTGTTCAAAAATACAATGGTTTTACACCTGCAACTTTAGCGATCAACGAAAGCGCCAGCATTGGTGAAGGGACCGTGATACAACCAACTGCCTTCATAGGCAATAATGTAGTGATCGGAAAAAACTGCATTATTCATTCGAATGTTAGCATATATGATGGTTGTGTTTTGGGCGACAATGTAATTGTTCACGCCAATACAGTTTTGGGGGCTGATGCCTACTATTTCCAGAAAAGGGATGGAAAATACCGAAAACTTGAGTCATGTGGTAAAGTTGTCATTGGGAATGACGTCGAGCTCGGTGCTCTCTGTTCTATTGACAGGGGGGTTTCCGGCGACACAACCATTGATGAAGGTACTAAAATGGATAATCATGTCCAGGTTGGGCATGATACGTACATTGGAAAAAATTGTCTTATTGGTGCACATACAGCTATTGCCGGTGTAACACAAATCGAAGATGATGTAGTCATCTGGGGCAGGTGCGTGGTGGATAAGGACCTCGTTATTGGCAAAGGCGCCGTTATCCTTGCGACTTCAGGCGTAAATAAATCCATTGAAGGTGGAAAGACCTATTTCGGAAGTCCGGTGGACGACGTGAGGAAAAAATGGAGAGAAATTGCGGCTGTCAGGCTTCTTCCTGATATTATTAATAAGATCAGATGATTGAAGATCGACAGTAGTCTATTAAAAGTTTACGGGCATAGAATTCGTCAAAAGTCAATAATTTTTTTTAGGACAAGTGAGTATTAGCCATATGCACTGTCTCCTGACGGCGCACGTTAATCCATAATACAACGCACCGAATAAGCGCGTGCCTTATTGCTGGTACTCCTATCAACATCATCATTACCAAACATAAGACTATAGTGCCAGGCATTTGTATTATTCTGAGTTGAAGACCAGAAATAGCCTCGGGTACCCATCTCCATGTAAATAAAAACGTTAATCGTAAATCCACCCGGAAGGCCGGTAAATCCACTTTCATTGGTTGCGCCGGTATTGGGAGGTAACCAATGCAGTAAACCAATTTCTTTCATTTTTCCACCTGCAACAGCCAGGCCTCCAAAAAAGTTCACCAGGGCTGCCAATTCCGTATCGGTGGGCAAATGCCATCCCGGAGGACATATACCCTGTGTACCTTCAGTAGTGATATATTGCATCATTTCATCCCACTGGTACAATCCACCATATCCATCACAGTTTACTTCAGCATTGTTATAACAATACTTTTCAATGACCCCGTTACCTGTCTGGCTGCCTGCGTTCGAAATCAAGGTGCCAATGTTCAGGTTCTCAGCCATCCAGCATTGAGTGCCAATTTTTACAGTATTATATATTGTACTGTCCCTGAAATCATTAAGCTGATCACCGCATAGAAATACCCGGTTAAACAATGACGTTCTATCCATTTTATCCCAGCTTGTCCCGTTAAAAATACAAAGTGTATTGAAGTCGGTATTGTAGATATGCAAACCGGTTGCAGGGTTTGAGATATTCTCCATCTGTGTCTGGGTAAGTGTTGGAAGCAAAAAACCTTTGGTTGTAGAATTTATTTCCAGTGCTGCTGAATTCTCAGGTGATGAAGTTCCGATTGCAACCTGTCCGTTGCCCCTTATGCGCATAAGCTCGTTAAATGAGCTGCTGCTGCCAAATCCCAATGCAATGTCGGCTATAGAGGTAGCAGTATATATCTGCAATAAATAGTTGTCGATACCAAAACCAAAATGATTGCCCGATTGGCCCCAGAGTGAGATCTTAGGGCCTATTTCATTTCTGAACGTCAATTTAAAACCTGGTGTTACTGTTCCGATACCAATATTAGCTGTTGAAGACTCTATGAACATCGCTTCTACAGGAGCCCCTGTATCTTCACCTTTAACATGTAAGATGGAACCTGCACCGGGTGGGCTCCCATCCGTATTAATGGCAACCTGGGCATAGATGGTAAATCCAAAGAAGAATAAAACAGTTAACGGAAGAATTTTTTTGGTTTTCATGGTTACTGTAATTTACCTGTTTTTTGTTAAAACACCTGCTTTCACTATTTAATTTTTGACACAACGTACCGAGGCCCCGACGCTCTTAAAAAAGGTATAACTCTCTACCTGTGCATGATCGGTGTGCAATATCCGGATATATCCACCGGTGGTTCCGTGGATAGTAGATGTCCACCAATCACCTTCATCACCCTGGTTAATGAAAGTTTTTCCTGAACTGAGTCGACCTCCAGGCCAGGCGGTAAAACCGCTTGAATTTGTGGCCCCTGTATTCGGGGAATACCATACAATAGTATCTTTAAGTTTTCCACCGGCTACCATATACCCCCCCAGATAGGTTGTTAAAGTGTTCCACTCGGCATCGCTGGGTAAATGCCAGCCATCAGGGCATATTCCCTGCGTTCCGGCAGTGGTTATATATTGCATCATTTCATTCCATTGATACAATCCTCCATGGGTATCGCAGAATGTATTAGCATCATTGTAACAATATTTTTCAATGGTATCATTATTGGTCTGGTTTCCGTCACCATTACTTCCCCCCGTTGTGGAGTTAATCTTTGTACCCACATTCAGGTTTTCAGCCATCCAGCACTGGGATCCTATTTTTACAGTTTTAAAATGATAGTCGGCGTTAACAACATGGTAAGTATTACCACATAAAAAGATCCGGTCAGCGATTGATTGTTTATCCAGACAATTCCAGTTACTTCCATTAAAATAACATAACCCATTGACATCGGTGTTAAACACACATAATCCGGCTGCAGGATTGGAGATGGATTCCATCTGAGCATCAGTCATACGGGGAGGCAAAAATCCACGCGCTGTGGTGCTGACTTCGAGTGAGGCTGTAGAATGCGGTGAGGTAACCCCTATACCAACCTGGCCATTGGTTTTGATACGCATCAGCTCTGTAAATGAACTGCTGCTACCATAACCGAAAGCAATATCGCTTGATGTATCAGCAGAATATATTTGAAGTAAATACGAAGCTATGCCAAATCCAAAATGATTCCCCGATTGGCCATATAAGGATATTTTATCTCCTAATACATCCTTAAAAGTCAGTTTGAAACCGGGGGTCAGGGTACCGATACCAATGTTTCCGGTTGATGACTCAATAAACATGGTTTCTACAGGATTCCCGGAATTATCGCCTTTAACATGTAAGATGGAGCCAGCCCCGGGAGCGCTTCCATCTTTATTAATAGCCACCTGCGCATTAGCAACCAGTCCGTAACTGATTATTAGTGCCTGAAGAATAAATTTTGTTATTCTCATTCCTACAAATATTGATGATTATATTTTGAAAAATAAAAGTTTTCAATCTGAAATATTTTGTTTTAAACAGCCTGTTCAAATCCATTTCTATTACATCAGTCCATGATGCAACGGACCGAATGACCCGCAGATTTATATTCATAATATCGATAAACATCAGCGTTAACATACTCCAGTTCCCGATACCATGATTTCCAATATTCTTTCTGATTCGATGACCACCATTTTCCAACGATCTTGAGGTTAACAGTGCCAGAGGAAGTGTATTCACTGGCAAATCGTTCACCTCCTCCAAAAGCGGTAAATCCGCTTGAATTTGTTGCCCCGGTGTTGGGTGAATCCCAATGGGTTATATCTGTCTCTTTCATTTTACCTCCCTGATTGGTTCCACGCCATCCCATAGCATCTGCCTGAGCCTGTGCCATACCAAGTTTCATTTCCAGCTCTTTCCATTCATTATCTGTCGGGAGATGCCAGCCCTGAGGACAAATACCCTGCATACCTGCTGTGGTTGTATATTGCATCATTTCATCCCACTGATAAAAACCCCCATAAGTATCACAGTAGTCTTCATTATTTTCATAACAAAATTTTTCAACGATGCTATTGTTACTTTGTTCAAGCAAAAAGTCTATCATTGTTCCCACATTGAGATTTTCAGCCATCCAGCATTGTGAGCCAATAAGTACAGTTGAAAAAGAGTATCCGGTATTGATAACTGTAAAAGTATTACCACATATAAAAGTGCTATAATACAATGATTGTGTATCAAGGCAATCCCAACTGGTCCCATTGTAAAAGCAAAGTGCATTTAAGTCGGTATTGTAAACGTTCAGGCCGGTGGCGGGGGATGCGATAGCCTCCATCTGCATCTGTGTCATTCGGGGAGGTAAAAAACCACCAGTGGTTGAACTGACCTCAAGTGCTGCAGAAGTATGGGGTGAAGTAGTCCCTATCCCTACCTGGCCATTACCATTAATACGCACCAGTTCACTGAAAGAGCTGCTCCTGCCAAAACCAAAAGCAATATCTGCTGAGGAGGCTGCAGTATAAATCTGTAATAAAGAGTGATCGATACCAAACCCGTAGTGATTGCCCGATTGTCCCCAGAAAGAGATTTTAGGGCCTATTTCATTCTTGAAGGTTAATGGAAAACCTGGTATAGTTGTCCCAAGGCCAATATTCCCGGTTGAAGATTCTATAAACATGGCTTCAACCGGTATGCCGGCATTGTCTCCTTTAATATGCAGAACTGAGCTGGCACCTGCGCTGCTGTTATCTTTATTTATGGCTACCTCCTGACCATATCCTGTTATGCAGCACTGAATTAAGATTACTGCTATAAATAAATGAGAGATCTTATGCATTGTTTATATGTTTTAGATTTCATATCAAGTTTTCAAATCATTTCAATCCACCTGTCAACACTTCATCCACCACATCAAATGAAACAAATTCCTGTACATCTGCCTTCTCTTTTTTTTCGGTTTGATACACCACCCTCAGCTCAGCAATTTTTTCCCGGTTTTCTTTTGAGAAACTTAAAGCTTCATGAAGATATTTACCGGCATTGGTAAGTTTGTTTGTTTGCAAGTATATAACTCCAAGGTTTAATAAATCACAACAGATATCCCTCATCGATTGGGTTTCTCTATGCATTAGCAAGGCCTGTTGTACATAATACAGTGCAGTATCTATAATTCCCATGTACATGTACCATCCTCCTATTCGTAATATTGCCAGGGCTTCACCGCTTTCATAATTAAGCTTTTGTGCTAAAAGCCTGGCTTCATTAGCATATTGCTTGGTTTTCTCAGGAGTAAACACGACGGTTTCAATGGCAAGCTTATTCAGTAAATCTACCATTTCAACAGCCTCTGACCTGTGAAGCAATGCCATTAAACTATCAACATATGGATCATCTGATTGGGGGAATAATTGATTTGAAATATTAATAAAAAACAGGAATAACAGGAAATAATGTTTCATTCTGGTATATAGTTAAATAATACTGAAAGCGCTAATACGAATAGCAAGTTACCACTATTTCTTCAATATACTATACCAGTATCTCAAATTAGATTGTGTATAAGTAAGAATACTTATGGACTTTATTAATAAACTATTGGATCTAGTATGTAGTTTGGCTACTCGTGAATAAAATAACTATAAATTGACTAATGACCAATGACTAAACAATTGCTTCCATGACATTGAATATTCCGTATTGGATATATCTTTGGGTATCAGCCCTCTTCCTGTGGCAGCTTCTCTTTTTCGGTTTTTTTTCTGTGGTATAGATCAAGTGCAACCAGGATACCGATAAATCCCCAGAATGGAACTGACAACTTATCGGTATCGAGGAAGTTGTTAAGTAATCCATGAAGTAAGTAGGTTGTAAGGCCGATTATAGTAATCAGGCTAATAAGCTTGACTTCCCTGTTTTCTGCATATTTATAAACCCTGAATCCTGTAACCAGGCTGGTAATTACAACTGCCAGCACGGCAAGCATACCTATAACACCCATTTCCGACAGCGGGCCAATATATTCGCTATGGGCATTACCCATATCCCCGGCATTGGTGCTGATAATGGTCATCTCTTTGGATCGCTGGTAAGGGGCGTAAACAAACTGGTATGTTCCCGGTCCCCAACCAAAAAATGGTCTGTCTTCAAACATTCTTATCGCCGATTGCCAGCGGTTAATCCTTTCAAGGTTGGAAGCATCAGAAGTAATATTTGACATGGACTGCATATGCTCAACAAAATCCTGGGAAGAATCCTGCTTATTCTTTTCAAGTGTATCAAGAATTTCAAACTGAAATGAAAAGAAAATAGCAGCGAGAATAACAGCAGTGAGTAAAACATATTTAAATTTAACCCGCAACATAATGAGGATAAAAACACCTGTTGCCCCCGCAAGACTGATCCAAGCTGCCCGGCTGTAAGAGAGAATTAACGCTACTACGAGAATGCCAAAGACACCAAAACTGATAAATCTCCATAGCCTTTTGTAATCCCTGCTAAAGGTAAATCCAAGGAAAACGGGGATGAACATTGCAAGAATAGCTCCGTAGGCGGTATGGTCATTATAGAATGGATTCATAACCCAGTGTCCGGCCTCCTCATCAAAACCATGTTTTGCATGATTATATGTTGTATAAATGATCACGATGATCAGAGAAATAACATAAAGCCAATCGAATAATTTGATGTTCCTGGTTTTCTTAAATAGCATGATCCCTACAAAATAAAACGGAACCACAAACCACAACCTGGAGAGCAGGTATTTAAATGAAACCAGGGGAATATCGCTGGTTATGCTTGTAATCAACATCCATAATAACTGGAACATAATGGCCAGGGAAACCGGATGTCGGAAGATCCGGGAATCATACCCGCTGTGATTCAATAACTTAAACACAAACAATATAAGAACACCAAACATCAGTGGTTCGGTAGGCAATGACACTCCAACCCCGAATTCAAAATCCTGAATATTTATGGCCAGGGGTGTAAGAAAAACGATGAGCAGTAAAACCTTATCAAGTGAAACAATATAAAATAACAGGATGAGAATAGCAACCGGAAATAATAACGACCAATAAATATCTTTGGTCATCAGATAGCAGCTTATTGCCAGGAATACTGCACTAAGCCCGTAAAGCCATGTAAGCTTTTGTTTTGCTATCACTGTGTTCAGGATTGTTCAGTTTCTGATTTTTGTTTATTCCCACTGGGATTTATGCCCAGGTATGATTTATAATTTTCCAGCAGGATCACCAGGATAGAAGCAAAGAAAAATACCGCAATAATTGTGATCAATACGATCAGCCACCTGGTGGGGTATGATTTCTTATCTGCAGGATAAGGAGGAGAAACAAGGTTACTATAGGTAAGTTTACTGGTATAAAACCTTGTAGCCTGTTCATACTCAAGTTTTACATCGGCAAAAGTACGGGCTTCGTTCCTGATTAATTCAACGATTGAAATCAACTCGCCTGCCTTTTGTTCCATGGCATCATTGAGTTTATTTACTTCCTTTGTGTTGATCTGTGAGGCACCGGACGAATTGATCGTTTTCAATAAACCTTTTGTAATTTCTTCACTCTGGCTTTCATACTCGTAAAGGCCATAATCTACTCCCAGCATATGTAATACCGATTTCAGGGAATCAATAAACTGTCCTTTTCTTGTAAGCTGGTCCTCATAGATCTTAACTACCTCCAACCATTTCTCCCTGTGCATTTTGGAAACCTTCATATCGTAAAAGTGAAGTATAGCATTTATTATCAAACAGGCGGTGTCAGGGTTTTTGTCAAAGACCTCGATCTCAACTGATTCGTACATTGTTTTCCTGATACTGACACGCTGATCGAATTCATATAACAATGTTGTATAGAAGTATTTGTAATTTGGATCGATCTCATAGTGTTTTGCCAGGTCGAATTTAATTATTACGCTATCTTTAATATCCCTTGATTGTAACAATTGCAGCATTTGTTCTGTTTCACTCTCCTCAGAATATGGGTTGGTATTTGAGGGGTAAACAACAGCAAACGATTTAAAAAGCGGGGTAATAAATATCGGACTGGAAAAAATCATTGCACATATTGCGGCAATGACCGTTATGATGATTAAATGAATTTTCCATTTAAACAACAATCCAATTATATTTTTATTCTCAAAGTATTTTTCCATTGTACTTTAGTTTTTGTCTTTTAGTTTTCGGGTTGAATTATGATTTCACAGAAGCTCTGATTTTTTCAAAATTCTCAATAATAATAATCAGGAACATGCTAAGAAGAAATACGGAGAATGTAGTAATGATAACGATAAGCCAGCGTATAGGATACGATTTCTTTTCAGCTTCATAGGCTTTGCTCACAACAAACTTTTGTGGTAACACCTCCTGGGCATCTACCTTGGCTTCCTTATATTTTGCCTTTAGTAAAATAAGTTGCTCCACATCATACTCCAGTGCATTGGTTAGTGTAACATAAGCCCCGCCGTATTTTGCAAGGTCTCCCAATTTTTTTTCCAATCGCCTTACTGCTGAAGTATTACCATTTGCAATTTCAATGGCCAACTGCTGGTTGATCATTTCAGCCTGTGATTCATAATCGTGAACACCATATTGCATTAGCTGTTTCAGGGTATCCTGCATTTGCCTGATCTCATCCTGCAGGTATTCATACTCCGACTCAACAATCTTAAATGCCATCATAGCACGTTCATGCTGTATCTCATTGATTGTTGAATCAACTAGGTTGGCAATATCATTTGCAATATCAGCAGCAATTTTCGGATCCCTGTCATAAGCCGTAATTTTCACAGCCATATACTCTGTCCTCCTGAAGTTGATATTACTTTCATATTCCTTGAACAACCTGGTATTTTTATACTTTGAATCGGATGAAATCCCATAATGGTTCATCAGGTCATATTTTTGAACAATCTTGTCCCTGATCAGGTTTGAGTTCAATAACTGAAGCATCCTTTCGGTTTGTTCATCTTCGCCAAATTCAAGTATATCCTTTTCTCCGCTGGCATTCTCACTCAGTAATGCTTTGGATATAGAGTTTGTGGAGGTAGGAAATAAAACCACTGAGGATTTGTAGAGTGGGGTAATGAAATAGGGTGAAGAGAATATAACAGAACATGCGATTGAAATAATGGCAATTATAATTAATGGTATCCGCCATTTATACATAATTACCACCAAGCTTGATGAATCAAATTCATGATCATTTTTTGCTTTTACCATAATAATTGATTTATATATCTGGTTCTTCTAAATTTCTAAAAAAGAGATCAAAAATAGGAAATTTTATGCAATGGGCAAATCTTTTATGAATTTTAGACAGGCAGTCCCGTCTCTTTTTCTTTGATAATTCTTAAAAGCTCTTTAACATTTAACAATCTGAGAAGCAACGCAATTATCAGTGATATAATAATCATCCCGCCCATATTCAGTATCCAGTTGTCGCTCAAATGATGGATCAAAATGCCGGTGAGTAATACACCTCCTGCGAATGCAAACAGTTGCAATATAAACCTCCAATTAATCCTGAATTTAAACAGGAAATATGCAACGATTAACTGGGCAATAGCTGTAATTAACTGTGAACTGAGGCTGGCATATGCAGATCCAAGGGCCAGTAAACTCGGCATGGGAACCAGGATCAGGTTTAGTACGATACTGATAACCATACCACTACCTGCAACGATATTCAATTGCTTTAAGCTGCCATTTGCCGTAAGAAGTGTTCCGAATACATAAGTTGTTGAAATAGGAATAAATCCAAACATTAATACACCGTAAACTTCTGCAGATTTGGGAATATAATCATCATAAAGGATTTTCATTATCTCCTCCCTGAAGAAACAAGATGTAATTGCCACAATAACCGAAATGGTGAAAAGAAGTGTAAATGCAAGTTTTACAAGGTGTTCAATATTTTCTTTTTGCTTGATCAATCTCGAAAAAATAGGAAGTAACAAAACAGCAAAAAGAAATGCAATCATATTGAAAGCATCCAGCAGACGAAATGCATGGGCATACACACCTGCCTGCTCATCTCCCAGCGGATCGGGCAGGATTCTTTCGATAATCACGGAATCAACCCGGTTGTAAAACGACATGAGTAATACCAGTATTGCAAATGGATAGCTTTGCTTCAGGATCATCAGGAAGAAAGCCCTGTTCCAGTTCAGTTTCTTAAACTTTGCTTTCTTGATGACTACAATAAGAGCGATTAGGGCCGTTAAAAAATATGCTGCCGACTGGGCATATACAAACCATAAAATATTAAAGGGCTTTTCAGTAATACCTCCCCACAATAACACGCCGCATATTATAATCATCAGAATACGGTCGAGAACAGAAAGCAAGCTATCTGTCTTAAACAGTAATAAACCGGAGATATTTGACCTGAGATAAAAGATAAACGAAATTAGAAACTGGTTAAAAACAAGGAAACCAAGAATATAAAGCTGTTCGCTTCTGTAACCTATGATTAATGCAACTGAGAAGGTGACAACACCGAATACGATGGCCAGAAGCAATTTCATGATAAGAATTCCTGAGAAATGTTTATTTAACAGCTGGTTGTTCTGTGCGATGTTACGGTTATTGAACTGGGTGATACCGAAGTCGAGAAGTATGTTGAAAAGGAAGGAGAAACTGAATACCGCAAAATAAAAGCCATAGTCTTCAGAGCCGACAGTATTTTGAACAGTACGGTCAATACCAAATATATAAAAGGGCTTTACGATCAGGTTGAGTGAAAGCAACAATATGAGGTTTGTCAGAAACTTCTTTTGCATTAATTATTTGTTATTGATATTGAAAATTCAGACCTTCTTTGAAATACGTTTAACCTGAATTTTGATTGTGTAAAAAGCATAACTTTGTGCAAAGTTATTATAATAATTAAGAGCAAACTTAATCAGAACCTTAAATAACAAGAGCTTGAGAATTGCTGTAAATACACGCCTGCTAATAAAAGACAGACTTGAAGGTATAGGCTGGTTTACCCTGGAAACACTTAAAAGGATCACCCATAATCACCCTGAACATTCTTTCTATTTTATATTCGACAGAAAATTCCATGATGACTTTATTTTCTCCGATAATATCCATCCCATTGTTCTTCCTCCACAGGCCAGGCATCCCTTGCTCTTTTACCTGTGGTTCGAATATTCCATTCCATACATCCTTAAAAAAATCAATGCAGATCTTTTTTTCTCTCCTGATGGCTATCTCTCTCTGAGAACAAACATACCATCTGTTAATGTATTTCATGACCTGAACTTTGAACATTTCCCTGACGACATTCCATTTCTGGCAAGGAAACACTATAAATACTATTTCCCCAGGTATGCCCGTAAAGCAACAAGAATTGCAACTGTTTCGGAATATTCCAAAAGTGATATCACTAAGCAATACCAGATCGATCCATCCAAAATAGATGTTGTTTACAACGGTGGCAATGAAAGCTTTATGCCGCTGAATAAGGAGCAAATTAGTGAAACAAGGGATAAATA
Organism: uncultured Bacteroidales bacterium; assembly: GCA_964468645.1. Classification (GTDB taxonomy): domain Bacteria; phylum Bacteroidota; class Bacteroidia; order Bacteroidales; family JAIOZK01; genus JAIOZK01. The sequence goes on from CAYXUU010000041.1 coordinate 38,653, forward strand.
TACAGATGGAAGGCCATATTTTATTTTCATCGGTGCATTGCACCCCAGAAAAAACCTGGTTAATTTGTTCAGGGCCTTCGACATTTTCAAAACGAAAACATCATCAGAAGCCTGCTTGCTTGTTGTAGGTGAAAAGATGTGGTGGACTCCGGGGATCAGGGAAAGTTATGATATGATGATCCACAAGCAGGATGTGTTATTCACCGGTCGCCTGAATGCCGGTGAATTACATAAGGTCCTTGCTTCTTCACAGGCACTTACTTATGTTAGTTATTTTGAAGGTTTCGGAATTCCCATTGTTGAAGCATTCAGGTGTGAAGTACCGGTTATTACCTCCAATGTAACCTCAATGCCTGAAATTGCCGGTGACGCTGCCCTCCTGACCGATCCCTTCAAACCTGATGATATTGCAGCCGCTATGGAGCAGATTGAGCAGGACGGGGAAATGGTCAAGATTCTAATTGATAAAGGCAGAGAAAGAAAAGAAATTTTTACCTGGCAGAAATCTGCCGACCGTTTATGGCAAACGATTGATAACGTATTAAATAAAACTGAATAATCATGAATGTTCTGGTCATAGGTTCCGGAGGAAGGGAACATGCAATATCCTGGAAAATTGCACAAAGTGATAACATTGGAAAACTGTTTATAGCGCCCGGTAATGCTGGTACTTTAAAGCTGGGTATCAATGTTAATCTCGCTGCAGATGACTTTGAAGCCATCGCAACATTTTCAATTGAAAACAAAATAGAACTGATCATTGTCGGGCCCGAAGCCCCGCTGGTGGATGGTATTGTTGATTATTTTGAAGCAAGGCCTGATTGTGCTGATATTCATGTGATAGGGCCAACAAAGGATGCTGCTATGCTTGAAGGAAGTAAAGATTTTGCAAAACAATTCATGGAAAAATTTAATATCCCGACTGCAAAGTATATGACCTTTGATGAAAACAGTCTTAAAGATGGCCTGAAGTACCTGGGAACATTTAAACCACCTTATGTCCTGAAAGCCGACGGTCTTGCAGCAGGTAAAGGAGTGGTAATCCTGAATAAGCTCAACGAAGCTCAATCCGAACTCAATGCAATGCTTTCGGAAAAGAAGTTCGGTAGTGCATCAGCTAAAGTTCTTATTGAAGAATTTATGGAAGGTATCGAGCTTTCCGTATTTGTGCTTACCGATGGAACAAGCTACAAAATACTCCCTAATGCAAAAGATTATAAACGCATTGGAGAGAATGATACCGGGCTGAACACAGGGGGCATGGGGTCAATTTCACCCGTTCCCTTTGCCACCGAAACATTTATGAAAAAGGTCGAAGACCGGATCATCAGGCCAACCATCGAAGGTTTAAAAAGTGAAGGATTGAAATACAAAGGCTTTGTCTTCTTCGGACTGATCAAAAGAGGTGAAGATCCATATGTGATTGAGTACAATGTTAGGATGGGAGACCCGGAAGCCGAATCGGTCATTCCAAGAATAAAATCTGATTTGCTGGCTTTGTTCAAAGGTGTGGCAGATGAAAATCTTGAATCATATGATATTGAAATCGACAGCCAATATTCCACAGCAATCATGCTGGTTTCAGGAGGCTACCCTGAGGCCTATGAAAAAGGTAAATTAATCACGGGGCTTGATAAGGTAAGTGATAGTGTCATCTTCCATGCAGGCACAAAACCGGGTGAAAATGGAAGAACTTTAACAAGCGGGGGACGGGTGATTGCTGTTACCTCCTTTGGTGAAACAATGCAGGAAGCCCTGGGACTATCCTATAAAAATTCATCAATCATTGATTTTGAAAAGAAATACTACAGGAAGGATCTGGGCAAAGATTTAATGTAAATGTTTATACGATATTTTCAATCCAGCTATCTGAGTCAGTATATAGTACTGGCCGTCATGGAACTGATTATCTGGCTTCCGCGGTTTATCAATCCTGAGGCTTTCGCACTGCCTGAAGAGACTACCCCATTTTACAACTTTTTTGAGGTGATGCTGAGAAACATACCACTGGTTGCAGTCCTGATCACTTTTATTCTTGTATATCTTGAAGGCATCATGCTTAATTCAATTCTTTCGGAACACCAGCTAATCCCAAGAAACTCCCTGATCCCTGCATTGATCTATGTGTTGATCATCAGTTTTGTCCCGGATATACATACCATCCATCCAATAATACTCGTGAATTTCTTCATTATTTTAATCATGAGAAATGGTTTTGGGCTTTATGGTGAAAGGGAACCTTTAAAAATCGTCTTCCCATGTGGTATCAATATTAGTATCGCCAGCCTCATCTTTAATCCCTCAATATTCATACTTGTAATATTATATTCCCTTTTCATTTTGATGAGTATTATTACATGGCGCTCCTGGGTTGTTCCAATGATCGGTTTTATAATACCGCTGCTGTTTACAGGCACATATTATTTCTGGACCGACAGCCTGAATGATTTTCTGTTAAGGTTTTCAAACGATATTATCAATCTTCGGTTAGTGTCATTTGATTATAATCTTTCAACAATAGTTCTTCTATCAACCATTGGCTTATTATTACTGATAACAGTGATGAACATAGTAAGAACCCAAAGCTCAAAGAACATTGATATTAGGAAAAAACTAACCACCATCATTTATATGCTTTTATTCCTGCTTGTGATCTTCATAACCAATGATCAACCGAATAATTCTGTAATCCTTTTTATGGTTCCGGGAGCTGCAATCACTGGTATCGTGCTGGCTGAGAAACAAATGTTATTCTATTATAATCTACTTGTTGTTATGATCTTTCTAATAGGTGTATATCTCAGTTATGCTGCCCTTTGGTTTCCTGAGACAATATTTTAATAATCGATGCTTAAACAAAGGTTTCAACAAAATTTAAGCGAAGCAGGAGTTGATGAGGCAGGCCGGGGATGCCTGGCAGGGCCGGTACTTGCTGCAGCTGTCATCCTGCCCGATCATTATGAAAATGACCTTATTGACGACTCCAAGCTATTGATTAAAAAGCGAAGGGAAGAACTGAAAAACCAGATCATCAACAATGCCATAGCCTGGTCGGTTGCCAGTGTTGATAACGAAACCATAGATGAGGTTAATATACTGAACGCCTCCTTCATGGCAATGCATAAAGCAATATCAGGATTAAAGGTTAAGCCGGGTTTATTGTTAATAGATGGTAACCGTTTTAAAACTTATGAAGGAATACCCCATCATTGTATCATTAAAGGTGATAGTAAATACCAGTCTGTTGCTGCAGCTTCAATACTGGCAAAAACTTTTCGTGATGAATACATGGAAATACTACACCAGAAATATCCCCAATACGGATGGAACCGAAATAAGGGCTACCCTACACCCGAGCATAAAAAAGCCATATCTGAATATGGTATTACCCCATTTCACCGTAAGAGTTTTAATTTAAATGAACAGCTTAAGCTTGGATTTTAATTTATTGCTGCTTGCAGGGTCTTTATCTTATGCGAATACTTATTGCTTTATATTGAGAATTCAGCTAAATTGAATAATAATAATATGAAGAATTCTACTAAAACATACACATCAATCCCAAAACTTCACTATTTTTGAAATAACTGCTTTACAGAATAAGATGTTATTACCAGGAAATACTCCCGGAAAGGCTGGATAGAACTATGGCAACTACCAGAACACGTATGGCTGAAAACAGCCCAACTACTATCATGAAAATCGCTACCGCGATTAATAATACTATCGCAGAACTAAGTGCTAGCGGGATAACAGAATTGATGAAAAGGCATCTGATCCAACTTCGTTTGATCGATAATTCCGGCAATTGGATGGCAAAGGAGTTAGGTAAAAAGGACGATTTCCTTCTCCCTAAAGATCTAAAAAAGGATAAAATTATAGACTTCATTGACCAAATTGTTCGTTGCATAGAGACCAACGAATACTTTAAAGATTTTCTTGAAAAGGCGAAAGATGAAAACTTTGATCATTTATTCTATAAAGTACAGTGTGAAGGAAAACAGGTTTTTCCTTCTGTTGTGACATACGCTATCGTTCTTGAACGTTTGACCAAAGCAATGCGCCTGGATTGGAAGATTATTGAATCATGCAGAGATGTATGGAAGAAGACCCGGGTAAAGGAAGGTGTTACGAAGTACTGGACACTTTTTGAAAAAACCAAAGTGCCATCAGTGGAAACCGGAATAAACCTTGCGCTCAAATACCACAAGTCGGGTAAAGTTCCCCCAACATTCGGGAGAGTGCTTCTTCCGGTCAATATTGTCGAAGCCATTCTTGAAGACATAAGATTGGGCTATAAAGACAATGCCAGAAGTGCAATACCTCTGGCCCTTAACCTTCCCGGAGCTAAAAAATTTAATCTCAAAACGGGAGCAGGTCCATCACGTTGGTCAGAAGATAAAAAAGCTATTATTCTCAGTTTGCCACTACATGAAAAATGGACGAGTTTATATATAACCTGGAATCTGGCATTTATGTCTCATTACATGGATTTTCCCTGGCTCATGACAAAATTGTTAATTCCTCAGGTGAACAACTACCAGGGTTCTCCCGGAGAGTATCTTTATAACAGGGGATTAGCCCTGTACACCCAAATACATTATACATCTTTTGGCCGTGTTGATTTCGTCAATCAAGGTAAAGAAACAATATCATGGAACGACAAGGAACTTACAAAATTCTGGGGAAAAGTTAATAAAGAAAATGCCAAAGAATATTTGGAAGAAGTAAAAAACCATGATCCTTCATTATTCAATCGTTTCAAGTCAAAATTTCTGATTTAAAAAAGAAATATCCAAAAATGAATTTCCAATGTCCAATTTATGGGTTCAGGCAAGCAATTCTATACCATCACTTCTGAGTAAGTATGTTTTGCTGCAACATCTTTTCAACCACCTCCAGGCGTGCATGTAATTCTTCATTCGACTTTTTCAGTTCTTCATTTTGCCTCGACAATTCCTGTATGGCCCCGATGCCTGTAGAAAATAATTGGCTGTAGTCTATCGAGCGAAAGTCGTCAACCTCTTTGCCGAAAATAAAGAGCTTAACATATTCATCCTCAATGACAGCGATCCTGAACTGCGTGGGGGATAGTATTTCCAGTACTTCCTGCTTGTATTCATTATGCTCACTAAAGAATTTAAGCATATCACCCTGCTTAAGTTTATGTTCAGAATCCATGCTAACGATCAGGCTATTTGCATTATTATCCTGCACTACATTTGCCGAGAAGCTATAGATATCCGGGATATAGGCATTGCTTCTTGTGACTGCCTCCGGGTAAACACTTTCCACCTGCTGGGCAATAAAGCCTTTATTATTTGTGCTTCCTTTGCTTAGCGTATCGATATAGTTATATTCAGTTACTTCCAGATTGTTTACCAGGGTAAGATCAGATTTACAATCGCTTTTCCTGAAAGTTGTTTTTATTCTCCGGTCGGAGATAGCATGGAATGCTTGTGCCCTGATCTTATCATACGCTCTGATTGAATAATCGGCAGCCTGGGTATAATTTCCGGTATATGGCCAGGTTAAACGTAAAAAGCTATAATTGTGACTTCCTTCACTGTAAGAACCAGTTACTTCAAGGTCCCCATTAACTTTCAGATGACCTGTAGCAAAGTCACCATATATCAATGGAGTAGATGTAGCTGAGTTACAGATATAGAGCTTATTGCTTCCGGTCTCATTTGCCCCGGCAGAATTTCCAATGAATACGTTCCCGTGTCCGTTGGAATTTAATAAACCAGTATTCGCCCCGACTGCGGTATTATTATAACCACTATTACTGATGGGTAGAGATTGATATCCAATAGCTGTGTTCAGATCGTTTGATGTATTATAAGCAAGGGAAGCATGACCTACGGCTGTGTTTTTGTCGCCGGTTGTATTATTCTGAATAGTTCCGGCCCCTATTGCCACATTACGCTCGCCTGTGGTGTTGTTGGCAAGTGAACTCCACCCAAGTGCAACATTATAAATACCGGTTGTGTTGTCGTTAAGGCTTTGGTTACCTACCCCGACATTTTTATTGTCGCTCAGGTCATCATTGGCCCCGGCATCTTCACCAATAAAAACTGAGCTGCCGCAATTTTTCGCTTCCAGCCTGCTCCCAGTCATAACCCATCTTTCCAATCCGGCAATCCTGAATGCAATTGTTCCGCTTCCTTTCGATTGCAGCCATAGGTCCTGGTTGGTGTTACTTCCTGCCGCATAAATAGTATTATACCCAAAGCCAATTCCCTGTGTGGTATTACCATGTCTGAATTCAACGCCATTGGCATTACCTTCGGGCAAGCCTGTAACGTATAATGGTAATCCACCGGGATGTGTACCTGACCTGGTTCCCAACTGGATATCCAGCCTGTTACCTGCGGCGGTTGTTCCGATGCCGACATTACCATTCCCGAGAATCTTCATCCTGGATTCAACAGTAGCACCATCGTTTGTTATGAAATCATGTCCACGGTTCCCTGAAGCATTGAAATAATTTATATCACCACCAGAATCAGAAAACCTGTGAATTGTTTCCACACCGTCACTTTGTCTCCTGATACGAAGCCCATCTACAACAGCATCTCCGGTAATGTCCAGTTTGTAATCCGGGGTGCCGGTACCCATTCCTATATTTCCGACATTATCAATGATCATTACTTCGTTACCTGCAGTTGTTAAATAGATATGGTCAAGAGATGGGTTTACATCTACCTGCACAGTGGTATTGCCATCAGCATCAGCTATCTTTGTTATTAGTGTTGAAGATAGCTGTATCCAATTTGGTGTTGATGGAGAACCTGCATTATAAAAGATCCCGCTTGCTCCATCATTGGTTTGGTATACCAGCAAACCTGTTGCGGGTGAAGTGATGGCACTTCGCTGGGTAGCAGTCATCCGGGGAATTAGCAATCCCTTGTCGGTTGAACTTACATCAAGCATGGCCGAGGCATCCGGGGCCGTACCATCACTGTTAATGGCTACCTGGGTGTAACCTTCAATTTGTAAAAGCGATAACAATAACATAATGAGAGTGAAAGTGAATTTTTTCTTCATAATTGAATAGTATAATCTGGGTTAATGTGCGCAAGTTTGTTCTTATGGTGAACAACATCAATCCCAAATATAAAAAAAAATAATTGGTAAAATATGGATTATTGGTGGTTAGTTATTAGAATGCCTGAATAGTGTTGATATTTCATCATATATTAATAATCACTTGAAAGTTGAAATACAATCCCGATTGATCGGGGCATTGATTCTTTACAATCCCAATGCATATTTGGGATAATATACCTCTCCACAATAACAATTAACAAAAACATGTTAATTTATAATCAATAATGTATGAACCATACCCTATGATTTAAATTACTTTTGAATACATCATAAACATCAAGCTCTTTATGGCCAGACCCAGGTTTAAATTAGCGCAATTACTTATCGTATTGATCATTTGCCTTCTTGCAGCAGGCGGATACTGGTTTTATGAAAAATCTTTCAACCGGCCACTGCCGGGTATTAAAGTGATTCCATCCTCTTCATTGCTATTTGCAGAAATAACTGATATCAATTCATTTAAGAAAACATTGCTGGCTGGAAATGATATCTGGAATGCATTTACTCAAATTGTTCCCCTGAACAATATTGACCAACAGATCAGGATACTGGATTCGGCTTTCCGAAAAAATCCTTCTGTTGATGACCTCATAACAGGCAGTAAGGTCTTTATATCCATACATCACACCGGGAGTGATAGTCTCCGTGTCCTCTTTATCGTTGAATTACCGGACGTCAGAGGAAACAACCTGGTAAAGAATTTCATCACCGGCGCCTATGGCTCACAAAGCTTTTTTAACGAAATCCTGTATAAAGAGAATAAATTAATTGAAGTGAATGTCCCTGAATATTCATCTTTTTATTTTGCAACGAGAAAAGGAAACATCATCATCAGTGCTGATCCTGAATTGGTCATATCCGGGATCAGTCAGTCAAAGAATAAGGATGGTATTGACCAGTCAGCCTCTTTCCGTAAAGTAATCCGAACCGCTGGCAAAAGAGTGGATGCATTGTTATTCATTAATCTTGAAAAGGCTGATATACTGATTAAAACCCTCACACAGTCGGGGTATCACCATTATATTGCCCTTCTAAAAGATTTTGCTGCATGGTGTGAGCTTGACCTGTTGATAAAAGAGGATGAGATTTTATTAAATGGTTATACCGATGTTGTTGACTCTACCAGACAGTATATGAATGTTCTGAGAGGTCAGAAACAGCAACAGGTAAATATGACGAAGTTACTCCCTTACAACACGAATTGTATGCTATGGTTTGGAATTGAGGACTTCAGCATGTTTTATCACCGCTTTGAAGATTATCTGCGTTATAATAACAGGTTCGACAACCATTATAACAGTTTACACAGTCTTAACAACAGGTATAAGATCGATGTGGAAAAGAATCTCACCAGCTGGATTGGTAAGGAATTTGCGTTCGCTTCCCTGGGCCGGACAATGAATGAATTTAAGGAAAAATCTTTTGGTGTATTTCACACGTCAAACCCTGAGCGTGCCAATCAGCTGCTGACACAGATCATGCATCATGTGAATGGGAGCTCAATCATATCAAGCTATAATGAACACCTGATAAAAAAAATTAACATTCCGGAACTGATACCGATGGTTTTCGGCAAGGAATTCAGCAACCTGTCACAAACCTATTTTACCATCATCAGTAACTATGTGATCTTTGCAAATAACAAACATGTGCTTCGGGAAATTATTAACACCTATCTTTCAGGCAAAACGCTGAATGACAACATCAACTACAAAGAATTCTCTGATAATATCGCCGAGCATTCTAACTTTTATCTCTATTACAATTCAAGAAATGCCCTTCAGGCCATTAAAAGCTACCTGCCGGAAAGATTGAAATCTGTTTTAACCACACATGAAACACACCTGAACAGCTTTCATGCATTCGCCCTTCAGTTCAGCTATATCAATCAAATGTTTTACACGAATATCTATCTGAAATACAACCCGGGATACAGGGAAGAAAACAGGGCATTATGGAAGACGGAACTGGATTCAAAGATTATTTCCAGGCCTTACCTTGTAAAAGACCATACCGATAAAACATATAATATCATTGTTTTTGATGAAGATAATCAGATAATCCTGCTCGACAACAATGGAAACATTTTATGGAAGATACCATTATCAGGCCAGGTCATCAGTGAAGTATATCCGGTGGACTTTTATAAAAACCGTAAAATTCAATATCTCTTTAATACAACAGATAATCTTTACCTGATTGACCTGCTGGGGAGGAATGTGGAGAATTATCCGATTCAACTTGGCAGCAAAGCCACCAATGGTTTGTCGGTATTCGATTATATAAGGAATAAAGAATACCGGATCGTATTTGCCTGTGAGGACAACCGGGTCTATAACTATGATTTAAAAGGGAACTCAATCAGGGGGTGGAAAAAACCAAGAACAGATGTATCTGTTCTGAACGAAACTCAACATCTGGTTGCAGAGAATAAAGACTACATTATCATTCCGCTTTCTAACGGTAGTGTGAAGATCACTGATAGAAAAGGAGACAACAGGATCAGGATCAGGGATGATTTTAAAAATGCCATTAATTCAGATTTTTACGTTAATAAGACCAATAGTAAAGGGCCGTTGATCACTACAGATCAAAATGGGCATCTTGTATATATAAAAACCAACGGAAGAATTGACAGGACTGTTTTCGGAGATTTCAGTCCCGGCCATTTTTTCATTTATGAAGATTTTGATAAAAACGGCAAGGAAGATTTCATCTTTGTTGATGGGAAACAACTGATCATTTTCGACAGGTTCAAAAATATACTGTTTGAGTATGGATTTGAGAATGAGATTCGTGTAGCACCACAGCTTATCCCCTTATCTTACAGGGAAAGCCTACTTGGTGTGGTTGACACAGAGGGTAACACCCTGTATCTCTTCGATAAAAAAGGCAACCAGGTATTTGGTACAGGTATGGTGGGTGAAACCCCATTTGAAATTGGAAGTTTGAATGATGACGACAATCTTAACCTGATTGTTGCCTCGGGATCTACCCTTTATAATTATCTGCTACAATAGACTTTCTACTGATCCTTTACGCACCTGACTGACAATCCCATCGTCTTATCATAAGGATTTCTCAGTATCTGTCCATTAGCAGAGAACATATATCTTACCCATGCCAGGTTGTTCTGGGAACCGGGAGTGGATGAAAAGAAACTCGCATAATCGCCAATAAAGTTGAATGCACCACCACTATTCCTGGTTCCGCCGTATAGGGCTTCAAACCCTGATGATCCGCCTTCCCCAAGAATGGTTCCCTGGTCTGTTCCGCGCAATCCCATTGAAGTAGCATCTTCGTAACTCATTCCAACTTCAACTTCAATTTGCATCCATTCAACGTCGGTTGGTACATGCCATCCATCCGGACAAATGCCCTTATCATTGTTAGTTTCATAGTCCATTAATTCATCCCACTGATAAAGGCCGCCATAAGTGTCGCAGTTGGCAGCAACATCCCCATAGCAATATTTTTCAATGGTAGAATTATCAGATTGATTTTGAGATCCTAGGATCATGGTCCCGATATTGAGATTTTCACCCATCCAGCATTGATCACCTATCTTTAAAGCATTGTATGTTTGTCCGTTTCTGGGATCTGTAAATGTATCCGGGCAATCTGTTGATGGATCTTTTGTGGTGAATTTCCAGAGCGGGCCATCTGTAGAAGCACCCTTGGTATCGGTGGCAACAATTTTCCAGTAATAAGTGGTGCTATTGGTTAATAAATTGGTTGTATAATTTGTGCTGGCCTGGTCTTCACTGATCAATGGCGGAGTGGTGGTAACACCAAAAAAAACATCATAGGTCAGGTCGTCTCCATCCGGATCTGTACATTCCCAGCTGAGTATTAGTTCCAGTTCCTGATTTCCGCCATTATTGGCTGGGGAAGGATTATCTGGTGGATTGGGAGGGTTATTTGAAGGATCCGAAACACCCGCTGTTCCGGTGGTTGTTGCGGTAAGCCCACCACCATCCATAACTTCGAGCGTTATAACATAAATACCCGCTGAAGAATATTGATGGTTGGCTGTTTTTGTTGTGGAATAATCAGTATCCCATGTTCCATCGCTTTCCCAGTCCCATCTTACATCAAGGTCTTCAACAGGTGTTTCTGCATCGTTGCTTCCCGATGCATCAAAACTGAAAACAGTGCTTGTGGTTCCATTTTCAGGATCAACTGTAAAATTTGCCACAGGGGTTGTATTGGTATTATCATCATCATTATTGTCATTCTTACAATTGAATGAAAACATAAGTATAGCTGCAAAAAGAAGAAGCAGAAAAAGGTTTTTTAAATTTTTCATAATTTGATTTTAATTGAAATGCAAATCTAACAATTTAGTTTAGTGGATTTTTATTATTGTGTTATCTTTGTAAAGTGTCGCTGCATCATGTTGCTGTATAACAACAAATAATCACTATTATGGATACTTTTAACGAGCTTATCACCTCACTTATTGTTGCCATCTTATTATCTCTTGGCGGTATTTCCATCGTGAATGCACAGGTACCAACCACAGGAGATTGCCTGGGGGCTACTCCTGTATGTCAGGACGAATATTATGAACCCAATATTGCCAGTGGCCCTGGTAACTATACAAATGAGGTCTATGAATGTCCACAATCCAATTGCTCTAATTGTTGTCCCGGCAGTTGTCTTAATGGGGAATGGAATTCACACTGGTACAGGTTTACCGTACAGTCAACAGGTTTATTGGTCCTTTCAATTATTCCAAATATATCTACTGACGATTATGACTGGGCATTATATGATCTTACTTTCAAACGATGTGAAGATATATTAACACAGTATCCTACCATGCAAAAAAGCTGTAATTCAGCAGGAGGTGGAGGTTTTCAGGGAGAAACCGGTATCAGTACTTCAAGCGGCGGAACCAGCGATTGCAATAATTGTGGTGGAACAAATAAATGGAATAAGGATCTTAATGTTGAAGAGGGCCGAACTTATGTTTTAATGGTTGATAACTGGGGGAGTGGTGCACAGGGTGGATATACCCTTGATTTTAGTGAATCAACAGCAGAGATATATGATAATGTAAGACCAGAACTGCAATATGTTAATGCTGGTGAAATTGAATGTGGTGATACAGAATTCACTTTTGATTTCAGCGAAGTGGTCTTATGCAGTTCGGTTACACCCGCATCTTTTCAGGTTGTTGGACCCGATACCATCCATGCCATCATAAATATTGAAGGGGAAGCCTGTCTTGTTGGAGGTGAGTGGGAAATATCTTTTACTGCCACCATCGATCCTCCGTTTACTGTTGACGGCACCTATTATCTTGAGTTATTACCTTTTACTTCTGTCCAGGATGCATGTAACAATATTGCCCTGCCACAGCAAAAGTCTTTCGTCTGTGACCTGGGTTCTCCACAGATTCAGGAAGACAATCTAGATATCAC
>CAYXUU010000042.1:0-50379 GCA_964468645.1 uncultured Bacteroidales bacterium
TTGTAAATGCTGGTTGACCGGGTTGTGGTTCCGGCTCGTCTTCTTTACAACCTGTAAAAAATATCACTGGTATTAAAGTGATAATAAGTAAATAATGTATTCTTTTTTTCATGTTAATTAGTTATTGGTTTATGTTATTTGGTTTTAACTCAATATTTTGATAGGCTTATTTTCCCGGTTATCCACCACAGCCTGATTCTTCCTTCTTTTCGGTTTCTTTATTTTGATCAGGATTCCATGCGTTATAGCCACCTTCCAGGTTTTTTACATTCCTGTATCCCAGTTTTAATAATGTCAGGGTGGCAAGTATGCCTCGATCTCCGTTATCACAGTAAATAATTATTTCGGTAGAATCTTTATCGGGTAGATCTTCATAATAATCCTCCCAGAATTCCGGATCAGAGATTTTGAATTCAAGGATCCCTCTCGGGATATTCACAGGTTCCAGATACATATTGTAATCAAAATCCTCATTGATATATCCATGCTCAAACTCAGTATTTCTTCGAACATCGATCAGGTGAATTGCTTCGTCATTCCCCAGTTTACTTTTTAAATCATCTACTGTTATCTGCGTAACTGAGAAGCTTGCATCTTTTGCCATTTCTTTACCGTTTTCATAGATACCGGTGCAGGAGATGGCAAAAATCAGGATGGGTATCAGGTAAATATATTTTTTCATTTTAAATATTTTTCTGTGATTTCCATAAGATTAATAAGCGCTGAATTTTCCAGTTTTTTCGTTCCATTTCACAAAAACATACCAGATCAGGATAATCAATACTACAAGTATGAAAGCGCCGGTATAACCGAGATAATCCGGCAGGTAGTTTTTAAAATCAAGATAATGTGGAAGTGAATCAACAATGGGTGGTACAATGTACAGTTTAGATATGGGCGAAATGATCAGGAAACCAAGGGCTGAAGCCCATAGTTTAACCTGTCCTTCACCTACTCTCCATAAAGTTCCAACGGCACATCCACCTGCAATGGTCATTCCAATTCCAAAAACAAAACCACCTATGGCAGCCCTGAAGAAGAAATGTGGGAATACCCAGGTCATTTCCCTGGTACGTAATGCAATATCCCCTACACCTACCCCAAAGTATTTGATAATTGTAAAACCGAATACACCAATAAGCAAGCCTGCCATAACACCAACCGATCCATCTGCCTCTCCGGTCATAAAAGGATCCCGGAACGCTTTGACGATGCAAAATCTTGCACGCTGACAAATCAAGCCCATCAGCATCCCTATAATTATAAACCATGTCATGGTTTTATTTTCACCAGAATAACTGTAAGCAATAATGAAAGTTAAAATGAGTACGATCCAGCCGAGGTATTTTTGCCAGCTTCCACTTTTGCCGGTACCGGCTAACAGGGTATAGCTTTTACCTGAACTGAACTTTGGGAATTTTTCCATTTCCCACATCATGTACTTGAGCGCAACGATCGTCCCTAAAAACAATCCAATAGTAAAAATAATGGCCCCCCCGCTGAGTGCCGGCATTCCACTAAAAAATGAGCCTATGGTACAACCCAGGCCAAATGTAGCGCCTAATGTCATTAAACCACCTCCAATAAAACCTTTTAGAAGTTCTCCTTTTGGAGGAATTCTGAATGCAAATTCCCTCGATAATAATGCCCCGATAAAAGAGCCTATGACAAGAAAAAGACATAACATTCCATACAGGCTTGCATTAAGCGGTGTTGGATGATCCAAACCAAAAATTCCCAGCAGGTGAAAAACGTTTTCACCCCAGTTATTTATACCACCACTTGCACCCCATGGACTTTTAATAGCAAATAAAAGGATATTTAATGCACCCAGTATAATACCCCCAACCCAAACGGGCCAGTGCTTCGCAAAAAATGTATTGAACAACTGCCCTAACGGGCCTGATTCTTTACTTTTCTCCGACATATACACCCCCTACTTTTTCTCAATTATAAATCGAAATACACCTCCTGACAATTCATTTTCTTCAAGAAGGATATTTCCTGTTTTTTCACACCATCTGGGAAGATCCGATTTGGTCCCTGGATCAGTACCCAACATCTCAAGTATCTGTTCTGATTTTAATTCTTTCATAGCCTTTGCCAGTTTCATCATCGGCATAGGACAGGATAATCCTTTGCAATCCAATGTTTTATTAATATTCGTTTCCATATCACATAATTTTAAATTGTTTAATAATGATCATGCAGCAAATTTAGAGAGTAGGGTTATGCAAAAAAAACAATCGGAAGTGCGGTTATATAAAAAATAAAGTGGAGATTTGTATAAAATAATGTGATAATTGACACATTAAATTGTTAGATAACATATATCTATATATCAAATATGGAAAAAACTCATTGTAAAGATTGTCAATTTATTTCAAAAGCTGCCTCTGTATTAAATGCAGAAGAACTAAATATCCTTGAAAGCAAATGCTCTCAAGTCGAATTTAATAAAGGTGAGATTTTATTTAAACAAAATACATTTTCAACCAATATTATATTTTTAAAGACCGGCCTGGTTAAGTTGCACATGGCAAGTGTAAAAAGGGATCAGATTGTTCAAATATCAAAGGCACCGGCATTTCTTGGGATACCAACAACATTTGCAGATAATATAAACCAATACTCGGCAACAGCCATTAAGAACTCTATTGCATGTTTTATCGATATTACCGTTTTCAAAGGCTTCATTTTTAAAAACGGTGAATTTGCCTATGAGATTATCATCAATCTTTGTAAGAGTGAACTGGATAACGTCCGCAGATGTGTCAACCGTAGTCAAAAACAAACAACCGGGCGTGTAGCTGATGCGCTGTTATATTTCTCACAGCAAATATTTAATGATGATGAATTTGATTTTCCATTAACAAGAAGCGACCTGGCTGATTTGATATGTAGTTCCCGGGAAAGTGTAAGTCGCGTATTATGGGATCTTAACAATGATGATATCATCGAAATGAATGGGAGAAATATAAAGATAATTGATAAAACGCTGCTTGAACATATTGGTAAATACGGATAATCCCAACCAATACCTTGGTTCATGACATTCCCAATGCATAATTTGGGATTATTAATTGTATGCTAACCGCATTTTATAATCTGTCAGTACCGGTTGAATAATGTCATTCCAACCTTCAGTCTCCCATGTTTTTAATTTTATGTGTGTTTGGTAATATTTTTCAGGAATGGGATGCGTTCCGAATACAACCTTAACCTTATATTTCTCCTGGATAAAATCTCGGAAATGAAGAGCGTAAGGACAGGGTGGATAACCCACAATAAAACCTGTTGCAAGATGAATAGTGTCAACTCCGTTATTAATCATCTCTTCAGGAACATACTCAATATTTCCACCAGGGCACCCACGGCATGTAGTATAACCAACAAGTTCCAATTCTTCATCTCCCCTGTAAATATCAAAAGCACCTTCCCGGTTTTTCATTGCCCTGAAACATTTTCCACCAGCGCAATCGCGATAACGGTCACATATGATAATACCAATTTTTGTTAACTTTTTCATATTCAATATGATTTACGTATGGTTACTGTTTAATTGAGATTTATTCCTTTTAAAACGATATCCCCTTCTCTTACTTTTATATGACGGGCAATTACATGACATTTAACTTTTAACAGAAAAAATACAATGGAATTATTATTTGATAATCCTTCAAAATTACCCTGCCCTTTACTGATTATCATATCTGCTGCATTGAACTTTTCCAAAAAATCATTATTACATAATTTAGGAATGACTGCCGGGGCTGAGCTTCCTGATGAAATAATTTCAGCTACTTCATCAATACCCGAGTCAACTGCATCCTGATAAGTTACATCATTAATTACAGGAATATCGCGCACAACGTAAATTACATCCTTGTTTAGTTCCTCAATTAATATTTTATCAAAAACTGATTCGCCTGCATTATCCCCTAAGTATAGAATTGTTTTTGCTTTCTTAAGATGCTTTTTAAATTCATGAAAATCAAAAATAGCAAATTCTTGTTTCAGAATTTCATTAACATCTTCAACAATATTAAATTCTTTGCCAACTCCATAGTCAATTATATTTCCTGCTATGGCCATACGAATAGCTGTTAGAAGTTTGTTTTCTGATTTTCTGATAATTCTTTTTAATTCGGGATATAATAATAATGACTGCTTAATATTTGATTCTTTAATTTTATTGTATGGATCGGTAACACCGGTTATTTTTCTGACTTCCCTATAAATAGCTTCTCCTGTTTCGGGAGGCGTATTTTCCATTGGGATATCTTTCATCATAGCGCCAACACTATCGAGTAGTTTTTTTAATTTTTTCTCATCATCAGTTGCCATTCTTCCGGCTCGCAATGCCTGGCTCATCATACACGGTAAGCAATCCAAAAATGTTTTCATGTGTTTATTGTAAGATACGTTTATTCCCAAATTTTAAGAATTCAAATCATTCTTGTTACTTATCATGTAAAATATACCTCGTTCCTTCCGTCTCGTATCTATTTTTCCTTCCTCTGCCATAACATCAAGATATTTATTCATCTCATTTATATGTTTTCCAAGAATTCCAGCAAGGTCCTCAGCGGTGCATGGCCTTCTGTAGATAGTTTCCAGTATGGCTGTTTCAATATCCTCACGATAAGATTTGATATTTTTTCTAACCTGCTTTTGATATAATAATGTCCCGTTCGTTAAAACTGCAACGGGGATATCTGCTTTTCTTTGTTTGATAAAATGCAAAACATCTCCGATTTGTGAATTAAGGGTCGGTTCCCCTGAGCCGGAAAAGGTGATATAGTCCGGATCAGGATTACTTGTAAAATAATGATCTAACTCTTTTACTATCTTATTAAAAGGTATATATTCCTTTCTGTCGATTGTTAGTTTGGTTGTGTGCCCACACTCACAGTAAACACAATCAAGTGAACATACTTTCTTAGGAACGAGGTCAATCCCTAATGACATGCCAAGTCGTCTCGATGGTACCGGGCCAAAAAGATATTGATACATTGAAAAATATATTTATTCATTATAGAACTATTATTCATCAAATATTTCGTCTTTAAATCTTGGTTTTTAATATTCCCGACTTTATGAAAAACATATTAAATCCTGATTTTTTATTTTTCCATTCATCTTCAATCCAATGGATATGCTTGTTTAATGATGGAATAATCTCATCGGGATTTTCAAATTCAATCCTAACAGGAATAAAATGCCCATTGATCATTTTAATGTTTTTGCCAAATTGTTTCGACACCAATACATTAATCTTTTTTTCCTTTAAAAATTGAATAATAGCCATTCCTTTTTTTATTGAGCCATGCTCATGCTGTTCATCAATAGATTTGTAAATATTTGTTTCTTCTTCTAAAAAAACCATTTCATCATTTAGCACGGAATAAATAAGATATTTATCTGCATCACCAAAACGTCTTTTTTGTAGTTTCCCTTCATTATTTACAGCAAATGCAAATCGCAATTTCATTATTTTTCATTTAGTTCAACATTTCCTTAATCTCAAATATATTCCCTGTTTTGTCTTTTATAAAAATCAGATCGGAAAACTCCCTTTTAATTCGGGTTACATCATAGGAACTCCTTATAGCATGATTAACCATAATTTCACGATTTTCAACAGAAATACAAACATGCCTGAAATTATGAACTATATCTTCAGTTGTAATAAATAGTTCAAAAACAACATGATCTTTTTTCATCAGGAAAACAGTAGTGTCGCTTTCAATACAAAATATTGCAGATGATAAATCCTTGCTGAGCGTAAATTCTTTTTGTTTTTGCAATCCCAGGATATTTTGATAAAAGCGAGTGATTTCTGAAGGGGAGTTAATTGATAATGCTATGTGCTCAAGTCTCATTTTTCAGAACTTTTGCAACTGATTGTTTTGATAAGCCTTATATGCTTCATCAACTTTCATATCACCGGCACCAACATATATTTCCAAACCAGCTTTCCCCAAAACCATTGCAGCGTTTCCACCAGGACCATTGCCGGTAATAAGAACTTCGGCATTCAGGTCAAAAATCTTTTGTGCCGTTTTTGGGCCTGCACCGTGAGCTTCCTGTCCAACAGACCTGTTATCAACGTGTTCAAGTTTATCAATTTCATCATCATAAATCACCAGGTAGTCTGTCCGTCCAAAACGCGGATCCATTGCTGAGTCCCAGGTTGTGCCTTTTGTTGTAAATGCAATTCTCATGATATTTATTTTATATTTTTTAAAATTTTATTCCAGATTTCTAATAGTTTTGCAGCAAGTTCAGTATTGTTATACTCAACTATTGTCTGCCCGTAAATCATTGCTTCAGTAAAAGTTTCATCATAAGGGAGACTTGAAAGATAAACGATATTTTCACGTTTCAGGAAACTTTCAATATTTTTAGTAAGAGCAGGATAGGTATCTGCTTTATTAATGATACAACCCACAGGGATTTGAAAATTCTTAACCAGTTCAAAAACCCTTTTCAAGTCATGGAACCCTGATCTGGTAGGCTCGGTAACCATAACAACAAAATGAGCCCCTGAGAGTGAAGATATAACCGGACATCCAATACCTGGCGATCCATCAATAAGAACCAGGTCAGTATTTTTCTTCCTGGCGATCATTTTTGCCTCGTTTTTTACCCGTGCAACAAGTTTCCCAGAATTGTCTGCTCCGATATCCAGCCTGGCATGAACCATTACGCTACCGGTTTTTATCCCGGAAACATATAGTTGACCAACTAATCTTTGTTCATTACGAATGGCCCCTGATGGGCAAACTCTTGAGCAATATCCGCATCCTTCGCACTCCAAAGGATCAATTGAATAGTAACCATTCTCTAAACCAACAGCTTCAAACCTGCATGCTTCAGCACACCGGCCACACTGGGTACACACAGTGGAATCGATGATTGCAAGTTCCCCGCTGTAAAAATCTTCAACATTTTTAAAATCCGGATCCAATAGAAGATGCATATCTGCTGCATCAACATCACAATCAGCAACAATTACATTTTCTTTGGCCAGCACTGCAAATGATGCAGCAAGGGATGTTTTTCCAGTTCCACCTTTTCCCGAAATAATCACAATCTCCCTCATCGGTTTTTCGATTTCCTGTATAAGCTGATAAAATCAGTAATTTTCTTTAGTTCATTATATACTTCAGGTATCTTATTATAGATCAAGTTTCCTCTTGCATATAAATTGGCCACCTGTCGATTGTTTGGTATCTTTCCCAGTATCTGAATACCTTCCCGTTGGCAATAATTTATAACATCATCGTTACCTATCCCATATCTGTTGATCACAACACCAAAGTTCCGGTTCAGCTTTCCCATGGTCTCAACAGTTATTTTCAGGTCATGAAATCCAAAAGGTGTAGGTTCAGTTACCAGTATTACAAAATCGGCGTTTTTCGTTACTTCTATTACCGGACAGGAAGTTCCCGGTGGTGAATCAAACAGCCCTAATATTCCATGCCCATAATTCTTGTCAATATAATTCTTTGTCTGGGCAATTAACGGAACCGCTTGTTCCTGGCCGATATCAAGCCTGCTTTCAACAAATATTAACTTGCCGGTCTGATATTTCCTTAAAATACCTATTCTTTTGGGTATCATTTTTAAAGAAAAGGAAGGGCAACATTCCGAACAGGCGAAGCAGGAATGACATAGTTGTGGAAAAACCTGTATATGATTCGCAAGTTTTATAACTGCATTAAAATTACATACTTCCTGGCAGTTGCCACAAAATGTGCATGTACCTTCGTTCCATTCAGGAATATGTTTATATATAATTTCTTTATCAATTAATTCCCCGTTAAAGAATAATCCCGAATTAGGCTCCTCAACATCCAGATCGGTAAGGATTACTTTTTCACGTTCAGCAATATAAGCTGCCAGGTTGGTTGATAAGGTTGTTTTACCTGTTCCTCCCTTGCCGCTTGCTATTGCTATCCTCATAATCAATCCAATATTACATCATCAGGAATACGGCCATTTTCGAAATGTTTATCAACCCATCCCGATTTTACATTCTTCCTGCTATCGAAATGTCCCACAAAAGGCTTGATATCTAAAAGTGGGGTTCCATCAAGCATATCCACTTCGGTAAAATGAAGTTTGTTCTCTAATATTTTAAGGATCCTGACAACAGAGATGCCGATTTTATTTGGCCGGTTTGGACTACGAACAGCGAAAATACCATGTTCTGCATTTTCGAGAAATGGCTTTTCAACAACATGGATTACCTTGGATTTATGTAAGTGATAGATCAGTATGGCATGACTGAAATGTTCAAGGTCAGTTAGTCCTTCCTGAAACTCATTTTGAATGGTACAATAGCCATCAACATACTTGTTGTACCTACCCTGAATAGGCATATTTCTGGGTTCTTTATAAGGGGTATGGATTATTCCTATCGGATGATAAACAATGCTTTCCATTTTAATGATCGCAAAGGTTTTCTCCAGTTTTTAGCTGATTACTCAGATATTGTTCAACCAATTCTACGGGTGTTCCATCACTTACACCTATATGAACCTGGATATTGTTCTGTCTGAACAAATCCTGTGCCCTTGGCCCCATTCCACCTGCAATAATGATATCTACACCCTGTTCTGCAAGAAAACGGGGAAATGCACCAGGTTCATGATCAGGCGGGGTGATAAAAGTTTTCCTCACAACAGTGTTATTATCAACATCAATAATAGCAAACATCTTACAATGTCCGAAATGAGGTGTAATATTGTCATTAACCGTTGGTATAGCAAATTTTATTTTCTTAGACATATAAAATATTATTAGTTTTATTTTTTCAATAATTCTTCCCTGATCATTGTTTTACCGCATTCCGGGCATTTAATAGTAGTGCATTTTACACCCTGTTGATGTGAAATTTTAGCACCGCATTTTGCACAAACACAAAATCCTCCCGGTCCAAATGCGCCTCCTTTGTTACGGCCTTTTCCACCTCCGCGGCCGGGCCCTATTCCTGTTTTATTCATGATTATGATTTTTAAGTTAAACTTTTCATGATCGTAAATTCTTTGTGTTCCGGCAACTTTACCGATAATAATTTAACAGCAAAGAATGCCGGATTTACACAAAGTTTCACCAGTCAAGTGAAAACACCTAAACCAATAACTAATTGTTCCTGGTTTTTTTTAGTTTGTCCTCCAAAAAAGACAATTGTTCTTTAAGAATATCAATTTCATTTTCAATGTTCTCCCTGTCCTGAACATGGTTATTTTCATTGTAATCCAGAATCCTCATTCTTCTTCTGAATCTGCCTTCAGATCTGTAATTTCTATCACCTGAAAAATTTATTCCTTTTCCATAGCCAGATCCGCGACCACGTCCTAATCCGGAATTATCACTTACGGAACAGTTACCAAGACGTTTTCCTGTTAACGGGCCCATTCCCTGTGGCCCTGTTTTATCACCTCGTGGCATCATTACCTCCTTTTTTAGAATTATGATATCTGCAGCATTTACCATGACCAAATCCCCCTGCCAGGTTTAAAAGCTTATTCGAATGGCATTCCGGGCATTCGGTTATAGAATCTGCAATGTTAATTTTGAACATATGTCCACATGACTGGCATTGTATGATATTTTTTCTGAAATGGATACTTCCTCCTTCAATGGCGAGCAACTTACCCTGTATAATGAAGCTTGCAATCTTCTTTCTTGTTTTTTCAATGAGCCTGGTGAAAGTAGTGCGGGAGATACCCATCTCTTCTGCTGCTGCTTCGTGGGAAAGGCTCTGATAATCCGCTAAACGTAAAGCCTCAAATTCATCAAGACTTAGTTGAACCTGTTCAAGTTCCGGGCCTTTTACCCCTAGTGGTTTAAACTCTGTGTAAAGGGGTGGTTCAAGTACTATTCTTTTATTTTGAGGACGTGGCATTCAGTCAATTTTGATTGCAAATATAATGCACATATGTGCAAAAACCAAAAAAAATATAAAAAATTTTATTTTTTTTATTTACACGATTAAGAAGAACACACAAATTAGGATAGTGTCAGATTACAGGAATCCTATCCGAATCAATAAATTGGAAAATTAGGAATGAAATTAATTACGCTTCTATTTGGATAGATGGTCTTCAGTTCCGAAATATTATACCTCCCAGGGAGGATAATACCCGGCAGGAATATTTTATTATGAACGTATTTATTTGTTTTTCAATATTATCCTCTCAGGCTAATTTCTTTCATTAAATTTGGTTGTAGTATCTTTATTTCCTTTCCTTCTTGTTCAATAATTTTTTCATTCTTTAATTCAGTTAATAACCTTACAACGCTCTCAGTGGATATACACGCGAAATCAGCAATATCTTTTCTTGAAATATAGGGCCAAATATTCTCCTGTTTAAATTCTTCGCTGCAGAGATAAAGTAAAACGTCTGCTAAACGCCCATGCATTTGCTTATGACCCAGACTGCTTAGCTTATGAAATAATAGTTTTTCTTTTTCACAATACCATTTAATTACCTCTATTGCAAAATTGCCATTATTCATTAGTAGTTTTTTAAAACTTCCTTTTTCAATTAAACAAATTGATGAGTCGTGAAGTGCCTGTACAGAATAATTATAAATATTATCTCCAAATATGGATGACAAACCAAAAAATTCTGATGTTTGGGATATCTTTATATTAATATGCTTGTTGCCTGGACTCTCAACATAAATTTTTACAAGACCTTTAGCAATATATAAAACATATGAGGCAAATGCGCCTTGTTTGCATATATTTTCACCTTTCTGGTATTGTATTTGAGTCCTGTTTTGATTAATAAATTCCAGCTGGGAAGGGATTAAGTTTTTAAAGCATGTTGAAGTATGCGTACATTCTAAACAATTGCTCGATTCTAAGAAATCATCCATGTTATCATATTTAAAACGCGAACTCATAAATTCACGTCAAGACAAAATTAGTATTAATATCAACATGAATATTGAGTAATATCAAGATTCAGGTTAAGGTTAAACTACCTGAGTTCGGTTGATCACTTCTCCATCAACCCTACCTTTGTTTCGTGTAATTAAAAAAGTATAAATAATGAATAAAACAGATGTGTTAATAGTAGGTGGAAGTGCTGCAGGCCTTGCTGTTGCAACAACAGGTAAATCACATTATCCTGATAAGAAATTTCTTTTAATCCGTAAAGAAGAAAAAGTGATGGTCCCGTGCGGCATACCATATATTTTTGGTTCGCTTGAAAGTAGCGATCAAAATGTATTACCGGGGGATGCCAGTTACGACAAGTTAGGAATTGAGTATATGGTTGGTGAGGTTTGTTCAATTGACAAGAATGCTAAAATATGCAAATTGACAAATGAAGAAGAAATATCCTATGATAAACTTATTTTGGCGACTGGATCTGCGCCAGTAATTCCACAATGGCTACCAGGTGTAAAATTGGAAAACGTTTTCACGATCCCTAAAAACAAAACCTATCTTGATGATGTAAAAGGTAAAATTCAAAATCTGGATAAAATTGTAATCATTGGCGGTGGGTTTATTGGAGTTGAATTATCTGATGAATTAAAAAAAGCAGGAAAAGATGTAACCTTGATTGAAATTCTTCCTCATATTCTGAGTTTGGCTTTTGATGAAGAACTGGATAAAATGGCTGAAGAAATTCTCATAAACCGTGGCATTAAAGTAAATACTGGAGTGGGAGTAAAAGAAATTCTTGGA
The DNA here is from genome assembly GCA_964468645.1 of uncultured Bacteroidales bacterium. Taxonomy (GTDB): domain Bacteria; phylum Bacteroidota; class Bacteroidia; order Bacteroidales; family JAIOZK01; genus JAIOZK01. The sequence continues at coordinate 11,717 of CAYXUU010000042.1, forward strand.
AAAGGAAATAAAGTATCCGGAGTCTTATTGAACAATGGAGAAAAAATAGAATCTGATGCAGTTATACTTTCAATGGGCTATAAGCCGTGCTCAACATTGGCTAAAGAAGCTGGATTAAAAGTAAATGAAAAAGGATTTATTTGTGTGGATGAGTATATGCGGACAGATGACCATGATATTATTGCAGTTGGAGATTGTGCCGAAAAAAGGGATTTTATTACGAGAAAACAAACAGGTATTATGCTTGCTTCTACAGCCTGTGCTGAAGGAAGAATTGCTGGTATGAATTTATTCAAGCTTTCGGCGGTGAAAACTTTTAGTGGCACCATTGCTATTTTTTCAACTTCAATAAATGGCCTCTGTATGGGTGCAGCAGGAGTAACTGAGGCACAGGCTATTAAAGAAGGATTTAATGTTGTTGCCGGAACCTTCGAAGGTATGGACAGGCACCCGGGTAAATTACCTGATATGCAAAAGCAAATAGTAAAATTAATAGTTGCCAGGGAATCAGGCGTAATTATCGGTGGTGAAGCAATCGGGGGTAAGAGTATTGGTGAACTTGTAAATTTAATTGGCTTTATCATTCAAAGCAGAACAAACATATACGCACTTCAGACGATACAAATAGGAACACACCCGTTATTAACGGCATCACCGGCAGCATATCCTCTGATCAATGCGGCCAATAACATTGCACAAAAAATGAGAGTATAAATATTTCAGGCTGATCAATGCGTTCCGGATTAGGTAGTAAAAGCGATAAATTTGTATTGGGTAAACAACTCCGGAAGTTATCATTGCATTATTTTTAATCACTTTGGCATTAGTTCCCGCCCCATTGAGGTGCATTGAATATTATTTTTATATGTTACCCCGTTACTCTGTAGCGGGGTAGTTCATTATTATAGAATGATGTATTTTTCTTTTTTTTAATTTGAAATAATTATTTGGTTACCTGGTAAGCAAAGAAATATCCCTATAAGAGTTCAATTCAATGTACCAATAAGATTTAAAATACGTTAAATTAGAAAAAACAGGATATTGAAAATAATGATGACCTAATTGTTATAGGATCATAAATGGCAAATGTGAATTACCTGTATTGATTAATATATGGATTGCTTAAAAAATTTAAAAGGTACTATATGATAAATAGTGAGCTTGATTACCATAAAAAGATCAACCAGCTAAAAGAAAGAGAAAAAGAAATGAAATGCCTGTACAAGGTACAGGAAATACTGGATGAACAATTACCCGTTGATAAATTTCTGATGGAGATAGTAAAACATATCTGGGGTGGATGGCAATTTCCTATTATTACAAGGGTAAAGATAACTCTTGAAAATAAAATTTATAAAGAGCCTGGCTGGGATGAAACTGAATGGGTTCAATCCTCTAATATTATTGTTGACGAGGAGGTGTTAGGTAAAATAGAAGTTTTTTATATACAATTCAAAAAAATGGTTAGGGTTAGTCAATTTTTGCCTGAGGAGCAGAAATTATTAAATACAATAGCCCACCAGATTGGCAACTACATATTTAACAAAAGATTAAAAAACACGCTTGAGGTTTTAGATAGTAAAAAAAATCAAAAAGGGGTAATTGTAGAAAATTCATCGTCCTTATTAAATACACAATCAAATGTACATTGGAAATGGAGATATGACTTCGTAAACATTATTGCTGAAAAGATGGATATTGAAAAATTCGGTGTTAAGGCAATATACCTGATCGGGAGTACAAAAAATGCTACAGCAGGTCCGGCAAGTGATATTGATTTAATGATTCATTTTGAAGGTAATGCCACCCAGGAATTGGAATTAAAAGCCTGGTTAGAGGGTTGGAGTTTTTGCCTTTCAGAGATGAATTTATTAAAAACAGGCTATAAAACCAATGGCTTAATTGATTTACATCTTATTACGGATGAAGATATTCAAAACAAAACCAGCTTTGCTACAATGATTGGGGCTATAACAGATGGAGCAAGACTTATAAAAAAGAACTAGATGGCAAATTGTTTCTTTGTTTCCGACATGCATGGGCATATAAATAGATATGAAAAGTTATTTAAACAGGTTGAGATAGAAAAACCGGAAGCAATTTTTATGGGTGGCGATTTACTACCACATCGACTGAAAAAAATGAAAAAATATAATGATTTTACAAATGATTTTCTTTTTCCTCATTTCTATCAACTTAAAAAGGCCTTAAAAGAACAATATCCCCAGATTTTCTTAATCCTTGGAAATGATGATGCAGGAAGTGAGGAAGAAAAGTTTCTGGATATAAGTAAAAAAGGTTATTTTCATTATGCAAATCAGCAAAAACTTCACTTTAAGGAATACCTCATATTTGGGTACTCATTCATACCGCCAACTCCTTTCCAGATGAAGGATTGGGAAAGATATGATGTGTCACGCTATGTGGATCCTGGCTGTACTCATCCTACTGAAGGATATCGCACAATAGATACCACAGTAAATATTGAATATTCAACAATACGAAAAGATTTGGAAACATTAATAGCAAATGAAGATGTATCTAATGCCATATTTCTTTTTCATTCGCCACCTTACAAAACGTTGCTCGACAGGGCTGCTTTGGATGGGATGATTGTAGATCATGTACCTTTGGATGTTAATGTTGGCAGCATTGCCATTAAACGATTTATTGAAGAAAAACAACCCCTGATAACCCTTCATGGCCACATCCACGAATCAACACGAATTACTGGCAGCTGGCAGCAGCAATTTGGTAAAACAATTGCTTTTAATGCAGCACATGATGGACCTGAATTAGCTTTAATAAAATTTGATATCGATAAACCTGAAAAGGCTACCAGAATTCTAATTTAATTCAAAAATATTTTCTTGAAATCAATTTTTAGACTACTTTTGTGAAATAATTAACAATGCAGGTAGAATTATGAAACCTGCTAATATTGAACATGTTGGTATAGGCGTAAAAACTTTCAGCAAATAACTTTATTCTACATAATTGTTATCGGGTTTATATGCTTTGCCATTAAAATGATAAAAGATCAGAAAGGGTGCTGAGGGACTGGACATTACTTTCCTGCACCCCAATTTCACCATTGGGGTATTAACAGAATATTGTGAAGAAAAAATAATTAAGTAAACTTTATTATCAAATGGCTTTTGAAGATAAAATACAGCAATTGCTCGACAGCCGCGAAAAGGCAAAACAGGGTGGCGGTACCAAAAGAATTGATTCACAGCACAAAAAGGGCAAGCTGACAGCCCGTGAACGTTTAATATTGTTGCTTGACAAGGGCAGTTTTGAAGAGTATGATATGTTTGTTACGCACAGAACTCATGATTTTGGTCTTGATAAAACAATATATTTAAGCGATGGGGTAATCACCGGTCATGGTACTATCGACGGAAGAGTTGTATATATCTATGCTCAGGACTTCACTGTTTTTGGGGGTTCATTATCAGAAACCCATGCACGTAAAATCTGTAAGATCATGGATCAGGCGATGAAAGTTGGAGCCCCTGTTATTGGAATTAACGATAGTGGCGGAGCCAGGATACAGGAAGGGGTAAGAAGCCTTGCTGGCTATGCGGAAATATTTCAGCGTAATATCATGGCTTCAGGGGTAATACCACAAATCTCCGCTATATTCGGGCCCTGTGCTGGTGGTTCTGTATATTCTCCGGCATTAACAGATTTTATCATTATGAGTGATAAAACCAGTTATATGTTTGTAACTGGGCCGAGAGTGACAAAAACCGTTACCGGGGAAGAAATTTCTGAAGAAAACCTTGGAGGGGCAGAGGTACATGGCGCAAAGTCAGGTGTTGCACACTTTGTGGCAGAAGATGAAAATGAAGGGATTATGCTGATTAGAAAATTGATCTCCTTTATTCCACAGAACAACCTGGAAGATCCTCCATTAACTGAATGTAGTGACCCGATAAACAGGATGGAAAATCACCTGAATGAAATCATTCCGGACAATCCGAATAAACCTTATAATGTAAAGGATATAGTACATTCCATTGTCGATGATGGTGAATTTCTTGAAATCCAACGAAAATTTGCGCCAAATATCATTACCGGTTTTGCAAGGTTTGACGGTATGTCGGTTGGCATTGTCGCCAATCAGCCAAATTATCTTGCCGGGGTTCTTGATATCAATTCAGCGAGGAAAGCTGCGCGATTTGTGCGTTTTTGCGATGCCTTTAACATCCCTCTTCTTACCATGGTTGATGTTCCCGGCTTCTTACCTGGCAGCGGACAGGAATATGGTGGCATCATCATTCATGGAGCAAAACTAATGTTTGCTTATGGCGAAGCAACAGTACCCAAGGTTACAGTTACCCTCAGAAAATCATATGGCGGGGCTCATGATGTGATGAGCTCAAAACAACTGCGTGGTGATATAAACTATGCATGGCCAACTGCAGAAATCGCAGTAATGGGTCCGGCGGGTGCAATTGAGATCCTCTCCGGAAAAGAAATCGCTCAAATTGAAGATGAAAAAGAGAGAAAAGAATTTATCCGTAAAAGAGAAGCAGAATACAGGCAAAAATTCGCCAATCCCTATGAAGCAGCCCGTTATGGATATATCGATGATGTGATTGAGCCAAGAAATACAAGATTCAGGGTAATCAGGGCATTTCAAACACTTGCGACCAAAAAGGATATAAATCCGCCAAAGAAACATTCTAATATTCCATTATAATTCGTTGAGTCATGTTAATCATTCTTAAATCAGGAATTCCGGAGAATTTTAATGACGGTATGGTGATTGCCGTTGTTGGATATGTCATTGTTTTTGCAGCACTTGTTACCTTATTTTTTGTATTCAACAATCTGTCACGGATAATCAATTACAATATCAGGAATAAACTTCGGAAAAAAGGGCAGCATCAGCAGGCAGCAGAAAAAGTACTTCACATTTCCGGGGATGAGGCTGCAGCAATCAGCATGGCCATATACCTTTATCATGAATTACACGATGAAGAAAGCAATGTTATCACGATAAAAAGTATTTCAAAAAGGTATAATCCCTGGAATTCTAAAATTAATAATTTAAGAAATTTTCAAACTCAGTAATGAATAATGAGAAATTTTAAATTTACCATACGTGGTCATATTTACGAGGTGGATATCCTGAAATTTGAAAACGGATCAGCTAAAATAGAAGTAAATGGTACACCATATGATGTGGAGGTCCATAAAGCCGAACAGGAAACCAAAACCCCTGTTCTTGTCAGACCGGAGATTAAACATCCTAAAGGTGCACATAAAATTAAAAAGCAGGCCGAAAGCCTCGTTAAGGTAAAAGCACCCTTGCCCGGAGTTATAATCAGTGTGTTTGTTGTCCCGGGAGATAAAATAGAGAAGGGAACAAAACTAATTACCTATGAGGCCATGAAGATGGAAAATAACCTGCTGTCCGATTCAGACGGCACTATTAAAGCAGTATATGTAAATCAGGGTGATAATGTTCTTGAGGGAGATGTTATAATTGATATAGAATAATGAAGAAATACAGAAAATTATTAACCATTGCTGGTGTTATTGCTCTCCTGGCAATACTTAGTCCGCTGGTTTCCGAATTAAAATCACAGGATAAAAGAGCGGATAAGGAACAGGATTTAACTGTTCAGGAAATAGACAGAGATACTACTGCGGTTACAGAAGGGTTTAATTACAACAATCTTGAGCAAAAGTCTCTTTCAGGTATTCAGAAATTCCTCGAATATACTGGCTTCAGTAATGCAACCTGGGGCCATGTTGTTATGATCACAGTAGGATTGTTTTTTATTTTCTTAGCCATTCGTTTCGATTATGAACCCCTTTTATTAATACCGATAGGTACGGGAATTATTATAGGTAATATACCTTTCTTCCAGGCTGAGGGCATCAACCTCCAGCTGGGTATTTACCAGGAAGGAAGTGTGTTAAATTATTTATATTATGGTGTTGTTAAAGGAATTTACCCTCCTCTGATATTTCTGGGTATAGGTGCCATGACAGATTTTTCTTCCCTTATTTCCTGTCCCAGGTTGATGTTGCTTGGGGCTGCTGCACAGGTAGGGATATTTTTAACTTTTCTCAGCGCTATATTTTTGGGTTTCAATCTTCCCGAAGCAGGTTCAATTGGTATTATAGGTGGAGCTGATGGCCCTACGGCCATTTTTCTTTCTTCAAAGCTGGCAAATGGAGATATCATTAATGGTTTGCAGACCCAGAATTTGATTGGCCCTATTGCTATAGCCGCTTACTCATATATGGCACTTGTTCCGGTAATTCAGCCTCCTATTATGCGTTTGCTCACATCAGGACGCGAGCGAAGGATTAAAATGAAATCGCCCAGGTCTGTTTCCAGAATAGAAAAAATTATATTCCCTATTGTTGGATTATTGCTTACAACGTTTATATCACCAGGAGCTCTTCCTTTATTGGGGATGTTGTTTTTTGGTAACCTGCTCAAAGAAAGCGGTGTTACAAAACGCCTGGCCGATACAGCCCGTACATCTCTTATTGACATTGTTACCATTGTCCTTGGATTAACAGTAGGGGCTTCCACCCAGGCCGATGTATTCCTCACAAAACAATCAATTATGATTTTCATACTTGGCGCCATTTCATTTATGATAGCAACAGCAGGTGGGATCATGTTCGCCAAAGTTATGAACCTGTTTTTATCGAAAGATAAAAAAATCAACCCCTTGATAGGGGCATCCGGTGTATCTGCAGTACCCGACAGTGCAAGGGTGGTTCAAAATGAAGGCCTGAAATACGATCCGTCAAATCATTTATTAATGCATGCGATGGCCCCCAACGTATCAGGAGTAATTGGCTCGGCGGTTGCTGCAGGTATTTTGCTAAGTTTCCTGTTATAATACGATATCAGCAAATAGAAAAGGCAGGTTATTATCTACTGGATCACAATCTTGCGCACCTCCAAATGGTTCTCAGTCCTGATCTTAACCAGATAAACTCCTTCCGACAGCCCTGTAAGGTTCAGGGTAGTAGTTTCGCCATACCATTCAAAAAGATCATATTTGGTACCTGTTAATCCGACCACTTCTACTATTGCTTTTTCAAATCCGGCTTTACCATGAAATTCAAGTGTCATCATTCCGTCTGATGGATTGGGATATAACACGATATATGATCCAAGATTGTAAATGGTCTCATCTACAGAAACCAGTGCACCACTGTCAATGGGTGTATCGGAGAATACGACAAGGTTACATGCCACGATTAAATGCGGATTATATCCATCATCACAATTATCACAGGTTACCCCTGTAACACAATCCGGGTGATTGGGGTGACAATAGTCAACATAATTCTCATAAAATACATAATCCAGGTCAAGGCTTGCTTCCTCGATATAAGATGTCAGGTCGTAATCAAACCATTGGGCTATAGCACCGGGACACCATCCTGCACGATTATGATACCAGGTACCATTCTGTGGCTGGCATCCGTCGGGATTTGGGCTGCAATCATACCAGTTATATTGCTCAAAAGTCTCGTTGCCATTTATATAAACATGATGTGTAGCTTCATAAAATTCAGCAGCATTTCCTGTATTATTGTCGCCCCATCCGTGGCCTGTCGAAACAAGTTTTAACTTAGCATCTTCCACATTTTCCGGAAATTCATAGCTAATTGCCTCTACAGGTTGCAAATTCTCATAATCACCAAACTGATAGGTTTCCCACCAGATGATTTCTATATCACTATAATAATAGTCAGGAGTTCCCTCATTGAAGTCGAATGAAAGATCATAGTAATAACCGTTATCCAGTGTCCCGCAATTCAGCCTGAAAGAAACTTTGCCCTGCAATACCGACATATAATCGGTCAGGTCTATTGTGTGTGAACATGGAACTCCATAAGGGGTTATATAACGGATGATCTCCACCCATTTACCATCATGCCCCCTGGCATCGATGCTGGCTTTTCTATCCCATTCCCCACAACCTCCGGGAGGGCAGGAAACCTCCAGGGTAGCAATTATCTCATCAAAAGCTCCCATGTAGGAAGGCAACTCGGCATCCACAACAACCGATGGGGTTGCTGTGTTCAGCCATACGTCATCCACAGCCTGTACCTGCATATTGTTAACATCGCTAACAACATTGATATTCACTGTTTCAATCGCAGAGTAGCCAAAGTTATTGGTGGCTGTTATGGTAATCGTATGATTTCCATAGGATGGTACCGGCCACCATCCCGAATAATAACCCTCACCCCAGTTGGTGGGATCCAGTGTTTGGCCCCCGATATTGAATTGCACAGATGTAACATCAAACAATTCAGGATACTCTATCGTGATAAGTGATGCCAGTTGAATATATCCCAGTTCAGGCACATACACATCCCCTGCAAGTGGGTTCCGCGGATCAACATCAGGAACATTAAGGGCGGGATCGACCACCATAAATGTATTTCGAACCGGGTCTGCCGGATTATAAGTACCATTTCCCGGCTGGGTGGCCTCAATGATTACCTCTCCCGGATCGCCGGTAAGTGTACATATATTACCTTCAACGGTAGCCGGGCCTGAGATCACTTCAAAAAATACCTCAAGTCCTGAAGTAGCAGTAGCTACCAGTTCAAAAGGAGGGTCAGTTGTCAGGTGATTCGGTATTTGAGGAAATGAGATCGCCTGGTAGCCTGGATTTAGTGAGCCGTTGAAGTTAGAGGTTTCACCCGTTAAAGCAAAATTCATTAATTCAGCATCACGATCAGGACTATCAACTTCACTGATCAGGTGGGTAATGGAGGTGTTATTACCACCCGGTTCGCCCTGGTTGAACTTATAATACAGCTGCAGGTTTTCCTCATTTCCGGTCAGTTCATCATCGATCATATCCTGGATCTCAGCCTGATCCAGTGCTATATCCCAAACAGATACTTCATCAATTCTTCCTCCATAAACAAAGTTAAAACCTCCCAGAAGGCTTTTTCCTATTCCAAAAGGTACTGTGGTGCTGGAAAATATCCCGGAAGCAGATGAACTGCCACTAAGCATCCCGTTTACATAAAGTAATATAGAACTGCCATCATATACCCAGGCGAAGTGTTGCCATACCTGGGGTATCGTTGTGTTGGCAGGTGTAACATATTCATGAAGCCCGGTGGTGGATTTAAAACGACATTCCATCACACCATTGTTCAACTGGATTAGATAGAACTCACCATCACCTGAACCGGATCTGAAACCCATATAACCCTGGCCATAACTTAGCTCATCACAATAAAACCAACCTGTCATTGTTAATTCCGAGGCGCCGTTAACATGTTGCCCGGCTTCATTAAGGATCACGAAATCATTATCCCCGTCGAAATGAAGATATTGATTTGATTGCCCGATAAGTAGAACTGACTGCATAAATAAAACTGTTATCAGTAGCGTTCGAATGTTTTTGTAAATCTTTTTCATGTTAATATATTTAGTTGTTTGAATAATTCTTCTTTTGCTTGATTAATAAAAAACTATGGTATCCACCAGATTTTAAACTCAGGAGTATCACCACCACCCTGGTTACTTATTGCATTCAACCAGTTTACAGAGTTATATTCAGCTTCTGATGGAGGGTAAGGCATTCTGAAATGATTGACAGGATATCCTTCACGTGGTGTCATTTGTGTTCGTCTTGTTAATGCATATGCTTCCCATGGTTGCCTGAAAGCATCCAGCCACCGCTGGGTATAAATAAACCTGAGCCTTTCCTCATCAGTGGTTGCCATCCATGATCCGAATACATTCAGAACGGATGAGGCATTTAAAGAAGGCGGTATTGTGATCATGTCTGGAAAAGTCAGGCCTGATAAGGGTAACTTAGAATGTTCTGCAACCTTCATCCAGAATGCAACAGATGAGTTTATTCCATTCATATATTCAATATCAGCCTTATCATGATTGAGCGGAAGGCCTATGCCTCTGAAATATGCTTCAGCCAGGATGTAGTGAATTTCTGTACCTGTAATTAGAACTAACGGCATGAAATCTTCATCTTTGACTACAAAATAATCAAACGGCGAATAAATACAGGTTTCGCCTTTTATCAGGTATGCACCTGCCGCGTCGCGATGCGAATCATAAGGAATCCCACCCGAAGTGGGTGTTCCGGATTCAGGATTCTGTGGATATGCTACCCATTCGTTCAGGTTGTTTGTTTCAAAGAAAATATATGTCCTGGGATCAAATATTCCACTTCCATCCGTGCTGTCGTGTAATGAAAGCTGATGCCAGACATTTGAACCCATACGTAAGTTTTTGTGCTGATTGAAAGACCAGAACAGGCTTTCATTTCTAAATCCCATAATTGAAGGCCACAGGCATGCACTTTCACCAACATAGGTTATAAAGTCATATCCCAGGAATACCGGTCTTTCTTCATCAACGATCTGGCGAATGATCTCTCCGGCAATTTCAGGTTCTTTTTCACTCATTCGCAGAGCATATCTTAACCTGAGCGAATTGGTAAACTTTTGCCATTTCAACATGTCGGCATCGAACAGGGGATCAAAAGCGGAAAAAGTCAGGAATGGTTCTTCCTTTATGGCATCAATATCTATGTTTTCGTCGCACCATTTTAACTCTTCAAGTAAAGATAAATAAATCGACTCCTGTGAGTCAAATTTAGGATGCAGGTACTTAAGATCCTGATAACCATAGCCTGCATCTGTAAAAGGCATGTCACCAAAAATATCGGTGAGTTTGAAAGTTTTATAGGCGAGAACAATTTTAAGCATGGCCTGCATGTTTTTAACTTCCGCCTTTTGAGGCAATTCACCAAAACGCTTTTCCAGTTCGCGAACAGCAGCAAGTGCAAGATAATAGTTACTCCACATGCTTTCCGTTCCAAGGGTAAAATTTCCCCACGCATCTTTGGTCAGGGCAGCCAGTTGTGTTTGCTTGTATAAAATCTCATTGCTGATATACATTTGTTCATCACCGGTAAGCACCAGTGACTGAATAATTCCATTGAATAGCGATCCGTCACTCGCCGTAGTAAAACCCTGGGGATTGGTGTTAATTTCATCAAAATTCTTCGTGCAGGAGTTGCAGAAGATAATCAGGATCAATACCCCGGTGCTTATTCTAAAATCAAACTTCATATTTTATTCTATTTTCTATCTTCTATCTTCTTTACCCTACTACATCTAATCCACCCATCTACCCATACTTAAAATGAAGCCGAAACTCCAAATGTTACTGACCTGGTTCCTGGCATTGAAGCCCATTCAAAACCCTGGGCATTACCCGATCCCATAATCCCCTCCGGATTTATTTTATCCGGTATCGAGGAATATATGTAAAACAGGTTCCTTCCCACGATGGACAGGGTGAGGTTTTGAAAGATTTTTGTTTTCCTGATCCATTTATGTGGTAATGTATAGGTCAGGGATATCTCCCGCATTTTTACCCAGGAATTTTCTATGACCCCGGGGGTAGAAATAAACTTACCCCAACCGCCAGCATTCGGTAGATATTTATAATAATAATGTACCACTTGATTGTTGGGTGTACCATCCTCATATACACCGTCAAGGATAATACCGACGTTGCTCATATTTCCATCAGGATCGGTATAGGGCAGGCCACCCCCTTCACGTTCAATAAGTGTTTCGGGGCTAAGGCCTGTTTGCAGATTAATAACATAGGAGCCACAATAAAGATCCCCGCCCCATTTTGTATCGATCAGGGTTCCCAGCGTAAAGCCTTTATAATGCAGTTCAGTGTACCATCCTGCAATAAAATCAGGGGAAGAATTTCCTATCGGGACACGTGTATCAGTGATCTCATATTTTGTACCCTCGGCATTTACAATGGGCTGACCGTTTTCATGATATACATGATCATACCCATATATGGTTCCGTAAACATCCCCTTCACGCAGGGCCATTTCCGGCCCGTTAAGTCCCCAGATATCGCCCAGAGGCAACACTTCGGCATTTTCCCCCAGGCTGACTACACGGTTTCGGTTTCTCGATAGGTTTATACCTGTTTTAAACAAAATATTACTGTTATGAAAAGGTACTGTATTCAGAATGATCTCGAATCCTTTATTTGTAAGTACCCCTTCATTTATAGTGATCCCATGAGCACCTGAAGAAGTAGGTACCGGCAGGTCTTCCAGTATCTGTGAAAAGGAATATGTGTAGTAATATGTAAAATCAACATCTATCCTGTTTTCGTAAAAGCCAAGAATAAGACCTGCTTCATAGGCATTAACCCGCTGAGGTGTTAACTGGTAAGGCGGTATGACACCGGGGAAGGTTGAAGTTTGCTCCCCGCCGAAAACACCGGTGGTATAATAAGAATCAAGCTTATAGGGATCGGTGTCGGTGGCTGTTTGCGCAATGCCTCCACGTATTTTTACAAAGTTTATCCAGGGGGCTTTCTGCTGGATGTTAAATAGTTCAGAAGCAACAAAACTTAGTGACACCGAAGGATAGAAGTATGAGTTGTCTTCGGGTGGAAGTGTTGACGACCAGTCATTCCTTCCTGTTAATTCGAGAAAGATAAAATTATTATAGGAAAGGTTCATAAAGGAAAAGACCGAATTATTCCGCTCACGGCGGATACCTTCAATTGGGGTCATACTCCCGGCAGAATTCCCGGGTTGTTCAACGATGGAATTTCCTATGGAATCTGTTGTATATGTTGTTTCGGTAAAATTGCCAAAAGTGTACATATCCGGGTAATACCAGATACCGGATTTGCCGCTGATACGGTATAAATTATAATCCCACCTGCTTGCTCCAAGAGAGAAGTTTATGTTCAGTTTGGAATTAAACATCCCTTCTTTTCCTGCTGTTAAATAAACCTCATAGATATCTGAATAATTTTTGCTCAGGCTATTGGCATAGTAACCATCCTGTAAACCAATAACATCAATCGGCTTGTGCCTGGTCTCATATTGTTCCATGGTAAAATCCCTGCCTATCCTTCCAAGCAGGTTCAGCCATGGGGTTATATCGTACGTCAGAGTTAGGGCTCCGAGGTATTTGTCCCTGTTTAGTGTAGTATTGTTGTTATAATAATTCCACCACAGGTCGGGAAAAACATACTGGAATGGATAGCCTTCCTGTGGATTCTGTGAACCGTCAGGATAGGCATAGTTTGCCTTATCAATACCCTGGTAACTCCTTGGCCAGGAATAAAGATAACCTTTGTTGAATGACCTTCCCCATTCATCGCCCAGTGTAGGGCTGTTCAGGCGGTTAAAATTAATGTAGGAGAAAGACAGGTCAACATTTACTTTATCGGATATTTGCAGGTTGGCACCCATATTGATATTGGTCCTGTCATAATTACTGTTGTCAACGATAGGTTTATGATCCTGCCTGGTAATTGACACCCGCATACTTCCGTGATCGCCTCCTCCTGAAGCTGATATATTATGTGTTTGTGTATATCCATTATGAAAAGCTGATTCATAATTATTTGGTTGCGGTGCGTACGATCGCAACTCCCCATCCCACCATCTGACCATCTGCCCATCCATCCTGGGGCCCCAGGAAACAGCAGAACCGTAATATCCAAATTCAGCGGTTGTGGATGAAACATCTCCATCCTGATTAATGACAAGATGATCAGTACCATAAATTCCCGGATACAACAGGGTATCTCCATCCATAGGAAATGTGGGTGGGGTAAAAGAAATAGGCCCCCCATGGCCGTATGTGTTCTGCATTTCCCTGAAACGATACGGCTGTATCAGTTTATAGCTATAACTATAAGTAACACCAATTCCTTTCCTTTTCGATCCTCTTTTTGTTGTGATCAGGATAACCCCATTCGCCCCCCGTGATCCATATAAGGCAGAAGCTGCACCACCCTTGAGTACCGTATAAGTTTCAATGTCTAAAGCATTGATATCCCCAAGTGGGTTTCCCCAGTCAACACCCCTTCCGATATTTGTCAATCCGGGTGTGTTCTCCATGGGGACATTATCCACAACGATCAGTGGCTGGTTGTTTCCGGTAAGGCTATTATTACCGCGAATAGTAATCCTGGTTGACCCTCCATCCACGCCATCACCCTGTGTCACCTGCACCCCGGCAGCCCGGCCTACAATGGCATTGATTATATTGGGAGCGCTGGATTGCTCTATCAATTTCACATCAATTTTCTCTGTGGAGTAACCAATATCCCTTTCCTGGCGTTTTACCCCCAGTGCAGTTACAATAACCTCATCCAGCAGCTCCGCAGAAATTTGTAAGACAACATTAATCTGCTGCTGTTTACCAACAAGAACTTCCTGTGCTTCATAACCGACAAAACTGAATACAAGGATGTCAGTCTTACCAACACCGGAAATAGAATAAAGGCCATCAAGGTCGCTAACTGTACCTTCCGAAGTACCTTTTATCACAACGGTGACACCGGGTAATCCAAAATCATCTTCCGGGGAAGAAATACGGCCACTCACAGTTATCTCCTGTGCATCAATGGTGGAAAGAAGAATAAATATACCTGTCAGGTATAGTAGCGTTTTTTTCATAGAGTTGTATATGATTTGGTATCAAACCGGTTCAAAGAACTTCATAAAGTATTACAGCAAGATCAGAAATGCAATTCTTCTTTTCAAAAATAATTAAATAATTTAGAAATTGTTGAAAGCCTTTTTATAATACCGATTGCTATTCGAAATAAGTCATCAATTGACTATGTATTTGATGCCATTTCTAAGAGGCACCGGTAGAATATCATGGATTCTAAAGGCTTGATAGAGATTCAGGATTGGGGACGATGCTTCATTAAACCCAAACCATGAACTAACCGTTCATATCTGTTCTACTATTCAGGTTTACCCTGAAGCCCAAATGCCTCACGCACCGCATAGGCTACATCACATTTAATACGGCAGTTGATGTTGAGTTTTTTGTATAACTGGCAAACCTGAAATAAGGGTCTTTTGTTTCAAGGTTTTATTTTTTTTAATTGATTTTATGCAATTCATTTAAGGCCAATATTAACAATCACTTCTATTCGTACCCCAAAATCCTATTGGCTTCATGGGCTATATCATATAAATATTGGATTTGCACATATATATCCTGAATATACCAGAACGAATCATTAATTGTAAAAGAAGCCTGATTATCAGGATTGTATCTCATCACTGTCATGTAACCAGCCGTTGCGTCATTATGCCCATAGCCAAGTCCGGGAGTAAAAACAATACCAAGTCCATAATACTGATGTGATTCGAAAGTCTCAAGAACATCCATCATCTCATCGACTGTTTCCCTTGATAATCCGGCCTCAGCGCGGATCAGTTTTTTGATCCAGGGATTCAGGTGA
The DNA here is from genome assembly GCA_964468645.1 of uncultured Bacteroidales bacterium. Taxonomy (GTDB): domain Bacteria; phylum Bacteroidota; class Bacteroidia; order Bacteroidales; family JAIOZK01; genus JAIOZK01. Next base: position 27,033 of record CAYXUU010000042.1, read on the forward strand.
AAATTTGTGGATATTATATTTCCTTCAGCCACATGACTTGATGGATTGCTCCAGTATGTTACATCCAATGATTGCCCATCATCAAACCAATAATAACTTTTTACATAAGGATCGGGTAGCCAGTAAATTGTTCCGACAGATGGGAAGCTTGTTTCATTCATCCCATTTGAAGCGAGTAGATTTTCCATAACAAATTCTTCGTATGTGAATGTATGCATCGTATCGCCCAGTGCTTCCGTCACATAGAAAAGGTGATTCTGCCCATGATAAGGTGCATCAACCGTATCCGGTACCGGATCGTTTACAAGATCGAAAACACCCGCCCTGTGAAGGAGTAATTATTTAATAGTGATCTGATTTTTATAGGGGATGTTAAAATCGGGTGTCGCGGGGAGATAAGGATTACCTTTTTCCGGGATAAAATCAGTAACCGCATCATTAATATTTAGTTTCCCCTGTTGAGCCAGCAGCATAATGGCAGCGCCGGTAAAGGTTTTGGTGGTACTGGCTCCCCGAAAATGGTAATGCTCAGTTACAGAATCATTGTAATTGGCTGAAGTAAAGAAATCACCCTTCGGGCAGCTTATCTTCATCATCAATCCACCCACGGGATTTTCCTTGCCAACCCAGAATTTTTCCCATTCGTTATCGAGCATGGTTTGAAGTTGTTGATTGTAATTCACAGTGTTATCATCATCATTATCATTATCTTTTTTACAAGACCTACCAGATATTATCCCAATTATTGAAATAATAATCAAAATATTGCTAACATTTTTTTCATTGTTCTGATTTTTTATCTAAATATTTTTATCAAAAATTTGAGTTTATAAATTAGATACTTTGCAGGTCATTGTTTTCTTATCATCCGGAAAGCAAAATGGCACTCAAAATTACAATTGTAATTATATATTCGATTTGTTTTATTTTCATAGCAGATCAGGATTTTAAAATATGGGTAATGCATTATTTTGAATATTCAATCAGTTAAATTATTAATTTGGAGCCGTGTCTTTCAATGTTAATAAATTATATCATTCGTTAATATGTTTTAAGAAAATAAACTAAAAAACCTATGCATGAATGTGGACAAATGCTTATAATAGCTCAGAATTGGCTATTCTATGTAACCACCCACAACTATTCATAAACTTCGTTAATCGGGATAAGTGAATTAGGGAGTTCCTGCTTGCCATCGGGCAAAGTGCGAAATCCAAACTTCAATACAAAGATGCCGGGAAACTGCCATGAACCAGTATCAACTGTGATGGGGCCATTTATTTCAGATGACCAACCGGTTGCAACTCCACAAAGGCCCTTCCCTTTACGGGTTGGCCATCCAGCATCCCTTCCACAGTTGCCAGGCCTTCATACTTAATTGTTTTTGCGGTGTCAACAGTGATTACGATTTCCTGGTCCTCAATAACCATATCAACGATAAGATCGGCTGACCAATCATCTGACAAAAGTTGGATGCGGTGATGCTGAGCATACTTCAGACCGGTGGCCTGACTCGTCCATATTGACCCGATCGGTTCAATGCTGATCTCATCTATTGCCCACGAATGTATTGCACTGCGGGCGCCGTTGCGTGTTCTTTCGCTATCGTTACGGAAAAGTTTGGCAACAGGAAGAGAGCCGGTCGCGCTGGTGATCTGAATGACCATGATGGCGGCATTTTGTTCAGGTAGTTGAATAGCAAAAAATTCCCATGAGGCATCTTTAAAAACCTCACCAGCCCGCTGGTCATAAGTCTGTACAACATAATCCATCCACATCAATCCATCTGAGCCGCTGGTTAAAGGAACACTGTCTATCATGATGGAGAACTGTTCAACATCCATCAGCGGTTGTGAATAATAGTATGAACCCTGGCACGACATAGGATCGCCGGTAGCTTCGAGGTAGTCAGAAACCGTATGCTCCGGAGAGGCCATGATTTGCTGCCGTTGGACATCGGTCAGGAATTGCACGAAAAAGGATGCCGGCCCATCTCCTTCATTAACTGCTCCCAGCCGGTCACGGAATCTTAATTCCACCTGCATCCTTATGCTGTCAGCATCGGGAATATCAGCGGTAATGCTATATACAGCATCAGCATCTCCCATTGTTCCTGAAACGAGCCCCATCGTTATCAGTGGCCCGGATTGAAAAGGAGAGTTCAGCTTCACACTCCAGGGATCGGGATTTACAGTCATCAGCGGAAAAACATCTATAGTAAAGAAACCCCTGAATTCATAATGGCCCAACGACTTATTGTTGAATGCAACAATGGCCGGAACTACTGGTATTCGGAATCCATAAACCGGCTCTTTGATTCGTTGCACCCCAATAAGGAATCCCCCGATATCGTCAGGTGCAGCGCTGTCCACAAGACTTCCAAAGAAAAACCATCCGTCAAGGTCATATTCAAAATGCTCTGTCGATAAAAACTCTGCAAGTAATGGCTTCGACTGAGTTTGTGGTAATTCATATCCAGGGGTGTAATATACACAGCCTGTGGCAGGTTGAGGGAATAATTCTGTTTCATGGTATCTGCAGCTAAAGAATATAATTGATATAATAGCAAAGACAGCAAAGGCTGTAAAATAGATTCTGGTGATTCTGTTCATATTAAAATATCTTAATGGTTATTATTATATTATATTATTTTATTTATTTCAGAAAAGCAGTTGCAATTTCCCATCGAAGTCAGCTTTATAATAATGTTGGTCTTTAATCAGAAGTCCATGGGCTCTTCTTTCTTCTTCCTCGAAGTGTGATGAAATGGCAATGATCTTATTATGCATTAACAATTGTATGGTTTTTTCAAGGGTATGCCCAACGATAATATGGTTCACCCTGTAGAAACTTAGAATTTCGTTGATGGTGTTTTCTGTAATTGGTTCGCTATCCTCCACCTCCCATACATAGCCCCGATACCAGAAAGGGCCCAGCTTAGAATTAAGTAACTGACACTGTTTGTCCTTTAATTGCTGTCTGGGTTTGTCAAGTATGAGGGCTGTGAGATGGTTTATACTCTGAAGGCTTAAAAACTCCGAATAAAACTCCTTCGAGATGCCTCCATGGACAAACAGATTATTATTGATCTTCAGGATGGCTGGTTGTTTTCTGATCCATCCTCCCAGTATGGAAGAAGGCCTGTAATATTCCGAATAGTCTGAATCAAAATAGTAATCAAGGAATCTGTATTTGTCAGATAAATATAAAGTTTCATTCCTGAGTATCATAATCTCGTGATTTCCAAGGACAATATTTACATATCCTCCGAACCTTCGGGCTTCCCTGTCAAGCCTGTAAAGTAACCATAAGGTTTCAGTTACCTTGTCGCCCCTGTCGAAGATGTCACCAACGATAACCAGGTGACCCTTACCCCAGATCCATTTACATTGATCATTTATAATACCATTGTTTTTGAGAATATCAATTAATTCATCGAAATTTCCATGAATATCATCGATAGCAAAGATTTTTTCCGCCTTTGAAAATTCATCGGTTACAGGTAGTTCAGTCCTGTATATCCAATAATTACATGTGTCATTAAGTATCCCTTTCACCATCGTTGAATCACCCTTAAAAGCAACAATGTCATCAACCAGGATCATTTCTTTATTCTGATGATCGTATTGCATATTCCTGATGGTAACTGTTGTGTCGTCAATCCAGCTGATATAAGGCCCGTCAAACAATACCTCATCAGGGTCCAGGCTTTTTCTGTAATTTTTCAATCCTGTGAAATAGTGCTCCGTTTCTTCACTTTTGGAAAACTGCACATAATCAAATACTGTCTTACCATGTTTATCCTTATGATTTATATCAGCATTATAATTTACAAGCAGTTTGCATAGCTCTGGCCTGTTCATCCATCCTGCCACAATTAGTGCGGTGCTGCCTTTACTGTCAGACGCGTTTACATCAGCTCCATAAATTAACAGGGTCTTCGAAATTTCATAATTGTGACGCCTTATGGCCCATATTAAAGGTGATCTGTCTTTAATGAAAAGGTCAGGGTCAGCGCCATATTTTAACAGGATGTTCAGGACTTCTGGTGAATTATACCTGATCGCATGAACCAGCATTGAAAACTCCTTCCTCCCCAGTAAAGTATCAGGATTACCCCCGCTTTGCAGGTAGGATAAAATGTATTGGGTGTTGTTTTGTTTGATAGCTTTAAGCAGGGATTTATCAGTCTGGCTGCCTGCTAAAGAGCAGCATATCGACATTGTCAGGGTAAGGATAATTATTAATCTCTTCAATTCTTCCTAGATTTGCAGTTGTTCAAATAATCATTATTAAATCGAACAGGATCATTTATCGTTTCATAGAAAACCAAAATATGATTGGATAGTTCTGCTTTATGGTCATCAGTAATATGTTCAAAATCACGAACAAGCTGGATTATTTCATCCTTCTTTTGATTAAACAATTCGATGCTGCTATTGAAATCCCCCACCTCATCACAATAACCTCTTATTCTGACTTCAACATCAGTGGTGTTTTCAATATGTTTAATTCTTTCAAGGTAAGAAGCATGTATCACATTGCTGAAATCAAAATCATAGGGTACGGGGATCAACAGCTCTTCGTCAACAGCTAATATTAATTTTAAATTTTTAACCGGTGCAATTGCCCAGTCGGTATTTTTTATCAAATACTGGAAAAGGGATATGTTTCGGAGGGTTTCCTTATGGAGTTGTTCCGCCTGCAATTTCAATGATTTATCCTGCCTGCAATTTACCCTGTTACATAACATCGATGTTTTCTCAATAAAGAAGCCCATTCTTTTAAAAGGTGGTGTTTTTCCGTTTTTATCTGTATATCTAATCTCGGCCAGCCTAACACGCAGGCTTATAGGTGAGATAATGTTATAGATCCTGTAAAAAAGATACTCTGCTAATACATTCTTATGTGCTTCTTCTTTGTTGGTGATACAGTGTGTTACCAGTTTAATTTTATCCGAACCATCAAATATGCTTCCCTTAATGTCTTTCTTTTTAAAGTTGACTCGAAGAGGTGGAAATGCACAGAAATCTTTACTTCTCCTGATGTTTCCCCTGGCCTTTAATTGCACATCAAGTTTTATCTTTTTTTTATCCTCGGTATATATTAGTCTGGCCTCATGATAATCTGCACTATCAGAAATGTCGTTCAGAAGCAATTCATAATCGGCGACAATTTTTATTTTTAGCAGAGTTTCTGTATCAAATAATCCCTGAGATAATCCAGCAGATGGAAAGAATAAAACAATAATCAGGAATTTAATAAATCTCATGCTTTTATTTATCAGGAATCAATTTCTTTATTGGAATAAAATTCAGGGGTTTTGGAATCATCGAAATAATAAATGGTCAATTCTACCAGGCTTTTCAGAAAGTTTACCTGCCCGACTTCAATTCGTTTGATCTTCACACCCATTCTTTCTTCAATATCTTTTATCAATAGCCTCTCATTTTCGGGCCTGAGTAATTCGAGTTTATCATAAATTATCGTTTTACTGGATGCATGCTTAAACATCCAGAAATACTCACCTGCCCTGGTAACCAGAATCAATATGAGGTTTGTTAATAACAACAAGGTTAAACTGATTTGTTCATTAGATAAAGCATTAATGATAGAGATAGCGATTACCACAAACAAATAGGTCATCTCTTTGATTGGGATCTGGCTTGTGCGATATCTCAATATCCCAAAAATTGCAAATAATCCGAGTGCAAATCCCAGCTCAATCGCCACATTTCGCAGGAGAAAGGTCAAAAGAAATACAGTTGTGCTGATCAGGATATAAGTAAAGAGATAATCTTTGCGCCGTGCTGCCCTGTAGTAAATGTATCGTACGATGATAAGAATTACCAGGATGTTCAATGAAAACCTGAACATAAATCCTATAAATGAATTCAAATCAAATAATTCGAAATTTAGTTCATCCATATTAGTGCTTTTCAGTTTATTAAATACAAATAAAAGGTTGTTACCAGATTAAGTGAAGCAAAACTACGAAAACCGTGATATTTATTTCCATCACGATACCAGGATTCAAAGATTCAAAAGGCCCGTTATTTCTAAAATAATGTAATTGGTAGTGATGCCGCAAGCTTGAGCTGAAAGACTAATCAAACAGTTCCAATTGCTCTGCGGCCGGATTACCTGATTCCAGTTGTAATAATTTATTTTTCACATGAATTCCACCGGCATAACCTGTAAGTTCACCACGGCTTCCAATAATCCGATGACAGGGAATAAAAATAGAGATGGCATTGGCGCCATTCGCAGCGGCTACAGCACGTATAGCTTTATCATCGCCGATTTTCCTGGTTAATGTCAAATAAGTATATTTTTTTCCGAACGGGATATTCAATAATTCGTTCCAGACCTTTTGCTGAAAGGAGGTGCCCACCATCCGAAGCGGAATGTCAAATTCTTTTCTGTCACCGTTAAAATATTCAATCAGTTTTTGCATGGCAGCCCGGATAATATTTGATTCATCTTCTATGTATGTTGCATTTAATCCCTCCTGGATTCTTTTGTCAATGGCGGCCCGCATTTTCCTGTAACGCCAGTCGCAGAGGCATAATTGATCGTCGAATGAGCCGAGGATCAGCTCTCCGTGTGGTGTTTTGAAGATTTGTGTACTTATATTGTTCATCCCGCTAATGTAAGGATTTCAAGAGGAATACTGTCGATATTTTTTTTTTTGAAGTTCTGTCAGGAATTATACTTAATTCCGACAATACATGTAAAAAATCATAATGAAGAATATAGGAGTAATATCCACCCTAATGTTATTAACACTACTTAGCATGGATGTGAGATCCCAGGGATGCAGCGATGCAGGGGTATGCACCATTCATGGAATGACATCTGTGGAGAAACCTGACACGATTATCGCAGGAAAGAATGCAATATCTACTGGCGTATTTTTTGGTGAAAGCCAACATTCGGTTGTTGTACTGACACCGTTTGTAGAATACACCAGGGAGTTTGGTAAGCACATTTCCATAACTACAAAATTCAATTATGGCCTGAGGATGGGAGAACTTGGTGATACACACGGGCCATCTGACATATTGCTTTCGATGGGTTATAGCTTTCTTAACCATTTTACCTTAACAGGTGGTTTCAAGATCCCTTTAAGTGATGGCAATTTAGAATTGAATGGCCAGCCTTTACCGATGAATTACCAGGTAAGCCTGGGAACTTATGATATAATGTTTGGATTAGGTTACAATATTAAACGTTTCTCATTTATTGCTGGTTACCAGCAACCGGTCACACAGAACAATAACCAGTTCCTGGCGGCTGAATATCCTGATGGGTCACCGGAATTAAAATATTTTTCCACCAGGAATTATAACCGGGCTGCTGATATCATGCTTCGTGTTTCATATAAAGCCATTCAATCGAAAAGGATTCACCTAACCACAAGTGTACTTCCGATTTACCATCTTCAGAATGATACCTATCAGAAAGCTGACGGGGAGCGGGTAAGTATAAATGGTTCTCAGGGCATAACCTTAAATATTAATATTACTGCTGGATATCAAATCCTGGAAAATCAATTAATTGAATTCATCATTGGCGCACCGGTCATCTCCAGGGATATAAGACCGGACGGGCTAAGCAAATTTGCAGTTGGTATAACTTATGGTATATCGTTTTGAATGGAGTCAGGTATAGTTAGGTGATTATGTTGGAGTGATATGTAGTCATATAGTTGAAATATAGTTGACATACATTTGCCATACAGTTGTCATACGATTGTCATTCAGTTGTCAAACGGTTGTTAACCAGTTGTCATACTGTTATAATACAGTTATGGTTTGGTAGTTAAAACAAATGCGGTTTTATTTTTGTCCGGTTTGGTTTATTAATGGTTAATTATTTTTGCAGTTTGGGTTGGATGAATATAAAATACTTTATGTTTGTCGTTCTGATCATGCAGAAATTACCTGACAAATACCGGATTGCTGTATTTACCCTTGGAATATTCATCTTCATTGGCATACTTGCATGGCTGTTCAGGGATTTCCGTTATTTCCTTTTGTTTTTCGGAATAGGCCTGGGTGATGCCATCGCACGTCTCCTCGTTGAACTATATCCACGGCTGAGGCAGACCATTAGAGTTAGCCTGCAGGTTCTTGTTGGCGGATCATTATTAACCGGATTAAGTTTAATAGTTGGGGTCAATTTTCAGTTTATTGAAGTAGTTTTCGATGCGGTGGCTTTTATTGTTACAGGGGCATTGATCCAATTGATCGTGGCCCGGATCATTCTTCCTTTCTTTGTGGGCAATGCTTTTTGTTCGAGGGCATGCTGGAGCGGTGCCTTTTTTGAGCTGACTAATTCTAAAAAACAATGTAAAAGAAAACCCAAAAAAAGATCGGAATGGCTTGCATGGACCTATTTATTGTTCATAATTGCACTTGGCCTTTATATCGCATTTTTCCGGAAATCCAACCCGGCAGAAGATTTTGATGTTAGGCGCTGGTGGATCATAGGAGAGAACCTGCTGATCATGGCAGCCGGTTTTTTCCTCACATTTCTCTGGGGCAGCCGGGCATATTGCCGACTGTTCTGTCCTTTTATTACAATTTCGGGAGTTATCGCACCAATATCATTTTTAAAGATTACACCAGTAAATCCTGATAATTGTACAAAATGTAATGCATGTACACGTGCATGCCCGATGCTGATCCCGGTTATGGATTATGTAGAAGATCACAAAAGGGTGAATGATAAGATGTGTATCCTGTGTGAACGATGTATCAGCGCCTGTAAGGAGGATGTGCTTAAAGATGTAATTATATTACCTTTAAACAATAAGCGATAGAAATAAAGAAGCCTGGAATTAGTTATTTTTGTATATAGTCAAATCCTATCGATAATTTATGTCTCAACCTAATCTCAAGATATCATGAGCTTTATTTATGGTTTTTCTACTCGTTCGTTGCTGTGCACAATATTACTTTCTATTGGTTCTTCATTTAATTCCAACGCGCAATTCAATCCTGATACCCTCAAAGCTAAACTTGCCAGAGAAACTTATGATACTGCCAAAGTTGGCATCCTCGATAAACTGGCCTACTTTTATAATTACAGTGATCCTTCACAGGCTTTACCATATATCACTGAAGAAATGAAATTAGCAAAAAGTATTGATTATATGGCCGGTATTGGCAGGTCGATGATAAACATGGGTATTTACGAAAAGCAGATGAACAATTACACCATCAGTCTTTTATATCTTGATTCGGCCTTAACTTATGTTACAAATGCCCATGATACAATTGCCATAGCCATGTGCTATAATGGTATGGCCGCCGTACATTCGGATCTGGCAAATTACGAGGAAGCCTTACAAGCATACCAGGATGCCATGGATGTTTTTCTGAATAAAGGTGATGAACTTCAGGTGGCTACATTACTTTCAAATATCGGGATAGTTCATTGTGAACAAAAAAATATTGAAAAAGGGCTCGATTATTTTAAAAGAGCGCTGGAAATTCAGAGAAAACTTGAGAATCCTCATGCAATTATGAGATCACTCACAAACATAGGTATCACCTATGCCGAACTTGAAGATTATGTAAATGCTGAGATCTATTATGTTGAATGCCTACAGATAGCAGAGGAACTTGACAATATCTATGCAAAAGCATTGATTACCCTCAACCTTGGGCTGACCTATTATCTGGCTGGAAAGATCAATGAAACCATTCCTGTACTGCTTGATGCTGAAAAGTATTCGAAGGTGATCAATAACGCAGATAACCTGGTTACCATATATAGCTATCTTGCCCAATCGTATGCAGAACACGGACAGTATAACCAGGCATTGGAATACGCTTTGAAAAGCAAGGAGATTGCAGACAACATAGGCTCACTATTAAGTAAAAGTACCAGTATGAAAGCCTTTATCAGTGTGTATAAAAATCAAGGTAACTATGCCCGGGCTTTTGAATACCAGAATGACCTGATAGCGGTTAGTGATAGTATTTATACCGATGAACAGAAAAACCGAATAGCAGAACTTGAAACAAGATTTGAAGCAAAAAAGCGAGAAAATGAGATCGCCCTGCTGAGTAAGGAAAATGAAATACAGAAGACAAACTCAGAAATGCAGCAGCAAAGAATTATTGCCCTTATAATTATTGTGTCAGGATTGATTATTATATTGATTCTCATCATTCGTCAGCTGGTTGTAATTCGCAAGGCTAACATGAATCTCAGTCGCAAGAACCTTGAACTGATGAAAGCAGAAACGAGCAACGCTGAACTTGGGAAAATGGTGAAAAAATATACCAGAGTTAAAAAGGATGAGATCATTGAAAAACTGGAAACATGTATCAATGAAGAGAAGCTATTCACCCAGACAAAAATGACAATCGATGATTGTGCAAAGAAACTGGATACAAACCGTACCTATCTATCCAACATAATTAATACACATTACAACTGTAATTTCAATACCTTTATAAACAGGCAAAGGATAAAAGAAGCACGTATAATACTTGCAGATAAGCAATTCAGCAATTACACCATAGAAGCTATAGGTAATGAAGTCGGATTCGCTTCAAAGTCTGTTTTCAATGATGTGTTTAAACGGGAGACCGGAATAACACCTTCCTATTTTCAGCGGGCTGCTTTGAGTCAGTGAGGCTGGATGCTGGAAGCTGAAAGTTGGATACTGGATGCTGGAATTTGACGATTGACGATTGATGACCGAGAACTGGATGCGTGATGCTTGATACTGTATTCCATCTACTTTCCCTCATCTTTATCTTTGCGAATCTTTGCGCTTCTTTGTGAAGCTTTGCGTAACAGTTTTAAAAGCCATTACACAAGTGCCGAAAAGTTATTCGCAAAGGTTACCTCATCAGAACCGCTAATCCCACTCACCTCTAATACCTTTATAGGTGTTGGTGTGCAAGGCATTTGTGAATGTGTGGCCTTATACTACATTTCCGACTTTGTACGGTTTTACCAAACCGGACATCTATTATTTTTATTCCGGACCGTGTGCACTTAGATTTGTTCCAATGTTTTCACAACTAACCAAAAACATGGAGGAAATTAAAATGAAAAATCTTTATCTTTTATTTTTGATTCTGGCAGTTTTAGTGTCGATCAAAGTTTATTCACAGGTTTCACTTGATATCATCGGCCATTTTGGTGGCGAAGTTCATTGTGGTACTGTTTCAGGTGATTATGCATTCCTCGGTCAGGGTAAGTATATAACAGTCCTTGACATAAGCGGTGCCGAACCTCAGCAGGTGGCATCCTTTCACCTGAACAGGGAAGCAGTTGATATCATTGTCTCCGGCGAATATGCATATATATATGTAAATCATCCTGACTCCGGCCTTCTGATTGTGAATGTGGCAGATCCGTTAAACATCACTGCTGAAGGATCCTGTCTGCTGTCCGGGGATTACGCTGGATCTGTTTTTGTTGAGGATGGATACGCCTACGTTGCTGCACTTGAGAATGGTTTTTATATCGTTGACATCAATGACCCTGCTCAACCTTTTGTTGTTGGAAATTATACAGATACAGATGAAGTGTATGATGTTTATGTTGATGGCACGCTGGCCTGCCTGGCTGATCGTGGCGATGACCTCATCAGGCTGGTTGATGTTTCAGATCCGGCAAATCCATATGAAACCGGAAATTGTGCAGGGGATCTTCCTGTGTCTGTTTATGTGCAGGATGACTATGCATACATAGCAGAAGCACCGTGGGAATTATTACCTCAAAAAGGCATGCGTGTTGTTGATATCTCAGATCCCTCAAATCCCGTTAGTGTGGCCTATTTCGAAACGAAAGTGAATTCAATAGGTTTCCCCGCTTATGAGATATGTGTTGAAGGGGACTATGCCTATCTGACAACCCAGAGAATGCTGGGCGGACAGCTGGTGAGATGGTTTTTCATTGCCGATATTTCTGATCCACTCAATCCCTTCGAAGCCGGGAAAGTTGAATATAACGGTAACTCCTTTAGTTTGCAGGTTTCCTCTCCAAAAGCATATATTACTACAAATAGTGCAATGGCGTTTGAAACTTTGGATATCTCAGATCCCTCCAATCCTGTTGTGAAGACATCATTTAAATGCCCCGGATCGATAGCTCAAATACTGATGAGGGATAACTATTTGTTTGTTTCGAGCTATGAGGGACTTTTTGTGTATGAGACAGTGGAAGAAGGGTTGCCTGAGTTACTTGTTTCTTATCCTGGTTGGCAGGCATATAACAATATGTATTTATACCAGGATGTAATTTGCGCAGTGTTTGAGTTTGATTTGTTTACGATTGATGTTTCGGATATTTACAATATCCAGGAACTTGCATCTGATATTTCCCTCGATGGCAGAGGGAACGGACTGGCTGGTTATGGTAGTTATGTTTATACACCTGTGGGTAATATGCTTAAGGTGGTTAATATCTCAAATCCAATGGTGCCGGTAATTGAAAATGAAATGGAGCTGATGGGTATGGGTAAGCAGCTATTTATTGATGGACCTGAAGGTTTACTTTACACGACTTTTGGACTTACAGACACCGATCAGGGCTTTCAGATACTGGATATATTCGATCCTGCCAATATCACAAGCCTGGGTTTGGCAGAATGCAGCGGTGATCCGAAATGTATATTTGTGAATGGGGATATGGCATATGTAGGCAGCAATTCAGCGTCATCATGGAGCCTGCAATCGTATGATGTCTCAAACCCATCGAACCCCGTACTACAAGAAGAAACAGGCGATGAAGGTTATATTACCCATATCACAGGTAATGATACAGTATTATATGCGGGTGTTATTGGCCAGAGTATTTATGCGATCAATATACTTACCCTAGATATAAAAATAAAACTGGAAACGGATGGTACAGTAGAAGTGTTGGTCAATGGAAATATGCTATACTCCTCGGAAGGCATGATTGGAGACTATGGAGGAGACTATGGAAAATATGGGGCATTAGCAACAATAGCAGGTAGCCAGGCTGAGATTTCCACGATCTCGCTCGATCCTGCATATCACCAATGTAAAGTTGGTGAGAATAAAACATTTCATGCCCTTGGCTGGGATGAGCATGGAAACCCGGTTGAGATAGGTAATCCTGAATGGAGTGCAGATGGTGGTGAAATCGATCCCACCGGGAGTTCATGTGAATATACTGCAACGGAAACAGGTACATTTACACTTAACTGTAAGGAATCAGGAACAAACATAAGTGGTTCAGCAACGATCGAAGTAACTGCAGGTATGGAGGTTAAGCTAGAAAATAATGGATATTTAATAATTATTATAAATGATGACAGGATGTGTCAAATTGCGGTGGACGATGATGGACATGTGATAGTTAATAATGAAAAAATAATTGATGAACTGAGTGGGACTTTTGTTAACGCTATTGATGTCTATAAACTAACAGTAAAGGATAAAGGCCCCGGCGATAACACAATTTCCCTTGAATATGTGGATAGTGAAAGCTTCCCTAACATTCCTGATGCTTATACTCAACCTGAGATAGCTATTAATGTAATTTGTGGTAGTGGAAATGAAACGGTTGATTGTAGCGATTTAGGAACTGAAGTTGAAGGATATAACGGAAATGATGTGATTCATGCAGGAAGAGGGATAGATAGAATATTTGGTGGAAATGGAAATGATAAAATTTTCGGGCATAGTTATAGTGAAAGAATGGGATACTTATATGGAGAATCCGGGGATGACATAATTTATAAGGGAGAAGGTAATTACATAAATTCTGGTAGTGGTAATGATAAGGTCAAGAGTCTATTCGATTATGATCATTCAATTATTAATACTTTTCCTTTTATCATTATTGACACTTTAGCAGATATATCAGGTCATGATACCCTTGATTATAGTCAGGACAATCTCTCACATACCATCAATCTTGATTTGCTCAATACAGGACAGGTTATTTATAAAAACGGTAATGGCGTTTGTTTAATTGGCCAGTACGAATGTTTTATTGGCAGTGTATTTGATGATATAATCACCGTTAAACCCCTGCAAGATCAAAGCCGCTATATCGATGGCGGAGGAAGCAGGGCAGGGGATACACTTTATTTTAATGCCCTTGGATATACAGTGAATAATACAGGATCGGAGATCTCGGTACCCGGATATGAACCGGTTTATTATAAAAACTTCTCAAAAGTCGTTCTGTATAATTATTCAGGTATTAATGATATTACATCATCTGATGAGATATTCAACCTGGAACAAAACCTCCCCAATCCGTTTTCCAAGCAAACAGAAATCAAATTCACTATCATAAAAGATTGTATGGTTACGCTTAAGGTTTATGACCTTAAAGGGGAGGAGATCGGGACGCTGACCAATAAACAGTACAGCCATGGTGATTATTCACTTCAATTTGATGCTATCGGTCTTGAATGTGGAATTTATCTGTTTTTGATGGAAGTGAAATCCCGTTCAGGGATTTTCTGGAGTTACCGTAAAGGTGTTCTGATAAAAAACTGAATTGATCATGAGTGAATACGAGGGGTTTCCCTGGTTTTTATTTCCCGCTCAATAGGGCGAATAACAAACATAATTACATTATGATACCCCGCTGCTCTATGGCGGGGTAGTTCATCCCAAAAATTCCATTCTTCAGCCATCAGTGAAATAATTATATTTGTCCGGACGAAAAATTAATATGGTTAGCATTTTAAAGTATTATTTAAGGATCTTCCTGTACTGGATATTATTGTTTGCATTCCTGAGAGTCGTTTTCCTTGTTTATCAATATGGCCATATTAAGGCAATTGGTATCAGTGAAATCCTGTTATCTTTCTGGTATGCAATACCCATGGATATTTCCATGACAAGCTACATTATGGTCATACCAACACTCATCATAGGGATATTGATGTTCCTTGACCGGAAAATTCTAAGGATTGTACTATCTTCCTGGTTCATTATCATTATCATCCTTATTATATTCATCAGCATTGCTGACCTTGGACTGTTTGAGGCGTGGGGAAGCAGGCTTAATCATAAAGCTTTCTCTTACCTGGCATACCCTGAAGAAGCCATGACAGCTACCCAGGCAGCACCTTTATGGCTTCTTGGGATTTTATTTGTTCTGCAGAGTGTACCTGCAGTATGGATCTTTTTAAGAATAGGAAAGCTAAAAATCCCGGGAGCACCTATTGCTTTTAAAATCGTTCTCCCTGTGGTCATGATTTTTCTATTATTAATCGGGATCCGTGGTGGTGTGCAAACCTACCCGATCAACAAGAGCTGGTTATATTATTCTAAACATCCTGTGTTGAACCAGGCCACCATTAATGGTACATGGAATGCATTTGAGATATTGGTTGAACCTGCTGAATACGAAGCAAACCCGTATAATTACTTTGCTGATGAAGAGGCACAAAAGGTTTTCATGCAGCTTCATCCGGTTACAGCAGACACTACAATAAAAATATTTAATCAACCTTCTCCCAATATTATTCTTGTTTTACTTGAAAGCTGGAGTGGCGATATTATTGAAGCATTCGGAGATGATAAAAACGTAACCCCACAGTTCAGTAAACTATGTGAGGAGGGATTGTTATTTACCAATCTCTATTCTACCGGTTTCAGGACAGAGCAAGGTCTGGCAGCCCTGATAAGTGGATTTCCCTCCCAGCCCAGAACCACCATCATCAGGAAATTCGGAAAATTTGATCACCTTCCCAGTTTTGCCCATGTCCTGGATTCAAATAATTACACCTCCACATATTATTATGGAGGTGACCTGAATTTTGCAAACACAAAAACCTACCTGACAGTGTCGGGATTTGATCACATATTTGGTGAAGAAGACCTGGATGTTAAGAATCGAACCAGTTGGGGTGCCTTTGATGAAGAACTGTTCTCTTTATATCTGGATGAAGAAGGGATCTTCCGTGAACCTTTTTTTCATCTGCTCATGACCACAACCAGTCATGAGCCTTTTGATGCCCCTGTAAATGGCGGCTTTGAAGGGGATGATATGCCACAAAGGTACAGGAATACCATTCATTATACAGATAGTTGTCTGGGGGATTTTATCAATCAGGCAAAGACCAAAGACTGGTATCCCAATACAATATTCATTATTACCAGTGACCATGGCCATTTCCTTCCCCTAGACCGCAAACATTATGAACATGAACGTCACCATATACCATTCCTGCTTTATGGGGAGGTATTGAAAAATGAATACCGTGGAACCCGGCTCGAAAAGTTCGGTTCCCATTCCGATTTTCCTGCAACCATACTGAGCCAGCTTGAACTGGAATCAGGCCATTTTAAATGGAGCAAGGATATGTTAAATCCTAACATGCCCGGTTATGCCTTTTACAGCTTTGATGATGGATTCGGCTGGGTAGAGGAGGAACAGGTCCTGATCTTTGATCATCAGCTTGGAGATGTGATCTGGTTGTGCAATACCGGAGCTTCAGAGGATTACAATGAAAAACTACTTCATGATGGAAAATCCTACCTGCAGGTTTTGATGGAGGATTATATTGGATTTAATAATCAGTGAGTTGGGAGACAGAAGACAGAGTTAGAAGTTAGAAGTTAGAAGAATATATAGTTGGACGTCATACTATAAAAATGTAACTTTGAATCAAAATTTAACAATCAAGAATGGACGATTATAGAACAATAGAAATTAGAACCGCTAAGGAGCATGGTGCTACAGCAAAAGGAACAAGAAAATCGATTGGAGACTTTTTGCTGGGTGATGATATTAATAAGCCAGTTAATGTAAAAAGCAATAATGTTGCTAAGCGCAACTACTCACCAAATATTATCTCAGCAAAAAGACTTATTAAGTGGATTCAGCGAGATGAGAATGAGTTGTATTTTATCTTTGTAGATTACAAGAAGACAGATAAAGGATTAGAAGTTTTAAAAAACTCTGGATTAGTCCCCGTTCAAAATATAAGTTGGAATTGCTTAACAATAGAGGCACAAGGTTGGGGAGTAATTCAGATGTCTGGACCTTTAGAAATAGATAAAAACCAGGATTTAAAAGGATTCTTCCGTGGTATGAAAAAAGCATACGAAAAGTATATTGATAATGAAACACGAAAAATGGCTAAAATCAGAGAAATGATTAAAGACTTTTAAATTTTAATGACCTATATAGAAGCATATATTACGGATTCAACTTTGAAATTTTTCATAGAAAACCAAAACTCTTTATTGGACTATGTTGAAATTAACGCTCTGATTAAAAAAGTAAGTGGAATTAATAACTTTTTCACTTCTCAAAAAGATGCAACTGAACTATTAAATGAGTTAAAAACAAATAGTTCAATTGTCTCAGAACCTGACAGGAGAGAATATGGGGATTTTCAGACCAATGAAAATTTAGCTTTTCAAGTTGCAAAGTATTCATTCAATAAATATGAAAATATTGAATTTGTTTTAGAACCAACTTGCGGAAAAGGGAACTTTATTCTTGCTTCTCTCGGACAATCTGAAACACTAAAAAAAGTTGTTGGTATAGAAATATACCTACCTTACCTTTGGAAAACGAAATTTGGAATTCTTAAATATTCCTTGGAGAATCATGACTATTCAATTCCTGAGATTGATATAATACACGGAAACGCTTTTGAGTTTGATTATGTAGAATTAGCAAAATCCACTAAGCACCTAAAAACATTAATCATAGGTAATCCGCCTTGGATTACCAATTCAGAACTTGGTTCAATTGATTCAAAAAATTTACCTAAAAAATCAAACTTTAAAAAACATAATGGGTTAGAAGCAATCACAGGAAAAGGAAACTTCGACATTGGAGAATACATCTCATATACAATGTTAAAATGTTTCGAGAATCATAACGGAGTATTTTCATTTTTAATCAAAAATTCTGTAGTTAAAAACCTTATTCAAGACCAAAAGAGAAATCGTTTTAGAATAAGTCATTTGGAAAAATTAAACATTGACTCTAAAACAGAATTTAATGTCTCTGTAAATGCTTGCTTATTTCTAACATACTTAAACAAAGAACCTAATTTCACTTGTCAAGAATTTGATTTTTATAATCGAGAATACATTACAACCTTTGGTTGGTATAAAAATAAATTTGTGAATTCTGTCGAAGATTATGACAAATCAAGCATTTTAGATGGAAAATCTATTTTCATTTGGCGTTCGGGTATAAAACACGACTGTTCAAAAATTATGGAACTAGAACGAGGGAATGGTCATTTTGTTAATGCTTTAGGTGAAGAAATAAATCTTGAAAACAATTTAGTATATGGTTTATTAAAAAGTTCCGACCTAAAAGAAGACAAGATCGACACATTTAGAAAACTGACAATTATAACGCAATCTAAAATAGGTCAGGAAACAACTTATATCAAAGACAAATTTCCTTTAACCTACCGATATTTGAATGCACATAAAGATGTTTTTAAAAAGCGTAAGTCTTCTATTTATAAAAACAAACCTGAATTTTCGATTTTTGGTGTAGGTGATTACTCATTTAAGAAGTTTAAAATTGCAATTTCAGGACTTTACAAATCAACACATTTTACATTGGTAAGCCCATATGACTCTAAGCCAATAATGCTAGACGATACTTGCTACTTCATTGGGTTTGACAAACTAAGAATGGCAGCGATTGCTCATTATTTATTGAACTCTGATTTAGTACAAAGATTCCTCAAATCAATCATTTTTACAGATTCAAAAAGGTCTATTAATAAAGATACGTTAATGCGAATTGACTTTGAAAAAGCTTTTGAAAATTGTGTTTTTGAGAATGCCAAAATTAGCATCAAAGACTTAAAAATTGAACATTGGAAAGAGTTTAGAGAATTGATAAGAGAGCATGTGGACGAACAAATGACTCTCTTTTAATTTAAGTACGAACGCCCAATAGGCTATGAAATGTTATTTGGCGGGCAGCGCTTGAAAACAAACAAGAAAATAAAACGTAAAAAACACTATAAAAAATAGAACGTGCGATTAAAGGCCAAACGGCATTTATAGTAATTGTTTACTCCCCTTTAGACCCTGATTCCGGGATGTACATGATGAGTTATGATTGGTTATGAGAACTGAATTTTATTTCCATTATCAGCATCATCGTAATATAATCAATCAACCATATGGTTCTTGCACGGAGAACCTGAAAAATGATATTCCATTACTAAATTGATCATAGATTCGTAAATTAGCAATCAGATTGAATTTATCGGTATGAATACAAAGTTTGACGTACCTGTACATTCAAAAGTAAACAGGCCGTAATAAGTAATACACACCTAAAACATTAACAAGATGGCAAATCTTTCAGTAAACTTTGCAGGGATAAAAGCGCCAAACCCATTCTGGATTGCTTCCGGGCCGCCTTCAAATTCTGCTTACCAGGTAATGAAAGCCTTTGACAGGGGATGGGGTGGGGCAGTCTGGAAAACAATGGGCATACCTACTGTTAACGTTTCAAGCAGATATGGCGGTGTGAGTTATCATAGAAAACGTTTGGTTGGTTTAAATAATATCGAACTAATTTCAGATCGCAGGTTATCCGATAATTTAAAAGATATTGAAATAGTTAAGAAATATTTTCCTGATCATGCAGTGGTTGGTTCATTAATGGTGGAAACCCGTGAGGAGTGGCATCAAATTGTTAAGGATTCTGAAAATGCAGGTGTTGATGGCATTGAATTAAATTTTGGATGTCCTCATGGTATGTGTGAACGTGGCCTTGGTTCTGCCGTTGGACAGGATCCTAAAATTGTCGAGCTTTTGACAGGCTGGGTTATGGAAGTGGCAAAAGTACCGGTCCTGGTAAAGCTTACTCCAAATATTACCGATATTACCGAACCTGCCAGGGCCGCAAAGCGAGGCGGAGCAAATGCTATTGCCCTTATTAATACCATACAGAGTATCGTTGGGGTTGATATTGATAATTTTATCCCATACCCTGTAGTAGGGCAAAAGAGCACCAATGGAGGATACTCCGGTCCGGCTATAAAACCAATTGCATTAAATATGGTAAAAAACTGTGCACTGGATAATGATATTGCTATTCCCATCTCAGGTATCGGCGGCATTGAAACCTGGCGGGATGCTGTTGAATTCTTTTTGCTTGGTGCGGGATCAATACAAATATGTACCGCTATCATGCATCATGGTTTTGGGATCATAAAAAAATTGATTAATGGTATGGAAAAATATATGATAGAAAAGGATTTTAAATCCATTAATGAAATAACAGGCAAAGCCTTACCTAACATTACTAACTGGGAAGATTTGAATCTCAAACACAGGGTAGTTGCTGAAATAGACAAAGATAAGTGTACCGGCTGCCAGTTATGTTATACAGCCTGTGAAGATGGAGCCTATCAGTCAATTGCCCTTTCCGATGATCCTGAGGATAAGACACCCAGAATTATTGAGGAAAATTGTGTAGGCTGTAATCTTTGTTCTCTGATTTGCCCGGTTGATGGTTGCATAACGATGGTTAGAAAAGATAGTGGTAAGGAAGTTGAAACTTGGAAACAAAGAACTCAATCCGGAGATATTCCAAAAACCTTTGACGATGAATTGGCGGGTGGTAATATTCATCCTGTCCCTGATCCGCTTGATGCTTTGAAAGATAGGTGAGTTCAATGTTTGGATGATTTCCAAACACCACCAATGTATTTAATTATTATCATAACATTAAAATTCCCAGAATGGGAGAGGATCAAATCGTTTGATTAATTTAAATTATTATCTCAGAGTTGCTTATAAAATATTTGCCTGATGGTATATTAATTGATATCTTTATATCAAAATTATAAGATATGAAATCAAAACTTAGTCTTATATATTTATTGCTGACAATTCCTATTGTATTGTCAATTCATTCCTGCAAACAGGATAATAATCCGGATGATCCTGTTGATAAATCAAATATCACCAACCTGGAAATCCCTTCAGGGTTTAATTTTCAAACTTCCAGAATGGTGTCATTGAATATCAATGATCATGAATCAGGGATTATTTATACAGTATATTCATTACTGGAAAATGGAGAGAATGAAGTAATCATTACTTCGGAAGATACCATCGTTGTTGTTGACGATCTTAATTCTCAGGTTCTGCGAGGCATAACTGTAAATAAACAAATCAATGCTATTTTGATTGTACCTGCTTATCATAAATATTTCCATATCGTCAGAAATAATAAAGGTGGCTATTCAAGCGAGAATGTACCGATTGCTGATGTTGTTGATTACAATTACAGCAGGGGCTTTAAATCGAGTCGGGAAACAACGAACAAGATCTACGCTGTAAACAACCAGAAGGGATTTTATGAAATCGATGCTATAACAGGAGATGTCACTGACCTGTGCACACTACCATGCAAAAGTATTGCTTGTGCGGTAGATGATGTTAGCAGGCTGGTGTTCTTTGCAAACCAGAAGAGCCCGTTTCAACTTTATACCTATGATATTGATCAGGGAACCTATACGGTTATCAGTAATCTGCAAACCTCCTTTCCCAGAATGGATTACAACCAGGCTGATGGATTATTATATATCTCAAGGGATAATGGTAAATTGTACAAAATCGATCCCTATACCGGACAATATCTTCAAACCTATACGATAAATGGATTACATAATAGTGGATGGGGAGACCAGGCATTTGATGCTGATGATGAGATGTTTATTGTTTCCAGATCAGGTGCGTATTCAACAGTATTTTCAGGCAACACTATTCAAGCCACAAGAATAAGCCCTACTGATATGCCCTCACCATTAACATCAGCTGCCTTTGATGAGGAGGGACTGCTCTGGATGTCTAAAAGCAACAGCAGTGGTCAGGTCGTACTACTGGATACGGATGCCGGAACATGGTCGTATAAAAATATTTCTTCCAACATCAGAGTTAACGACTTTGCCTCATTGACTGAATATAATACAAGCACAGATACAGACGGTGATGGTGTACCTGATGATCAGGATGATTACCCCGAAAATCCGAATATTGCTTTTAATAATTTCTCATCTGAAGAGGGTACATGGGCTACCCTTGCCTTTGAAGATCTCTGGCCTGGTGTTGGGGATTATGATTTCAATGACCTGGTACTTTTCTACAATATTAACCAGATAACCAATAGCGATAACCTGGTCGCCAGGATTGAAGGAACATTTTATATCGATCATATCGGGGCAACCCTTGACAATGGTTTTGGCATCGAACTAAATGCCAATCCGGCAGCTATTGAAAGTGTGACCGGATATAGCCTGACCGAAGGATACATCACCCTTGATGGAAATGGTGTTGAAGCTGGCCAGTCGAAAGCTGTTGTAATACTTTTCGACAATGCCGACAAACACTTAAATGAAACGCTTAACCTTGTTGTTAATTTTACCACGCCGGTTGGTACCTCTGAACTTGGAAGCATGCCATATAATCCCTTCCTTATTAAAAATGGTGAAAGAGGCTATGAAATTCACCTGCCTGATATGCCACCGACCAATCTTGCTGATCAAAATATTTTTGGCACCTTTGAGGATAACAGCATACCCGCTGAGGGACGTTACTATAAAACCGACATAAACCTGCCCTGGGCAATCGATATTGTGTATGAGTTCGACTATCCCCTCGAAAAACAACAGATAACTAAAGGCTATCTGAAATTTGGTGACTGGGCCGAATCGGGCGGTGATGTCTTTGAAGACTGGTATAAAGACCTCCCGGGATACCGGGATGATGAATATCTTTCAAATTAAGGGATATAGCTTAGTAGTATCGTGGATAAATAGCTAATAAATTGAATCAGCCATATCTAATTTCTATCTTCTATCTTCTATTTCCTAATACTTCTCAATAGCTTTCATGATCTCATATCCCAGCCAGATATTGTAATCACTATCGTTATTCATAAGGAGTATCATCCCGGTGAGTGTTGATTTATTAAAAGCCATCAAACTTGCCTGCCCGATGGTATTACCTCCGGTATAGGTGATTACCTGGCCGTCTTCCAGATCAAGCGTGTACCATGCCATGCCCTGCAGCCCAAGGAAACACTCATGAGCTGTTGGCTGATGTGCCATGAGCATAGCATCATATAAAGCGGTTTCTCTGAGGCCCATGTTGGCTTCCAGGTAGATGAACATGTCATTGAGTGATGCTTTGATGAAACCTGCTCCCTGGTATATATCCTGTGCTGTAAATTCGGGCAGTAAAACAAGATTGGAATTATAACCGGGTGCAAAATTATTTTTTTGTTCGTCGTTCAGGAATACTGAACTGTGCGTCATATCTAGTAGTGCGTTCATAAATTAAGTTGACAAACCCAATGTTTCAACTTTTTCTTC
>CAYXUU010000043.1:0-50216 GCA_964468645.1 uncultured Bacteroidales bacterium
GGAAACCTCCGGGAAGTACCCTTTTTTATATTATTTTAGTCGGACACTACTGATATTTTCTATTAATTGCCCATAGGAAAAATATGATAATGATACTGATGATATACTTCAATCCTTCGTGTACCTCTTTTTTACTTCGTGTAACCCTGTGAAACATATTGGTATCTATTTCACGGAGCTACACGGAGAACCACGAAGTTACACGGAGGAGAATCATAATTAATCATGATGATCATGATAATCAGCGTTCTATAACCCTTTCCAGTTTTCAACTTTTAGCCTAAGCGTATCCACATAACCATACTGGTAAACCCTGTTGCCGATGTTATGGTTAAAGGCGTTTTGTTCCTCATAATCCCATGAGCCGAGCGTAAATTTAAATTGGATTTCATCGGTCCTCCTGGGGATACTGATGAAATATAGTCCATTTGAGTTTCTGTCAAGGATATATTCAGGATCACCCGGGTTCCAGTCATTAAAACTTCCTGCAATATAGATATCCTGGTCAAACGGAGTATAAAAGGGAAGGCTGTCGATTACGATCACAATCCTGTCCTGGTTAAAAGCGGGAATGCCCATCCAGTTAACTATATTTAGCCTGATGGTATCCTGTCCTTCATATTCAAACCTTCTGTTTGGTATGGGTTGACCGTATTTATCCAGTTCTTGCTTTTTCCACCTACCCAAGGTAAGCTTATATTCCAGGAATCTCCAGGCATCTTTCAGGGTGAGGTAATATGTGCCTTCATTATTCTTTTTAAACCTGAATTTTGCACTGTTGGGATTCCAGCCATTCACCGATGATGCCATATAGATCCTTGCATTCTCCGGGGTACCCTTGGGTAGCTGGTCGATAATAAATGTGTATTCAGGTTGTTTTACTTCAGTTCTGTCAAGCCAGCCCAATATCTCCAGAAAGATTGTATCGGCGGTTCCAAAACTAAACTCATAATTATTCTTTTTATAACCAAATACATCAACCTCCTCTGTTGACCAGTCACCCCGTGTAATTTTAAACTGTAATTCGTCGATTATGCGTGGTATTACTACCTCATATTTTCCCTCATCATTTTTATTGAACCGGTAATTGTAATCCCGTGGATACCAGCCATTAAAATTACCGGTAATGAAATATTTATCACCCTGATGCTCTTCAGGGATATTCCCCAGGATAACAATCAGCTTATCAGGCCTTACCGGGGCCATGTCTTCCCAGTTTTCAACATCAATATAAATGGTATCCTTCAATCCAAACCGAATCTCACGTTTTTCAAGCATTTTACCATATTTATTGGCTTCGGCTTTACGAAGGTCACCACGGGTAATAATGTACTCAGCCGACCTTCCATCATTCAACCGGGGCATGGTAAATACATATTTCCCGCTGGCTGTATCAAGGGTCATGTAAGATGTACTATCAGGAGTCCACTCGTTGAAATCTCCGGCAATGGCAATGGGTTCACCCTCAGGGGTTCCCTCAGGCAGGTTATCAATAACAATAGTAACCTCAGGACAATTGATGGCTTCAAGGTCTTGCCAGCTTTCGATCTGAATATACACCGTGTCATCATCACCATATATTAATTGCCGGTTTGGAATCTCATACCCGCAGGGATCTGTTTCTACGGTTGTCCAATCACCACGGGTTAGCTTAAAATTCAACATTCCGAAACCGTTCGGCAAGTCAATAAGATAATTGCTGTCACTATCCATTTTCAGCATAAACTGCTGATCGCCCGGATCCCAGCGGTTAAATTCACCGGTGATAAAAATCATTGAACCGGGTGGTGTATTTGAGGGGATATCCTCCACAACAACCACAGGGCGGTGGCAGGCTGTAAACACTACTGCCATAAGGACAAATATTACCTTGATATCTGCTATTCTATTATTTTTCATTTCTCACTTTCCTTATCTTTCCATTATCACCCTTCGGCTTCGCTCAGGGTGACAGCTATAACTTTCTTATTTTGTTTTCTCGACTCGAAAAATTCGCAAAGATGTCATCCTGAGCGCAGTCGAAGGGCTAATCCTTATTTATCCATCCACTCCATAAACTCCCCGACCTTGACCCGGCTGATCAGCACCTCTTTATCACATACCGGCGACAATTCAATCTTTAACCTGCTGTTCAGGTATTTATACACTTTACTGATGGCACCGATATGTGCCACAAATGCCCTGTTCAACCTGAAGAAATTTTTCGGGTCAACCATCTGGCTGATCTCTTCAATGGAGTATTCGATGATAAAACGGTCATTATCACCGGTTACAACGAATACCACATTGTCTTCGGCATAGAAATAGGCAATATCCTCCACTGATATGTGCCTGATCTGGTCACCGATCCTGGCAATAAACCTTGATTTGTATTCTTTCTTCAGCAGGTTTATTACACTTTCGATCTGTTGTTTGTCCAGCATCATTTCTTTCCCGTCATTTATACTAAATTGTTTCCTGAAGGCATCAAGTTTTTTTATCGCCTTTGCCAGGTTCTCCTGTTTGATCGGCTTAAGCAGGTAATCGATGCTGTTAAGCTTAAATGCCTCTATGGCATACTGATCGTAGGCCGTGGTAAAAATAACCGGAGCCTGGACATCAACCTTTTTCAGTATCTCAAAACTGATTCCATCAGCCAGCTGAATATCCATAAAGATCAAATCAGGAGCGTCATTTTCATTCAGCCATGCTGTTGCATCCTCAACAGAATCAATCATATCGAGTATCTCCAGTGGCTTGCCAAGATTGTTAAGTAATCTTTTCAGTTCCTGCTGCGCAAAAGGTTCGTCTTCAATGATCAGTACATTCATTTCACTTATTTTTAGTCGTCAATCCTGCCTTAATTCTATTCATCTCATGCTGTTCAAGTAGTGGTACGGTAACGCAGAATTCATTGTTTGATTCGTTAACCTGTAACTTTCTGTCAGTTAAAATCTGTAACCTGCTGCTGATATTGCTAAGCCCTATTCCAGATGAATAGGTGTCACTATCTTTCTTTTGCAGGTTATTGCTTATCTTTAACGTATTATCCTCCTGTGAATGAATTTTAATTTCCAGTGGTTTTTTAGCTGAAATAATATTATGTTTTACAGCATTCTCAATCAGGATTTGTAAGGTCAGGGGTATGACCTTTTTATCGAGCAATTGCTCATCAATATTGATATTGAAGATGAGCTTCTTATCGAACCGAAGTCCCAGTAAATACCTGTATGAGTCGGTGAACTCAACTTCTTCTTTTAAGCTAACGATATCCGCTTTTCGTTTTTCGAGAATGTATCTGTAAACTGACGATAATTCCCTGACAAAATGGGAAGCCATATCCTGATCCTGGTAAATCAATGATGACAATGTATTCAAACTGTTAAACAGGAAATGAGGATTAACCTGTACCCTGAGCATTTCAAACTGGGTTTCAAGGTTTTCCTTTTTAAACCTTTCGATCTCTGCAAGTGAAAACCGCCATTTATTCAAAAGGTTCACTCCTATATCAATAAGAACAAGAAGGAGGGCCATGATGACAAAGAATACGGCAATGATGGTTTCATCAAGCAAACGGACAAACTGATCCGGGAAGAAAGTGATCTTTAGCAAATGCCTTAATGCTGTCACCATGATCACCACAAAAAGGGTGATCATGATAATCTGGACATAAAGGCGGTTACCCGGAGACTTTTCCCATGAATACCTGCGGTTAATCCATTCTGTCATAAATACCAGCCCATACACAATAATGATTGTAATCCCGATTGAGATCACGTAGTTGATCCAGTGTGTGAATAAGCCCTGTGTTTTATAAATCAGACTAAAGATCACATCCAGTGAGAACTGGAAAAAACAACCCAGCAGAATTATTAATATAATCCACAAAACTTTCCGGTGATATAAATACTCAAACATTATTTCTTATTCAATAGCATATTATAAATTGTTAAGCTTAGTCTCATTTTACCACAAAGGCGCACAAAGTAAACCACAAAGGCACACAAAGGATTATAGAATTACTCGTTTAATACCATCCTTCAAATGTCTAACATTAAAATTAACTAGCAAACCAAGTTTACAGCCAGATAGTTTCAAATAAGTTAAGATCTGCGCCAGATGAATGTCTGTAAAAGCTTCAATAGATTTGACTTCAACAATTATTTTGTTCTCTACAAATATATCTATCCTGTATCCTGCATTGAGTTTTACCTCTTTATAGACCAGGGGTAGAGGCTTTTGTTTCTCAACATGTAAACCTTGCTGTATTAATTCATAATACAAACAATGCTCATAAGCAGTCTCAAGCAAACCAGGACCCAGAGCTGAATGAACCTGAAAAGAACAATCTAAAACTTTCTTAAAAATCTTTTCTTTATCGATCAATATAATAAACCTTAGTGATACTTTGTGAATACCTTTGTGCGCCTTTGTGGTTAAAATTACTTTTTTCTGTACTAATATTCAGGATAAAGTAAAAAAATGGCCTTCAAATAACTTTTGAAGACCATTTTACACATTAGGTTAACATCTATCTGGCGACTTTCCTCAACGCTATCAATTCATCATCATGGAAAACACCAAACATATATTCACCCCCGGGAAATTCTGAAATATCGTGGGTAAGATTGAGTATTGTCCCTTTCTTTATTGTTTTGATGTGCAGGTAATGACCCTTTTCATCCCATACCTTGATTTTGGTTTTTGCATTAGCATTTTTTACCAGACGTACAAGAACATGATCGTCGTCAGTTTGAGATATGGAAGCATTGGCGCCTGCATCTTCTGACCTGATTTCAACTGAACCATCATCACTTTTAAAGATTTTTGCTGCATATACAACTTTGTTATTTTCTTTAACAAGATAGGTGTATAATCCTTCATCCATTCCTTCAATATCGTGGCATACCCTGTTTTTCCTGTTGCAGATAATATTTTCAGTATCCAGCTGGTTACCCTGATTATTAAATATCTCAATTGTCACGTTTTCAACAGGAAGACCTTCAAGACGAAGTTCAACCTGTTTGTCATTTTTAATGTTCATACGAACATTGCTGTTAGGTTCATCACCTGTTGTTGAAGATCCGTTGTTTGCTATCAATCCTGTGGCCAGGAGTACAAAGATTACTGTGAATTGAATTACTAAAGTATTCATTTTTTTAAAATTTAAGATTATTAATTTCTTCATTTTATTCATTGTTGATGAGACAAAACTATGGCAGGAATGTTCCACTGGCAATGTAAAGGTTGTGGGCTTAAGTGTTAGCAAGGTGAACTTAAGAATATGAAATGTGAATAAAGTTTTAAAAAATAATTCCGGTCCCTACAATTATTTCCCTACTTTTGTTACTTACTGGTTTCCCGCGCTGTTGTTTATTTATATAACAGACAGGGAATAAAAGGGAATGCCGTGTAATTCGGCAACAGTTCCCGCTGCTGTAATTCCCGACCTGGAGATTGGTCTAAGCGGCTTTTGTGTTTTAACCACTGCCCGCCAGCTGGCGGATGGGAAGGTTTCAAAAGTTGGGATAAGTCAGAAAACCTGCCAGTAATTATGATTTTGCAGCCTGCGGCGAACAGGAGGCTGGTCATACGATACAACCTGCCCTACCCGGGAATCGTTAGCTGCAAGATCAAAACACAAAGTAAAAAGCAGCAACGATGAAAAAAGTTTTCCATCAGCTTCGTTTTGAGATTTGCGTGTTAAGGGGAATTTATTTATCATTTAACCTCTATTTTATGAAAATATTTTACAGTTTGATTGTAGTATTATTGATGACCGTTATGGGGCTACATGCCCAGGATAATATTCGATTCTTCTCAACAGGATATGATACAGCTAACTTCGAAAACCTGGTGCTTGCCCCCGGAAGTTACTGGAACGGTTCGGATGAATCAGGAGGATTTACTTCCGGCAGCTTATATTTCCTGAATGACTATGATCCGGAATGGGGAAGCTGGACCGGATGGGGATATTCCAATATGGCAGATGATACAACACAGGGCTTCATGAATCAATACAGCGCCATTACTGCCTCAGGTTATGATACCCTAATTTCAGGCGGATCAAATTATGGAGTGGGGTATGTACCTGCTGACTGGATGAGCAGCGAAACCATACCTATAAGCATATATATTGATGATTCAGTTGCTCATAAAGTAATGGGATTTTATGCTACCAATTCAACATATACTGCATTATCGATGGAATATGGGGATTCTTTTTCAAAAAAGTTCGGGGGTGAAACGGGTGATGATCCCGATTGGTATAAACTTTCGATATGGGGATACCTGAATGGAATTGAAACCGATACGGTTGAGTTTTACCTGGCCGATTATCGTTTTGCAAACAATGGGGATGATTACATTGTAAAAACCTGGGAATGGGTTGAATTAAGCACGCTTGGGGATGTTGATAGCCTGAAGCTTGATCTGAGTTCAACGGATGTCGGAATTTATGGAATGAATACACCGGCATATTTTTGTGTGGATAATTTATTAGTTGTTCCTTTCGGGGTCGGTGTTGATGAATTGCAGCAATCAGAACAGCCAGAATGTTCAATGTATCCCAATCCATCTAATGGGAGATTCAGGATTCAGATTGAAAATGGTGGTAATGCCAGCATCAGAATTTTCGGAGCAGGAGGGAACCAGGTTTATGCTGAAAATGATTATAAAGCAGGGGAGGAGATTGATATCAGTGATCATCCGTTTGGAATATATATTGTCCAGGTCATACAAAATGGCAAGCTAAGTGGTAGTAAGATTTTAAAGAAATAATAGCCAAAGATTTCACAGATGGATAGAGATTTTTATTGTAGTGTTCCTCGACTTCACTTCGGGATGACAATTGTTCAGGGAAATTGGCAGATCTCGACTCCGCTCGACCTTCTGCCCGATGCCAGCATTGATCGAGCGGGATCGGGATCCTGGTTAAACAACATCAAAAGTCATTCCGAGACCGGAGCCGAGGAATTATAAGAATTGATATTATCCTTGCATCAATGGCTAATATAAAGATGCCACGAATGCATAAATAAAGACGAATATATTATGAGAAAAATATTTGTACTAATAATCGCCTGGATGGGCTGGGTAAGTTGCAGCGCTCAGTATATTTCAGAAGTTCTCGAGTATTGCCCGGCACCCGGCCAGCATATCAACGCGGCACCATGGGGTAATCCCTATTCAACAACCACCATTAAAGGCAGCGTAAACGGTTCATTAAGCCTGGGGGCATTCGGTGGTTATGTTGTATTTAAATTTGACAATCCCGTTAAAAACCATCCCGATAATCCTTTTGGCGTAGATTTCACCATATTCGGTAATCCAATGACCGATTTGGCAGAACCCGGTATCGTTTATGTGATGCAAGATGAGAACCAGAACGGTATAGCCGATGATACGTGGTTCGAACTGTCAGGTAGCGATTACTATTTCTCCACATCGAGAAAGGATTATACGGTTACCTATACCAATCCGGGTGATACTGTGGCCTCAGATATTCCCTGGAGTGATAATTCAGGAATTGAAGGTTTTATTTTCGCAAATCCGCACCACACTCAACCATATTATCCTAATAATGATTCATTTCCATTGATCCCTTCGAATCAATATATGCTTTCAGGATCTTTTATTGAATTGGCTGTTGACACCAGTAATCCCGTTTTTGTCAGGCTGCCGGCCAGGGAATTTGGTTATGCTGACAACAGAAGCAGAGGGCTTGCTCCCTATACAGTACCAGATAATCCTTATACCCTGGAAAAGGAAAACGCTGGCGGGGATGCGTTCGATATTGACTGGGCGGTTGATACGGAAGGTAATTATGTAAGCCTGGAAGAGGTTGATTTTATTAAAGTTCAAACAGCTGTGCTTGCCGATGCAGGCTGGCTCGGTGAAGGCTCTACCGAGATTACAGGCGCGGTTGATGTTGCGCCGGATAATACTATTAGCGGTGTTCTTGATATGATCGTTATTAAAGATCTTCCGAAGATCATCACCACGAATTACTACCAGCTTGAGGTTTATGTATTTCACAAAGGCAGGCCAGAACCTCAATGGTTAATAAACTGGTCGACAACAATGCCCGGTGCACAGGTTGATGAAAATAACCTGTTGACTGTAACCGAAACAGGTGAACTTGAATTGACAGCTTCACTTGCTGATAATCCCGATATTACTTCAACTGTAAATACAACAATTAATCTGTCAGCTTCTGTTAAAGAATACAGGAATAAATCAGTTGACCTGGTTTATCCAAATCCGGCTGATGAATGGATACAGTTAATAACGGTGCAGAAATCCCCGGTAAGAATTTTCAATATTGCAGGCGAACTTATCATGTCAATTAAAGAATATCAGGAAGGGGATAAGATACGACTAACAGGAATGCCCGCCGGTTTATATATTACTATTACAGGGAATGAACCAGGTTATCAGATATCCAAATTCATCAAGCGCTAAATGCTTTCAAGATTTCATATATCGGTTGTTATCTTGTTAGTTTCCATAAACGGCTATACCCAGGCTCTTCCTGACTCAATCATCAATTTAAAGATGGTTGAGGTTAAAGCCAGGCAAAGCCTTAATCCAGAAGATGCAGGGATGAAGACCACGAGGGTGGACACCCTGATATTGATGGAGAAGATCAATGCCTCCCTGTCTGAATTGCTCTCAGAAAACACCCCTGTATTTATCAAGAATCATGGCCGTGGCGCACTGGCTTCGGCATCCTTCCGGGGAACAGCAGCATCGCATACGCAGGTAAACTGGAATGGGATGTATATCAACAGCCCCATGGCCGGTATGGTTGATTTCTCCCTGATACCTGTATATCTGATAGATGAAATGAACCTGAAACACGGTGCTGCTTCTATAGCTGATCAGGGTGGGGGACTGGGCGGCTCAATCAATATCAATAACAATGTTGACTGGGACAATGCTTTCAACCTTAAATATATGCAGGGGATTGGAAGCTACCGTACATTTGAAGAGTTTTTGAAATTTGGTATCGGGAATGATAAGATCCAATCTAAGACCAGGATCTACCATAATTATTCTCAAAACGGATATACTTTCATCAACAGGGGTATAGGGAATATTGATCCGGAAACAGGTGAAATTATCAACCCTGTTGATACCAATCGTAATGCTGATTACACTTTGTATGGCATTTTGCAGGAAGTTTATTACAAACACGATCTGAAGAATATATTTTCGGCAAAGTGGTGGTGGCAGAAAGCAAAAAGAACCATTCCCCGTGCGACAAGCTATGAAGGGCCTGAAAATGCCAACCTGAACAGACAAAATGATAATGACCACAAAATTGTTCTTGACTGGAAGCATACAGGTAAATCTGACCGACTACTGATACTGACAGGCTACATCAACAGGAAACTTGAATATACACTGGAGAACAATATACCCGGATCCGGAAAAGCTCCGGTCATCTATTCCGACAGCAGGGAGCAAAGCTCCATCAATACGATCTCCTATACCTACAGTTTTACGAATGGTTTTTCCATAGAAAATAAAATTGACCTCAACTATCATGATGTTGTAACAAGGGATACTGTCAGGAAGACTGGTTATCATAAGGACCGTTCTGATATCTCATGGTTGTTATCGGCCAGGAAGAATTTCCTGGGACGTATCAACCTGAACCTGATGCTGAGACAGCAATGGGTAGATTTCAATTATACCCCGCCGATTCCCTATTTTGGTTTTGATATTAAGATTCTACGTGAAGAGGATCTGATCCTAAGGGGAAATATTGCACGTAATTATCATCATCCTACGCTGAATGACCTTTACTGGCAACCCGGAGGTAATCCTGACCTTAAAGTGGAAGAGGGATTCAGTTATGAAATGGGACTTGCATACAGAGAAGCAATTTACGATCATATCTTCAAAGCTGAACTAAGCTGGTTTTATTCTGATATCGATAACTGGATCATCTGGATCCCGAGTCATAAAGGATACTGGGAGCCACATAACATTCAGCGTGTTGTTTCGAAAGGGGTGGAGCTTGTAATTGGTTTGAATGGTTCCTTTGGAAAGCTGGAGTATCATATCGCCGGGAATTATGCTTATACGAGTTCTGTCAACAGGGGCGATCCGATTGTATGGGGTGATGAATCAACCGGGAAACAGTTGCCATATATTCCCCTGCACTCCGGCAACCTGATGGTAAATTTATCCTATAAGGGCTTTTATGTGACATACCAGCATAATTCGTACAGTGAGCGGTTCACCACCTCAAGTAATGATATAACGGATCGTGATTGGTTGTACCCTTATTATATGAATGACCTGGTTCTGGGAAAGGAACTGAAACTGAAAAAAACGACCATGACAGCAGAATTCAAGATCTATAACCTGTTTAACGAAACTTATCACTCCGTTCTTTACAGGCCTATGCCGGGAAGGAACTTCATGGTATTGTTCATGATCAATATATAGTTACTGATGAAGATCAAACTCCTGACCATATTGATCCTTGTTGCCTTCATGCTCTCATCATGCATGAAAGATGATGAATTGTGGAAGGTGAACAAACCATCGGGAATACAGGGAACAGAAGGTGTTTTTATCGTGAACGAGGGGAACTTCATGTACGGCAATGCATCCCTGTCATACTATGAGGCCGAGACAGGGGAGATCTTCAATGATGTCTTTTTCAATACCAATGCCCTTCCCCTGGGCGATGTTGCCCAATCGATGCAGATCAGGGACAGCCTGGGATATATCGTGGTAAACAACAGCGGGAAGATCTATATCATGAATGTCAACACGTTTGAATATGTTGGTAAGATCACCGGCTTTACCTCGCCACGTTATATTCATTTTATTGATGGTACGAAAGCCTATGTAACCGATCTGTATGCAAAGCATATTACCATTATCAATACGCAATCAAAAGGGATAACTGGCTTGATCGATATCAACAACCACAACTCACAGTTTCCACAACATAATGCTGAACAGATGGTCCAATACGGAAAGTTTGTTTTTACCAACTGCTGGAGTTTCGACAATAAGATACTTGTTATTGATACGGAAACCGATATGGTGGTCGATTCTATCGAAGTACTGATACAGCCCGTATCGCTGGTTATGGATAAAAACGGAAAGATATGGGTACTCACCGATGGAGGTTTTGAAGGTAATCCCATAGGCTATGATGCACCGGGATTAATCAGGATTGATGCGGAAACCAGGCAAGTGGAAAAGACAATCAGGTTTGAGCTGGGTGACAGCCCCAGGGAGGTAAAAATAAATGGAACCGGTGATACCCTTTATTTTATTAATACACATGTTTACAGGTATGCGGTTCAATCGGGCAGTGAGCCTGAACTATTTATAGAGAGCCCCTATCCTTCAGGGCAGCCGGGAGGTTTTTATGGTCTCGGTGTTGATCCTGTAAATTCAGAGATTTATGTTTCCGATGCCATTGATATGGTACAACCCGGATTGGTTTATCACTTCAGGCCTGATGGCGTAGTTGCTGATACCATGAGGGTGGGGATCATTCCGGGGGAGTTTTCTTTCAGGTAAATATGGGTTACCAGCCCTGAGGAACGAAGGGCCAATTAACGCCTGTCCCAATAAAGTCGGGGAACACCGGTTTCAGATTTGATTTTTTGATTCCACCTTCGTTCATCTTACCGTGTAGAATTTAATTAGTTATACTTTCAAAAGACTTTGAAGAATAGGCAGCATGTAATTTCATAATTACTGATGATAGCATTCCACCATTAGTTTTTTATACCCAGCAATAATTCAGCATAAGCAGATAGCTGGTATCCGCCTATGCCTTTTATACTATTCCAGGTTTGTTATGCGTGCAACACTAATATGTATATATGTAAATAAATAAAAATGATTATTTTTATGGTCTACTATTAATGTTAAAGAACAGCAAGGAATAATTCTTTAATTGTTGTTGTATAAACTCGAAAACAATGAATATTTTCAGCAAGCTGGGTATTCGGATGGAAGAAAGTTCATTTCATCCTAAAATCCCCGATGATATCATAAAACGGTTCACCACCAGGAAAAATAATTATACAGACTCAATAGAAATGCGTATCGTGGGTAACACGGTCTTTCTTAAGGTACCACCCGGAGCCAATAAATGGTGGTCACCCGAACTGACATTGCGCATAGAATTGAAACCGGAAGGTTCTATTGTCAAAGAGATAGCCGGTCCGAACCCGGGTACATTCACACTGGCCATGTTTGTGATCATTGCAGCTATCGTTATCATCTTTTTTGCCCTGATGTTTGTTTTCTCCCAGATCCAGCTTGGCCTGCCCCCATTGATATCCTTACTTGTGATCGGAGGATCCTCCTTAATAGTACTGCTGGTTCTTGTAATCCTGAGCTGGGGAAGAAGGAAGGCAAAGCCGCAGATGAAGGAGATGAAAAACTTCGTCAGTGATGTTATTCTGTGGGATTAACGATATACGATTCTTAATTGATGTGCGATCTGAAATAATTCGTATATCTCATATCCCCGACCTAATCAGGACAGTCGTTAATCGATATTCGGCTTTCAAAAAAAGTATTCATTGCCTCTGTTGTGAAAATCTTCTTGCCCTTTGATCGAGCTTTTTATCCTTTGCGATTAATTTTTTGTGAAGTTACAAAGATTGGAAGATATTGCACCTCCCCAGACAAATTCATTAAATCCTGCTAAAGGTAATTCCCTTCCAACTAATACAAAGTTTTGCACCCCCAAATTTTCAGACCTGTTCTTCAAAACTTTCAAATCCTGTGGAGTTGGTGTTTCTTTGACCTCAAAAGCCATATTCTGATTCAGTATAAAATCTATCTCCTGACCAGTTCTTTTTAAATAAAACCTTAAATCCCCTTTCATGTAAAGTTGATTTGCAATGGCATTTTCAAATAAAGCTCCACTACTGACAGTTCCGATTAAACCTAGCAATCCATTATCACTGAAATACAACTTATGCTGAAGGGCAATTTCCCTGTCACGGTTTTTTACAAATGGTTTAATCAACTTTATAAAAAATGTACTTTCAAGAAACTGAAGATATTCTTTAATTTTTATGCGATTTATTCCACTGATAACAGAGAGCTTTGAATAATCCATCCGGCTGCCAACTCTTGATGACAATAAAGAAATAAGTTTAGCTAATTCATCTGCCTTCTTGAAATCGGCAAGGAATTTAATATCCAGGTTTATATAAGAATTGTAAATATCGGAAAGCAATGCTCTTTTGTTTTCTGTCTTATCAGTTAAGGCAACCTCTGGTAATCCCCCAAAGTTGACAAACTCTTCGTACAAACTACGATATTTTTGAATGAAATGTGGATTGGTTGATGTAAATCCCTCCTCCGGAAAAACTAATCTTTCATTTTTAAAACTTAAAAAATCATCAAATCCCAATGGCCACAGTTCAAACAATCGTTTTCTTCCGGCCAGGCTTTCGCTAAATGTACCTTTCATATAAAAAGAACTTGAGCCTGTGACTATAATCTTTAGATCATAAGTGTCATAGATGTATTTCAAAACACTTGTGATATTCGGTACCAACTGAATTTCATCGAGTGCTAACCAGGCCTTCTTTTTAAAATCCAATCCTTCAATTTCCAATGCCTTGATAATTTCACCATAGTTCTCGATTTGAAAGATTCTCCTGAATTCAATCCTTTCCAGGTCCAGGTAAAGTTTGTTGTTGCTTTTAATCCTTGATAACAGATACTTAACTGCTGTAGTTTTGCCAACGCGTCTTAATCCTGTAATCGCAATGATTTGTTTAACTTCAAGAGTATCAACGAATAATTGATATGCTTTGCGGAAGATCATAACATTTTATTTACAAATATAACGAATAGTAATACTATATGCAAGAGATATTATCAAATAGTATTACGGTTCAAAATATTACCTTTATCTTAACCTTAATTAGAATCTGTAAATAAGGTCATTTATAAGAAACAATGAGGGATTAAGTGTATTCCTGAAAAGCTTCTAGGAATTCTTTAGTGAAGAAACATTCGATATCCATGTTTGGGCATATTTTCAGTTCGAATGAAAGTTTGGCCAGAAACAAATATACTTCCTAAAATGCAAAATTATTCTTATCATATCTGAAGATTCAACGAATTATTGATAGCTACCTGCCCTTTATCGTTTTCAACAATGCCCGTTTACCTGCTTTTGTCTTAACATCAATTAAGTAAACTCCATCCGGTACTTCCAGATCAATACGTATCACATCAATTAGTTCATATGAAAAAGAGGAGATAAGCTGACCACTGAGATTTGTGATCGTAATGTTTACATCATGATAAACTCCATCAAGGTCAATATTCACATAATCAGTCGCCGGGTTTGGATAAATTTGAAAGGAAGAACCGAAATCATGTTCTATAATATCAACATATCCATAAGTAAAAATCCGTAACTGTCCTTCACCCCAGCTTGATCCTGCAAACCATGGGCAACCTATCAGTACCATGCCTCCATCTGAATTCATTGCAACAGACCAGCCGGAACGATTGTTTTCTGCCGTCCCTACAATATCCGATCCCATCTGCTCCCATGATGAACCATCCCAACCGAATATTTTGGCAAGGCCTTTATTGGTGGGTTGACCCTGAACCCCGGGAGCTCCGGTTATAAAGGATTCACCATCTGCGGATAAGCATACTGACCATCCAAGGTATCCATATTCTTCCAGACCAACTACACTGTTACCTAATTGATCCCAATCGGTTCCACTCCAGGAGTAAACTTTTACCTGTCCCTGTTCTAAAGCGGTTTCATCATAATTTCTTGCACCCACAGCTATGGTGTTACCGTCGTCACTTAAACTGACAGATTTACCAAACATATCTCCGTGCACTTCACCAAACAGATCAGATCCTTTCTGGATCCATTCCGAACCATTCCATTGTAAGATCCTCGCCATACCCGATTCGAATGGACCACCCCAGACACTGCCTGCTGCTATGATGTTTCCGTCTGCACTCAGGCTCATTGAATTACCAAAGTAGTAATTAATATCATCGCCGTTGATCTTACTGCCTTTCTGGATCCATGAGGAGCCTGTCCATTCATAAATCGTGATACTGCCGGATTCTTCACCATTGGGCCCGTTTCGTGAAGCTACTGCAACAATACTTCCATCTGAACTGAGGCAGATATTTGTTCCGAACCTGTCGTAAGCATTATCTCCTGTCAGGGTTTCACCCATCTGTTCCCAGGTATTACCGCTCCAGGTATAGATTTGTGCATATCCGGTCTTTAATTCACTGTCATCATCTTCTGTGGCTCCAATTGCTACAATATTGCCGTCATCACTCAGGGCTACTGAATACCCCAGTTCATCATCAATTGCGGAACCGAGAAAGTCATTGCCTTTCTGAAACCAGTTTGATCCATTCCATGTGAATACCCTTGCTGCACCTGCA
This sequence comes from uncultured Bacteroidales bacterium, assembly GCA_964468645.1. GTDB lineage: Bacteria > Bacteroidota > Bacteroidia > Bacteroidales > JAIOZK01 > JAIOZK01. Next base: position 15,424 of record CAYXUU010000043.1, read on the forward strand.
TCCTCAAATTCTGTATCATGCCCGTATGCTCCTGCAGCAACAGTGTAACCATCAGAACTCATGGCCACATGATAACCAAGATAATCACCTGTATTAGTTCCGATAATTTGATCCCCAAGCTGCAGCCACTCCTGTGATGTTCCGCTTAAGACGATTATTGAAAAGAAAAGCAATGTTACAAACTTCAAGAGTATTTTAGAAGAAAGCTTGTTTTTTGATCTTTTCGTAGTGGTTTGGAGTGAATAGTATAACAGGTAACTAAATGTTGGTTTCATAAGTGATAGTTTTATGAGCAGAAAAATTAATGCATTAATGCTGCTGGTTAATAAATGCCAACAATGTAATAAATCTTTCTTACATACAAGTGCAATAACTGCGTAGTATAAAATTGTCTGTTCGAAGTTTAAAGTCCGGAGTTTGGAGCTGTGTTATCTGGAAGCCTCAAACCCCCAACTCATAACTGCTTATAGTTTAATGATTTTTGTTGTTTGCTTGCCAGATTCACTCATAAATACACAGAAATAAATCCCTGGTGTCAGATCACTCCCATCCCATGTCACTTTGTGATATCCTGCCGGTCTGGTTTCATTTACCAGTACCTTTACTTCCTTGCCCAGGTTATCGTGGATACTGATACGGATATTGGAAGCCTCTGGCAATATGTACTCTATATTTGCTGAAACATAAAATGGATTTGGATGGTTTTTAATGGTAATTCCCTGCTTCTTGTAGTATTCTTCAATTTCCTCCCATAGAAATACTGTCTCATATATCGATCTGCCGTAAGTTGCCAGTCTCAGATATCCCTTTCCTCCTATGTATACATATTCAAAGTCCTGTACAGGAACGATGGGCATATCGCCTCCACCAAAATAATAGGTTTCTCCCCAGTCGTCAGAGATGTAAACACCCAGGTCGGTACCGACAAATATTTGATTTGGATGATAAGGATTGACAAACAGGGTAAGACACGGAATGTCAGGTAAATCACCGGAGATATTGACCCATGATTCGCCAAGATCGGTTGTTTTATAAATCTTATTTCCTTCTGAAAACCCATTGCGGACAATATACATGGTGTTTTCATCTGCCGGGTCACAAAGTACCCTGGGGATGCCAGTATTTTTTATCATCCAGGTCTCACCCAGGTCGTTCGAGATATAGAACCCTGAGCCCTCGTGCTGGCCCCCGATGGTGGCATAAACCACATATGGGTCCTCAGGATGAAACATCACATCGCAGGCAAAGGTTTGATCGAGTGTTTTTACCCAGGTCTGGCCTGCATCCGTGCTTTTCCATATTCCTTCATTGGGAAGGTTATAGCCCAGGCTATAGCTGCTGGCAGTAAGTGCTGCAAGCAACACATTAGGATCATGAGGGCTGATTACCAGGTCGGCAAAATGGGTGAATTCACCAAAACCATCGGTGATTACTTCCCAGCTATTTCCTCCATCCGTTGATTTAAATAATCCCCTTCCACTGTATATATCTGGTGACAGGCCATATAGTGCTTCTCCTGAGCCGGCATAGATTACTTCAGGATTAAAAGGATCAATAGCAATGGCACCATAATTCAGTGATCCAAGGTCTTTTCCAATATCCAGCCATGTAGTACCTCCGTCTGTTGTTTTTCATAATCCACCACTGGCAGCACCAATATAAACTGTTAATGGATCTGTGGGATGTATGGCAATAGCTCTTACCCTTCCGCTGACTACTCCCCAGTTGCTGTAAGAATATGTTCCGACAATCCCTGAAGGTCCTCTGGGAGTCCAGGTCAATGAACTGTTCTGACGGTTTTCATCCATTAATATTTTGTCGATTTCTTCATCGTATATCCTGACTGCTCTGGTATAAGGGATGGTGTCGTAAGGGAAAGCCCGTTGCGTGTAATCCCAGGCAAAGCGTTTAAAAGGTTTCCTTTTTTTGAAGTGTTCCGGGAAATCGGAAAGTTTTTTAAATTGCTGTGCTATGGTGCCTGTGCAGAAAATGGCTGTCAGTATCAGGCTGGCGATGAATAGGATTTGTTTTTTCATGGTTTTAGTATTTAATTTCTGGATTGATTGTTCTATTGTTATTCTTTTGTGAACCTTGGTGCTTCCTCTGTGTAGCTCTGTGGTATGGCTATGGTTCCCTGGTTGTTACGCAAAGAACCGCAAAGAAGACGCTAAATTTCGCAAAGGATTCATAATTTAATCAGTTTCCCCACTGCTGACTGCTGACTGCCAACTGCCAATAATTGGTAGATATAAATACCAGATGACAGATGTGAGGTATCAAAGTTTACCACATGTTCCCCTTCCTCCATAACCTTATCCACTAACCTTGCCACCTCTCGTCCGTGTAGATCAAAGATCTTTAATGAAATATTCTGATGGCTGCAAATACAGTAACTTTTGATGAACCGGCCAATGTTATCACTGATCCCGAAGTCAACAATGCCGTTCAGATATTCGACCAGGACATTATTGAAAGTTTGAACGAATCGGTTGATTTTGAATTTGACTGGGATAATACACAGGGTGGAAATTCCCTTTGGGTACAGGTATATATACAGGGATAGAGATCATGAGATCCATATGTATGGCCATCCTCCGACCAATAAGCAGAATATGACCCTGTTCGGCACACAACATGATGATTCACGGAATACCTGGGATTGGTCGTCCGGATATACCTTTTCAAATCCAGCGGACTTTTACAAAACCAGTACCAACCTGCCCTGGGGGCTTGAGCTGATCGCCGAGGAATTCAGGGTTCCGGTTGAAAAAATTGAGATCATTGAAGCATATCCGCAATTCAAAACATGGGCCGAATCAGGTGGTGCCGAGAACCAGGGGTGGTATCAGCATCCAGGTGAATCTAAAACGTTTTTGCCTGAATAAGGAGCACTCACAATTCAATATAATCCCAAATAATGCATTAGGCAATAACTAATGCCTTACGATTCTGCAAAAACAGTTATTTTGTGTTATCGTATTACTACACAACATAAGCCAGGATATTTATTGGGGATCACGATATTATTTTAACAGGTTACCACAGAACAACATGCAACCTGGATCATGCACCTGCAACACTCAGTTTAATTGAATATCACTGCACAATCAGTTTTTCTGACCTCCACCCTATATTATCAATCCTGACACGGATGATGTAAATGCCTTCAGGTATCGTTTCCAGGTTAAGTATTATGATTTTAGAGTATGGCAGTTCCTGCTTCCTGGTCAGATTGCCCATAATACTGTATAGCTCGATGCAGACTTTATCTCCGGAGGTTTCTTCTGAAAACAGCAAGTTCACACGGTTACGGGCCGGATTCGGAAAGATAAGCAGTCTATCATCCTGGCTTTGCATTTGAACATTTTCCGGATCTTCAAGCAGGAGGTTTTCTTCTTCTTCCAGTGGTTCATCTGCAACTGGTCCTGAAGGGCAGGGATCAGTGCCAATATAAGCCTGCAGGTAGCATCCCGGCTCAGCTTTCATTCCTGGTACGAAATGAATAATCCCTCCTGCAACGATTGTTACCTGGGCATCATCCTCAATTACGTAGTATCCTCCTGAACCGGGCACAGTAACCGAATTGGTGGCAAACCAGCACAGGTCTTCACCGATGGAAACTGTATCAGAGTCGAGTACAATATCAGGTCCCTGAGACTGTGTGAAGGTAACCGATTCTGGCGCATTGAAAGCCTCCTCAGAAGTAAAAACCAGTTGAGCGGTTCTTTCATTTCCCGGATTGGATGTATAGGTAACAGCCACCTCTCCGTCACCGGTACCGGTACTATCACCATCTATGGTAAGCCAGGAAGCTGATGATCTGGCCCGCCATGTCATGGTACAATTGCCCGTGTTGACAATTTCAACTGTATCTTTTCCATCTGTTTGCGGAAAAATGATAGTCCCTGATGGTGTGAGCGATATTTCCGGGGTACAAACTGTTTCGCAACTGTTGCAATAGATGTATGCTGCTCCTGCAGATGATCCCTTATCATCACAACCATAGGCCCCGATAATAGAATACTGGTAGGTGATACCTACCGACCTGCCATAATAATCAGACTTTTTGCCATCTGTTGCCATATATTTTTCTTCAAGCCATGTTGTGGTGTCATTAAAAATAAATCCGTATGCAGCGCCACTACTGGTTCCATTTTCATCATCACCATGTGCTCCAACCAGGGCATTGTATTCATGGATGCCCACCGATTGACCAAAATAATCATCCTCATCCCGGTCATTTGAGACCAGTTTAAATGTTTCCGTCATATCTGCCCATCCTGATGAGGGCTTTTTGAAAAGATATGCTGAACCTTTATCATTATCGGCACGGTTAGCTCCGGCAATTATGTTATCACCCCATATCTCCACGGAATAGCCAAACTGGTCACCTGACAAACCATCGGATGCAGTTAATTTGCATGATTCCATCCAGACCCAGGAACGCTGGAAAATATAAGCTGATCCTTTCCCGTCATCGTTATAGGAGCCAACTACTGCGAATGTTCCGGAAATGGCAACGTCACTTCCGAAGTGATCTCCTTCTGCGACATCATGACCGATAAGCTTCACGGTTTCCGTCATATCGGCCCAGCCAGTTTCAAGAGGGCGGTCGAAGAAATAAACGGCGCCTATTGATTGGGAGCCACCCGGGGAGGAAACAATAGCATAATCTCCTGAAATATCTACATACCTGCCAAAACTATCCCCGGCGCCGCCATCACTGGCAGTGAACTTGGCTGCTTCAGAGATATTTTGCCATCCGGAGGACGGTTTACGAAAAAGATATGCGGCTCCCCTGGTACTGTCTTTTCCATAGGCACCAACAAGTATGTAATCCCCTGATATGGATACATCCATACCGAAATAATCTCCCGCAGCAGCATCGTTTGGATAGAATTTTGCCCGCTGTATCCAGGTATTGCCGTCATATTCGTAGATATAGGCTGATCCTGCAAAATTACCCTTATCATCGTCACCATAACTACCGATAACAGCTACATCACCATCAATGGCTACTGCTCTCCCGAAATAGTCATAAGCCTGAAGTTGGTTCGGTACAAGTTTTTTTTCATCCTCTGTACCGGTAGCTGTTTGTGTGATCTCAATCATCTGAGGGCTATTCAGGGCTCCCGGTGAGGCAACAGTGATCGTTCCCGTACGTGTGCAGTAATCGTTGTTTGTGAATTCAACACGAATGGACCCATCATCAGTACCGGAGGAACCGCTTGCAATGGTCAACCATGGATCATTGGCTGCCGCGGTCCAGTCCATCGTTCCCGTACCTAGGTTAAACACATCGAAATCAGCATGGGATGAGCTGGCGGGAACATCCCTTTGTAAAGGAACAACAGAAAGGTCGGGCTGGGTGAGGCCACTGGCATAATTCCTGAAAAAATATACTGAACCGGCATAATCCCCAAACTCATTGTTATCAAATGGATTACTTACCATGGCATACTGGGAGCTTAATCCCACTGAAGCACCAAACAGATCAAGAGGTTCAACATCCTGATGATGAAGACGCATAAAATAGTCCCAGCTAAAGCCGGATTTCTTATAAATTGAAACTTCCCCTGCATCGGTAGAACCTGCTATAATATAATCCCCATAAATATCCACTGATACACCGATTCCGTCATGATACCAGCAATCAGGGGGATATAGAGGTGTGTTGATCGACCATCCACCCGAACTACGCTTAATCACATAAACACCTCCTGAATTATCAGCTGGTTCACTATCATACCTGGGTGCTCCGCCGATGTAATAATCTCCCTGCAGGGCAACATCAGTTCCCAGGTTTTCATCAAAGTGACCCTCGTAGTCGTAAAAGAAATCCCAGTCTTCTACATTTCTGGTATAGATAGAGATTTTCCCTTCATAATCAGGTGATCCGCCAGAACTTCCAACCAGCAAGGTATCATTATCAAGGGCAACCGAATAGCCAAAATTCAATACATCTGTAGGATCCGGGGTAATCTTAAATGTCTGGGTCCAGGCATTTCCATCCCATTTAAAAATATAGACCGATCCGATAGGTTCGTCCTTGTATGCGCCAATGGCAACATAGTTTGCATACTTTGCAACGGAACAGCCGAACTGGTCATCTTTCGCACCATCATCAGCGGTTAGTTTTGCCTTTTGGGTCCATGTATCTCCCGATCGTTGGAAGATATATGCTGCCCCGGCATCTTCTGCCTTATCATCATCATACTCTGCTCCTATCACTGCATAGTTCCCATCAGTGGCAACAGCCCCTCCGAAGTAGTCACCTGGAATCCCATTGATCGCAGTCAATTTATCGGATTCTTCCCAAATATTCCCGTTGAATTTAAAAACATATGCAGCCCCTCTGACCTGGTTATCACCCGGAGCGCCGGCGATGGCATAGTTACCGAAAATATCCACATCGGTACCAAACCGGGCACTGTTGGATCCATCAGAAGCCATTACTTTCTGGTATGGGATGGCATTGAGAGAGGTGGATGTAAAAATCCCCCGCCCATAGGTTGCGGCATAGATCTCCATATTAGATTCGTGGAGTTCAAGCCGGTTAACCCTTACATTAGCCAGTCCTCCGTTACAGGGAACCCAGTTGGGATTAGGGACGGTTATATCTTCTGTTGTCCAGATCCCTAATTCTGTTGCAACAAGAACTTGCTTGTAATCATATGGATTATAGAGCCCCCACCGTATTGGCATGTTTGGAAGATCCCCCTCCCTGTTATGCCAATTTGAACCACCATCCAGGGTTTCCCAAACTGAAACAGTGTTGTAATTTGAAAAAGTAAGCAGGATCTGATTAGAAGACGGTCCGAAATCAATGGATGAAATATTGGCATCAGGTAAAGGCGTGGTATTGTATTCCCATGTTAACCAACCGGTTTCATGGCTGGCGTTCTCAAGGCCAAAAAGCCTTCCTTCATTGGTACCGAATGTAATCAGATTCGTGGCAAACGGATTCTTTTTAAATGCTGAAATCGTGCTTCCAAAGCCTATCCCTGTCAGGTATTCAAATATATGGCTGTGCATGTAATTTCTTATCCGTAGCAGTGAATCTCCATTGTATGACGAATAAAGGGCGTCCTCTTCATCATCATATACAGCGGGAGGGATCAACCAGTTTCTTGTTATACCGCTGCCCATGAAATGAAACGAGGCACCAAAATCTGTACTTTTATAATAATTATTCCATTGCCTGGCAGTAACCTGGTACCTGGGATCGATTTGAGAGATGTAGCAATAAGCACCATCTCCGTTATTGGCTTCGGTAGTAGCATTGATACCGGGCGACTCAAAACGCGGCGTTCCATTGTCCTGGGTTCCTCCAAGAAAATAATTTGAGTAACAATTTGGATGATAGGCTACGGTGTAAAACTGTGTAACATTATAGCCATTATTTTTATCATCGACATCTACAGGGCTATCTGTACAGTCATCCGTATAATAGACGCCACCATCTGTTCCAAAAGCTAACTCATCAACAAAACCCGGCCGGGATAGCATGGCATGATGGTCATCGTGGATCTGTGTAATTTCTGTCCAGGTTGTTCCACCGTCGGTCGACTTAAACATTTTTACACCTCCGGCAAAAACCAGGTTATGATTGGTTGGATGAACCCAAAGGATCAGGTCATACCAGGCCTGGCCGGTGGCAAAAGAGGTCGTTGCATCTCTCATCGGGGTAGTAACAGCGGTCCAGTTGCCACCCCTGTTTGTAGTTCGGTAAACTCCAAGCACATCGCTGCTGCCAGTTGTATCTTCTGCAACACAATATAAAACATTTGAAGCAGAGGGTGCAACAGCCAGTTCGATACGTTCGGTTGCAGGGATATCTATACCGGTAGTGATCTCGGTCCAATCCCCTGCATCACCGGTAGAAGACCTGTAAATACCACCAGATTCAAAATATCCCGTTGTTACATAGATAAGATTATCGGATGCGATTTCAATATCTGCTCCCCTGTTAGAGGGAGTTGAAGTAGGAGAAGTATTTTTATCCAATACCACTTCCCAGGTTACTCCCTGGTCTTTTGATCTTAATATCCCGCCATCATTTCCTGAGGTACCCCGTGTTGCTGCATAGACATCTCCGGTAACCGGGTGGACAGCAATATCATTTACTTTCCGGAAATCTGCTGTAAAAAACGTGCTGGTAATTGTATCCCAGGTAGCGCCGCCATCAGTAGATTTATAGATACCAGCGCCCGGCATATGCCAGTATCCCATGTATCCTTCTCCTGTACCCACATAGAATATATTTGGACTTGTGGGGTCATAAGCCATACAACCAACCGGCAAACGTTCCCAGAAATCATCTATTTTGTTCCATGTGGGCGGGTCAGCGGTGATGTCATTCGTATACCACAATCCACCACTTACCGATCCTGCCCAGACTTTTTTATGCGCTGGATCGTTCGGATCGAACATGAGCGCTCTCGTTCGGCCACCTACGTTGGAGGGGCCGCGTTCTTCCCATTTAACATCTGAAGGGCTGGTCCCGTCATTGTTCCGGAGACTCTCTGCGTATAGTTTTGCCTCCCATAACTGATCAAACGGAACTTCACCTGTTTTGGGATCACAGGTAGTGGTATATTCCTGCCACCCTGCACTTTTAGGAGCACCGATTACACTGCCGACCTCCTGGTAAAAGGTACTAAGATCTGCAGGTTTTTGAAAGATTTTAGTACTGTACTCCGGATCCTGCTCTTGCGTCCCGTGAGTTTTTCTTTCTGAAGATGTGATCAAGGTTATAATGGCAAATCCAATAATAATTACCATGGAAATCCGAAAGGGATAATAGTTATATTTCATAGGAGAATGGTTGGAGTTTGTTTTCAGGAATTAAAGATATATATTTTTCTTATTAATGAAATAAATAACAGTACTTTTTAGCAATTTCATAAAGTCTCAACAAAAGTGAATCCAACGGTCCGGTTAAAAATAGTCATCATTGAATCAAACACCTGATGATAGTGATATGCTGCTTTGTCATTATGATCTATGCAATAATCAAAACGACAGATATTCGTGTTTGTACCTTCAAAATGGCTTTTATCGTCTGATTCATATGTTGTTTATATTATCTGGTTGAAATTCTCAATTGCATGGGCGCAATCTGAAAAATTCCATAATACCATCCGGTTTTTAATAAGCATCCATCATGTTGAAGATTGCAGGTAATTAAGTGATAATATGGTCAGATCCTGCCAGTACGCAACCAGGATGCCCAGTCATGACGGCCATTACTTTCTGCGGTTATAGCTGCTGTGAAGTGATCATAAGGAAGGGCACATTGATCAATGTTAACTCCCCTTTCGTCTTCTGTGACAATTGCATAACGTGCATTTGGGTTTCCGTTCTCTACATGGTGGAAAACCGGAAGGTCGTCATTATAGGCCTGAAGCCCTACACTTCCTGGATTGATGATCATTCTTCCATCCGGTAATCGGATTACATTTGGCTGGTGATCATGGCCACACAAAAATATGGGTTCTCTGTAATCTTTCAATATCTCTAACAGAGCCTGATTTGACCTCAATGTAATACCATAATCTGTTACCCTGTTTACAAGGTACTTCTCATCATTTCCGGGTATCCCGTGAAATAACAGATATTGTCCATCAACAGATACAATTCCCTTTTGTTCAGAGAGCCATATCATATCTTCATGGTTGAGATTCCCTCTAACGAATTTCAAGGTAGGATTCTCCGAATCATCGATGCTCATATCAAAGATGATCCTGTCCTGGTTGCCACATACAGAAACAATATCAATATTGTTCAGCAGGTTTATTGTTCCTTCCGGATCAAGCGGCCCGTACAGGGTATCGCCCAAGTTAAAGATCCTGTTGATATTTCTTTTTTCAAGGTCTTTGAGAACGGCCTCAAGTGCCCAGCGGTTGCCATGGATGTCGGAGAGGATGGCGATTTGCGATGAAGTCATTGCTTAAGTTTCAAACAAAATTATATAATTTATGATATTCTTGTTTCGACAGAGTCTGTATTTCCCAACAAATTATTTCTTATCTTGTTGAGCATTAATGTTAACTATGCAAATCATGAAAACATTCAACGTACATATTCTTTTTATACTGGTATTATTAATTGGTGTTATCCATGAAATCGATGCACAGCATTTTCCTTTTCCCCAACACGTTAATTATGCAACAGGGCATATCAAACCCACCAACTACTCACAGGATCAGCTCGATCACGAGGTCAAGGCTTTTTACGATTACTGGAAAATCAACTATGTAGATCCCTATTGTGGCAACGGCAGGTATTTCGTAAAGTTTGCACCCCAGGAAAATGTTTCGGAAGGGCTTGGTTACGGTATGATGATCGTAGCATATATGGCCGGATACGATTCAGAAGCTAAAATTATTTTCGATGGCATGTATCATTTTTATAAAGACTATCCCAGTCAGGTTAATCCCCGTCTGATGGCATGGAAGCAGCGAAATTGTGCCTCGGTTGAAGGGCCCAATTCAGCAACTGATGGTGATCTTGACATTGCTTTTAGCCTGCTGCTCGCTCATGCACAATGGAATAGTAACGGAGATATCGATTACCTGGCAGAGGCAAAACATATGATCAATGCAATCTATGAAGATGATATCAATCATGAAGTACAAAGCATTAAACTTGGTGACTGGGTTAATTCATCAGAACCACACAGATATTATGCAACAAGGTCATCCGACCTGATGACGAGCCACCTCAGATCCTTCGGTCAGGTTGAACATCATCATAAGTGGAAGAGAATTGCTGATACAACATATGCACTCATTGAGCTTATGCAAAACACATTCAGCCCGACAACAGGCCTTGTTCCTGATTTTATTGTCCATATCAATACAGACCCGGAGCCAGCACCTCCAAATTACCTCGAACGGCCTCAGGACGGTGATTATTATTACAATGCCTGCAGATTTCCCTGGCGTGTTGGAACAGATTTTTTACTCTTTGGGGATGATCGGGCTCAGGCTGCTGTGAATAAGATTATTACATGGCTGAAAACAGCATGTAATAATGATCCAAACCTGATTTCAAGTGGTTACAAATTGGATGGCACCAAACTTCACGACTGGAATGATGTGGCATTTATTGGCCCCTTTACAATTGGAGCCATGTTAAACGAAGACCATCAGGACTTTCTAAATATCCTTTATGACAAACTACTTTCATTTGGAAATCCGGGAGACTATTACCACAGCACCATCAAAATGTGCAACCTTCTTGTGATCTCAGGCAATACCTGGGCTCCTGACAGTACTTTATATTATTCCGGTATCTCCCAATTTAACTATTCAAATCAGTTGTTCCACATAACATCGAGTGTAGTTAGAGATCAACTTACCATTGTTAAAGAAATTTCCGGTACCATCGCCAACGTGAACTTTACAATTCTGAACCTTTCCGGCAATACGGTTTTTTCTATGTCACGGAGTGATCAAAATAGATACACAATCGATGTATCGGGTATTCCACCAGGAATATATTGCCTTACGATAAGTATTCCAGGTGGGCATAGTTTCGGATCCCATAAGTTTATAAAAATCAATTAACTATTTTATGATTGATCAATTGTTACCACCCAATGGGAGATAAAGTGTCATACGAATGGGTTATCATGAACTACTTCCAGGAATGCTATCAAGACTTTCCCTCAGGAAAACTGAACAAATCCGAAGCTCCTGACTTCATACTGAAAGTAAACACCAGGAAATCAATCGGAATTGAATTAACACAACTGCATAATCCCTATAATAAACCTACCCGTCGTGAAAACCGGAGAATGCTAAGCAGAAAGGAAATTACACAAAGTCTTATTCAGGATATCATCAACAAGAAAGAAGATAAGTTATCAGCTTACCAGGATCAATCTATTCAAAGTTTCTGGCTGATTATACATGCAGATGTTCTTGCAGGTACTGAGACCTATAATATTAATAGCAGGATTATTAAGTGGAAATTCAGAACCCCCTTTGAGAAGGTGTTTTTATTTGATTTGTTTGCAGGTAAGATTTTTAAGCTGAATTAGTAGTTTATTATAAAATATTAGTCAACAAATCTATAGCTCTTGTGGTATTCATATCAGAACTCTCTGCTTATATAGTTAACCAATTGAACATCGACAACTGACAACCGACAATTAAAAGCCCAGGCCATATCAGCCAGGATTCTTATAAAATTTCCTGGTTCAGGATATTTATAAAATCATCCTGATAAATACCTCACTCATTCAACCTCATATGTGACAGTTAACACTTTTAGAGACCTGTATCATTTATTTACATCTCACCAGTGGTGTGACATGGATTCATTATTCACTTCATATATTGGAAATTTTCCCAGCTCTGAGGGTCGATATTCGGTATTTCACTTGATACTCCGCTGCTGCGCAGCAGGGTAGTGCAGTGAGGTCCAATAACTCGTTTATTGTGTTGGTATTGTAAATTTTGGTTGTGGATTCTCGCCGCTGGTATATAATCCCCAGTGAGGCCCAACATCTTCCGGCTCACCAGTTTTCCATGGCTCATCAAACATTTCAAACCAGTAAGCATTATAGGCTTGCTTTAAGAAATTATGGCCATCAACCCAATCCAGTGTTTTATTGAGGTTCAATAACTCCGATGCAGTATCAGTTGGAAAGTCAGGTCTATTGCTGCCACCTGGCCATCCGATTTCACCAAAAATAACTTCAAGTCCATAATTTTCTGCTGCCTGGATTCCCCCGAAATAGTACGACCAATTCATATTTCCAGAAATATCCCCGGGATGCCATGGTGTATTCTCATTTAGATATTTTTCCCTTTGACCATAGTAAGGATATACCGTAAGGAAAATGACCTGATGATGCACAGCATTAAGGTCTCTGCATTGTTCTACAATTGTTTCACCTCCATGTTGTACTGCCCAAGCCTGAAGACATGCAGTAATTGGAATCTCCAGGTTGCCGAGTTTTGTTTTGGCATAATTCATATATCCAGCCACTGTGTCAGGATTTATTTTGTCGGATCCTAAAACAGTTTCATTTCCAATTACAATTGCTTTAACAGTATTTTGAAAATTTTGGGCCAGATTAACAGCAGTTTCAATATCCGTATGAGTGCTGGATGAGTTTCCAGGATAAACATGAACTCCGAGAGCAACCTCCAGTCCTTTATCTTTTGCCACAGCAACAACCTGATCCAATCCATTGGCTACTGTATATGTTCTGATAAAATCAAAATGCTTAACAATCAAGGATAGATCATGCTCTATCTGCGACACTGGAATAATACAATTAGGATCGGTAGCGCTTTGTCCATCCTTATAAAATGGGCCATAGCATATACCCAGATGATGGGCTGATACTATTATATCTTTTTCCGGTTCTTTGATTTGATTGTTGTTTGGTGAATTATCATCATCATTATTATCCTCACATGAAATAATAACAAAAATCAATGCTGTTATAATCATTGGAAATCTGAATAATTTAAATTTTACCATAATTATTCTTTTTTGATTTAAACTATTTATTTGTTTATTACATATAATGATATTCTGGATAATGCTTTAATTGTTTTACGTTGAAGCCAGAATAGTATAATCACAGTATATGCTTTTTTATAATTATGTATTTTTCTCAAAATTACACATTGGGAGACCAAAAGTCAAATTATTCATATTTACAGATACTGCAAAGATTCTTCTACTGTTTTTGCACAGGAGGGCAAGGATTTGATTCTCATGTTAATGTAACAAGTAAATAGATTTCTCCCTGTAACACTGCGCTGTACTCAGTGTATACAGTCGAGTTGATAGGATTATTTTTTGTGATGGAGGGAATAGGGGGGGCGCCTCATACCCACACCTTTTCCCTCCTCAGATTTATAATCCCAAATTATGCATTGGGATTGGAATGAACCAATGCATTAGTTTTTTTTTAATGCATTATTTGGATTAATTTGATACCGGTTGCCGGGCTTTGATCTTTGAATTCAAGAAAATGAACTACTCCGCCATAGAGCAGCTGGGTATCGAATGGAATGTTTAATAACGCTCTCGCCATAGGCGAGACGGGGAATTTTTCTCACGAACGAAGTGAGTAATTAAACCCTTGTCCGCCTGCTGGCGGATTAAAACTCTATCCTGTAACTCAATGTCGGGATGATCCCTGTTGAGTACCATTCATCCACTTTATCTTCCATGATGTTGTAGTACATTCCGGCAGGATTCTGTGCATTGGTCACATTCTGGATATCCATTTCTATGACATGGGTAGATTTCGGCCTTTCGCGCCTTACACTGACCTGCAGGTCGATCCTGACAAAATCCTTTGCCTGGAGGGTTAAATATTCAGATTCATCCAGAACGGTATATTTCCGCTTTCTTGATTCTTCCAGGTGGACGGGAGTATACCAGTGGCCACCTGCCCAGGAAGCTTTTGTACTGATGGCCAGGGTGCGGTGTTTTTCTACCTTTCCAAGCCTGAACTCCTTGCCTCCCAGTATATTGAAGACATACCTGGAATTGAATGCCGTATTCCTCCATTTACCGTCACCTGCCTTATATTTCGAATCGAACAGTGAGCCTGTAACGAGGAAATAGTAACTATTTGAAAAGTACTTCTCAAGAGTGAGCTCAAGCCCGTAATTATAGCCATCGCCTTTATTCACCAGGTCGCGGCGTGTAAACCAGCTGTACTGGTTCAGCATGGAGTAAACACCGGTATCCGATGCGTCAATAGGAACATTATACAGGTCCTGGTAATATAACTCAAGTTTCAGGTTGAGATCCTCGGTTATCCTGTTATCATACCCCAGAACATAATGATGTGCTTTAACAAAATCGAGGTATTTATTGTACTGAACCGGCAGGCCCTGTTCGTTTTCCGTATTGGCCAGGTAGGTACTCAGTGATTCCATCTTGCTGTGTTTCCCATATCCGGCACTGATCGACTGTGCTGGGGTGAACTGCCATTTGATACCTACGCGGGGTTCCACGGAGTAATGTTCATTCAGGCCAAAATACATGGCATGCAATCCGCTGTTTAATGTCAGCTTATCAGTGATCCTGTATCGCCAGCTTGCGAATGACTGGCCCACGTAACTGTCGCCTTTATCCCGTATTTCTTCTATCAGACCCTCTTGCCTGTCATCCCACATTTTCGATAGCAGGTCATACCTGATATTCTTATAATAGATACCGGTTTTGAGAAAATGCTTTGCATTGAATTTATGGTTCAGGGTGGTTCGGGCACTTAGATTATACCCCCTGAATCTGTCCCTGTCGACAAGATCAAAATCTATGTTATTGTATTTTGCATATTCATCATAGCTATTCCTGGTTCCTGCTGCAGAAACGACAGACAGCAAATAGGTTTTTTTGTTAAAGGGATACCTGTTGGATATTCCGAAGGCAGCCATATCACGTTTAACATCGGCATAGGAGAACTGAACATCTTCTTCGGTACGCTTATCGAAACTTATCTTGCTTAATCCTCCGATTCCAAAGATTGAGAATACCCCTGCCTTCCTCGTAGGTACATTCACCTTAAAAGTAAGGTCCTGGAATTCGGGAACGGCATCACCCACCACTTTAATTCCAAGGGTTTTAAGTAATGACAGGGTGGAATACCTGTAGTTAAGCAGATATGATCCCTGGCTTCCGGCACTGAACGGCCCTTCTGCTGCCACGTCCAGGCCCATCAACCCCGCCTGTATGGTATATTCCCTCTTTTCATTGTTACCATTTCGCAATCTGATATCAAAAACACCTGAAAAGGCATTACCATATTCGGAGGGAAAAGCACCGGTAAAGAAGTCAGAATTAGCCAATGTAGTGCTGTTGAGTATGCTTATAGGTCCGCCGGTTGCTCCTTCCCCGCCGAAATGGTTGGGATTGGGTATATCAATCCCCTCGAGTTGCCATAATAGTCCCTGGGGGGAGTTGCCCCTGATCACAAGATCGTTTCCCCCTTCCCCGTTTGGCATAACGCCGGCATAACTCATGGCCATCCTGGCCGGATCGTTGAAACTGCCCGCATATCTTTCAGTTTCTTCCACAGTGAAAGAACGTGCACTTGCGCTTGCCATCTTATTGATCACATCCCCTTTACGTTTTTTTCCGTTTATCTCCACGGCCTTCATCATGATCACACTTTCAGACATTTCAATTGGTGATACAATTTCTTTTCCAGATCCAACCATGATATTAGGTATGATCATCTCTTTATAACCGAGAAATGATACCTTAAGATCGTATCTTCCAACAGGAACATTATCGATCCTGAAATTCCCTTCGGTATCCGTGATCGTCCCTTTTAACGGTTCCGTTCCCAGGACAACAACATGAGCTCCAGGTAAAGTGGTTTTACTGTCCTGGTCAATAATCTGTCCCCTGACGGTCTGTGTGATCTGTGCATACGACGCCATGCTGAGCAGGGCAAAAACAATCAATATAATTCCTTTTAGTCTCATTGGTTTCCTTTTTTTAGGCATACGATGCCCTGCCTGTATTATTTTTTATTTGATCTACAGGACTTTATTAAACAATAATTTACTTTGAACGATAGCTGCAGTTATGAGCAGAAAACTGCCATTTAAAAATATCAGGGCCCTGATGATTCCGGAATTATTGCTCAATGTTAGTGACAGGGAATTATTTGGAGGGTTGCAAGATGGATGTGAAAAGTAAAAAGGCAAAAGTAAAAAGTACAAAGGCAAAAGTAATCTGGTTATAAATTGTGTAGGGCGAAGGGGAAAGGGCCTCGAGCGACTAAAGCGAAGGAAGCGACTAGAGCGAAATTGATTTAACAGAGGAGCGCAGAGGTTTTCTCTGCGGCTCTCTGCGGTTTATAAATTTAAATATCAAATATCCTGAATAATGAAATTTCCAATATTAAATATTCAATGTCCAATGTCCACTATTGGGAGATTGAAAACTCAATAATGCGACTTCTCCGAAGTCGTTTTTTACTTCCGGTCATACTTTCTACAATAATGTGACTTCCATGAAGTCACATATGGCCAGAATAAATAATATCATAAAAGATAGGGTTTTTAAATAGCACTCTTGCTTAAAATCAATCCAATTGATCCCGGAGGGATCACATTATTGTGGCCAGCAATATTGGAACATCCCGGCAATGACTTCGGAGAAGTCACATTGTAAAAATCAGTTCTATCCAAATATCCAATGCCCAAAAAATTGGACATTGGACATTGAATATTTAATATTGGAAATTTTTTGTCTATATCCCCGTCGTCCAGACCTTGAGAATAATCAACACCGTGATCATAATGGCAGCAGCGAGAATCAATACACCTGCAAATATTTTATTACTGATCTTTTTCATACTTGTTAAATTTTTGATTTTCTGAATTCTGTTTCTGCTCTTTGAATAATTTCTCAATATCATTGATGGTTAAACCAATGAGTTCCATCTTCCTGAAGAACTCAGGTAGTTCATGCTGAATGAAATTTTGTTTCATCATATTAACCAGGATTTCTTTTGCATTTGTTGTTACGAAAAAACCTATTCCTCTTTTATTGTATATGATACCCTTATCCTGAAGATGTGCATAAGTACGCATCACGGTATTCGGATTCACCTCAATCTCAACGGCAAGCTGTCTGACAGATGGTACTTTTTCATCAGGCTTCCATTGTCCTTCCAGAATATTATCACCAAAATAATCGGCAATCTGCATATATATGGCCTGTTTCTCCCTGAATTCCATCTTACACCTCCCTTTCCTTTAGTTTGAAGAATGCTGTTATATATAGTAAAACCGGTAAGACTCCCAGTGCAAAGGCCTTTAACCACCGGCCCATGATCAGCAGGTTTTCTTTTGTAATCATCCCGGTTTCAACAAAAGCTTCCTCGGGTGTTTCTGCACCCCAGATATGAGAATCGAATGATCCAAACATGATCATGATAAGAATCATGAACAACACTGAAAATGCAAAATTGATAATGAACTGAGCCAGTAAAGTTTTGGCAATCGGATGTTTTCTAAAAGCCGTAGCCCCGAGAAAAAATATCGAATGGAGTAAGAAGTAAGAAAGGAATACATCTAACAATTCTTTGTTTTTGAATACCGTTAAGAAGTTAAATGCCTCGTAATGAAGCCCGAATAATAAAGACCATATACCATTAACTATAAGAGCATAAAGTTCGTAACTTATGACACTGATAATAATCCAGCCCAGTGAAGTTGACAGTAATGGTATGATATACTTTTCAAATGTTGACGCGGGAATCATTATTTGTCCTATCGATTTCTCCGCAGTATTCATATCCTGGTATGACATACCGGCAAGGAAAATCGTACCAGCGATCAGCATAAAGCCAAGAGCACCATAATGAAATGCATTAAGGGCATCTATGTCGCTACCTGTAATATTATAGGCAATAAAGAAAGTTATAATAAAGATCAGCGCAAAATAGCCAAGTATACTCAACAACAAAACTTTTCGGTTCTGAATCAACTTGAGCCTGGCAAAACGCATCGTACGGTTAAAATCAAATACCTGATTCATGGCTTAACTTTTTAAATGGTCAACAATTTTATCACGTTCACTCAATACTGCATTGAACAGTAATTCGAAATCAATAGGTGACTCTGCATCATCGGTACGGTCGGTTACCAGATAGTGTCCGCCAAATACCGGCTCAGAATAAAAGGTTTTAATATCCCCGGGCAATATATCTTTAGATTTTATGAAACTCAGCTTTGAAGCAATGATATCAAGGCTGAAATTAAAGATGATCTTACCATTTTCGATAATCACAACAGGATCGATCAGGTTTTCAAGATCACGAACCTGATGAGTTGATATTACAAAGGTTCTCTCTTCATTTGTAGCTCCTGCAATGATTTTCCTGAATTTACTTTTGGATGGAATATCCAGCCCGTTGGTAGGCTCATCCATAAATACCAGCGAACACTGGCTGGCAATGGCAAATGCAATCATAAATTTTTTCTTCTGTCCGTATGACAACCTCAACAGTTTTTTACTTCTGGTTACTTCGAATTCATCGATCAACTCAAATAGTTGCTGATGGTTGAATTTTGGATAAAAAGGTGAAACAAGTTTTACATAGGCATCGATGGTAAAATCGGGAAGATAAAACTCCTCAGGTATCATATAGATATCTGCAAGAATATCCGGTTTCCTGGTCGATATATCTTCCTTGTTGATTATAACATGGCCTCTGTGTGCATAGAGCAACCCACATATGATCTTCAGAAGGGTGGATTTCCCGGCACCATTACGGCCTAAGAGGCCGTATATGTTGCCTTTGCTGATCTCCAGATCGAGATCATCAAACAATATCCCGTTTTTGGGATATCCGAATTTAAGGTCTTTAATTTCTAACATGATTTTCTGTATTAGTGTATTACATTATTAGTACACTACAAATGTAAGCATGTTTTTATTCAAATTCCAAATTTTTTTAGTTTTTTAATGAAATATTTTATAGGAGACTGATTATGTTTGTTTTATGAAAGGCAAAAGGACAAAGGCAAAAGGCAAAAGTTAGTGAGACTAATATTATACAAGCCGACGAGGGAGGTTCAGTAAAATATTAAAGTCGAATTAATCCCGATAGCGAGGGACGAGTGTATCAGGTCTGAAGGAGGCAAAGAATTAACTGCAAGCCCGCTAGGAACGCGAAATTGATAGAACGAGGAATGCAATGATTATTATGATTTGTTATTATAATTTATCTATTACATGTTGCAGGTCCCATGTTGCTGGTTTTTAGAAGTTAGAAGTTGGATTTTCAAAATTGAACAACAGAAATGATATATTAACGATTTACACATACCTTTTGAGGAGGCAACGAAAGGATACAAAGATTCTCAAATTAATAGATTCTAGGATATATTTAATATATTTGATTTCAAAACATGATTTTTTAAATGAATCCCTAAACTTCACATACAATGGCTGTACCTGATTTTCAATCTTTTTTTAAACCATTATTAGAAATAGCATCAGATGGGAATGAACACAGTATTGGTGAAGTTCGTGAAATAATTGCCAGTGATTTTAATCTTACAAATGATGATTTAGCTGAAAAACTTCCAAGTGGTACTCAAACGAAATTTGATAATAGGATTGCCTGGGCAAAAAGTTATTTTATACAAGCAAAAGTTCTTAAGGCAACGAAAAGAGGATGGTTTAAAATTACACAACGGGGACGAGACTTAATCAATCAAAATCATGAAAGGATCGATGTAAAGATATTAAATCAATATCCCGAATTTCTGGAGTTCCATACATCAAAATCAAGTGATGAAGATTCAAATGAATCTAAAACTGAAAACCAATTAGTATCACCTGAAGAACAGCTCCAAACTTCATATCAAAATATTAGAAACAACTTAGTTTCAAGTCTTCTAGAAAGAATAAAAGGCAATACTCCAAAGTTTTTTGAAAACATGGTTGTTGATCTGATGGTAGCAATGGGATATGGAGGTTCAAGAGCAGATGCTGGGAAATCCATTGGTCAGAGTGGTGATGAAGGAATAGACGGAATTATAAAAGAGGACAGACTTGGATTGGATATCATCTATCTACAAGCTTAAAAGATGGGATGGTACTGTTGGAAGACCTGAAATTCAAAAATTTGTTGGTGCTTTACATGGTAAGCGAGCCAAAAAGGGTGTTTTTATTACAACAGGAAGGTTCACAGATGAAGCAATCAACTACGTGACAAACATAGATCCAAAAGTAATATTAATAGATGGCAAATCATTGGCAAATTTCATGATTGATTTTAACTTGGGTACTTCGACAACGGCAACATATGAGATCAAAAAGATTGACACTGATTATTTTGTCGAAGACTAGTGTATTATTCTATTTCTAATTTTACTTCAAGTCATATACTAACATCATCTAATTCGTGAAAGTAATTTACAAAATCACGTACCCAAATGGTAAAATATATATCGGAAGAGATATAACAGATAGTATCAACTATTTTGGAAGTGCAGATAATGCCCTTATCGAAAAAGATTATTCCAGAGAACAAAAAAGGAACTTCACCATAAACAAAGAAATAATATGGGAATCCGAAACCGCAACGGATGAAGAAGTATCTCACAAGGAGGTTGAACTAATTAAAGCATATCAATCTAATAATCAAGAGACAGGATACAATCGATGGCCAAAATTCAAACCATGATTATCTTCGTGAGTTTATTCTATTTTAATTTCTTAGCGGGTTTTGCGGTTAAAATCAAACATCGAAAACTGACAATCATAAATCGACAATCCCTTTTGCCTTTTTTCTTTTTACTTTTTCCTTGTTTTACTCATATCTCAACCCATCACCCGGATTCATGGTTGCTGCCCTTATTGCCTTATAGCTCATTGTTAGTATGGCAATAGCAAATGCAATCACTCCTGAGATCAGGAACAACCACCATCCAATATTTGTCTGAAAAGCGAAGTTTTCAAGCCACTTATCCATTGTAAACCAGGCAACCGGACAGGCAATGATGAAGGCAATCAAAACCCAAATTGAGAGTTCTTTCACAAGCATAAATACAATTCCTGAAGTTGAAGCACCATTTACCTTCCTGATGCAAATTTCACGTGTACGTTGAACTGCCGTTTGAGATACCAGTCCGTATAATCCAAGACAGGCAATGATGATAGCCAGGAGGGCAAAATAGGTGAATATTTTTCCAAACTTTTCCTCCGATTTGTAGAGGTCGTCAAATGCCGAATCCATGAAATTATAATCAAAGGTGAAATCAGGGGCGTATTCATAAAATATTTTCTCTATATAACTGATGGTCTCGGGAATATTCCTACCCTCAATCCTGATCTGGCAATCTCGCATCCAATCCGGGATACAAAGTATGGAGAGTGGTTCGATGCTATTATGTAATGACCTGAAATGGTAATCCTTAACAACACCAACAACTGTTCCTATCGTATCAAAGAGGTAAAACTGGGTGCCGACCGGTTCCTCCAGTCCAAAAAATTCAACTGCCGTTTCATTCAGTAAAATAGCTCTGTCATGATCCGCCTGACTGTTCCGATGGAAATTCCTCCCTTCAACAATTTCAAGGTCGAAAACATCGATAAACTCCGGATCGGTCATCGTATAATAAAACTGGTAATCTTCCCCGTTGATATTTCTCCTGTATGTTTCGCCTCCCATATCTCCGGGTTTAAAGGTGGAGAACGTGATATTTTTAATATTTGGATTTTGCAGCAGGATTTCCCTGAACGCCTGTTTATTACCCTTGATATCGCGGTTAACATCAACAAATAGGATGTGTTCGCTGTCAAACCCAAGGTCTTTTTTACGCAGGTAATCCAGTTGCTGTCTAACAACCAGTGTCCCGATGATTAATACTATGGAGATAACAAATTGCAGGACGATCAGTATCCGTCGCAATAATATTCCCCTGCCTCCTCTTACAACCTGGCCTTTTAAAACCTGGATCGGTTTAAACGCTGTCAAATAGAAGGCAGGATATAATCCGGCAATGGTGCCAACAAGTACCGCTCCCGCAAACAGGTACAGGAAAATAACAGGATGTTCAAGGTATCCGATGTTAAGTTTTTCGCCGATGATTGTGTTGAATTCGGGCTTGACAAGTTCAGTGATCATAACTGCAATAATTACTGCAATCAGGGAAACGACAATTGTTTCCCCGAGAAATTGCCTGATCAGTTTTGTTTTATAAGCACCTGATACTTTTCTGATGCCAACTTCTCGTGCCCTTGCCGAAGCAGTGGCAGTTGTTATATTTATGAAATTAATAATCGCGATGATGATGATAAAGATGGCTATGGCAAGAAAAATGCGAACATTTTGCATGTTTCCGTGATTATGATAATCGGCTGAGGCATTGATCCTGTTGAAATATATATCCTGATAGGGCATGAAATGAAATGAAACAGAACGATTATCGGTGAAGTTATCCGTAAAATATGCACCGAAACGACTGGCAACCGTATCTGCATTATGATCATCAGGGAACAATACATAGGTGGCATAAAACCAGTTATTGAGGTTCTGTAAAAATTCAGGTCCCCTAATCTCTTCAAAACTGACCAGGGAGATGAATCCGTTAACATCAATTGAAGATGCTCCTGGCGAATCCTTCATAATTCCGGTTACCTTACATGTGAACCTGTTATTCAGCTTCAGGATTTTTCCCATCGGGTCTTTATCCCCGAACAATTTTCTGGCAGAAGATTCTGATAATACAATATTGTATGGCTGGCTCAGGCATGATGCAGCATTCCCATCTACAAGAGGGAAGGTAAAAACATCAAAAAATGTTGAATCTGCCCAGAGAAAATTATCAAATCTCAATCTTTTGCGGGTTTCTGAACGCCCCGATTCTTCATACTCAAGTTGAATACCATTTGCTGGGAAATACCGCACTGCTGTTAGTACTTCAGGGAAATTTTGAAGTAAGATATCTTTGATCCCAGCAGAACATGCCGAAGAAAAATCAACATATTCAACCCGGTAGATCCGATCAAGGTTCTCATGGAATTTATCTGTGGAAAGCTGGTTGTCGATATACCTGACAATCAGAATAAAGATTGCCATACTTACAGACAGTCCCAGAATATTGATCATGGCATTCATCCTGTGTCGGGTGATATTACGGAAAGCGATTTTAAAATAGTGACCAATCATGACGCATTATTTTAATTTAACAATATCAACTGAATGATCAACCCGGATGCCATAAAAACCAAGTTCTTGATTATCTTTTATTTAGCGTTTGAGTTCTTCAGAAACAAACATTATGTGTCTAAATTTAAGGCAATAATGTCTAAAACTTAGGCAGTGATTGAATAATAACCTATATTTGCCAGGTTCAAAGAAATAAAAAAATGGGTAAAAAGAAGGGAAAACTTCTGATTGTTGATGATCATAAAACTGTGCTGAAGGCTCTGACTCAATTGCTGGAGCCTGAATTTGAAATGGTCAAGGCCGTCAATTCGCCTAACCTGATCCCCGGATTAATAAAATCTGAAGCATTTGATATTTTCTTACTCGACATGAATTTCTCTGCAGGTCTGCATACCGGTAATGAGGGTATTTTCTGGATGAGAGAAATACTGAAGAACGATCCTCTGGCGTCAGTGGTACTTATCACAGCATATGGTGATATTGAAACGGCCGTCAGGGCTGTAAAGGAAGGGGCGACGGACTTTATACTGAAACCCTGGGATAACGACAAACTGATCGTCACCCTGAATGCAGCACTTAAACTCCGGGAGTCTAACAGCCAGATCGATAAACTAAAAAATAAACAACAACATCTTTCTGAAAATATCGGGCATCAGTTCAATACGATAATCGGTTCTTCAGATAGCATGAAAGCAGTTTTCAATACGATTGACAAAGTTGCAAAAACAGAAGCGAATGTATTGATCCTAGGCGAGAACGGAACAGGCAAAGAACTGGTAGCCCATGAAATACATCGTCAGTCCAAAAGATCAGACGAGGTATTTCTGAGTGTTGACATGGGATCCATCAGTGAGACACTTTTCGAGAGTGAAATGTTTGGTCATATCAAAGGGGCATTTACGGATGCAAAAGAAAATCGCCCCGGGCGCTTTGAGACTGCTTCCGGGGGTACGTTGTTCATGGATGAGATCAGTAACCTGTCAACATTGATGCAGGCAAAACTCCTGACTGCTATCCAGAACAGGGAAATCACCCGCCTTGGATCTAATCAAGCCATCCCTGTCGATATCCGGCTGATATGTGCTACCAATAAAAACATGAATGAACTAATCACTAATCATCTTTTCAGAGAGGACCTGCTGTATAGGATCAATACCATTGAAATTACACTTCCACCCCTGCGGGAAAGGGGTGATGATATCGTATTACTGGCCAACCACTACCTGAGAAAGTATGCCATTAAATATGAAAAGCCTCTACTGAAGATAAGTCATGATGCCGTTGATGAGTTGATGAATTATCACTGGCCGGGAAATGTCAGGGAGCTGCAACATACGATAGAAAAAGCAGTCATTATGTGTGATTCTGAAATACTTGAACCTGATGACATCTTCATATTGAAAACAAGAACTGACAGGAAGGAGGCCGCTGCGCCTTCAACTTTTGCCGAAATAGAAAAAGATGCAATTAAGAGAGCCCTGGAAAACAACAACGGAAGTGTTTATAATACAGCAAAAGAACTTGGGCTGGCAAGGCAAACTGTGTATAACAAAATTTTAAAATATGGATTGCATTATTCATAATAAAAGAATGCCACGAATGCACGGATGAAGTTTGTTGATTTAGAGAATTCATTAATTCAATATTTCAGTAATTCTATAAATTACAATAATCATCCGTGAATCACGAAATTATTATTCGTGCATTCGTGGCTATTATTAACTGTTTTTCATTTGCCACGATGCACAAATTCAAGACGAATAGAGATTTTTATTAAAATAACATGCATCATGCTTTTAAAAAGGTTTTTTATCAACATACTTATTAGGATCATCCTCATCATTTTATGTTGTTTTTTCTTTGTCAGGTTTCTGAATAACTTAAATGATGAGTACCTGTTTTCGGTGATTGTAATAGGCGCACTTATTATTGTACAGGTTTACCTGCTGGTTATGTATGTGAACAGGATCAACAATATCCTTGGCAGGTTCTTTTCAACCGTTACCTATGAAGACTCCTCTGTGGTTTATATGAAAGCTGATAATACAAGTACATTCAAAGAGATATACACTTATCTGGACAAAATTGGCAATGTCATTCAAATGGCCAGGCTTGAAACCGAAAAGCATGACCTTTACCTGCAGCATGTTATTGATCATATTAGCGTTGGATTAATCTCATTCAACATGAAATTTGAAGTGGAATTATTTAACAGGGCAGCCAGGAACCTGTTACAATGTGAACATTTGAACAACCTTGATGATCTCGACAGAATATATCCGGGTTTATCAGCTGAAATAAACAACCTAGAGCCAGGTAAACCAAAGTTAATCAGCATTGTTGTAAACAAGGAAGTTTTAAAACTTTCATTAAACCTGAACATTTTCAAGACGGAAGATGAGACCATTAAACTGGTCAGCCTGCAAAACATTGTTAATGAACTTGAAAGGAATGAGCTCGAATCATGGCAGAAATTAATCAGGGTGTTAAGGCATGAGATTATGAATTCAATAAGCCCGGTAATATCACTCACAACAACCATATCAAGGTATTTTAAGGGAGCAGACAGGATAACACCCAAAGAACCGGATCAGCTTGATACGAATATAATCACGAAAACCATCAATGGCCTGAATACCATTGAAGAGACAGGCAACAATCTGCTTGAGTTCGTAACCAGGTACCGGGAATTAACAGCACTGCCACTGCCCAGGATGAGCCACAACAAAATTGGAACTTTACTTGAGAAGTTAAAACCATTGATGATGGAGATGATCAGTAAAACTGATATCGACCTGCAAATAGGAGTTCATCCGGAAGACCTGACGTTGATCGCCGATGAAAAACAAATTGAACAAGTATTGATAAACCTGGTTAAAAACGCTGCTGAAGCCCTTCGCGGGAATGAAAACGGGATTATCAGAATACACGCATTTAAAAACCGGAATGAGCGTATATTGATAGAGATCATGGATAATGGCCCGGGTATAACACAGGAAGATATTAATCATATTTTTATTCCATTCTTTTCTACAAGGGAAGGTGGTTCAGGAATCGGGCTGAGTTTATCAAGGCAGATCATGCAGATGCATGGAGGTATAATCTCAGTACAATCAAATCCGGGGAAAGAAACATTATTTACGCTGTTTTTCTAAGCGTAATACTACCCATAAATAGTTTGTGCTGTCTGTAAACCACTTTTTGTTAGATTTGAAGAAAACTTTTGTAAAATGAAAAAGAACAATCAAAATGTATTATTTCTAATGGGTGTTATTATCATATCCTATTCGTGTAATAATCAAACATCAAATAATGTGAAACCACCGGTTGCAAAAAAAATTGCGAAAGAACTCACCCTTCATAATGATATCAGGACAGACAATTATTACTGGATGAACGAGCGTGAGAATCCTGAAGTGATCGCCTATCTTGAAGCAGAGAACGCCTATACAGAGGCCATGATGAAACATACAGAAGAGCTCCAGGTTAAGCTTTATGATGAAATTGTAGGAAGAATTAAACAGACTGACGAATCGGTACCTTATAAACTGAACGGCTATTATTATTATACCCGCTATGAGGAGGGCAAGGAATATCCGATCTATTGCAGAAAGTATGACAATATGCAATCGCCTGAGGAGATCATGCTCAATGTAAATGAAATGGCCGAAGGTTATGCATTTTACCAGGTTGGAGGTTATCGTGTATCAGAGGATAATGAGATGATTGCCTATAGTGTAGATACGGTTAGCCGGAGGAAATATACAATTCATTTCAAAAGTCTTGTAAGCCGTGAAATATTTGAGGAAACTATTCCAAATACCTCAGGTAATATCGCCTGGTCCAATGATAACAAAACCATATTTTATGCCACGAAAGATGAAACGCTGAGACCCGATAAAATTTATCGCCATGAACTGGGTACTTCCATTTCTGATGATCAACTTGTTTACCATGAAACCGATCCGACATTTACCACATTCATCAAAAAATCAAAATCGAGGGAATATCTCCTGATTGGCTCACGTAGTACACTTTCTACTGAATACAGGTATTTAGATGCCAATGAACCGAAAGGAGAATTCAGGGTGATACAGCCAAGGACAAAAGACCTCGAATATTCTGTTGAACAATACCAGGATAAATTTTTCATCAAAACAAATTATGAGGCCAGGAATTTTTGCCTGATGGAAACTCCGCTAAATAAAACCACACTTGAAAACTGGAAGGTCCTAATCCCGCACAGGGATGATGTCCTGCTTGAAGATTTCGAGGTATTTAAAGGTTACCTTGCACTTAATGAGAGAAAAAACGGACTTCCCCACCTTCGTATTATTGATTGGATTGATGATAAAGATTTCTATATTGATTTTACAGAACAGACCTACATGGCTTTCTTTTCAGCCAATCCTGAGTTTAATACCGATTCCCTGCGGTATGGTTATTCATCACTAACGGTCCCGTTCTCTACTTATGATTACAATATGAAAACCGGTGAAAGAACGCTGCTTAAACAGCAGGAAGTTATAGGTGGCTACAACCCGGATGATTATTTTGCTGAGCGGCTGCTTGCCCCGGCAAAGGATGGAACGATGATTCCCATCTCACTGGTCTACAAAAAGGGGTTGAAAAAAGATGGAAACAATCCTACCCTGCTTTATGGCTATGGATCTTATGGTGCCAGTATGAGCCCATATTTCAGTTCAGTAAGATTGAGTTTACTTGATAGAGGGTTTGTTTATGCCATTGCTCATATAAGAGGCGGAGAAGAGATGGGCAGGTACTGGTATGAAGATGGCAAACTGCTTAAGAAGAAAAATACCTTTACTGATTTTATCGCCTGTGGACAATATCTTGTAAAACAGAAATTCACAAATACAAACAAATTGTTTGGAGCTGGTGGCAGTGCAGGAGGCCTGTTAATTGGTGCAGTGATCAATATGAGTCCGGAACTTTTTAAAGGGGCTATTGCAGCCGTTCCATTTGTTGATGTAATCACCACCATGCTTGATGAGAGCATTCCACTTACTACCGGAGAATATGATGAATGGGGAAATCCAAACGACAAGGAGTATTACGATTATATGCTCTCCTATTCACCCTACGATAATGTTGAAGAAAAGGAATACCCCAACCTGCTGGTCACAACAGGCTTGCATGATTCACAGGTTCAGTACTGGGAACCGGCAAAATGGGTTGCCAAACTTCGGCAGTTAAAAACAGATAATAATCTCCTGATTCTGAAAACCAATATGGATTTTGGTCATAGCGGAGCATCCGGACGGTTTGAGCGGTATAAGGAAACGGCATTAGAATACGCGTTTTTATTGGAATTGACAGGTGTTGATGATTGATCACGAATATGATCACTTCGGTATCAACTTATTAAATCCAATTTGAAGGAATAAGATAATTCCAAATCGGGGAATTTGCATAAATGCAAGTTCTCCGAAGTTATTAAGGCCTCAATGTAACATATAGCTATAATAATGTGACTTCGGAGAAGTCGCATAATAAAATTACAGTTTATTAATCCGGGATTGACAAATAACAAATCCCAGATCCTTACTGTCAGCAAAAGCAATTAGATCCCGAGTAAATTAATCCGGGGAAAAATGGACTTATAAAGGAAAATGAAATAATTTCAATTTCAAAACGCTTAAAAAAGTTTATTATCAATACGTTGACCAGCCCCTCGGCTTCCCTTCTCGGGGTGACATTTATTTAACATGTTATTAGTGGTCTCGGCTCCGCTCGGCCCGGCCCGGGTTGCTTTAGTAGGTCGAGCGGAGACGAGACTGATTCATATTAAAGAAATCCAATGTCACCACGAGCGAAGACGAGGGGTAAATATCACATATATCGTGTTTCACAAATAGTTGTCATTGGCGGCGAATCCGAGGAATCTTCTTGCTCTGATTGTTTTTCCTGGAAGTAATGATTTGGAATATTAGATTTGTTATTTGATGCTATTACAGGGTATATTATTAAGCTTTAAACCCTGCTCCCCACCTCTCCCGGTGTTTTCCCAAACCTTGCCTTAAAACTGGTGGTAAAACCGGCAGGATTATCCATGCCCACCTCATAGCAAACTTCTTTGATTGTGGCGAACTGACGCTGTTCCAAAATCTGAAATGCTTTCTGCAGCCTGATCTCGCGTATAAAGGAAGCCGGTGTAAATCCGCTGTATTTCTTCAGAAGGCGCTCAAGCTGCCGCTGGCTGTATCCAATATGAGCTGCAAGTTCAGCTACTTTCATTTCAGAACTATCCAGATTGTCAAGGACGAATTTCTCCGCCTTTCTCAATAATTGTTCCTCCACAGTTATTTTCTCTTCACTTTCATCCTCTGTAATATTTTCCTTTCTCCACTTATCTCGCTCGTGCTTGTTTTTGATCAGGTTGCTGATCCTGGCCAGGAGTTCATTCATATTGAACGGTTTGGTAATATAATCATCCACACCCAGATGGAAACCTTTTATTTTATCCTCATCCTTGGCACGGGCTGTTAATAGAATAAATGGATATTGTCTCCATTTGCTATTCTCCCTTACTTTTTCCCTGAATTCAAAGCCATCCATATTGGGCATCATTACATCGGAAATGATAAGCCCGAACTGGTTTTTGGAAAGCGCTTGAAGTGCTTTAACACCATCAGGTGCTGATGTGCATTCATAATATTCAGTTAAATTATTTTCAAGATACCTGCTGATCTCCAGGTTATCTTCCACAATAAGTATTCCCGGCTTCTTATCTCCGGTCCTTAAATTGTATACAGGAATATCATTTTGAGCTATTTTTACATCTGTTTCATGTATCAACTCATCATCGACCGCTATTTTCTTATCTGTTTCCTTAAGTGGAAGACGAAGCGTAAAAACAGATCCTTTTCCTACTTTACTCTCCACTTCAATATCACCACCGAATAGTTTTGCATATTCTTTTGCCAGTGTTAATCCAACTCCTGTTCCACCACTAACCGGATCATCTCTTTTTTCTGCCTGGTAATAGCGGTTGAAGATATTTTGCATGTCTTCAGGATAGATACCTTTCCCCGTATCACACAAGCTGAACTTTATCCTCTCATCAACCTTTAATACCTCTAAAGAAACTCTTCCGTCTGATTCGGAATACTTAAAAGCATTCAGGATAAGGTTATTAAGAATCTTCTCAAATTTTTCAACATCTATATTAACAGTCAGGGATGTTGAAGGCTGGAAATCGAAATTAATTTCTATGTTCCTGTATTGAGCCAGTGATTCATAAGCATAAAATATCCGATGGCAAAGGTTATACAGATTAACTGCAGTTTCATTCAGCACCATTTTTCCTGAATCCAGTTTCGAGAGATCCAGAATCTCATTAACCCTCTCCAGCAGTTTGCTGCTATTTGAGTAAGCAAGTTCCAGTTCATTAGAATGAGGCGTATTTTTGAATTTTTCCGACAGACCTTTCAAAGGGGCCAGGATCAGGGTAAGCGGATTACGCATTTCGTGGGAAATATTCGTAAAGAACCGGCTTTTCGCAACATCAAGGTCTTTCAGTTGACGGTTGATTTTTTTACTCTTCCTGATATTGAACCATGCAAGCAATAATACGGCCAGTAATAAAACTGCAATAACCCCAATCCCAACATTGAATAATCGTTGCCTGTCAAGTTTGGTATCCTTGAGTTCCAGTTCGCTTTCCTGAAGTGATAATAATGCGTCCTGTTCTTTTACTTTGTACTCAGTCTCAAGCTTCTGTATATTTCTTTCATTTCTTTCACTGTAAAGGGTATCCTGAAGCTCATCATGTTGTTTCTGGAGGGTCCAGGCATTTTCATAATCACCCTGAAGGGCATATGCGTCAGCCAGGGCCTGTAAAGTATTGGCCAGCGGAAATTTATTCTCCAGGTTCTCAAATGCAGTCATCGATTCTGTGAAATAACGAATTGCAGTAGTGGCATCCCCCTTACTAAGATAAATATTCCCGAGATCGTGTTGAATATCTGCTTTCATTTTGGGAAGATCAAGCTCCTGTGACAGGTTGAGAGCTATCAATCCGTATTTGATTGCATTATCATAATCATCAAGTAGTGCATATGAGATCCCAAGTGTACTGTAGGTTGATACCAGGTTCGCTTTTACACGGGCATATTGCTTGTATTCAAGCGCTTTGAAAGCGTATTTAATGGCATTTTGCGGATCGCCTGTTTTCTGGTAAACGGATGCTATTTTATAGAAACAATAATTAAGTTGAGGGCCTTTTCCTGTAGATTGTTCGCAATGAGCAGCAGCTTTCAGCAATGCGTCAAGGGCTTTATCATTTTCACTCCTTGTTAAATACCGGTTTCCCAGGTTCAGCCAGGCGATAATACGTTGTTCATTATCATCAACAATCTCAATCAGATCAAGTGCCATGTACATATATTTCAGCGACTCCTCATAATCCTCCATATACCCCAATAATCCTGACAGATAAATGTAAGTTCTGATGATCTGGTTGGTATCTGAACCTGCTAATGCATAGTTTAACGCTGAATCGTGTGCATGTTGGGATGCTTCATATTCTTCCAGCAGTTGAAGGCACAGGCCCTTTCTGTTGTATGCTTCTGCCAGGTTGGAAAGAACTTCCGCTTCTGAAAATAACATTTTCGCGCTATCATAATACTGCACTGCATCATTTAGTCTGCCCATATAAAGGTGAGCTTTTCCAAAGATCAGAAAGCTCACACCCTCTTCAGCGGTTAATTCTTGATCCCTGCTCAAATCACGTGCTTTGCCGGCATAGTAAAGAGCACTATCCATATTCATCTTCAGGTAGATCCAGCCAAGTTCATTATATAAACCGGCTTTTTCTTCATTATCCGGCACATGCTTCAATTCAGCATAAAGACTATCAAGCTTTGTCGTATGGGCAATTGATAGAATGCTGGATATAACTATAAGAATGGATAAAAGGGATTTCATGATGTTGGATTTTTTGGTTGGTTGATTGGTTTACAAGATACGAAATAGTACGGATCTTGCCTTTCTATCTGCTACAAATGACACAATATGTTCAGCGTTAGTCAAGAAATGAACTTCCCGGATGTAAGCATCAGATTTCAAATTTGAGGAAACTTTTTCCCACCAAAGCCGGGGCTGTATCATACCCTGTATTTATTATGGCTATATGTTTTTTCTCTAATTATTTGGGTTTATTAAAGTAGTTTTTTACAATTGCAAATAATTTTTGCTTATCAATTGGTTTTGAAATGTACTCATTGCAACCTGCTTTAAGCGATTTTTCCATATCACCAGCAAGGGCATGTGCAGTTTGTGCGACAATAATAACATCTTTATTAAATTGACGTATTTTACGTGTGGCTTCATACCCATCCATTTCAGGCATTCTTATATCCATCAGAACTAAATCAAGGTTCGGGTTATTTTGACAAATTTCAATCGACTCTGCACCATTTCTTGCATATATAATATCACATTCTATTTCCTTGAGCAATACCTCAAACAGCAATTTAGATGTTTCGTCGTCATCAACTATTAATACTTTTATATTTTTAAATTGATTTTCAAATTTTTCAATTGATGCAGGTATGTCGTCTTGTGTCGTTTGAATAAGTTTTGCAGAATCAGGTATGGTAAAATAGAAAATTGAACCTTTATCTGGTTCACTTTCAACCCAGATTTCTCCTCCAAGCAATTCAATGTAAGACTTGGAAATTGACAACCCTAAACCAGCTCCCTGCCTTGCCATTTTGTCGTCAATATCTGCTTGAATAAAACGTTCGAAGATGGCTTCCTGGCGTTCCTGGGGGATTCCGATTCCGGTATCTTTTACATAAAACTGAAACTGCTCTTTCTTCTTTACATATCCATATTCAATTGAACCTTTTTCAGTGTATTTAATGGCATTTTTAATAAGATTTGTCAATACCGAAATAAATTTCTCATTATCTGTTTCAATAACTGAGTCTTCTGATGGCAAGGAATTGTTAAACGAAATTTTTATTCCTTTAGCCTCGGCCTCAGGTTTAAACAACATGAATGCATATTCCATTTGATTATTGATATTCAACTCTTGAAGATGAATATTCACATTACCTGATTCTATTTCTGAAATACTAACAATATCATTTATAATGTTGAGCAAACGGATACTGCTTTTCTCAATGATTTTAATATAGTTTTGTTGCTCCTTATCAGAAAGATTCGAATCTTTAAGCAAATTTGCAAAACCAAGAATTCCGTTCATTGGAGTCCGGATTTCGTGGCTCATATTGGCCAGAAAAGCAGATTTCAATCGATTACTTTCTTCTGCTTTTTCCTTCAATGTAATTTGCTCCTGTTGATATAATTTTAAATTGGTAATGTCAGTAATTGTTCCAATATATCCTATTATTTGGTTGTGGTGGTCTAATTCGGGTACTGCACGACCTAATACCCATTTAATGGAGCCATCACTTAATAAAAATCGATATTCAATCTCTGATTCCCTTGTTTGCTGCGTAGCTAATTCCCATTCATTCTTAATTTGCTCAATGTCATCTGGGTGGACAGCTTTCTGCCATCCGTCCCCAAGTGCTTCGCTCATCGATAAGCCTGAAATATCACACCATTTAGGGGTTACAAAAGTTGTAAATCCGTCAACACGCGTGTGAAAAATACCAACTGGAGAAATATTTGTCAGTGTATGATATTTAATATCTTTTAATTTGGCTTCTTCTGAGGTTTTTATTGCATCAAGTCTGGCGATTTCAAATTTCTGCCGGTAGGTTAATGGCTTAAATACATCTTTTATCCTGAAAGAATCGGTGCTGAATCCCTCCCTGTCAAAATATTTCAAATAAATAAAAATGATTGTACTATAGAAAATCGCAAAAAGCCCTTTAGAAATTAAACCT
The DNA here is from genome assembly GCA_964468645.1 of uncultured Bacteroidales bacterium. Classification (GTDB taxonomy): domain Bacteria; phylum Bacteroidota; class Bacteroidia; order Bacteroidales; family JAIOZK01; genus JAIOZK01. The sequence continues at coordinate 49,993 of CAYXUU010000043.1, forward strand.
GATGTTGCAATAACATTTACATTATCGTAGTTCCAAAATGCAATGTATGCAAAGAAGATAGTGTCGAAAGTCACAACTATCATCATGGTTAAACATATTTGCAAAAACAAGTTTTTAAGGATTCTGGATGTAAATTCATAAATAATAATAATTAATAAGGAGTCGAGAAATAGTGCTACTGTTCCAACAAATAATATCCATGCATTACTATTAAAAAGATCTGT
>CAYXUU010000044.1:0-11703 GCA_964468645.1 uncultured Bacteroidales bacterium
ATCAGGTATGAGTAGGTTGGGGATTGAGATCTGAATTGTTGACAGCAACCTATATGGCTAATGCATCCTGAATAACCGAGAAATGATTATCGTCATAATGTTTAATGTGGGTATGAGCCCCGTAAGGGATATTCGAGACCGAAATGAATAATAAGAATAACGATTTAAACCTGATACCAGTAACATTGGTTGAACATAAAAACATATTATGATTAAAAATTATTTGGTAACGGCTTTAAGGATTATAAAAAGACAGAGGTTCTATGCCATTATTAATGTCATGGGCCTGGCCATCGGTATGGCCTGTTTCATCCTGATAATACTCTGGGTGAAGGATGAACTGAGTTACGACAGGTTTCATAAAGATCATCATAACCTGTATCGCGTACTCAGTGTTTTTGAATACCCTAATGGTAACTGGTACTCGGTCAATAATCCGCTTCCACTGGCAAAGGAACTGAAAGAAAAGTATCCTGAAATTAAAAATTATGTAAGAATCGATCAATATAACACCACAACCGTTGGATACAAGGATAAGTTGTTTCATGAGAACAGATTCACATATGCCGATCCTGGTTTATTCACCATGTTCAGTTTTCCATTTATTGATGGTGATACCTCCGGATGGTATAATGATCCCTTCTCAGTTGTATTGTCAGAAACCATGGCACGAAAATATTTCGGGGATGATAATCCTGGTGGCAAAGTATTGCGGATTGACGGGGAGGACGATTTTATTGTGAGGGGAGTTTTCAGGGACTTTCCACCCAATTCGAGCATACAATGTGATTTTGTTGTTCCGATAGAAGTACTGGGAGAATTCGGGATTGATATGGAAAGCTGGAACTCATTTGCTTACAGGAATTTTGTGGAATTGCATACCAATACTGATGTTTCTGCCCTGGAAGAAAAGATCAAGGATGTTATCAACGAACATGAAGATCGTGAGCGATCACATATTCGCCTTCAGCCAATAGAAAAGATACATCTTTACAAAAGGAATGGCGAAAAAGAAGGAATGCGTTATGTGATTATTTTTACGGTCATTGCCTTTGCCATCCTGATCATTGCATGTATCAATTATACCAACCTTTCTACTGCCAGAGCCATAAAACGAACCCGTGAAATTGCACTCCGCAAAGTTGTTGGTGCTACCAGAAGCCAGATTTGTTTACAAACATTTATGGAGTCTGTACTGGTGGCATTCATAGGTGTTATTATCGCTATGATGCTTGTAGAACTTGTGAGGCCGGCGTTTAACGTATTAACAGGGAAAAACATTACCATATCCTATCTCTCATTGCAGTTCATATTGGTGCTTGTTGGGATTGCATTTGTAACGGGCATATTATCAGGCTCGTATCCGGCACTGGTTGTCTCATCATTTAATCCTGTTAAAGCTTATACAGCAGGGCGATTGGGTACTTCGGGCAAAAGCTATTTCAGGATAATCCTGGTCGTTTTCCAGTTTTTTGTTACCATATTGTTAATTGTCAGTACCATGGTCATTGTGAGGCAGCTTGATTATATGATGAACAAGGAACTTGGGATAAATACAGAAAATATGATTTATATCCCCTGCGATGATCTGGCCAGTCCGGGTTTCGATGGATTTAAAACAGAATTATTACAGAATCCCGATATAAAAAGAGTTACCCGTACTTTTCAAATTCCATCCTATAACAGGTTGTCAGTTCCCTGGCAGTGGGAAGGAATGGACCCCGGCGAAAATCATTCCATCAATATCAGCATTGTTGATGAAGATTATATTGATGCTTTTGGTATAAACATTTCAGAGGGACGGGGGTTCTCCCATGATTTTTCAACAGATTCATCGAAAATTATTGTGAATAAAACTGCCGTAAAACTGATGCAGATGGACAATCCTGTTGGCAAAAAGATCAGGGCATGGGATGACAATGAAATTCTGGGTGTGATGGAAGATTATCATTTTATGCCCCTTTCAACAGAGATACAACCACTGGGACTGATATTCGATCCCCGGTATTTCAGTTATATGATCGTCAGATTAAGCGGTAACGATATAGCGGAAACACTTGATTATGTTGAAGAGGCATACAGAAAATTTCATCCTGAAGATCCATATACATTCACCTTTATCGATGCCGATTTTGAATTGCTTTACCGAAGCGAAAGAAGGATATCCAGGTTAACGAGGTATTTTTCAATTTTATCAATTTTTGTGGCTTGCCTGGGTTTGATCGGCCTGGCATCATACATGGCCAATAACCGGACAAAAGAAATCGGCATCAGAAAGGTTGTCGGAGCAACAGTTCCGGGCATTATATACCGGTTAACTTACACATTTTTAAGATGGGTTTTTATTGCATTGATCCTTGCTGTGCCGGTATCGTGGTATGTGATGTATCGATGGTTGAATGAATATGTATATAAGATACAACTTGCGTGGTGGATATTTGCACTCGCAGGTGCGGTGGTATTGGTAATTGCTTTCCTGACCGTTGCCCTTCAGGCATATATGGCCGCAAGAAAGAACCCTGTGGATAGTTTGAGGTATGAGTAGGATTGGTTATAGGTTGAGGATTGAGTGTATAGGGTTAAGTTTCTGATATGTGAGTGAAGGGATGGAATCCCAGAAACTGGAAGGGATACCCGTCCTGAACGGACCAGGATTGACGAATGTAAGACTAGGTATATACGGTTTCGAGATATCCTCACAGGAGATGAACAAACGGAATCCAAAAAGTTTAAGAGATTCAACTATTCAACTCATAATCAAATTGCCCGGATCCCGATTTAATGGTCAGTGATTTCCTCTCTGATTTTTCACAATGGCCTATTAACTTTGCTTCAATACCAAATGATCCCGAAATCTGTATCAAATCATCAGCAATTTTGTCAGGCACATACAATTCCATCCTGTGCCCCATGTTGAAGACCCTGTACATCTCCTGCCAGCCTGTACCCGATTGTTGCTGTATCAGTTTGAAAAGGGGAGGGACCGGGAACATGTTATCCTTAATAATATGAAGTTTGTCAACAAAGTTCAACACCTTGGTCTGTGCCCCGCCACTGCAGTGGATCATGCCATGAATATGCCCCCTGTATTCTTCCAGGATCTTTTTGATGACAGGAGCATACGTCCGCGTGGGGGAGAGGATCAGTTTTCCGGCATCCATCCCTTCAACATCCGTTGGATCCGTCAAGGCCATACGGCCGGAATAAACCAATTCTTCAGGGATTGTGTGATCGTAACTTTCTGGGTATTTTTTTCCGATGGTCTTATTCAACACATCATGCCTTGCGGAGGTCAACCCGTTGCTTCCCATCCCACCATTGTATTCTTTTTCGTAAGTTGCCTGCCCGAATGATGAAAGGCCTACAATAACATCGCCGTCTTGAATCCGGTTTTCAATAACCTCTGATCTTTTTATCCTTGCAGTAACTGTGGAATCTACGATAATGGTTCTAACCAGGTCGCCAACATCGGCGGTTTCACCACCTGTTGAATAAATGCCAATACCATACTGACGCATCTCTTCGAGGAACTCTTCGGAACCGTTTATTATTGCCGAGATCACCTCACCGGGGATCAGGTTCTTATTCCGCCCAATAGTTGAAGATAACAGGATGTCATTTGTAACACCAACGCACAGGAGATCATCCAGGTTCATGACAATTGCATCCCGGGCAATTCCTTTCCATACGCCCAGGTCACCGGTCTCTTTCCAGTAAATATAGGCCAGTGACGATTTGGTTCCGGCGCCATCGGCATGCATGATATTGCAGTACTCAGGATCGTCACCCAGTACATCAGGGATAACCTTACAAAAGGCATTGGGAAAGATGCCCTTATCAACATCGCGGATCGCTTTGTGCACATCCCCCTTTGATGCGGAAACCCCGCGGAGGTTATATCTGGATTGTTTTGACATATGATTACCTTCTGTTACAAAAATAGGATTTTTTAATGGATGGTTAAAGGTGGTATGCAAAGGGCTTAACAATGTCCAATACCGAATATCCAATGCTCAATGTCCAAATTGCCTTGAAATAAGGTCATACGTTAACATGTGGCTTTTATTGGATATTTTAAAGAAAAACTCCCACCGAAGCGGGAGTACAGGATTTACATCCTTCGGCATATAGCCTTATTGTGATAAGATGTAATTCATAACAAAAATAAATATTTTATATATAAAATCCAAATAAATTTTTAATTTTATGGATGTAATTCAAAATTAGCATGTTATTAAAAATATAAACCATGAAAATATTAGGATTGGATTTGGGGACCAATAGTATTGGTTGGGCGGTTGTAGACAAAGAAAACACTAAAATCCTTGATGCTGGTGTCAGGATCTTTCCTGAAGGAGTTGTAAAAGAGTCTATAGGAAAGGGAGATAAAGAACAATCGAAAAATGCAACCCGAAGGGATCACAGGCAAATGCGCAGACAATTTTATCGTAAGAGATTACGAAAGATAAAACTTCTTGAAGTATTAATAGACCAGAATATGTGTCCGCTGTCGATTGACGAGCTTGCAAGATGGAAATACTGGGATAGAATAAAGAAAACTGAAGGCCGGGAATTTCCTAATACACCAGAGTTTGTATCGTGGCTTAAACTAAATCCATATGAATTAAGAGAAAAAGCACTCAAAGATCAATTGAATTTGTTTGAACTCGGAAGAATATTTTATCATTTCATACAACGAAGAGGTTTTTTAAGCAATCGAAAAGGTAAAGAAGATTCAACGATTTTCACCAAAGGAAAACCAGATGAAAACATCCTTCCAATTAACATAACTAAAGAGGAAATTGGTGAGGATACACTCGGTAAATATCTTAGTTCTATTTCATATAAGAATGGGGTGCCATATAAAACGATTATTGATAAATCTGGTAATGAAATCCGCGTTAGAGGACGCTATACCATCCGCGATATGTATATTGAGGAGTTTGAAAAAATCTGGCAGTTTCAATCCAGGTTATTGAATATAGATTCCATTATAGTTAAATCAAAAAGAGTCAGGGAATTAAGGGGAGCATTATCCGGAAAAAGAAATTCCAGGAGAATCAATTATTTATCTGATAAATATGGTAAAGAAAATGTTGAAATCCACTCAAATGAAAAAGGTGTTTTAAAAGTTATCACCATCGAAGAAATTCCTTTGAAACAGTATCTTGCAGGTAAGATTTTGGAAACCCGAAATGAAAATGGTGACACAAAGATACAATTCAAAAGCAACGAAAGTGTTTTGTTCTGGCAACGACCGTTGCGTTCACAAAAGGGACTTTTATCAAATTGTCGTTTTGAAAACAATTTACCTGTAATAAGGGAAAATGGTGAATTCCTGCAAAATGGGAATGGTGAAATACAAACCCGTAGCAAAAAACCTTGCCCGATATCACATCCTGAATTTGAAATGTTCCGTGCCTATCAATTTATCAATAACATTAAGTATGGAAAGAATAATCCACTAACAAAAGAGCAACGCGATACTGTCCTGGAGTTAATTAATAGGAAGGATAAAAATTTTGATTTCAAATTAATACCGGAAGCATTAATGCTTACCTATGAAACATTCAATTATGAAGACAAACATAAAGTGGCGGGTAATCCTACAATTAAGGTATTAAGGCCACTATTTTCAAAAGAAATATGGGAGAAGCATTATGAAGATATCTGGCATTGCTTCTATTTTTATGATGATAATGAGATGTTATTTGAAAAGATTAAAAGGGATTACGGGTTTAATAAGAATATTGATGCTGTTGAAAAGGTGAAATTAAAAGAAGGTTATGGAAGTGTTTCCGTAAAAGCCATACGAAATATTTTACCATTTCTTGAAAAGGGATATCAATATGACCAGGCTGTAATTCTTGGTGGAGTAAAAAATGCATTTGGTAAAGAACGATGGAAAAAATTTAGCAAATTTCATGATGAAATTGAAAAAGATATCATAAGTATATTGAAGGAAGATAATAAGGAAGGCGAGGCTATTGAGAAGATAAAAGAACATCTTGCCTTACCAGCATTGAGTTATGGCTTTGAAAAAGATGACCCTCATTTTCTTCACTTATACCATCACAGCCAGGAAGTTGAGAAGCAGGAAAAATTGAGTTTTGTAGTTCCGGAAGTTGAAAACCTGCGGAATCCTATTGTTCAGCAGGGATTGAATGAAACACGCCGATTAGTCAACTCCTTAATACATAAATATCAACAAGAATATGGAGAACATTTTCACTTCGATCAGATCAAAGTTGAAATGGGTCGGGATCTTAGAAACACTAAAGAAGGAAGACAGGAAATGAGTTTTAGGATCCGTGAGAATGAAGCAAATAATGATGATGCCCGTGAGAGGTTGTCTGAATATGGTTTGCAGCCATCAAGAGAAAATATACAGAAATATTTGATGTTCAAAGAAATCGGGGATAGGGCAGGAAATGTGCAATGCCCGTACACCGGAAAAACGGTATCTGTTGCGGATTTACTTGGCAGGGAAAACCTGATACAAATTGAACATATCATTCCGTTCAGTGTTTCCCTCGACGATAGTTTTGGAAATAAAACTTTATGTGAAGCAAATTTCAACAGGGATAAAAGTGAAAAAACACCCTATCAGTTTTATACTGAGAATCCGGATCCCAAACTCTGGGGTGTGGCTACCTGGGACGCAGTGGAAGAACGTGCTTTTAAGTTATTACCATACCGCAAAGCAAAAAAGTTTACAGCCAAAACGAAATTTGAAACATCGAGTTTTATAGAGCGTCAGTTAAATGATAGCAGATATATTGCAAAAAAAGCAGTTGAATTGCTTTCCCATATTTGTAATGATGTAAAGGTGATGCCAGGACAACTCACTGCTGAACTCAGGCACTTATGGGGTTTGAATAATATCCTGCAACCAGTACAGAATCTTGCAGGTCATAGTTTTGATGTTGATGAGGAGTCTGGTATTCCTTATTATATTGTTTCTGATAAGGATGGAGAAGTTATTAATCTGCAAAGAAAGCAAAACAAAAGACCGGTGACAAAGCCAGATGAGATTTTGGCTACCGGATATGTTAAGAATGAAGTATTTTCTTCGGAATTTTTTAACATGACTATTAATACACCTGAATTGCACGATGGTAAATATTGGGCCAAACTTAATGTATCTGAGCCTGTATTAATAGTTCCGAAATATGTTGAAAGGCCTAACTCAGATTATAACCATATAGTTTTTAAAGGTAGAGTAGATAATGGTTTCTTTAAGAACGACACCTATGGCAGAATCAGAACTGAAGTAACCGATGGAACTTATTGGGCAAAGTTCAGAGTAATGAAAACAAAATTTGAAACTCCTGAAAAAAATAAACAACCAAAAGCATCCCGAAACCAGGTAGTATTGTTTGGTGAGGTTTCAGAGGGGATGTTTAAGTGTTATGTTTATGAATGTGAGGCAAATCTTCCTGAAGGCAAGTACTGGATAGTCCTTGATCTTAGTCCTGATAATATAGAATTGATCAGGTCGGAAAACCCAAAACCCGATGCATTGGAGAATCAAATACTGATAAATGCTACCATTAATGAGTCAGGAAATCTTGTTGCAGATATTGATGCAGAATACCAGATATCAACATATATGAAGACAGGAAAGTACTACACAATTCTTGAAATACTATCAATAAATCCCGAATTACGCAAACTGAATAACGAACCACCCGAAACTCAGGACGATCAAAATTTATCAGAGGGGAATATCTGGGTCGATAAATACACCGGTGAAATCAAGTTTGATCCCAAAAAGAACCGTGATGACCACAGGCACCATGCGATTGACGCCATTACCATTGCTTTAACCGAACAGGGGTATCTTCAGCGGTTAAGCACCTACAATGCACAGAGAAAAGCAAAACAAAGGCAAAAGCTGGACAGTACAGAAAAATTTCCTGAACCCTGGAATGGTTTTGATCAGGATGTACGAAAAGTCGTTTCTAGTATTCTTGTATCACATAAGAAAAACAATAAAACCCTAACGAAAAACAGAAAAGGATTTAGTGTGAGAGGGCAGTTACATAAAGAAAATGTTTTTGGAAAAAGACAGGCACCTGGACATGAAAAAAGTTTTCACCGAAGGACTAAAATCACAGATTTGAAAAACAATAAGCATATCGGGAAAATAGTGGATGATACTTTAAGGGAGATTATTAAAAATCATTTAAGAGATCAGTGTAAAATAAACGTTGATAATCCGAAAGGCTATACGATACCTAATGACGCATTTTTAAAAGATGGCTTATGGCAGGTTTTTCTTCCAAATAAAAATGGGGAGAAGGTCCCTGTTAAAAAAGTAAGGATACATGAGACATTAGGGAACACCTTGCAGTTGAAATCAAACTTGAATCAATTTGTCAATCCAAGGAATAACCATCACGTCCTGATCTACCAAGACCATGATGGGAATCTAAAAGAAGATGTGGTACAGTTCTGGACTGTAGTTGAACGGAAACTTCAGGGAGAGGAAATATATCAGCTACCGGAAGATGGAGATTCGATTGTTACAACACTTGAGATTAACGATATGTTTTTACTTGGTTTAAGTGATGAGGAGTATGAATCCCAATTGAATAATCAAGCATTTTTAAGCTCCTGTTTATTTAGGGTTCAGAAAATATCACATTTGTATTATAGTTTTAGATCCCATCTTGCCTCAACATTGGATAAAAAAGAAGAAGAGATATATATTCAAAGCTTTAATGCATGGGAAAATCAAAATCCTATTAAGGTTGAAATTGATGTATTAGGAAATATGATAGCAATATAAAATAATGCTCAAACGAACCCTCTTTTTTTCAAATCCCTGCCGCCTTTCGGTAAAAGACAGGCAAATGCTTATCGAATCCCGGGAAAGCGGTGAAACCCAAACCGCCCCTGTGGAAGACCTGGGTTTTGTGGTGCTGGAAAACCAGCAGATCAGCATCAGTATGCCGTTGATCGATGAATTAACAAAGAACAATGTGGCCGTGATTTTCTGTGACCGAACCTATCTTCCTTCTTCCATGCTGCTGAACCTGAATGCCCATCATTTGCAACAGGAGTTATTCAGCTACCAGATCAATGCAAGCTCCCCGCTAAAGAAAAACCTCTGGAAGCAAACTGTGGAGGCCAAGATCAAAAACCAGGCCGGATTACTTCAAAAATTAGGAAAGGAATACAAAAGGATCGCATATCTTACGGATAAGGTGAAAAGTGGCGACCCGGAAAACAGGGAAGGGGCGGCGGCCCGTATTTACTGGCCGCTATTGTTGGGTAAATTATTTTCGAGGGAGCGATACGGTATCCCGCCGAATAATATGCTGAATTATGGATATGCGGTTTTGAGGGCTGCCGTTGCAAGGGCAATCTCGGGTTCCGGCCTACTTCCCACCCTGGGCATTCACCACCACAACCGCTACAATGCCTTTTGCCTGGCCGACGATATCATGGAGCCTTACCGCCCCTTTGTGGACGAACTGGTATATCATATCCTGGAAAAGACGGGAAAGAGCCTAGGGGAATTAACAACAGAAATAAAAATGAACCTACTCGGCATCTTGTCGGCCGATGTGAAAATGGGGGGCCAGACCCGGCCGTTGATGATCGCCCTGTCGAATACGACCGCCTCCCTGGCAAGATGTTTTGAAGGGAAACAGAAACATATGGCATATCCCTTAATCAAATAATGGATAGAAAAACAGAAAGCGAATTATGTGATGGAACATACCCGGTTAAATGCTTATCATATCATGTGGCTGTTTGTATTTTTTGATCTGCCGGTCACCCTTAAGAAGGAGAGAAAGGCAGCGGGCCGTTTCAGGAAAGACCTGCTGAAAGACGGCTTCGGCATGATGCAGTACTCGGTGTATAACCGCCATTGTGCCAGCAAAGAGAGTGCTGTAGTCCATATCAGACGGGTAAAAGGCTTTATCCCTGAAAAGGGGCAGGTAAGCATCTTAAAGGTCACCGATAAACAATATGGAGATATTATAAACTATTGGGGCAGAAAAAGTGATCCTTTACCAGAAGGGCCGAAACAGCTTGAATTGTTTTGACCAGTATTAAAGTTCTTTGACATTTTGTGTATATTTGAAAAAACCACGGAAAACCGCTTCATGGTTGTGCCAGGACACTGGTTTGAGAAGGCTTGGAAAATATTAAACCTAATTAAACCAACCTGTTCCGGAGGCTATGTTGTGGTTTGATGTAATTTCAAAAGGATATTCAACTTTTAAATATTTTAGCTTACTACCTGTTAGTTGTGGTTTGATGTAATTTCAAAAGGATATTCAACAAATGTCTATAAAGCAAGAGACATTCGCTAGTTGTGGTTTGATGTAATTTCAAAAGGATATTCAACAAGACAACTAATTTGGGTAATGGAGAGGTAGTTGTGGTTTGATGTAATTTCAAAAGGATATTCAACCTGTTACTAATTCTGAGTGGTTGTCTATAGTTGTGGTTTGATGTAATTTCAAAAGGATATTCAACTTTTTCAAATCCACAAAAGGGAGGGGCCGTGTTGTGGTTTGATGTAATTTCAAAAGGATATTCAACATCAATCATGTGTATATAAAATACATATAGTTGTGGTTTGATGTAATTTCAAAAGGATATTCAACTTAACTTTATTATCGGACACATACCCCAAGTTGTGGTTTGATGTAATTTCAAAAGGATATTCAACAAATGTCTATAAAGCAAGAGACATTCGCTAGTTGTGGTTTGATGTAATTTCAAAAGGATATTCAACGCCAAATACCTGCATGGTCGCAGTCGTCAAGTTGTGGTTTGATGTAATTTCAAAAGGATATTCAACAGTGGTTCTTGTTTTTGCACACCCAGTGATGTTGTGGTTTGATGTAATTTCAAAAGGATATTCAACATAAGGTCAAATAATGTACTTAGTTTTGTGTTGTGGTTTGATGTAATTTCAAAAGGATATTCAACATGCTAACTATACAGTGACGCCCAGATATGTTGTGGTTTGATGTAATTTCAAAAGGATATTCAACAGCACCGCCTGAGCCAGGAGCACCGCCTTTGTTGTGGTTTGATGTAATTTCAAAAGGATATTCAACAAGTTGACAGCACGAACAACAAGACTGGGGGTTGTGGTTTGATGTAATTTCAAAAGGATATTCAACGCAATCGTATAGCACGCTGGAGCGTAGCTGTTGTGGTTTGATGTAATTTCAAAAGGATATTCAACTTTAACTCCGGCATGGATTTTCTGGAACAGTTGTGGTTTGATGTAATTTCAAAAGGATATTCAACCAAAGGTATATGGATTAGTGGCGTCGTCCAGTTGTGGTTTGATGTAATTTCAAAAGGATATTCAACCTCAACTTATTAAGCCATGAAAACTCCAAGTTGTGGTTTGATGTAATTTCAAAAGGATATTCAACAGCTGAGTTAAATTGAATTTGGCATTTAGAGTTGTGGTTTGATGTAATTTCAAAAGGATATTCAACTGGAAGCAGCAAGAGAAAAGCCGCTGGGTTGTTGTGGTTTGATGTAATTTCAAAAGGATATTCAACTCTGTTACTAATTCTGAATGGTTGTCTATTGTTGTGGTTTGATGTAATTTCAAAAGGATATTCAACCGGGGATGATATCTTTGGGCTAAACGACCAGTTGTGGTTTGATGTAATTTCAAAAGGATATTCAACAAGTTGACAGCACGAACAACAAGAC
>CAYXUU010000044.1:11803-45905 GCA_964468645.1 uncultured Bacteroidales bacterium
GTTGTGGTTTGATGTAATTTCAAAAGGATATTCAACTATTCTCATGATTTATCGATTTGAATTAGTGTTGTGGTTTGATGTAATTTCAAAAGGATATTCAACTTAAGAAACGAAGAAGATGCACCATATATGTTGTGGTTTGATGTAATTTCAAAAGGATATTCAACAATAAAGAATTTTTGTAAGTCGGTATTTAAGTTGTGGTTTGATGTAATTTCAAAAGGATATTCAACGCTTCTGAGTATTGGTAGTAATAATCACAGGTTGTGGTTTGATGTAATTTCAAAAGGATATTCAACCATTGATTAATGCCATATACATAACATCTTGTTGTGGTTTGATGTAATTTCAAAAGGATATTCAACTTTGGTTGTTTTATGGAAGTCGTTACGGATGTTGTGGTTTGATGTAATTTCAAAAGGATATTCAACGTGTTGTTGTCAATGTAGGAAGCTGCTGTTGTTGTGGTTTGATGTAATTTCAAAAGGATATTCAACTCTAAATTTATACCCCAGTTTGTATCGTTTGTTGTGGTTTGATGTAATTTCAAAAGGATATTCAACAATCTTTGTACGATGTAACTACTCAATACAGTTGTGGTTTGATGTAATTTCAAAAGGATATTCAACAGTTCCTCCAGTATGTAAATGATAAAGGGCGTTGTGGTTTGATGTAATTTCAAAAGGATATTCAACTTCCCCGCTTGTGGTTATTGGTGCATAATGTTGTGGTTTGATGTAATTTCAAAAGGATATTCAACTATAAAAAGAAAAGTGAATTTGCCAATATTGTTGTGGTTTGATGTAATTTCAAAAGGATATTCAACGTGTCGCCGTTCACGTAGTTAATTGAATCAGTTGTGGTTTGATGTAATTTCAAAAGGATATTCAACAAAACAGTTGAGTACAAAGGAAAGAAAAGGGTTGTGGTTTGATGTAATTTCAAAAGGATATTCAACAGTGTTTTAATAGTGTTATACCTAATAGTGTTGTGGTTTGATGTAATTTCAAAAGGATATTCAATTAACAAGAACTGTTAATTCATGGTATATTGTTGTGTTTTGATGTAATTTCAAAAGGATATTCAACTTGATATTCGGCTTCCTGGTCCTGAAAGTAGTTGTGGTTTGATGTAATTTCAAAAGGATATTCAACAATAGAAATTGAATAAACACAAAAAATTATGTTGTGGTTTGATGTAATTTCAAAAGGATATTCAACTGTGTAGCTCCATTATCTGTTGATTCACAGTTGTGGTTTGATGTAATTTCAAAAGGATATTCAACCACTAACATTTATAGAAAAATCCTTGTCGGGTTGTGGTTTGATGTAATTTCAAAAGGATATTCAACTAGATTCATATACATTATATACAATATCATGTTGTGGTTTGATGTAATTTCAAAAGGATATTCAACCAGGAACTGTTGTATTTGATCTCTGATTTTGTTGTGGTTTGATGTAATTTCAAAAGGATATTCAACTGCCTCCTGGTTTGCCTTCTGGCGTGCTACGTTGTGGTTTGATGTAATTTCAAAAGGATATTCAACCCAGGAGGATCTTCCTGGAGAGACTTAGGGGTTGTGGTTTGATGTAATTTCAAAAGGATATTCAACGGTCGCACAGTGTCCGTATCATGCATCGACGTTGTGGTTTGATGTAATTTCAAAAGGATATTCAACATTGAAAAAATTATTAGTGATATTTGGATTGTTGTGGTTTGATGTAATTTCAAAAGGATCTTTAACGTTATAGGGGTGGAAATACTAAAACGTTTTGTTGTGGTTTGATGGTACTTCAAAAGGATATGGGAATCCTATCATCAATAATGGTCTATAGACTGTAATTCTGCAATTAATAATGTTAAATAACCCCACCAGGATGAAAGCAATTATATGGACAAAATATGGATCACCTGATGTTCTCCAGCTCAAAGGGATAAAGAAACCCGTCCCGAAGGACAATGAGGTACGCATCAAAATATTTGCCACCTCTGTAACAATCGGAGATTGTAAAATCAGAAAGGCTTCCCCATTTTATGTAAGGTTCTACTTTGGTCTCATAAGACCAAAAAGAATAAATATATTAGGCTTTGAGTTAGCCGGGGAAATTGAAGCGGTGGGCAAAGATGTAAAACTATTCAGAAAAGGTGACCAGGTTTTTGCATCAACCTTTCCCGGTTTTACATTTGGTGCTTATGCCGGATACAAATGCCTGCCTGAAGATGGGGTGCTGGCCTTAAAACCAACCAATATGACCTATGAGGAAGCTGCCGCTGGGGTTGCTTCCGGAGCATTAACCGCATTGCTTACCTTAAGAAATATGGGAAATATTAAGAACGGACAAAAAGTTCTTGTATATGGCGCATCCGGATCGGTAGGTACTTATGCGGTTCAGCTTGCAAAATACTATGGGGCAGAAGTTACCGGGGTATGCAGTACGCCGAATCTAGAAATGGTGAAGTCTCTGGGAGCCGATAAGGTAATTGATTACACTCAAGAGGGTTTTGTAGAAAAAGGAGAGCATTATGATTTTATCTTTGATGCGGTTATAAAACTGTCGAAATCAAAATGCAGAAAAGCATTGACTCCCGACGGAAAATACATTAGGGCTGGAGATACAGGAAAAGAAAAGATTAGCGCTGAAAATTTGATTTTCCTAAAAAAACTTATTGAAGCAGGGATGATAAAACCTGTCATCGATAGACGCTATCCTTTGGAACAGATCGCCGAGGCCCACAGCTATGTCGAAAAAGGACACAAAAAGGGAAATGTGGTCATCACTGTGGAGCCCCTCTTACAGTAAAGAAAAACCACAGCCTACATATCCATCAGTAAATCCTGTCAAAAAAATTGACTATGTGTATCATGTTTTCATAATTCCATTCATTGTTTTAATTGCAACACTTGAAATTTTGGGTGTAGTTATATATTTAAGAAGCAATCTTAAATTGGTAAAATATTTATCGTTAATACTCACAATTTGTTTAATTGTCCTAATCCCAATTGTTGTATCAGATTATTATTGGGCAAACTATGTGTAAAATATAAACGGTACATGATAACTCCTGTAGCAGATAGGGTAATAGTTAATGCCGAAAGCCAAGTCTGAAGTGTCTATTGAAGCACCGCCAGACATAACATCCTGAAAATATAATATGAAGGCTGGTACTTTGCAAGAACCAGTATATGTATCCTTTGATCCCGCCTACAACCGAGACGAGGGTTTAGCTCCCTGCCCCTTTATGGTGGGGTATTTCATTCCTCTTCATTTTTAAACATAATCGCCTTTACCGTTCTGTCGATGGTGTAATCACCTATCCGTGAAAGAATATCATGTCCCAGCACCAGCGGATACTTGAGACGATGATCAACAAAAACCGTAACATCAAAGATTGATATGTTACCGATCATCAGCTCATTAATATTAAGTTTGGCATAATTGGTAATCAATCCATCCTTGAGCACTTCATTGGGATCACCTTCAAAATCATTCTTGGTGATGGCGCCTTTGTTCAACAGATCGAGCGCCTGCTCCATGGATATACTTGCCCTGTGGTTGCGGTCGTAGGTAAATGGAATACTATAGCCGTTCACGGAGGATTGGGCGCTTATGGCTCCTGTTTTCGGGTCAGTGGTGAAATAAACAGAAGTGTTGTCAGGATCGGTAACCACATCGATCTTCAGGTAATTTGTAAGCTCTGTTTTGGGTTTGGGAACAAAGTCTTTGCGTATCACCCTGAATTCTGTCCTGCGGTTTAACTGGTGGGCAGCTTCCTGTTCATCTTCCGTTTCAAATGCATCGATGTATTCTTCTGTTAGTTCTGTGTCTTTAACAAAGAGATATCCATCACGGGTAATATCTTTTAAAAGTATGCGCGGTGTTCTTTCGCCATAGCCCTTGGCTACCATACGTTCAGGATCGATACCCCTATCGACAAGATAATCAACAACCGACTGTGCACGGCGTTGCGACAGGATATCATTATATTCATTGGATGCCCTGGAATCTGTATGTGAAGCCAGTTCGATAACGATGGTTTCATTGTCATCAAGGGTTTCAATGAGGCCCTGTAAGGAATCCTCATACTGTGGTAGGAGAACATAGCTGTCGAGATCGTATAAAATCTCCGGCAATACCACAGGTTCATCGGGGATGGGTTGCAACAGGAAGTCATGGACCAGTTCTTTGCTTCTTTCAAGGCCAACGGTGGTTACAGTGCCTTTTCCTGTAAAATAATCCTTTTTGGTAACTATGAGCTCATAAGTTGTATTTGGCAGTACCTGGGAAATGCCAAACATATATACCCCGCTTTCACTGCTCCTGGTGGAAACAGAGGTTCCGTTTGAGCCGACCATTTCCACATTGGCGCCTTCAACATACTGTAAAGTCCTGTCATTTGTGATGGTCCCCGTCATTGTAAATTCAACAGGAGGTATGTTAAAAGAGTAGATGTCGTCATCACGTCCCCGCTTACGGTTCGAGGAAAAGAACCCTGTTTCACGGTCGGGCCGGAAAACAATCCCGAAATCATCATAATTGGAGTTTAAAGGCATCCTGAGGTTTTCAGGCGCTCCCCATTGACCTTCATCATTGAGGGTACTTTTAAAAATATCCAGTCCCCCCATACCGGGATGGCCATTGGAAGCGAAATAAAGTACCGTGTCGTTTTTGAGATAAGGGAACATTTCATCACCGGGTGTATTGATTACCGGCCCCAGGTTAAAGATCCTGCCGAAATCCTCAGTTGGGTTTTCCCTTGTTGCAAGCCACAGGTCTTTTCCGCCGGATCCGCCGGAACGGGCGGAGGCGAAATATATGGTTAGTTCATCCTGGCTGATTGTCGGGTGGCCAATAATAGCATTGGTATCGTTTCCTATCATCACCAGTGTGGGTTCCGACCAGGTTCTTCCGCTGACTTTGGTACTGTAAACCTGGCATCCTGACCAGGCCTGGTTCTCGTTAGGACATCGTGTGAAATACATGGTCTTATAATCACTGGTCATGGTAGGGGCCCCTTCATTTGATGAGGTATTTATGGTGGTGGGCTCACCCTCTCCTTCTTCAGCTTCACCATCAGCATTATCCAGCAGCACAGGCTGACTCCATTCCTCTTTACGATCAAGCCTGCTTATATAAAGATCAGAGAAATTCTCATCGGTCCATTCATCAGTTGCCTTACCGGTGGAGCCTTCACGTGAGGAGGTAAAGATCAGTGCATTAAAGTTATCGTTGGCATAGGTAGGCGCAAAGTCAGCTTCCCTGGAGCTTAACTTTTTGATGTATTCAACATCATGTTTGGACGGATTTTCAAGCCACTCTATGATCATCTCGCACGACTTAATACCATTCGGCCCCCGGGGGTCTTCAGGTACCAGTTCCGTAAATGCCTGGTATTGTACCAGGGCTTCTTCATATTTTTCGTTGATCTTTAAGGCATTTGCATAATGGAGAAGAACATCAGGTTTTTTCTTTTCATATCCTTCCTTAACCAGACGTTTGTACTGGAACTCTGAGCGTTTGAAATTATTGGTCAAACGGTAACACTCGGCAAGCTGGTAGAGAATCCTGTCTCTTTCAACGGAATTATTCTTGGTCTTGCTGTAGGCCTTCTTATAGCGTTCAATGGCAACGATATATTTGTTCTCTTCAAATGCTTCATCCGCAGTCCGGGCCGGACTCTTTTTCTGAGCCATGGTTATAGCTGAGATTGAAATCAGGATAGAAAATAGGATTAACTTCAGTAATGTTTTTTCCATTATTAAATTCTTGTTTGTTACATTCTCAACGAAAAAACGTATTATTTATTAAGTAATTACTTTTTTTGATCTTTATTTTCTTGATCCTTTTCGATGTTTTCCAGGTCAACTTCTTTTTCAACCTTTGTAGCTTCCTTTCTGATTTCGTCTTTAATTGATTCCGAAGCCCTCTTCATTTCATTAATTCCTTTACCGATCTTGCGTGCAAGTTCAGGAAATTTACCGGGGCCAAAAATCAAGAATGCAATAATAAGGATGATGACAATTTCACCGGCACTAATATCAAAAAACAAAATTACGATCCCCGGCATCTTTATAAATATTTATCCAAAATTAAAAAAAGTCCCGGACAACTCCGGGACTTTTCAAATTCAGTTGCTTAAATTATTTTCTTTTATTCTTTGGTTTCTTAATACCTATTACTTTTTTATACCGTTCACCCATGAGGTCGAAGGCAATAGGGCTGGCATTAAAGAGTGAGGAATAAGTACCAATAAGAATACCCATCATAAGGGCAAAGGTGAATCCCCTGATAATCTCACCACCAAAAATGAAAATGATGATCAATACCACAAATGTTGTTCCTGAAGTATTGATAGTTCTTGCCAGTGTACTGTTAAGCGCATTATTGATGTTGGTCTTGTAATCTTTCTTTGGGTGCAATTTAATATACTCCCTGATACGGTCGAAAATAATCACCGTATCATTAATGGAATAACCAATAATGGTAAGGATAGCAGCAATGAAGGCCTGGTCGATCTCCATACTGAATGGCAGCACATTATAAAAAAGGGAGAACAGCGATATGGTAAACAGCGAGTCATGGAAGAGTGCAATAACACCTGCAAGCCCATATTGCCAGCGTCTAAACCTGATGGCGATATAAATAAAGATCACAATCAGGGCAAACAGCACCGCCATAACGGCCCTGTTCCTGATATCATCCGCAATAGTTGGACCGACTTTCTGGGAACTCAATATCCCGATGAGTTTATTCTCAATATCCGTATCCGAAACAAAATCCCTGTAATCGATGGTCTGATCAGCATAGAACTGTTTTAATCCGTTGAACAGTTTACTCTGGACTATTGAATCCGTTTCTTTCGAATCATCATCAATAAGATATTTTGTGGTGATTTTCACCTGTTTGTTTGGCCCGAAGGTTTTTACCTCGGGTGGTGCATCATTAAATTCAAGGGTCAGTGCATCACGGATTTCATTTGTTGAAACGCTCTCATCAAAACGGACAATGTATGTACGGCCTCCTGTAAAATCAACACCAAGATTCAGGCCTCTAACAAATAAGGAAGCAATTCCTATAATGATTATTATTGAGGAGAAAACATAGGCGCCTTTCCTCATGCTGAGAAAGTCGAAGTTTGCATTTGCAAGGAAATTACGTGTGATCTTATTATCGAAAACAATGTTCTTATTCTTGTTCAGGAAATAAGTAAATACCAGTCTTGAGATAAATATTGCTGAGAATAATGAGGTGAGGATACCGATGATCAGTGTTGTGGCAAAACCCTGAACCGGGCCTGAACCGAAGGTAAACAGAACGATACCTGTCAACAGTGTCGTAACGTTACCATCAATAATCGCTGAATAGGCATTTTTATATCCATCTGCAATGGCAAGCCTGATACCTTTACCTGCCCTGACTTCCTCCTTGATACGTTCATAGATGATCACATTGGCATCCACCGACATACCAAGGGTAAGCACAATTCCCGCTATACCCGGCAGCGTTAAAACAGCCTGGAGGGAGGCGAGTACACCGAAAAGGAAGAATATATTGGTTAAGAGTGCCAGGTCGGCAACCCAACCAGCCCTGTTGTAGTATAATATCATATAAAGAAGTACAAGCATGAAAGCGATCAGGAATGACCACAATCCTGCACTGACTGCTTCGCGTCCCAGAGATGGACCAACAACAGCTTCTTCAACAATCCTTGCAGGTGCAGGGAGTTTGCCTGCTTTTAAGATATTCGCAAGGTCAAGGGCTTCTTCAACATCCATATTACCCCCTGAGATCTCAGACCGGCCTGTAGGAATTTCGCCCTGGACACCCGGATGGGAATAAACAAATTCATCGAGTACAATGGCGATTTGTTTTCCAATATTTTCACCTGTAAGCCTTTTCCATACCTGTGCCCCATCGGAGTTCATGGTAATACTAACATTGGGCTGTCCGGTCTGGGAATAATCCTGGCGTGCATCAACAATAACATCACCACTCAGAGCACAGGTACCGTCACGTGAGGTAACCTTAAGGGCAACCAGTTCAAGTACTTCAGGCCTGTTACGGTCTGGTTTTACCGCCCATGCCAGTTTCATGTCACGTGGAAAGAGATGCCTTGTTTTCTTAAGCATATAATTTACACGTGCTGTATCTTTTATCTGGGCAAGGCCAACAGTAGCACCCTGTTGAATATTCCAGTTACCATTCTGATCCTGGTAATATGCCGGTGTTAAGTAAGCATTGAGAGGATTTTCCTTGGCATATTCCTCGAAGGTCATCTGGTCTTGTGATATCTGTGAAGTATCTTCTTCAATCTGGTCGAGCAATGTTGTTTCTCCAGCAACAGTATCCCCTTCCTGACCCATTTGATCCAGCAGGCTTACATCTTCTTCCGAATCCGGTGCTGAGATAACTTCCTCATCATCCACAGGTTCGGTGATCACCTCTTCAGGGGTGGTAAACTCAGGATCAATTAATAGTTCTGTTTCTGCTGATTCCCTTAATTTCTTATTTGCTTCGTTAAAGAATGGTTGCAGTTCACTGAATTCATAAGTTTCCCAGAATTCAAGCTTTGCAGTTCCCTGTAAGAGTTTCCTTACCCTCTCAGGATCTTTAATACCGGGCAATTCTACAAGGATCCTTCCTGTGGTTGCCAGTTTCTGAATATTGGGCTGGGCAACTCCAAACCGGTTGATACGGGTATTTAAAATATTAAATGCCCTGTCGATGGCATTATCGGTTTCATCCCTGATTACAGCAAGTACCTCCTCATTGGTTGAATTATAGGTGATCTTATCACGAAGTTCAACGGTATTGAATATAGTGGCAAGACTGGCATTGGGATCAACTTCCTCGAATGCTTCACCAAAAAGGGTAACAAAATCCCTCTGGCTTTCTTTTTGCTTTTGCTTTGTCAGGCTGAGAGCCTGCACAAAAACCGGATTCTGGCTGTTCCCTGAAAGGGCTTTGATAATGTCATCAATTCGTACCTCAAGCATAACATTCATTCCACCCTTTAAGTCAAGGCCTAGATTGATCTCACGTTCTTTACATTCCTGGTAGGTGTATTGTCTGAGAAGAACGTTATAAACAACCTCATTCGACATTGAATCGAGGTAGTAATTCTTCCTTGTTCTGGCTATTGAATCAAATAAATAACTCTCCAGAATTTCATCTCCTGCAGATAAGGATTTAGCCAACTGGTGTGCATATTCATCGTTCGCATAGTCAACTGCGCTACTTTCAACCCGGGCGGTGAAAAAGGTAAACGACAACTGAAATAAACAAACCAGGGCAAAAACAATCGCAAAAAACTTAATGGCTCCTCTACTTTGCATCTGTTTCTTCTTTTAATTTACTCTCTTGTATTTTTTTAAGGGTGCAAAAATAGAATAATATTTATTAATTACCAATAATAACACATATTATATAATATCGTGATAAGCCAGAAAATGACCACGTAAAATGATTTTTTTCAGGCTCATAATCAGGGGAATAAAAAAAATATTGATTTATTTGTATTTTGAAATAAAAACTTTAGTACATTTGCACGCTTTTTTGTTTTTCCTGTCAACATTGATATGATTTGTATAACAAAATTAGCTGCTGGCGGGAAATAGAAATGTCTTAAAGAAACATCAAAATGGCATTTTATCGAAGTGCCAGTTTTGGAAAAATTTTCTCCAAAAGAGATTGTTGAAGAACTAAAAAGGCCTTTTAAAGAATAGGCTGAGCTTGAAAAGTCTGTTGACACTGTAAGTATGGAGTGTGTTAAAAGTATTGGCCTGATTTTTGAGTAAGGCGTGCCAACCCTGATTGACTAATTTACAGTTGGAAGAATAGGATGACCTGAGGGTATGATCATCTAAAATTTTTAAATAAAAAATGAAACATTATTAAATGTTTTGCGATAAAGATAATTGTTGAATTTCTTTAAATAAAGAAAAATAATGAGAAAGCTTGTAATATTAAATAAATTAACAGACAGAAGTTTACCATCACTGGAGAAGTATCTCCAGGATGTAAAAAAATATGATCTTGTAACCGTTGATCAGGAGATTGATCTGGCTACCAGGATACAAAAGGGCGATAAGGTGGCTCTTGAAAAACTGGTTAAAGCAAACCTGAGATTCGTTGTATCGGTGGCCAAGCAATACCAGAACCAGGGCCTGAGCCTTTCCGACCTGATTAATGAAGGAAATATTGGATTAATAGAAGCGGCGAACAGGTTTGATGCCACACGTGGTTTTAAATTCATCAGTTATGCTGTATGGTGGATCAGACAATCGATTATGCAGGCCATTTCAAATAATACCCGTATGATCCGTTTACCGGTTAATAAGATCAGCGAACTGAATAAGATCAATAACGCGAAGAAAGTATTAAGACAGGAACTTGAACGTGAGCCGACCTATCATGAGATTGCAGAGAAATTGCAGGTAACTGACGAAGAAATCGAAACATCATTGAACCATAAATTGAATGTTGTTTCAGCCGATGCACCTGTTTCAAGCGATGATGACCAGAACCTGATGGATCTTATCAGGAATAAAGAATCTGAAATGCCCGACGCCGGAATGGTGGTCAAATCACTGAAGGTTGAAATTGAAAGAGCGCTTGCATTGCTCGATTCCAGGGATGCTGAGATCATCAGGCATTACTACGGATTGAATGGGGAAATGCCATGGACACTGAGTGAAATTGGAGAGCATTTCGGGTTGACCCGTGAAAGGGTCCGCCAGATCAAAGAAGCTTCCATCCAGAAGATGAGGCGTATTCTTAAGAATAATGTATTGAAAGAGTATCTCGGGTAATATACCCGGTAATACTCCTGTTGTCGGTCCTGAAGTTGGAGTAGCCAATTATTAAATCACTGAATGATAATTTAATGTATATTTGAGTAACCTATTCAAATATACAATGAAAACTTACCTTTTCTTTAATATTTCCTTGGCGCATTGTATATTGCTGCTCCTTTTTTCATATCAGAATTTTGTTCTCGGGAATGAAAATACACCAATCAGGTTGGATGACACTGTTGCCAAAATCGATGATCAATTATCCTTGCCCAATGATGCAGTTGAACTTATTATACAGTCGAAGACAACCCAGGGTATCCCGCTTTTGCTGGATTACCTCGAGAATGCAGATCCGTATTCCGATTCAGCCGTATATGCCAAACTCTTTCTTGTTGAGGCATACCGGAAGTTGAAAGATTTCGAAAAGGGATTCAGCCTAGTTTTTGAGATCCTTAACATGCAAAACATAAGCCAATATAACAGGGCATTTGCCTGCAACAGGCTCGCAGCATTGTATACTGAAGGTGGTGGTTTATTAACGGATAACAACTTTGATTCGACAATAAGATATTCGGAACGCTGCATAGAAATTTCTGAAGTGAACGGGTTTACCGATCACCTGGCAACTTCACAGAATGAACTGGCATTCGTATACCTGCACCAGGATAAACTAAAATTGGCATTGGACTATGGTTTATCTGCAGTTGATAATTTCATCTCGGCAAATATGCCTCTGCATGCAATGAATGCATCTATCAACGTTGGTAATATCTATATGGCAATGAACCAATACAGGAAGGCAGCAGATTCTTATCGCAATGCACTTAAACTTTCCAATGTGGAAGAAAGCAAAGTTTTACATATGCGCATCTATATCCATCTTTCCAATGCCTGTTTTTCCCTGGGCGAATACAGAGCGGCCTATGAATATCAAAAAACTGCCAGGGAAATGCAAGGTGTACTACAGAGGGAATTGATAGAAGCACAGATCTACGAGATGACAGCCAAATATGATCTAAAGGAAAAAGAGATAAAGATCCTGGAAGAGCAGCAAAAAGCCAGGATATACAGCCAACAAAAACAGTTTCTATTCATCATTGCATTGATCCTGCTAATGATGATCTCTGTCTTACTGGTTTTTTTCCGGATAAAGTCAATAGCATACCGGAATCTTGTCCAGAAAAACCTTGAGCTGGCCAGGTGTGACAAGAAAACGTTTGAACATGGAAACATTTTTCCTGAATTAGATGTAAATGAAGATACAGATGAAGAAGGCATGAAGACAGAAATGCAACTGATCGACAGGTTCAACAAGTACTTCCTGGAGGAGAAACCTTACCTTTTCAGTCATATCTCCCTTGAAGATGTTGCGATCGCCCTTGAGACCAACCGAACATATCTTTCAAAAGCAATAAACACTGCTTACAGCAAAAGTTTCAGTGCCCTGGTCAACGAATTGCGCATAAGGGAGGCAAGGCAGTTTCTTATCAACAAAAAATACAACCATATTTCCACAGAAGGTATTGGCCAGATGGTTGGGTATAATTCTCGCAATGTTTTCTACAGCAACTTTAAAAAACATACCGGACTGACACCATCCTATTTTAAAAAATCTGTGTCACATTCCTGAAACAGCCATTTCCTGACGAATCTTAACATCTTTTGATGAATCCTAACATCAATTGACATATCTGAACATCCTTTGACGAATGCTAACATCTTCTATTTGCTTTTACATGTAGTACAATGCTATATTTAATTTGCCAATGGGAAATGTACAAATCCATATCAGCGGAAAGGTTTTCAAAACCGGGTTCAGATATTACCTGAAACAGATAGCTCACCTGAACCACATTACGGGATATGTCAGGTATGACAAAGATCAATCCTTGATCGTGGAGGCACAGGGAACGGAGGCCAGTATCAATGAATTTCTGAAATTATGCAGACTCGGACACACCTCATCCTTAGTTGAAGAAGTATCTATTAAGGAGGTTCCCGTTACGAAATTCGAAGGGTTTGAGATAATTGAACATCAAAAACATAATACCCATTCATCATGAAAAAGATAATTTACATCATTTTGGTTACATTATTATTTTTTCTTGCTTATTCGTGTCGGAAAGATTTTGATGAAGATAACACTTTGTTAAAGGATATTGAGGCAATAGATCCGGATGCCTGTGTCCTGAAAGAACCATTTTTGATTTTCCAGAACAGCCATTGCAAGATGGGAGTGGCAGTTCACACTACCAAGCATGTTGATGCTACAAGTGATAAATATTGTAAAATAAAATGGAAATATTGTGATCAGGGAGATGATTCATGGTCAGACTATACAAAAATGTATCATACCAAGTTTCAGGCTAAAGGTTATCATGAATCTGCCTCGGATTTTTATATCTGGCACATTAATATACCTGAAGGCAGTGAAAATTTTGATCCGGACAGGCAGGTTGATTATAAAGTTTGGGTCAGATATCCAGATGTCCAGCATGCTGATCCATTAAATCATAAAGATGCCTACTTTGCAGGGGCATTTTATACCCCGCCTCATACTGCAGGGCAGAAACTTACATTTTATGCAATCGGCGATACCCAGGAGGCTCCAACAGATCAACCACATGAGGACTGGAACTGTGAAGAATATATGAGTGTTATGAATACAATGGCAGAAGATATGGATAAAAACCGGTATGAACGATACAGGCTTTTATTACATTGTGGCGATTTTAATTTCAATGGACCATGGACAGGTAAGGATTTCCCTTCACATGGTCCGTGGAATAGGGAATTTTTCGCCAGGAACTGCAATGCGAGGTGTGACATTTCCTATTCCAAATCATTATATATATTAAGACGTGTCCCGGTAATGGGGACAATTGGAAATCACGATTGGGTATGGGACCATCACGATGACAGAAACAGCATAAGAAAATATCTGGCTACCTTCCCGTATCCGATGTATCCTGGCAGGGAGGTAACCCTTGAAAATGCATGCAACCAGGATTGGCACCTGACTAAGAAACCTGAGATTCTGTATTATTCATTTGATTATGGTCCTGCCCATTTTATTTCCCTGTCATCATATCCCACTGATGATAGTGATCACTCCACATGTGTTGGTTACGGCTCGGATCAGATTAGCTGGCTTGAACATGATCTGGCTGATACAGATAAAGAATGGATTTTTGTTTTTACACACGTTCCGATGGTTGATGGCAATTCGGTTAAAAATCGGCCTATGTTTGATGCCTGCCGAAACCTGTTTTTGCTTTATGGTGTAGACGCCGTTTTGCAGGGGCACTATCATTTTTATGAAAGGAGGCATTATGATGGTATACCCTATATGATCCTGGGCGGAGGAGGAGGAGGATTAATGAATTGGAGTCAGTCTCATGCGGAGGCCTATGCATCACATCATTTCTGGACCCGTTTTGATATTCTGAATAATGATAGTTGTTATTCCATTACAAATAGACCATATCAGGGTAGTGTACAAGTTTTAGATGAGTTTTATATTTATAACAGACAAAGAAAGAAATAGTGATTTATTCAACTGTAGCAATAAAATATTAAAGAAATGAATCGAATAATAAAAGAATATAATAGTTATGGACTGCCGGTTATGTTTTTATTTTTCTTGATTACTGGCATTTCTTGTAATAAGGATAATCATGTTGTTCCATCTCATGAGTTGCTGGATCAAAATGGATCTGCCTCGCAGTTCTCAGACAGCACAGTTACTGATTATGATGGTAATGTTTACATCATCAAACAATTTGGAGATCTGATATGGATGACAGAGAATTTAATAGTAACACATTATGCAGACGGTGGACCAATTCCCAAAGTTGAAGATGTCAATACATGGAGATGGCTTTATACCAAGGATTATCATGATCAAAAAGCTTTTTGCTACTATAATAATAATGCAAATGGAGAAGCTGATATTTATGGGGCATTATATACATGGTCGGCAGCTATGAACGGGGAAGAAAGCAGTAATAGGATTCCCAGCAATATTCAGGGGGTTTGCCCCAATGGCTGGCATCTTCCAAGTGACAATGAATGGATTAAGCTTTTCATGTTTTTGGGAATGAGCTATAATGACGCAAGCAGTTGGGGATTTAATGGATCAGATCAGGGTAGCCAGCTTGCAGATAATAAAAACTTGTGGCAAGAAGGTGAACTTTCATCAAACCATGCTTTTGGATCTACAGGATTTAAGGGATTGCCAGGGGGGTTACGAACTGAGTATGGCCCATTTGGTGATATACAGCAATATGGTATATGGTGGTCTTCAACAAGGGATTCAGAAACTGAAGATTATGCGATAACACGATCATTATTTTATGACAATTCTAAAACAGATCGCAGTTATAAATATATTACTGCGGGATTATCGGTTCGTTGTGTTAAATCGGCAGCCCCTGAAACTGTTACTGATTCTGAAGGTAACATATATACAATTGTAAATCTTGGAAAGCAGAAATGGCTGGCAGAAAATTTAAGATCGACAAAATATACGAATGGCTATGCCATACCAAAGGTGGATGACAATTCACAATGGGCTTTACTGGATACTACTGATAAAGCTTATTGTACAAATAGTGATAGTCACTTTCCACCAGATTCTTCATATGGAAATTTATATACCTGGGCTGCTGCAGTTGGCTATGATGTCAACACCAACGATTCATATATCCAGGGTATCTGCCCAGATGGATGGCATATACCCTCAGATGACGAATGGAAGTATCTGGAAATGTATTTTGGCATGTCTGTTTCTGATGCTGATAAAGAAGGTTTCAGGGACCTGCATCACCATGTTGGCAGTAAACTCGCTGGTAACCATGCAGCCTGGTATGATTCATTTCTTGAAGATAACGATGGATTTAACATCTCCGGGTTTAAAGCAGAAGGAGCAGGTTTTCGCAACTACCATGATGGTTTACTCCAGCCTATGTATTATGATGGATTCTGGTGGACTTCCACTGAAACGAATATGGGCAGGGCCATGTGCCGGAATATAACAACACGTCTCACAAAAATTAACCGTAAAGACTTTAACAAGGCAAATGGATTTTCGGTGAGGTGTTTAAAAAATGATTAAACAAAAAACTATCGGATATGAAATATTTATATAGTACAATCTTAGCATTATCAGGCATTTCAATGATTCTTGTTGTAGGTTGCAGAAAAGCCGGTGAACCGGTTCTTCAACCATCCCCAAAATCGGATTATGGAAGTTTTACGGATCCCCGCGATGGCATTACATATAAAACCATCGAATATGGTGCACTTACCTGGTTTGCTGAAAATTTAAACTACGATACAGCAGGCTCATGGTGTTATAATGACGATCCGGCGATTGCTGATGAATATGGCCGCTTATACTCATGGAAAACTGCATTGAAGGTGTGCCCTTATGGCTGGCATCTTCCAGGCCAGGATGAATGGAGTGTATTAATAGACTATAAGCTTGATAACATGAGTGTTGCTGGTGCTAAACTAAAAGAAACTGATACCATACACTGGAATTCTCCAAATAAAGGAGCAACAGATGAAATTCATTTTACAGCATTGCCGGGAGGATATTATAGTTACTATCAATCATATGAACGTTTGGGGGAAATTGCCACTTTCTGGTCAATTGAGGAAAACGATAATTTGACAGCATATAAATATGACCTGTTTCATGATTATGAACACATACTATATGACTACGATTTAAAGCTAACTGGTAAAAGTGTAAGGTGTGTGAAGGATAAGTAATAACCGAAAAGATAAACCTTACCCCTTTTGCCTGATCCACCGCCAGAGCGTTTTGTAAGTCACTTTCGAACCATACATCAAAATACCTGTCCGGTATATCTTAGCCGCCAGCCAGGTAGTCCCCAGAAATCCGATGATCAATAATCCGACGGATAACCAGAAATCCAGTAAAGGGACCCCAAACGGTAACCTGACCATCATGATTATTGGTGATGTAAAAGGTATGACAGATAACCAGAACGACAGCGCGGAATCAGGATAATTGATTACATACTGTGCCATCAGAATACCGAAGATAAGCGGTATGGTGATGGGCAGCATAAATTGCTGAGTGTCTGTTTCGTTATCCACAGCACCTCCGATTGCTGCAAATAAAGCTCCGTACAAAAGGTATCCCCCAATGAAATAAATGATAAATGCGAAGATCATCAAACCGTAATTAACTGAAAAGATGGCGTCAAATACTTCTGTAATCTGTTCCTGTTCCAACTCATCAGAAAGAACCTGCTGATCAATAAAGAGCTGGTCACCGCTGGTGAATTGCCCTGTTGGGGAACCAGGTATCATATCAGAATACACCGTTGTAAAGGCCGTAACGATGATGAAGGTGAAAACAATCCAGATGACAAACTGGGTTAACCCAACAAAGGCAATCCCGATAATTTTGCCTGCCATTAACTGGAATGGTTTTACTGACGAAACAATGATCTCAACTATCCTGCTGGTTTTCTCTTCAATAACCCCACGCATTACCTGGGCACCAAAAAGGAAAATGAAAAAATAGATAAGAATACCGGCAAAGATTCCAAGGACCATACTTACCTCGGTATAACTTTTCTTTTCTTCACCATCTTCCTGTATCTTGATGGTTCCGAGGTTGAAATCTGTTTTAATGGATTTCAGAATACCCGGATCAATTCCTGATGCTTCCAGTTTCTTATCCTCAACTACTTTTTCAAGCACTCCCTGGATATAGCTTTTAACGTTAATGTTCGGTTGCCTGTCGGAATACAATACTGCATTGGAGGGCACGGTGAGTTCCGTTTTTGGAATATAAAGCAAGGCATAAAGTTCTTCATCAAAGAATTCCCCTTTTGCGGTTTCCAGGTCGTTGAAAGTATGCTGAAACTTAAGGTTGTCGGTATTTTCAAATGCACCATAAAACCATCCTGTTTCATCCAGAATAGCTACCTCTTTGGTTCCACCATCAGAAACCTGTGCAATATAAACAGGAACAATAAGCATGGCTGCCATCAGCAAAGGTCCCAGGATGGACATGATGATAAAGGATCTTTTACGCACCCTGGTCAGGTATTCTCGCTTTATGATCAGCAGGATCTTATTCATCGAATCATGACTTATTATTATTGTTATTAACTGTGGCAATGAAAATCTCATTCATGGTCGGGAGTACTTCATTAAATGTTTTTATTTCAAAGTGTGGTAATATCGCCTCAATGAGTTTATTTGAGGAGATGTCTCCTGATACCTTAATCTTTGCCCTGAAAAATTCATCTTCAGCATCTTGATCAGTCAACTCGTAAACAGGTGGTAATATTGAAAGGAATTCCTCTTCGGTTCCCTTGACCATGATTTCATACAATCCCAGTTTATTCTGCTGTTTAACCTCCTTTACATTTCCTTCCAGTATTTTGCGGGATTTGTCGATCAGAACAATATGATCACATAATTCTTCAACAGAGCCCATGTTATGTGTGGAGAAGATTATTGTGGCACCTCTTTCCCTGATATTCAGAATCTCATCTTTCAAAAGATTCACGTTGATGGGATCGAATCCGCTGAATGGCTCGTCAAAGATCAATAACCTGGGATCATGCAGAATAGTAACAATAAACTGTACTTTCTGTTGCATACCTTTCGACAGCTCTTCAACCTTTCTGTTCCACCAGGGAAGTATATCAAATTTTTTAAACCATTCAATCAGTCTTTCTTTTGCGGTATGCTTATCAAGTCCTTTTAGCCGTGCAAGATAAAGGGCCTGCTCACCAACTTTCATTTTTTTATAGAGGCCTCTTTCCTCGGGCAGGTATCCGATCTTTGCAATATGTTTTGGCTGAAGTTTCTGCCCGTTAAAATACATGGTTCCTGTATCTGGGGCCAGGATCTGATTTATGATGCGGATAAAAGTAGTTTTTCCGGCTCCGTTGGGCCCAAGCAAACCAAAGATGCTCTGATCAGGTACAGAGAAACTGACATCATCCAGTGCCAGATGATTTGAAAACTGTTTGCTTACCCCACTGGCCGAAAAAACATCCATCAGCAATTATTTAATACCCTTAAATTAATGACATTAACCCAAAACCCAAAACTCAGAACTCAAAACTCAAAACTTCCAACTACGAACTAAAATACTCCCTCATCCTTTCAAAGAAGCCCTTATCGCGGCTAGTGGGTTTCGGTTTGAAATTTTCAGACTCGCAAAGTTTCTCCATCAGTTCTTTTTCTTCTTTCGACAGCGATTTTGGAGTCCATACATTAATATTAACCATCAGGTCACCTTTAGCATATGAATTGATATCCGGCAATCCTTTCCCTTTCAACCTCAGTATTTTACCTGCTTGTGTTCCGGGTTCAATTTTTACACGTACTTTATTATCGATTGTTGGAACATCAATTGTTGTTCCCAGTGCAGCTTCAGGGAAGCTTAGATATTTCTGATAGATCAGGTTAATACCATCTCTTTGAAGTTCTTCATGTCTTATCTCCTCAATCAGGACCAGCAGGTCGCCCGGGACTCCGTTTCTGGCACCGGCATTACCTTTTCCGGATACCGATAACTGCATACCTTCTGCGACTCCGGCAGGTATTTTTATTGAAATGACTTCATCCTCCTTAACGATACCCGAACCCCCACAGCTGTCACATTTATGTGTAATCACCTGGCCTTCACCTCCGCAATAGGGACAGGCTGAGGTTGTTTGCATTTGCCCGAGAAAAGTATTGGTAACCCTGGTCACCTGGCCTGAACCATGGCAGGTAGAGCATGTGGAATGAGAGGAACCGCCGGCTGCACCTGAACCGCTGCATGATTTACAGTCAACAAACTTATTTACCTTGATTTTTTTCTCAACACCATTGGCAACTTCCTTAAGGGTTAAACTAACTTTAACACGCAGGTTGGAACCCCTGTTAACCCTTCTTCTTGATTGTGATCTTGAACCAAAACCGCTAAATCCGCCGAAACCACCAAATGCATCACCAAAAATATCACCAAACTGGCTGAAAATATCTTCCATCGACATACCGCCGCTGAATCCACCTCCCATGCCTTTCAGTCCATCATGACCATAACGGTCGTATCTTGAGCGTTTGTCAGGGTCTTTGAGAACTTCATAGGCTTCCGCTGCTTCCTTGAATTTTTCCTCAGCTTTGGCATCACCCGGGTTCTTGTCAGGATGATGTTTAAGCGCCATTTTTCGGTAGGCTTTCTTTATTTCAGCATCTGAGGCATCTTTAGAAATTTCGAGAATCTCATAATAGTCTCTTTGAGTCATTACAGGCATTTTTCTTAATCTTTAATTTATTGTCCCACTACAACCTTTGCGTAACGTAGTACTTTATCGTTTAACATATATCCTTTCTCAACCACATCCACAACCTTTCCTTTGAGTTCAGGTTCCTCAACCGGGATCTGTGTGATGGCTTCATGATAATCAGTATCAAACTCTTTTCCAAGAGCATCGATCTCTTCAAGACCTTTGGATTTTAATATTGATTTGAGTTTGTTATAAATCAGGCTTACACCTTCCGACAGGGTTTCTGTGCTGTTCTTATCTTCATTGATCGACTGTAATGCTCTTTCAAAGTCATCCAAAATCGGAAGAAGTTCTGCTATGAGATCACTGCTTGCATTTTTGAATAATTCCAGTTTTTCTTTTGATGTGCGTTTTCTGTAATTATCAAATTCAGAATAAAGGCGAAGGAAACGGTCATGTATGTCTTTGTTTTTTTCTTCCAGCGCCTCGATCTTCTTTTCCTTTTTACCCTTTTTAGATTTCTTTCCAGGATCATCCTTAAAAACTTCTTCATTAATTATTTCATCCTCATCATTACCTGCTCTGTCTTCTTCCATGCCATGATCGGTGTCATCCGGATAATCATTAAATTCGTTATTTTTTTCTTTTTCCTCCATGTCCCTTCTGTTTATTTCTTCTAAAATATTTTTTGATCAATTTCTGACTGATCTTTTAAACGAATTGCAAAATAACAAATTGTTTGCCAAAGGGGGTAGCAGGACAAAATGTCACATAATAGTTCGAAGTTTGAAGTTATGAGTTTAGAAGTTTGTTCTAAAATACTTTTTAGTATGTCACCGTGAAGATTGTTTTACATAACTTCAAGCTTCGAACTTCAAACTGGTAACTTAAAACTTCAAACTGGTAACTTAAAACTTCAAACTGTTTTAAACCCTCTCTATATCCGCTCCCAGTTTCCTGAGCCGTGTGTCGATATTCTGATAACCCCTGTCGATTTGTTCAATGTTATGGATAACACTGGTACCTTCAGCTGACAGGGCAGCAATGAGCAGTGCAACTCCGGCCCTTATGTCGGGTGACACCATATCAATACCCCGTAACGGGTACTGTCTGTTGAGGCCAATGACTGTAGCTCTATGTGGGTCGCACAGGATTATCTGAGCTCCCATATCGATCAGTTTATCTACGAAGAAAAGGCGGCTTTCAAACATTTTCTGATGAATCAGAACCGATCCTTTTGCCTGGGTGGCTACTACCAGCACAATACTGATCAGGTCAGGTGTAAATCCCGGCCATGGTGCGTCAGCAATAGTCATGATTGAACCATCCATAAATGTTTCTACTTCATATTCCTCCTGCTCCGGTATAGTCAGGCTGTTATCGTGCTGTATAATTTTTATACCTAGTCTTCTGAATACTTCAGGGATGATACCAAGCGCTCCGGCATTTACATTGTTGATGGTGATTTCAGATTGTGTCATAGCAGCCATACCAATAAAACTGCCAATCTCGATCATGTCGGATAACATGGTATGATTGCATCCACCCAATTGATCAACACCATCGATGGTTAAAAGGTTTGAACCAATACCATAGATTCTTGCCCCCATTTTTGTAAGCAAATTGCATAACTGTATAATATAGGGTTCGCAGGCTGCATTGAAAATGGTGGTTCGCCCTTTTGCCATAACCGCGGCCATCACAATATTTGCAGTTCCGGTAACCGAAGCCTCATCAAGGAGCATATAGGTACCTTTGAGTTGGGAGGCGTCGATAGAATAGAATCTTTCTTTGGGATCATAATCAAACCTGGCCCCGAGACTCTGAAGGCCTGTAAAATGTGTATCCAGTCGTCTTCTGCCAATTTTGTCGCCTCCGGGGTGTGGCATGTATCCCTTGCCAAAACGTGCCAGTAAAGGGCCGAGTATCATGATTGATCCCCTCAGGCTGGCTCCCTTGGTTTTGAAGTCATCGGTTTTTAAATACTCAAGATCAATATTTGCAGCCTGGAAAGTAAATGTGTTTTCTCCAGATTTCTCAATACGTACACCAAGATCCTTTAAAATATCAATAAGTTTATTGACATCACGGATGTCGGGGATGTTACGGATAGTAATTTTCTCTGAAGTTAGCAGGGTAGCACAGAGTATCTGCAGAGCTTCGTTTTTTGCTCCCTGTGGCGTAATCCCCCCACTGAGTTTTTTGCCACCGTTAATTCTGAATGAATTCATTACCGAGTGTAGAATAAATAAGCCTGTAAGATACGCTTATTTATTGTTTTGAGTATTTTCTCCTGCGATGATTATTATTGTTATCACGACCTCCATTACCGCTACCATCTTTGCCCTTAGTGAATTTTTTTCTACGGGTTTTGGCAAGAATCTCAGAAGTGGCAGCGAGTTGCATGTTTTCCTTTAGTTTTAGTTTGCTATCTGAAAGTGAATCCAGGTGCTGTTCTATCAATTCATCATTTACCGATTCACGATTCCAGTTCAGGTATGATTTTTTTAAATGGTTGGCAATGGTTTTAATCAAAGCATCCTTTTCAGGGCCTTCTTCATACGCAATCGCTTTTTCTATGATCATTTCAATATTCTTGCCATAATGCTTGAACTTGATATTATTTTCCTTATAACCTACCGGCTGTGGCTTTTCAGTAAGGATATCCGGCGAGGGCATCGGATAAGGTGAATCTACATCCAGTTTAAAATCTGAAATGATATACATATGGTCCCAGAGTTTTCTTTTGAAATCGCTGGTATCACGAACCTGGGGATTCATTTGAGCCATGATGTTGACGATAAGCTTGGCCATTTCACTGCGTGCTTCTTTTTTTTCAATTGTCATGGCAAATGCAATAAGCTTCTGAACATTCCTGCCGTACTCGGGAATGACGAGTTTTTCGCGAGTTGAATTATATTCCATAAGAAAAAATGCTAGGTTGTTTCAAATAATTTTGATGTAAAATAAATCTCTTCTCCGCTTGGCGATATATTGATTGGCTTAACGCTGCAAATATAGAAAATATTTTTTAATCGGTTGATTTATTGATAGTTTTTTTAATCAGGATAACTTAACTGATGATGGTAAGCCTGGCAAATTTCAACAATAATTGTTTTTGCCCGAAGCCGGGAAAAAAAATGGTTGCTTTCTTACTTGGCCCTGTACCCTCAATACCAATAACCTTGCCCCGGCCAAATTTGTTATGTTCAACTTCCATTCCGGTCTGGAGGCTGTTAATTACATCTTGTATTTCTGAAGATACCTGACTGCTGGATGTCTGTGTTAGTTTTTTAAGGTTTTTCTTAGCCGGCCTGTTAAAACCCGGTGAACTTGAAGTCTTTAAATTAAAGTTGGTTTTTCGAATGTCTGTTTTATGGATTGATGCCTTCATGGGGGATTCAATGTGGCGGTCATCAATCTCTTCAAGAAACCGGCTTGGTTCGCATAAGGTAAGGTTACCCCATTTATACCTGCTTTCTGCATAGGATAAAGTTAGTTTACTCATAGCCCGTGTTACAGCTACATAAAATAACCTTCGTTCTTCTTCCAGATCAGCCCTTGAACCCAGCGATTGTATTGATGGAAATAAATTCTCTTCGAGGCCAACAATATAAACATGTGGAAACTCAAGCCCTTTTGCACTATGTATCGTCATCAGGGCAACATAGTTAGTATCATCCTTATCCTTCTTATCTGCATCGGTAAGTAGCGCAACATCCTGAAGGAATTCGTCCAGGGTACGGATAGAATTTTTGTTTTCTTCCTGTACTTCCGGCAGATCGGGTTCTTTCTCAGTAAACTCCTTAATCGCATTTAACAGTTCCTCAATATTTTCAAAACGGCTTAATCCTTCGGGGCTCTTATCTTCGTATAATTCCTTTAACAAACCACTTGATGAAGCGATTAATTTTGCAAGGTCATATGCATTTTTCTTCTTAACCTGTACGCCAAAACTCTTGATCATGATCGTAAAATCCATGATCCGCTTCCTGGTAGGTTGATTTATCTTAGTGTCACTTTGTTCGATATTACCGGAAACCTCCCAGATACTTTTTTTCTCCTTATCTGCTTCAACGATTAATCGTTCAATGGTTGTCTTTCCGATTCCCCTGGCCGGATAATTGATGATCCTGATAAAGGCTTCTTCATCATTGTTGTTGATCACAAGCCTGAAATATGCCAGCAGGTCTTTAACCTCTTTCCTGTTATAAAACGATAAACCGCCGAAAATACGGTAGGGTATATTCAACCTGCGTAGCGCTTCTTCAATGGAACGTGATTGTGCATTTGTTCTATACAGTACGGCAAAATCGTGGTGTTTTAACTGAAAATTCATCTTTTGCTCGAAGATGGAATTAGCTACAAGACTGCCTTCTTCCCCATCGGATGAAGCTTTGAGAACTTTCAGTTTATTGCCTTCTTCATTTTCTGTCCAGATCTCTTTGAATATCTGCTTTTTATTATTGATAATAATCCCATTGGCAGCGCTTACAATCGTTTTTGTGGACCTGTAATTCTGCTCAAGCTTAAATACCCGGGTATCCGGGTAGTCCTTCTGGAAATTCAGGATGTTTTGAATATTGGCCCCACGAAATGCGTAAATACTTTGCGCATCATCCCCCACAACGCAGATGTTTTCATCATTCGCTGCAAGGCTCTTCACGATCATGTACTGGGCGTGGTTGGTATCCTGGTACTCGTCAACAAGAATATATTTGAACTTGTGCTGGTATTTATAAAGTACCGCCGGAAAATCCCTGAAAAGCATATAAGTATTCACCAGCAGATCATCAAAATCCATGGCGGAAGCTTTCTTAAGCCTGTTTTGATAAATCGTATAGAGGTATCCAATTTTAGGCTTACCTGACGATTGATCGGCCGACTGAGCATCCAGGTTGGAATTATATGCTTCAGCTGTAATCAGGTTGGATTTTGCACCTGAGATCCTTGCCAGTACATATCCGGGTGCATAAACTTTATCATTCAGGTTTTGTTCTTTAATAATTGATCTGATCAATCGTTTGGAATCATCTGTGTCGTAAATCGAATAATTTTGAGGATATCCCAGGTGATGCCCTTCTACTCTCAGTATTCTTGCAAAGACCGAGTGGAATGTTCCCATCCAGACATTCTTGGCATCAGTACCTCCAATGAGTTTGACGATCCTTTCTTTCATCTCACGGGCCGCTTTATTGGTAAATGTGAGTGCAAGTATATTAAATGGGTCAACGTCCTGGGTGAGTAGGTAAGCAACACGATAGGTCAAAACCCTTGTTTTTCCGGAACCAGCCCCGGCAAGCACCATTACCGGCCCTTTGGTTTGTTCAACGGCCTTTTGCTGGGGTTCATTCAAGTCTTTGAGGATGTCTTTCATTGTGGGTGCAAAAGTAATGCTTAATGGATTATGATGAAGGATTGTTGAAAACTCGTTGGTTGGTTTAGAGTTGAGGGTTTAGAGTTTAGGGTTGAATTGTTCCATTGTTCCATTGTTGAAAATAACATATAAAATTAACCTTTTCCGCGTAGCGGATATATTACTGTAGCACAGATATTGGCGATTATACATTATTCCCCGTAGGGGATAAATTATGGTATTAAATCCACGTGAATATTATATTGAAAATTTGCAAAATGTTTTGTATATTTGATAAGACAATATATTTGATTTCATTCGCAAAAACCATGAAAAAGTTAGTTCTTACCAAGTGCCTGTTGCTTTTCGCAATTGCTCTTTTTTCAAATCCAATAGTACCACCAAGCTTTGTGTTTAGTGAGATAAAATTTTTCAACAGTCCGACCGATTGGAAAATTGAGCTCTATTTTATCCCTGAATGGCAGGGGTGGGCTGATGATTTATCAGACTTTTATTTAGGCTCTTCTTCTTCAGGTGATACAGCAGTTTTCAAGCCAGGGATTCCGGTATTACATAATACACCCATTGTTGTAACAGCCAATGCGTTGATAAATCCCCTTTCAATTAATAAAGAAGGTGACATTATCAGGATTTTTTTGATAGATGGAACTACTTATAATTATCTGGTTGAAGAATTAAGTTTTGGGGAGATACAGGAATTTACATGGGTATATTCCCCAGATGAATCTCAGTCTGTTGCCCGGCATAAAGTAGGATTCTCAGGTGCATACCGATATTATTGGGGATTGGAGAATAATCCCTCCCTTGGTAGCAATGCATTGGTAAATAGCACAAGAACAAATTTCTCAGGTTATGTTTATGATGCGATGGGGTATCCAATTCCCAATGTTGAGGTTGGCGGATACAATATCCCACCTCCGGGACTACCATTATTAACAAACAATAATGGGTATTTTGAAACGAATAATATGCTTTCGAAGAAATTTAAGATTAATGTTTTTTTAGTTAAGGAATTTTATCTTGTTGATACGATTGATATTTACATTGATTCTATAAATCATTATGAGTTTTTCTTCGACTCATTATACGTTGGTAAACCGGAAATTGAAATTATTGAACCACAGACTTCACTGATAGCATTCCCGAATCCATTTAAAGAATCACTGAATATTAAAATCGTATCTAACGAAAGAATCGCCCTTTGGAATGGTCAGATAAGATTATGCAATCTTTCAGGCGAAGTGATTTACGCAAAGGATATTAATTCCCCATATCTCACGAATATTGATATTCAATGGCGTACTACTGATTTCTCATACATAAAAAGCGGTATGTATATTCTCCAACTGACAGGAAATGGTAAAATTCTGGCTACTGATAAAATTATCTATAAAGAATGAGAAAACTAATTATCATCCTGTTATTTTTACCCTCGCATTTTTCAATTTCACAAAACCTCGAATTCTTCAGGGAGGATCTGAGGTTTAAATTATCGGATGCTTATTTTTATGTAGATGGGGATTATTACTTCAGGAATAAACTTGACACATCTTTGAAAGTGAGGTTGAAATATCCTTTTCCTGATGAACACCTATATGGTAAAGTTGATTCGGTTTTTTGTATTAACGGTGCAAGTGGTTCGGATTGCACCGGAATATCGATTAATCAGAAGTATATGATGTTCAATATGGACCTTAAACCCAATGAAGAACAAATAGTTCGAATTGGTTATCGGCAGGAAATAAATAGCAACACTGCACTTTATATTCTTACTACCACACAGTTATGGAATAAACCTTTCGATATGGTGAACTATACTTTGACAGTAGAGAGGTATAAAATCGATTCCCTCTCATATGTTCCCGATAAGGTTGAGATGATTGATAATACAACTATATTTTACTGGCACAAAAAAGACTTTATGCCGGATAAGGATTTTATTATAAAATTTCGCTGATACTAATGCTCTTGAATACCGGCGTTCCATCGGAGCGACTTGTTTGTAGAAAGTTGGCGATTAAAACATGCCTTCAAGCCCCGTAGGGGTTGCCTGTATTTTTTGATGATCAAATGTTAATGTGCTCAAGGTCATAAACTTTTGCGTATCCGATATCCAGCATCCAGTTCCCAGCTTCCTAAACATCCACCACCTCATACGTATACCCCTCTTCCAGCTTCGTACAGCCCTGCCGGATGG
Organism: uncultured Bacteroidales bacterium; assembly: GCA_964468645.1. Classification (GTDB taxonomy): domain Bacteria; phylum Bacteroidota; class Bacteroidia; order Bacteroidales; family JAIOZK01; genus JAIOZK01. The sequence continues at coordinate 39,451 of CAYXUU010000044.1, forward strand.
AATTTACATATTGCCCGCAGTTGCTGCCGATCTTGTTTTCCTCCCATTCGCCAATACTCAGGATTACATTATAACCGGCCTTTTTTAATTGATCATTCAATGCATCGCCATTGTTGTTGTGATTGATAAATGACTGGATGTTGTTGTTAATGGATTTCATGGTAGGATTTACAGGCGTGATTTTGATGAGAAATTTTTCAGGATCAAAATATCTTTGCAATATGCCTACATCAATAATATTGTTTTTCCCAGGGGCAAAGTTGAGGGTTATCTTTTTTCCTTCTGCCTGATAGAAATCATTGCCATAGGTAGCCATGTCACTGAAACTCCATTTCTTCACCGGGATAAGCTCATCCCTTTGTTTCTCATCAGTTGAGTGGATAGAAAATTGTAACTGGAAATCTTCAGCATAATTTTTTTTCTTTATTTCAAGCAAGCGTTCGAAGAACTTATCAGTTCCTTTTGGGGCAATTGTCGATACGGAAGGAATAAAGTTTGTATAGTTATAACGTACCGGAATTGCTTCAAGAACCTCCAATACATGGTCATTAAATGCCGGATCGCCCATACGGGCAAATTGTATCTTGAATTTTTGAGTATTAATAATTCCATCCGGGAACCGGTTTCTAACAAGGTAATCAATCTGGAAAAGTAATTCCTCCTTACTCAATCTGCCCTGATATTTTCCGCCTGCATCGCAGATCTGGCAATTTACCGGGCATCCATATAAAGTTGAAATGATAAGTACCCATTTTTCCCTGAAAGTCAGCGGTGGTTGTGTGGATTCCACAAATTCGACAAGCTTACCCTCATTGTTTTCAGCAATGAACACGTTGGCTATCTGGTTCTCTTCTACTCTTTTAATTACCCTCATTTATCTACCTTAGTTTTTCGACTATATTCATGCCACAACGAATTCCATCACCACCTGCAATAGAAACCTGTCTTTTATTACCATTTTTAACATCCCCAATAAAAAACAAACTCCTTTCATTAATAAGCTTTTCTTTGATTTTTGCTAATTCGGGATCAATAAATCCGGTATATGGCATTCTTCCGGTTGCAAAAATAACTGAATCTGCCGAATATTTCTTCAACTCATTGAAATATGTAAAAGTGAGATTGATTGTTCCGGAAGATTTGGTCATGCCTTCAAGTTTATGATGATCATGATACCTTATACTATCATAGGCCTTGATCTTTTCTCTTAATTCATGAAGTGCTTTGATATGACCGGCCCGGTTCAGGATTATAACCTGGTTGTTGTTTCTGGCGAGGGAAATTCCATAATCAAATGCAGCATCACCGCCACCAATGATTACTATGGTTCGATTTTTTAAGTTAAGTAAAGGATAAACTTCATAAAACACCTTATCGGAGATCTCAGCAGGAATCTCAACAGGTTTGTTGGGTATCGTACCACTGGCTACTACAACGATATCACTTTCATAATTATCACGTGTACATCTAATTGAGTAACTTCCATTCGAATAACTAAGGTTTATAACTTCATCTTTGATAAGATCAACGTTGTGACTTTTAATTTGTTCATTGATAAGTTGACTGAACTTTACGCCGCTGATACCACCCGGGAAACCCAGATAGTTTTCGATAAGGCTGGCATTCTTAATTAATCCGCCTGCCTCATTTTTTTCGATTATTACTGGGTTGAAATTACTTCTGTGCAGTTGAATCGCACAGGCAAGTCCTGCTGGCCCTGCACCAATAATGCATATCTTGATGGTGTTGCTCACTAGCGACGGTTATTGATTACAACAAACTTATATAAAAAAGGTGATTAGGCGATTGTCAATTGTCAACTTTCGGTTTTCGATACTTTTTCAATTTAACATTGACAACTGACAATCGACAATTATGAATACGCTCTAATCATTGCAATTAATTCATCACTTAGTATAGGTTGTGTGAACCCAAATGCCAGGGCATTTATTGTGCCCTGATGGAATTCGCGGTTATAGGCTGCTGTGGTATCTACCGGTAAGAATGGCTGAATCCCTTTTATAAAGGCACTTTTGCATGTGGATGCACAACAAAGGTTCGTCATTACACCACAGATGATCAATTGGGTTCTGCCCGCATCATTCAGGTATCTTAACAATGGCGTATTATAAAACGCATCATACTGCGTTTTCTCTATTACGATGCTATCTTCCTGAAATACCTGATGACTTATCTGTGAAAGTGGGTCATTTTTCGTGATTAACCTTTTCCACCATAACATCATATTTTGAGCATTGTTGTCAGTGTTAAAATGGCGTGTATATATTATAGGTATATTTTTTTTTGAACTCTCCTGAATCAATTGAAGAATTCCTGGAATGATGGCTTTGGCTGAAGGGATAAATGCATGTGAGTCGTTCTTTAAAAAAAAATTTTGCATGTCAGTAACCAGCAAACATGCTTTGTCTGGTATAAATTCGAATGATCTTCTATTGGAATACTGTTCTGCAATTTCAATGATTTCTTTTGAAACCTTGATAATATTCTCACCCGTAAAATATTCTTCTTTCATCAGGGTTTTATTCTATATTACCAGGCAAAATTATTAATTCTTTAAAAATGTCGGAAAAAAACCAGAAAGTTGGGTATGCCCTTGATCTTTTTTCGGGAAATCATAATTGCGCCCAATCAGTATTAATGAGTTATGCAAATGAATATGGGCTTGAACATGAAATTGCAATTGAAGTAGCTGCCGGATTTGGTGGAGGGATGGGAAGACTTCAGGAAACCTGCGGAGCCGTAACAGGTGCTTTTATGGTAATTGGTTTACACTTTAGCAGGATGAATTTGGATGATGATGAAAAGAAAGATTTAATTGCCTCAAGGATCCAGGAATTTGCTGCTGAATTCGAAAAGGATTTCGGATCATTAAAATGCCTGGATATACTGGGTTATAATATCAGGTCAGATGAAGGGAGCCAGCAGGCAATAGAAGATAATGCCTACCAGGAAAAATGCACCGGATTCATTATAAAATCCATGAACTTACTTGATTATTTCCTTGGCAGGAAAAAAGAATAATTTTTTTTATTTCAGACCTTGTTTATTTCAAATTAATTACTACTTTTGCACCTCCCTTTGTAAAAGGGGACTTAAAAAGCTGAAAAATAGAGGGAACCTGATAAACAGAGACGAATATAGGTTTCCATTCCGGAAGAAAACACCGGATAGTTTGTCTCAGTCCTATCTGACAAATTCCCACTGTTTTACGGCCAATTTTTAAAGCAAATTAAATTTTATTAGATCAGCGTATTGGTATGTATTAATTAATATGTACTTTTGCACTCCCAAAAAAGGGGGCTAATTAAGTTAAAGTTTTAAAAGCATAAATATGCCAACAATACAGCAATTAGTAAGAAAAGGTAGACAAAAATCTACAGATAAAAGTAAATCCCCGGCGCTGGATTCATGTCCTCAACGCAGGGGTGTTTGTGTCAGGGTTTATACAACAACACCAAAAAAACCTAATTCAGCTATGCGGAAAGTAGCAAGGGTAAGGCTGACCAACCAGAAAGAGGTAAACTCATATATCCCTGGTGAAGGACATAACCTGCAGGAGCACTCCATTGTTCTGATCAGGGGCGGAAGGGTTAAAGACCTTCCGGGTGTAAGATATCATATTATCAGGGGCGCCCTGGATACATCAGGTGTTGAAGGCAGAACACAAAGAAGATCAAAATACGGTACAAAAAGACCTAAGAAATAAACAGAATATAAAACTTATCATTGATATAAAATGAGGAAAGCAAAACCAAAAAAGCGAATTATTCTTCCTGATCCAAGATTTAATGATACCCTGGTATCAAAATTCGTAAACAACCTTATGTTAAGGGGGAAGAAGAATCTTGCTTTCAAAGTATTTTATGAAGCTATTGATATTGTTTCTGAGAAAACCGGTGAAGATGGACTGGAAGTCTGGAAGAAAGGCCTGGATAATGTTACACCACTTGTTGAGGTTAGAAGCCGTCGTATTGGTGGAGCCACTTTCCAGATCCCTTCAGAAATCAGGCCCGGCAGGAAAATGTCAATCGGAATGAAAAACCTGATCAAGTTTTCCCGTAAACGTCACGAAAAGAGCATGGGACAGAAACTTGCCGGTGAGATCATGGCTGCATATAAAGAAGAAGGTGCTGCATTTAAAAAGAAAGAAGATACACACCGTATGGCTGAAGCCAATAAGGCTTTCTCCCATTTCAGGTTTTAATACAGAATGACAGTATAATACAGGATGACTGATAATCTGACACATACAAGAAACATTGGTATTATGGCCCATATAGATGCTGGTAAAACAACAACTACTGAGCGCATACTGTATTATACGGGTATCAACTATAAACTTGGTGAGGTACATGATGGCGCTGCTACCATGGACTGGATGGTTCAGGAACAGGAAAGGGGAATAACCATTACCTCCGCTGCCACTACTGTTTTCTGGGACTTTGAACGTGAACAATACAGGATTAATATTATTGATACTCCGGGACATGTCGATTTCACAGTTGAAGTAGAGCGTTCACTGAGAGTACTGGATGGCTCTATTGCGATATTCTGTGCGGTAGGTGGTGTTGAGCCACAATCGGAAACAGTATGGAGACAGGCAGATAAATACCGGGTTCCACGTATCAGTTATGTAAATAAGATGGACCGCCAGGGTGCCGATTTCTATAGCGTCGTTACAGAAATTAAGGAAAAACTTGGCGCCAATCCTATTCCGGTGCAGATTCCTATCGGTGAAGAAGATGATTTTATTGGTATTGTTGACTTAATATCCAATAAAGCTTATACATGGGATAAAGAATCCCTTGGTGAAAAATATGTTGAAATCTCTATTCCTGAGGATATCAAAGATCAGGTTGAAGATTACAGAACTAAACTTATTGAAGGGGCAGCTGAAGAGAATGAGGTGCTCTTTAATAAATTCCTTGAAGATCCGGATTCAATCACCGAAACAGAGTTATATGAAACAATTCGCAAGGCAACCCTTGAAATGAGAATTACTCCGGTGCTCTGCGGTGCTTCATTTAAAAATATAGGTGTGCAGAAACTCATTGATGCCATAGCTGCATATCTCCCATCTCCGCTGGAGGTTCCTCCAATGACAGGCATCAATCCCTATACAGAGAAAGAAGAACTTAGAAAAGCAGATGACCATGAGCCATTCAGTGCGCTGGCATTTAAAATAGCTACTGATCCTTTTGTTGGCAGGGTAGCATTTTTCAGGGTCTATTCAGGCACCATGGATGCAGGTTCACAGATCCTTAACGTAAATACAGGAAAAAAAGAAAGAATAGCACGGCTCCTTCAAATGCATGCCAATAAGCAAAAGCCCCTTAAACAGGTTAAAGCTGGTGATATTGCAGTTGCCGTTGGTTTTAAGGAAATCAGGACTGGAGATACACTTACTGATATTAAACATCCTGTTCTTCTTGATTCGATTACATTCCCCGAACCTGTCATCAATATGGCCGTAGAGCCCAGGAAACAGGATGATGTTGAAAAACTGGCCATCTCATTAAAGAAGCTTACGGAAGAGGATCCAACCTTTACCGTCAGGGTTGATGAAGAAACCGGCCAGACAATCATCAATGGTATGGGTGAACTTCACCTCGAAGTGATTCTTGACCGCCTGAGAAGAGAGTTTAACGTTGAAGTAAATAAGGGCAATCCCCAGGTTGCATATAAAGAAGCCATTACAGAAACTGTCAGGTTTCAGGAGGTTTATAAAAAACAAACAGGTGGAAGAGGCCGTTTTGCCGATATTTTTGTTGAGTTGGCCCCTGTTGATGAGAATGTAAGAGGTTTGCAGTTTTTCAATGAAATTAAGGGTGGAAATCTTCAGAAGGAATTTATTCCGGCTGTTGAGCATGGATTTAAGAGTGCTATGTTTAATGGTGTTCTGGCTGGATTTCCGATGTATAATTTGAAGGTTAGTCTGATTGACGGATCATACCATAACGTCGATTCTGATCCGATCGCATTTGAAATAGCTGCTGCCCAGGCATTCAGAAATGGCTGCATGAAAGCAAAGCCAACCCTGCTTGAACCTATTATGAGGATTGAAGTGATTACCCCTGAGGAATATATTGGTGATATTACAAGCGACCTGAATAAGCGAAGAGGTCAAATCGACAATGTATCTTCAAGGATTACCGGACAGGTAATTAAAGGAAAGGTACCCCTGGCTGAGATGTTTGGATATGTAACTACCTTACGGACTATTACTTCAGGAAGGGCTATTTCAAACCTGGAGTTTTCACATTATGCTGAAACTCCCAAAGATGTTGTTGAAGAGATATTGTATAAAATTAGAGGATACGTACCAAGTTTTTGATTTCAAAAATAAATTGATTAAGTAACGTGAGTCAAAGAATCAGAATAAAATTAAAATCATACGATCATAACCTGGTTGATAAATCAGCTGAAAAGATCGT
>CAYXUU010000045.1:0-11033 GCA_964468645.1 uncultured Bacteroidales bacterium
GTGCTGATTTACAGTACATTACAAGGGTGTTGCAAAAAAGTGCGGAAAACAGGAAAGGGATATTCAAACTGTAAAAAACAGGGAAACTATCCGAAGCAAAGAATCCACTGTAGCCCTAGTCAATCTTGCTGAAGTACTGAATCTGCCAGTTAAAAAAACAGAGAACAACAACAATGATCACATTTCAGTGGTGATCGTAGAGTCAGTTGGTAAAACCATTGCCTTTAAGGTTGACAGAATAGGAATAGAGCAGGAGGTAATACTGAAACCACTCGGACATCCATTGAAAAGGGTTCGTCATATAAATGGGGCAAGCGTAAATGGAGCAGGAATAGTTGTTCCTGTTTTAAATCCCCAGGATCTTGTCAGGACTGCTGGCCAGGACACCTTCAGGTCTGTGTTGGAGCCACTTATACATACAAAAGAAATTAAACAAAAGCAATCTATACTACTCGCTGAGGATTCGATAACATCAAGGATGTTCATTAAAAATGTACTTGAGGGAGCAGGTTATCATATCAAAACAACGGTTGATGGCAAGGAGGCCTTAACGGCACTTAAAGAATCGAATTACGATTTACTAGTATCTGATATAGAAATGCCCCGCATGAATGGTTTTGAGCTAACTGCGGCTATACGAAGTGACAAATTGCTGAGAGATTTACCTGTCGTACTGGTAACAGGCCTTGAAAAACGAGAAGATAAAGAAAAAGGTATAGAGGTAGGAGCCAATGCATATATTATCAAAAGCACTTTTGAACAAAGCAACTTATTGGATGTGATTAAAAGGTTGATTTAATAAACAATGAGAAATTCATTTATCAGGATGAAAAAATTAATCAAGGTCTTAATTGTAGATGATTCAGCAGTAGCAAGGGATTTCCTTAAATATATACTTGATGCTCAGCCAAACATACATGTGGTTGGAACAGCAAAGAATGGATATGAGGCCATAGAATTCTGCCATACCAAAAAACCCGATATCATTACCATGGATATCGTGATGCCAGGAATGAATGGAATTGAAGCCACTCGGAAGATTATGGAATCAAGTCCGGTCCCGATAATTTTTGTCACATCAAGTTACAGGAAAAGTGAAGTAAGGAAAAATTTCGAAGCTCTTGAAGCTGGGGGGCTTGTTGTATTACCTAAACCTCAAAGTATTAAACACCCGGGATTTGAGTCATCTAAGAATGATCTTATAAGGAATGTTATTTTAATGTCGGAGGTTAAGGTAGTTCGAAGACGATCAAAATATATAAGATTATCAAAAAGTGAGAGTTTAATGAAACAGCCTCCGTTAAGCGAACCAGTAACCGATTATAAAATTGTTGCTATTGGTGTTTCAACTGGCGGGCCACAAATACTTCAAAAACTCTTCTCAAATATAACAGTGAAGCTTAAGGTTCCCATTCTGGTCGTTCAACATATCCCGGTAGGCTTTATTGACGGAATGGTTGAATGGCTGAAACAAACCTCCGGAATACCACTCAGGATCGCCAGACAAGGGGAGGATTTACTTCCAAACAACGTCTATTTCGCCACTTCTGAGAAACATATGGGAGTGAATAAATATAACAGGATTGAACTGAAAGATGATACAGTAAATTATGGTATAACACCATCTGCTTCCTATTTGTTTCGTTCTGTTAATAAAGCTTACCGGAATAAGGGTATTGGAATTTTATTATCGGGGATGGGTAAAGATGGCGCAGAAGAGTTGCTTATGATGAAAGAATCAGGCGCCCTGACCATTGTTCAGGACAGGGCGTCGTCAATTGTTTATGGAATGCCCGGAGAAGCAGTAACACTCAAGGCTTACAGGTATATTATGTCACCAGAGATTATTGCAGAAAAATTAAACAAGTTACTAAGAGTTTAAAAACTAAAAACTGGTCCATATGACTGACATAGAGTTAATCAAAGAAGAGATACTGATTCTGGTTGTTGAAGACAGCAACACACAGGCAGAACATCTAAAAAATATACTACACAATGAAGGATACCGGATTAGTATTGCACGAAATGGAGAAATGGCACTTGAAAAAATCCAGAAAGAAAGTCCTGATGTTATTATCAGTGATATTTTGATGCCTGTCATGGATGGCTATGAATTATGCACTAGAATTAAAAAAGATAAAAGGTTCAAACAGATTCCTGTAATACTACTTACAGCGCTCACCGATCCCCAGGATGTAATCAGGGGTTTGAACGCCGGGGCAGACAATTTCATTCCTAAACCTTATACGGATACCTATCTGACCTCCAGGGTTAAATATATTCTCATCAACGCTAAAATGAGAAAAAAGGCATTTGCGGACTTTGGTCTGGAAATCTTCTTTGCAGGAAAGAAACACTTGCTTACTACAGAAAAGATGCAAATAATTGACCTTCTTTTATCAACCTATGAGAATGCTGTTAGTAAAAGTAATGAACTCATTAAAGCAAATCAGGAGTTGAGCCAGCTTAAAGACGACCTTGAAATGAAAAACGGTGAACTCGAAAAACTAAATGAGGAAAAGAATCAATTTCTTGGCATGGCCGCACATGATTTAAGAAATCCTTTATCAACAATTTATTCATTCATCAACTTATTAAAAGATAAACTTGGGAGAAGCCTTACGGGTGAATACCGGAAGTTCTTTGGCATTATTGAAAACTCGACTGAGTTTATGTTAAAACTTGTTTCGGAGCTCCTTGATATCAGCAAGATCGAAGCCGGAAAGCTGAAACTTAATCCAAAGAAGTTCAACCTCATTGGATTCATGGAGCAGAATATTGAAACAAATAAATACCTCGCTGAAAAGAAAAATCAGGAGATTATTTTCAATGCGGATAAGAAAAACATAGAAATAGAAGCTGATGATATGAGGTTGGAGCAGGTTATGAATAACTTATTATCCAATGCCATAAAATATTCAGAACCGGGAAGCAGGATAACAGTAGAGGTTGTGGAGAATGACGATGGAATAACTGTTGCTGTAAAGGATGAAGGGCAGGGAATACCTGATAATGAAAGAGATCTGCTTTTCAAACCTTTTACAAAAACCAGTGCCAAAACCACCGGAGGGGAAATCAGCACCGGTCTTGGCCTGGCTACAACAAAAAAGATAGTTGAGGCACATGAAGGTAGGATATGGGTTGAAAGCGAAGTGAACAGGGGATCAAGTTTCTTTTTTTCTTTACCATATCGCATTAAAAGGCTGGAAATAACTCCTGTCAAACCATTGTTAACTCTAGAACTTTCCAGCGACTGGAGTGATAAAACAATACTACTGGTTGATGACATTTATATGAATTATGCCTTTTTTAAAGGGGCTTTAAGCAAAACAAAAGCCAAGCTGGTCTGGGTTCAGGAAGGTAAATCTGCTATCGAAATGATTAAAAACAACGACCAGATCGATCTAATTCTGATGGACATAAATATGCCCGGATTCAACGGTTTTGAAGTAACCCGCAAAATCAGGGAAATCAACAATGAGGTTACCATCATAGGTCAGACAGCCTATGCAATGGGAGGTGAGGATGAAAAATGTTACCAGGCCGGCTGTAATGATTATTTACAAATGCCTGTTAAACCTAAATTTCTACTTGAAAAAATCGATTTCTTCTTTAAAAATTAATTAACCTCCTGCCCTATGAAAAGAAATGAAGAATATACTATTGTAATAGCAGAAGACAGCCAAACGCAGGCTCAACAGCTTAAACACCTCCTGATCACAAATAATTACAGAATTTACCATGGCAATGACGGTAAAGAGGCATTAAACCTGGTAAAAATGTACAAACCCAACCTGGTGATCAGCGACGTTATCATGCCGGATATGAATGGCTATGAATTGTGCCGAAGCCTGAAATCGGATGAATCAACAAAACATATTCCTTTGATATTGCTAACCTCCCTCGACAAGGTTACAGACGTTTTGAAAGGACTGGAAGCCGGAGCAGATAACTATATTTCAAAACCATTCAATGATAATTTCCTTTTGTACAGGGTAAATAAAATTTTAACAGAATATCAAAATCGAAGGTCTAAAGTAAATCATGATTACCTTCATGTAAATATTGGCAATGAAGAATTTTTATTAGATCCTGATCCGCAAAAAATACTTGATTTCCTGTTATCAACTTATGAAACTGCATTGCACACCAACAGAACCCTTCAAAAAGTCCAGGATGAATTAAGTTTATTGAATGAATCACTTGAAGAAAAGGTAGAGGAAAGAACCGAAGCACTTTTAAATGAAGTTAAGGAGCATAAGCGAACTACAAGGGAACTGGAAAAGAAAGGACATATTTTAAATAAGGCCCAGGAAATTGCACATATGGGAAGCTGGGAAATGAACGTAAAAACAGGGATTACCAAATGGTCTGATGAAATGTTCCGGATTCTGGAATATGAACCAGGCAAATTAGCGCCAGATCTGAATCAGTTTATTGAGGCAATCTGTTCCGAAGAAAGGATAAAAACAGTTAAAGTTCTGGAAAATGCAATTAAAACACGTAGTGATTTTGAAATAGAAACAAGAATTGTTTGTCAGGATGATCATAATAAATATGTATTGATCCAGGGTGAGATCGAAACAAAAGATGATGAAGCCTTCAAGGTCATTGGTTCTTTGCTGGATATTACTGACCGAAAAAACAGTGAACTTAAATTACAAAAAGCCCTGGCCAAAGCAGAGGAATCAGACAGTCTAAAAACCTCATTTTTGCAAAATCTTTCACATGAGATACGTACCCCAATGAATGCAATTATGGGATTCTCTACGTTAATGTGCGAAACGGAGATATCCTTTGAGGAACAGCAATCATATACTCAGCATATTATAAGTAGTGCTACCAAACTGCTTACCTTAATCGATGATATTGTTGATGCCGCCTTGATAGAAACAGGCCAGACCGCATTACAACCTTCCATAGTCAACCTGAATGGTCTTTTGAAAAATATATACAATGAATTCATAACAACCACAAATGGTAAAAACCCAGAAGTAAATTTCAATCTTGATATAGATTCTCAGATGGAATCACTTTATGTTGAAACTGTTTCCGACAAAGTGAAGCAAATATTTAAAAAACTGCTCTCAAACTCATTCAAGTTTACCAGTGAGGGAGAAATCTCAATGGGCTATGAATTAGAAGGAAATGAAGCAATAAAGTTTTATGTAACTGATACCGGCACTGGAATTCCTGATGACAAAATAAACATCATTTTCAAGAAATTTACCCGGATAATTGATGATTATAGCATCAAACATGCCGGAATGGGAATCGGTCTTTCTACTACTAAAAAACTGGTTGAATTGATGAATGGTGAAATATGGGTTGAGTCTGATTATGGCAAAGGTTCAACGTTCTTCTTTAGGCTACCGGTTACAATTAAACCAATAACAAAAGACGATGAACGCCAGAAACCATTTGAAACATCAAGGGAAAGAATCCTTCAAAACAAACATATTCTAATCGCTGAAGATGTAGAAACCAATTATCTTCTTGTGGAACAGGTGTTTGCCAGAACAGGTTCCAGGCTCTACTGGGCAAAGAATGGAAAAGAGGCAGTAGAGTTATACAGCACACTTAAACAAATTGATCTTGTATTACTCGACATTCAAATGCCGGTAATGAACGGGTATGAAGCTGCACAAAAGATCAGGGAGATAAGATATAATGTTCCAATAATAGCACTAACGGCCTTCGCACTTGAACATGACAGAACTGATATACTTGAGCGGGGGTTCGACGAACTTATCACCAAACCTGTAAAACCGGGGTATCTCAAAGAGGTTGTTCAGAACGCATTAATGCAAGCAGTGTAATTGATTGGGTTATAAATGAAAGAAAAAAAGCAGTATTGACCAAAATAAATAAATATCTTATAGAAAGTCATAAACAAAATTAAAACGATGATTACTAAAAAAAGAAGCAGGTTAAGATTCAGTAATTGGCCATTAAGATTAAAGATCACAAGTATCATAACAATATTATTAATTATAATGTTAGTAGCTGTAATGGTCTTTTCTTCCATTGTAACCAGGAACAGGCTCGAAAAACAAATAGGGGAAGAATTCCAGGTTACAGTTAATGGATTGAAAAATGTCATGGCCGAGTTTATGGTCAACTTTTTAAACCAGGCCTATGTATTGTCGATGTCAAATGACATCCAGATGATGGTTGCAGAACGAAATCAGACATATACAGGTACACCGGGGGAGATAAAGAACAAACTGCTGGACCTTGACAGACAGTGGATAAATGCTGATGATAACGATCCGCATGTTACAAGTGTTATTACACGGGATGTTAATATGAATAGAGCCACAGCTGACATTATAAAATTCACCCTTAATTATCCCGAGCAAATTGAGTTATTCATCACCGACAAATATGGAGGATTACTCGCAGCCTCAAGGCGGACAACAGATTACTACCAGGCTGATGAAGATTGGTGGATCAAAGCCTGGAATAATGGAAGAGGATCCCTATACATTAGTCAGCCCGAATATGATGAAAGTGTTGGGGAGAATGTACTACGTATAGCATTCCCAATATTCAGTGATGATAATATCCCTATTGGAATCATGCGTTCTACTATGACGGTTCAAAATCTGGCCAGGCTAATCAATTCGGTAAAAACAGGTGAATCAGGGCATGCCCATATGATAACAGGAACAGGCCAATATGTTTTAAATACAAAAAGTTGTGACAGGGATGATGTTGCTGGTGATAGTTTTCAAATGCCTGATGAAGACAAAAGTTCCAAAACCGGGTATAATATAGGACTCCATGCTGCCAGGGAGGACATCTTATATGCATACTGCAAGCTTAATGCTGATTTTATAACAAATATCTCAACCAGATTAATGGATCTCTTTCATGAGGCAATCGAAAAGCTTGACTGGTATATAATATTTGTTCAGAACACCAATGAATCATTTAGTGTAGTTAAAAATATCAACAGGGTAATACTAATTATATCTCTTATTATTCTTGTTATTATTGTTACCACCATAAGCTTATTCATTCAAAGGACATTGAAACCTCTTGACATTATCATTGAAAAAGGATACCGGATTTCGATGGGTGATTATGCGATGGAGATTTCAGAATCAATTAATAAAGATGAAATCGGCAAACTACAAAATATGTTCAGGACACTTCTTCGATCTGACAAAGATATGGCTGAAGTGGCGAAACATATTGCCGAAGGTGATCTGAGACAGGAGGTAACCCCCAGGTCAATCAAAGACGAGCTTGGGAATTCTTTTCGTATTATGATCAGGTTTTTAAGGGATCAGGCCAACAACATTATGGAGTCGGTGAATACCCTTACATCATCCAACAGCCAGATTATGTCTTCGCTGACACAACTGGCATCTTCAACCAACGAAACCGCTACCACCGTAAGTGAGATCAGTACAACCATTGAGGAGGTGAAACAAACGGCAGAGGTTTCAACACAGAAAGCACAAAATGTAGCCGACAATGCACAAAAATCGGTCAATATCTCAGAGAAAGGTATCAATGCAACAGAGGATTCTATTGAAGGTATGCAGGACATCCAGGAACAGGTGAAACTGATTGCCGAGACCATTGTTAAGTTAAGTGATCAGAGCCAGGCTATCGGAGAGATCACATCATCGGTTAACGACATAGCCGAGCAATCCAACCTGCTTGCGGTTAATGCTTCAATAGAAGCTGTTAAAGCCGGCGATTATGGTAAAGGATTTGGCGTGGTGGCGCAGGAGATCAGGGTCCTGGCCGATCAATCAAAACAGGCCACAAAGCAAATACGTGATATCCTGAATGATGTACAAAAAGCGATAAGTTCAGCAGTGATGGCTACCGAACAGGGGAGCAAAGCAGTAGATAAGGGAATGGAGTTAACTTCAGCAGCCGGAGATGCAATTTCCATGCTAGCAGACAGCATCAGTGAATCTGCAGAATCGGCCACCCAGATCGCCGCCTCAAGTCAGCAGCAACTAAAAGGAATGGAACAACTTGCTGTAGCGATGGAAAATATTAAAATGGCAGCAGAACAAAATGCACAGGGGACAAAAGAGTCGGAAGTTACTGTACAAAGCCTGAAAACTATTGTGGATGATTTGAAGGAATTGGTTAAGAAATATAAGTTGTGAGACTAAATTGACTGCTGACGATTGATGATTAATGATTGCATAACTGGCTGTAGCTATGGAAAATATTAAAATGGCAACAGAACAGAATGCGCAGGGCACAAAAGAGTCGGAGAATGCTGTTCAAAGCCTGAAGACTATCGTGGAGGATTTGAAGGAATTGAATAAAAAGTATAAGTTGTGAGTTGTGAGTTCTGAGTTGTGAGTTCTGAGTTCGAAGTTAGAAGTTAGAAGTTAGAGGCTGGAAGCTGAATATCAGTACCTTAAGTGATTGAGAAGGTAAGTGAGTGGTTTGTAAATTAACAATGAAATTAAATGACTAAGAAGTGTATTATACTTAAAGCATACATCCACCTTTTTAAGGGATTCAGGAGGGTATTACTAATAATGATTAAATAAACTGTTATGAACAAGATACAAATATTATTAATAAGCCTGTTTGTACTGATTTTTTGCATTCCTCAAATACTCGAAGCTCAGTTTATCCTGTCAGGTGAATACAGGTTCCGGGGAGAACTTAACCATGGGTATAAAACATTACCTGTAGAGGGCACGAACCCAGCGGCATATATTTCACAACGCACGCGGTTAAATGCCGGGTATAAAAAAGGGATCTTTTCAACAAGACTGGCGATACAGGATGTTCGAATGTGGGGAGGTGAAGATATTGCTTCAAAAACAGGTGTATGGGGAGACTCAACTGGGATTGATCTTTGTGAGGCCTGGGTCAACATAAAGATTTGGGAACATGGATCAGTGAAACTGGGACGGCAATTCCTGAATTATGATGACCAGCGCATGCTTTCCTCGAGGAACTGGAATCAATTTGCTTTAAGTTATGATGCACTTTTATTCAAATACCTGCGCAGTAGCTGGCAGATCGATATAGGATTGTCATGGAATAATAAATTTAACAGATTGTTTGGCCAGGGATTTGGAACAAATAGTTATTATGATGACGGATGGCGAATAAAATCCATAAACTATTTATACCTGAAAAAGAAATTCAATAAATCATCTGTTTCATTTTCTGTCATAGGTTCTGGCCTGCAGAAACCTGGAAGTACCGATGTATTCTATTTTAAAATAACTTATGGACCGTATTTAAGGCTTGTATTCGGTGAATTTGATATTATGCTGAATGCATTCGGACAAAACGGGCATGATGCTGACGGCCATCAGGTAACTGCATATATGTTCTCAGTTAATACGGGATATCAATTCAATCCGGTAAGGATAGGTGCGGGTATTGACTATATTTCAGGTGAAGATGCTTCCAATAAATCTGATGACTATCTGAATAAAAACCACACTTTTGATCTGCTTTATGGGGCAAGATTCAAATTTTATGGCTGGATGAATGAATTCTTAGTTTTATCCAACAACACTAAAAATGGCGGATTGATTGATGTTTACCCCAACCTCATCTTTAATATTACCGCTAAACATGAATTGAAAATCTTTTATCATCTTTTCTTTTTACAGAACAAAGTGAGCGACAAAATCGATCCAAATACATACTATGACAAAGCATTGGGTTCAGAACTCGATCTTATGTATAACTGGGGCATTATCGATGAAATAACTTTACAGGCTGGATTCTCATGGTATTTTACAAGTGAAACAATGGACGCTTTTAAACTGGGTTATGATGAGAATAATGAAATAGTTAAATCCACCAGTCCGTATTGGGCATGGTTGATGCTAATAGTTAAACCAACATTATTTACAAGTAAATAACATTTTTATCAATAAATAACATATAAAAAACAATGAAGAAGTTTTTTGAAACCAATTCCATCATTCTTGAACTGAAACATGCAATCAGCATTCTGCATTCTGCAATCAAAACATCAATAGCCAATCGTCCATAGTCAATTATCGATAACAGATGATCCTATAAACATTACTAAATTTATGATTATCTTTATGGATATTTAAATCAACAAATCATGAAGCTTTTCGAAAATGAATTTTATCGTATTTCCTTAGATACAGTTACACCATGCCTTGAATGGATAGGGAAGAAGTTTATGCCCTCAGATCAATTCAGGGAGTCGGAACTAAAATCCCTCGATTTTTTCATCCAGTACAAATCTAAGCATGCAAAGCTGGAATGGTATGTCGATGCCAGGGATATAGGTCCTATTTCACCAGCAGACACTAAATGGGTGGCAGAAGAAATCCTGCCTGAATTTTCAAAGGCAGGACTCTCAAAAGAAGTATTTGTTGTTCCAGGAAGCGCCCTTGGGAAAATGGTCGTTAACAACTATGTATCAAGGTCCGGGCATACGATCGAGATGAATGTTTTTGATACAGAAGTTGAGGCCAAGAAGTGGCTGAAGGGATAGAAAACCTGGTAGGTCAAAAGCCAAAATTTGTATGATTGAGATAATTTTAAAATTCAAACTATACTCTCAACCTTAAACTTATTCAACTACTCAACTTACACAACTACTTAACTTTCCACGGAATAAACTTAACAACCTAATTGGAGATAGGTTCAAGGTTAATCAGGCAGGCATATATTGCAGACAGCTCCTCAGTTTTCATTCCTGAAGAATTATCCAAGTCATATAGGTGGTTCATCAATTGCGAAGCGATAAAACCATTTCTATAACATTTTTTTAAATGACGAACACTGATTAACGATATCGATCTAAGATTTGATTTGTGACATAGAAAATTATCATTTCTATCAAAATTCATTAACATCAAACATTCTTCAGGTAACTTAATAATCTTCATGAACTTGGTCATACTTTCGGATTAATACACTGTCATAATCCAAGCTGTGTAAAGAGATCCAGCACATACGTTGGAGGATATAGATCAAAAGCAACAAAATCTTTGTATCAGCTACGCGGAAAATACTATTTTTATAAGTTGCTTTCAACG
>CAYXUU010000045.1:11133-45746 GCA_964468645.1 uncultured Bacteroidales bacterium
CTCAACGCTCAACGCTCAACGCTCAACGCTCAACGCTCAACGCTCAACGCTCAACGCTCAACAACTCAACAACTCAACAATTCAACAATTCAACAATTCAACCATTCAACCAATCAACAATTCAACAACTCAACCAATCAACTAATCACCCATAGGTAAATTACCTACTCCAAACTAGGTGTTTTCACCGATGTTTAATAAAAAAGCATGGTTTACTTTTGTAAACAAATGGATATCTAGCGATAATATAAAAAGGAAAAATATCGTTAATATTTATGATTGATTGGTTTTGGATTTTGTATTACTCTTTCACTGAAGTTGATAGAAGAGTTGATGAAGGAGTAGTTGAATTCACGGGGGGAAGCGATTTTACCTACTTCCTCTGGAATGATTAGATGTTTCGATACTAAGATAGCTGAATTGATAAAAACGAAAACGCTGATCCCCCGCTGAATTCAACGTTTGCCTAAAAATAAATCTTTTCCTCGAATTACGCCAATTCACCGAATTGTCACACAGGTTACCAGCCCCACTTCTCATAGAAACATTAAAATCATCTATTCTACAATATCTGGATATTTCCCTATAAATTTCTAATCATTTAAGGGGATGCAAACCCTTTATTTCATAGCCATAGGCATGGCTTCTAATCCCCCCTTAGTTTTGAGATTAAAATCTCAGTGTAGATAACTACTCTATAATTCTAAATACAAGAGGTCAGATAGTCAGGCAATATACAAATATCAGAAACACAGGTTCTTTTATCCGGGATGCCAGAAGTGATACTGGTATTAAGGTAGGTCCCGGCATATATATTATCCGGTTGGTATCAGGAGATATAGTCCAAAGCATGAAGATTACATTCCGGCAATAAATAATCAATCCGTGGCATCTGTGGCTATCATTTCTTTTGCCACAGATAATACATAGAATTTTAAGAAATATAAAAAACTCTTAAGTGATTATTTCATCGCGGGCTTCCCTCTTTTTCTTCCACTGCCAATTTCCTCGGCAACTTCAACTCTCAGACGACGACCCTTGAATTTATTATTATTGAAGGAACTCAAGACTTTACTGGTATGCCTTTCACCTACTTCGAAAAATGAGAAACTATCCTTCAGGTCAATTGCCCCTATATTAATATCATGATCTTTAGTATGATCATTGATCATTTGTATAAAGCTTTTGGGAACTACGCCATCTTTTCTGCCAACATTAATGTAGAACCTGGAATACCTTGCATCAACCTGTCTTCTGCTTCTACCGGATTTATGGCGGGCATCATTCCGGTTCCGTTTCTCAGGCATATGCTCTGCTTTCTTATTCAGGTCAGGCGCATTCTTATAATATTCAAGAAAGCGGTTAAACTCAAGTGATACAAAGTGCTTAATAATTTGTTCCTTACTCAACCATTCAAGTTTTTTATTGACTGTATCCATGAACGGAGCAATCTGAGCCTCATCCACTTCTACATTTTCCATTTTGTCAATTAACTTAAAAAGTTGCTTTTTACATATCTCAGCTCCTGAGGGTACCGGTAGTTTTTTGAACTTCTTGTTGATGAGCTTTTCTATCTGTGGAATCCTGTTTTTCTCCTTGTAATTTACGATAGCAATAGAAACTCCTGATTTACCGGCACGGCCCGTACGGCCACTTCTGTGGGTATAAATTTCATTTTCATCAGGCAGATTATAGTTGATAACATGAGAGATATCATGAACATCAATACCACGGGCAGCTACATCGGTAGCAACCAGCATCTGTAAGGAGCGTTCGCGGAACCGTTTCATCACATGGTCGCGTTGCGACTGCGAGAGATCTCCATGAAGTGCATCGGCACTATACCCGTCTATTATGAGGCTATCAGCCACTTCTTTGGTTTCCATCCTGGTCCGGCAGAATACCAGTCCATAAATATCCGGATTAATATCTGCAATACGTTTAAGTGCTATATACCGGTCGCGGGCATGAACCTGATAATAAATATGGTTTATATTATCAGCGCCGGCATTTTGCTTTCCGATCGTTACCTCAACCGGATTATTCATATAGTTGTTAGCAATACGTTCAACTTCCCTTGGCATGGTGGCTGAAAATAAAAAGGTCCTCTTTATGAAAGGTGTTTTTTCCAGAATAGCATCCAGTTCATCACGAAATCCCATATTCAGCATTTCATCTGCTTCATCCAGGATTACTGTTCTGATCTTTGAAATATCTGCTACTTTCCGATTGATAAGATCAAGCATCCTTCCGGGTGTAGCCACTATCATATGTGCTCCCTTTTTAAGTGCCCTGATCTGGGTTTCGATATTAGCCCCACCATAAACAGGGACAACCTTTAAGTCATTTATATATTTTGAGAAATCCTGCAGATCTTTGGTAACCTGGATGCAAAGTTCCCGTGTTGGTACCAGTACCAGTGCCTGTATGGATTTATTCTGAATTTCTATCTGATCAATTACAGGCAGGCCAAATGCAGCGGTTTTACCGGTGCCGGTTTGTGCCAGTCCAACAATATCATTTTCTGTTTCAAAAACTATTGGTATTATCTTTTCCTGGATTGGTGTCGGGATTTTAAATCCCAGGTCTTCAATACCTTTTAATAAATTGGGCGACAAGCCCATTACATCAAACATCAATATCTAATTATTTAACGAGTTTTACGTTTGTAGCAGCCGGGCCCTTCTTGCCCATTTCAACTTCGAAGCTGACAACATTACCTTCCTTTATTTCTTCGAGCAAATTATTTGCATGAACAAATACACTTTTCTTTGTTTCAGTATCCTTTATGAATCCATAACCTTTTGACTCGTTAAAAAATTCTACGATTCCCCTTCTAACCGGATCTTCATTCTCCACAGTATCCCGATTAGGAACGCCTATTTCGATATCTTCCAGTTTAACATCTTTCTTTTTATCAGGGTCAGGTGGAGTGGTTGTGATCATTCCATTTTCATCCACATATGCAATCATATCGTCCAGGCTACCGGCTTTTTCACCCTCTTTCCTGGCCAATCTTTTCTTCTCTTTTTCTTTCCTCTTTTTTTCCTTCTTGTTTCTAACTTCTTTCTTGTTAAATGTTTCTTGAGATCTACCCATAATTTATTTTTTACTTTTTTTAAGTGTCGATTGAATATTAATACTCCAGAAAAGCAGATTTACCTTTTAGCAGAGTCTTTAATTTAATTAGCCCTTTGGCTCTGATTTGCCTGACACGTTCGGACGACATATCACATTCCATGGCAATATCATTCAGTGAATAAATTGGTGTGCCACCGAGTCCGAATGACATGGTAAGGATATCAGCCTCTCTTTTTGTGAGTTTCTTCAAAGCCCGGTCTATGTTTGTTACCACTGATTCTTTCAGGATATTGGTATCCGGTGCGGGGACATTCCCAGTCTGGACAACATCATACAGACTGGAATTATTATCGTTATCCAACGAAAGTGGCTTGTCGAAAGAAACCTGACGTTTACTTATATTGTTTGCAAATTTTACTTCTTCGCTGGTCAGGTCAATGTATTCAGCGATTTCAATATTGGATGGTGCCCTTTCAAATTCCTGTTCAAGATAAGGGATCGCCTTTTTAATCTTATTGATTGATGAGATCCTGTTAAATGGCAGGCGTACAATTCTGGTTTGATCAGAAATGGCCTGCATAATTGACTGCCGGATCCACCAGACAGCATATGATATAAATTTAAAACCGCGGGTTTCATCAAATCTTTTAGCTGCTTTAACCAGCCCAAGATTTCCTTCGCTGATCAAATCAGAGAACGACAAACCTTGATTTTGATATTGTTTTGCTACAGAGATTACAAAACGCAGATTGGAAACAACAAGTTTCTCAAGTGCATACTGATCCCCTTCCCTTATACGGGCCGACAGCTCAGCTTCCTCCTCGGCCGTAATAATAGGATATTTATTAACATCCTGAAAATAGCGACTTATGGATTCATCAGTCCGCTGGGTTATTTGTCTTATGATTTTTAATTGTCGCACTGAGTCCTGTTTAGTTATCTTCCGTAGCTTGCTTGTATTCGTTTTGAAGTTCATCAAATATATCCTTGACGGTTGAAATCGCTTTAACCCTGTCAGCATTGGTGCCTGTAAAAGCAAAACCATTATCCAGGTTACCATGATATGCCGCCAGCAATGCGTCTGCAATGCAATAAGTGGTAGTTTTAGGATTGCATGATTTAATGCAATTATACTTGCAGACCGCAGGTTTTTTCTTCCCTTTATAGGCTTCCCTGAGAAACTTATTAAAGATAGTTCTACCAGGCATCCCAACCGGACTTTTAATTATTTTAATATCTTTTTGCTTTGCCTTGATAAAGGCATTCTTAAATTCGATGGAGGCATCGCATTCTTCTGTAGCCACGAAACGGGTTCCCATCTGAACGGCTGAAGCACCCTTTTTCATTATTTGAAACATATCATCTCCGGTATAAATACCACCGGCAGCAATCACGGGTATATCTTTATTATACTTCTGCTTAGCTTGCGTGGTCACTACAAGGACTTCAGAAACCAAATTCTCAAGTGTGTTATCCTTGTTCTGGAGTTCATCTGATTTAAATCCCAGATGACCGCCGGCCTTAGGCCCTTCAACAACAAAGGCATCGGGCAGATAATCGAAATTCTGTTTCCACTTATTAATAATAATAGATGCTGCACGTCCGGATGATACGATGGGTACAAGCTTTGTCTTTATCCCTTTACCCAGATATTTTGGGAGATCAAGGGGAAGGCCTGCTCCGGAGAATATTATATCGATACCTTCTTCAATGGTGGTTTTTACCATATCAGAAAAGTTGGTAATAACCGACATAATATTAACTCCAAGAACCCCTACAGAAAGCGCACGGGCTTTCCTTATTTCCTGGCGGATAGCTTCTATGTGGTTTTTTCTGTAGCTGAGGATCTTATTTTTATCAATAAATCCTATTCCAACCGTAGAAATAACTCCAACACCTCCCATGTTGGCTACTGCTGAAGCAAGGCCTGCTAAAGAAATACCAATACCCATTCCTCCCTGTATGATTGGAACGGGTATTTTCAGGTCTCCGATATTTAACGACTTCAAACTATATGATTTAATCGACTACTTTAACATTAAATGCAACCAGCCCTTTATCACCCTGTTTGGTTTCGAATTCAACATTCTGATCGGTTTGAAGTCCACTAAATGAATTTACCAATCCTGTGCGGTGAACAAAAACATCTTCACCACTTTCCGGTTCAATAAAGCCAAAACCTTTTACCTCATTGTACCATTTTACTTTTCCTTTTGCCATAATTTACTTTTGTTTAATATTTAAGACTGAAATTAAAAGATAGAGCTGTGATTAACTAATAATATGGAAGGAATTAGTAAATAAAAGCGCAGTTCTCAAATTCCAAATTTTTTGCAAAGATACACATTTATTTTCAGGGAATTACAATTTATTTGCTTTTGGTCATTTATAAAATCGAAGGTCACTTTCAGCTGACCATCGAAAACCGAGACTCATTCACCGAACAGGAAAAGGAAATAACCAATGGGTGTAAGGGCGCAAAGTATTCATAATATTAACTGTATAACAGATTTTTGCTTATTCATGATTGCCTATTTTGCAGGAAGTTTATATACAATATTGAAGTTTTTTAAATATTCTTCAAGAGGTGGAAGACCAACTTCCCTCCTTCTGGCATTTACATTGACCTCATCAATAATGGGATATAATACAAATTCCCCATCAACAACCGTTATCTGGGATCCGTAAACCTGAGGCCTGCCATTATACATTTCAATCCTGTCGATTAGCAATGCCAGGTCAGCTCCCCGTGCTTTACCATCTTTAACAGCTTCCTGCATTACCGGCAGGTACTTTTCCTGTGTATTCAGATCGGCATGCTGTATAATAAGAAAAAGGGCCATATTGCCCTCCTCACCTACCTCCCCGGGGCCCAGCCATCCATGCTTATCAATAATATTCCTGACCTTAATAATATTAACCGAATCCTTTTCATGTATTGTTTCCCAGAGTTGTTGAATTTCTTTCGAGACATAACCGTAACATTGTTCAACAGAGTCCAGCATAAGGCGATAATACTGGTCTTCAAAAAAGATGTTTTCAAGTTGCTGAGTTAATTTAAGATTCGATTCTGTCACTGTATCTTGTCCTGATGCAGAAAAAGCAATAACGACAAGCAGGATAATAGAACAAAGATGATTCATTTAAATAAAAGTACAACAAAACACAAACAACAATCATTAAATTTGTAAAAAAATCAAACTTTATTCAGTGCTCAAACTCCTCGACATATTTTTTCTCGTATTCCACTCCGTCCTGATCATTTTCAACTTATTTGGTTGGATATTCAAAAAGACAAGGAGACTGAACCTGATAACACTGGTGATAACAGGAATATCGTGGTTTGTGATTGGCATCTTCTATGGGATCGGTTATTGCCCTTTAACCGACTGGCACTGGGAGGTACTTGAGAAGCTGGGCATGGGCAGTGAAGTGAATTCTTATATACAATATCTTATCGACAGGCTGTTTGACATACATATTTCTGCACGGGCAGCAGATATTGTTACATTCATTGCATTTTTTGTCGCTTTAATTTTATCTGTTTTCACAAACTTCTTCATGCGTTATTTCCCTTTGCGGAAGAAAAAGCTATGAATTAGTGTTTTGCTTTATCTCTTTTCTTAACTAGCATTAAGTGAAAAAAAGTAACAATTACATGGCAATTTTTTTCTTATCCAAAAAATTCCTATTTTTGCACCCTTGAAATCATGGTCCGGTAGTTCAGTTTGGTTAGAATACATGCCTGTCACGCATGGGGTCGCGGGTTCGAGTCCCGTCCGGACCGCTGAAATAAATTTTATAACCCTGTAAATAAGCAATTTACAGGGTTTTTTAATTTACAGGGGACGGTAAAGGAGACGTTTTATTATCGATTTTTTTCTTTTATTTCTTTTCTTTGTGCAAATGCCGTCTCCTTCATTAAATTTAACCCACTTTGCCATTTGTTGCCATCTTAATATGATTGTATTCAATTCAAGTTCAACAAAATAGTTGAGATTAGGGACCATTTTCAGTCACTTGTTGATCTCGTGGTCAGAATATTCAGGGAAAGTTTCATCACTTATTCTCCAACGTACAATATGGATGATAATACTTCAGGTGTTTCGAGATCGAATTGGACTTATCATACCGCATTGTGTCTGCTGAATGCTTCCAGGTTACTCAACTTGGATTGTATATTCGAAACATCCGGAAAAAGAGATGCAGTTATCCGGACTAGAGAAGATAAACCCCAAAATTTAATTTATGCTGAGTGGGAATGGGATCATAATGATATATTTGGAAAAGGCAAAGAACTTCAAAAGTTGGCCGTGAATTTCAAGAAGGACAAGGATGCCAATGCTTTTCTTTTTACGTATGTAAATAAGGAAGAGTATACTGATTATCTCTACAAAGTCTTTGAACAATGGAAATCTTATCACCCCAGGGATCAATTTGCCCCATTATATTTCACTGTCGTTTTATACTCTATAGCTACAAGTCTTCTGCAGTTTGAAAGGCTGAGAACAGTTGTTATTACTCCTTCAAGGATTGAATTGTGGGAAGATGGTGTATTTGACGTGTTTGAATAAATATTAAAGAACTGTTAATTTATAATGCTATCAGTGATGATAGAAGGCAAGAGGGGAGTTATATAGCAATTTGAAAAAGATATTTGCAAGAAAGAAACTGAAACTATGACATCAAGGGTACATGCTGGGGAGAAAAAACCAAGGTCCTTTTCATTGGCAGGTCAATAAACGACTGGAATAAAAACACTTACTATACGAACGACGAAACTGTCACCACAAATATTGATGGTATTATCCGGAATATTTATAAAGAAAGCCAACCACAAAAAAACCTGAACTTGAAAAAGAACCTCTTTATTGGGTAATTCGCCAGTGGAATAAAATGTCCAAAGAAGCTGAAGACAGCAAACAGGATTATACTTCTTCCAGATCAGCATTCTGGCGTGCAGTAAAAGGTATTGCTGATAAGGTTATAACAGATAATAAGTGTACCAATTGGATTCAAATACTCAGGAATAAATATTTGCTACGAAGAACCGAAGAATTACTGAATAAGTATACAAAGCTTTGTGAGGATGATACTATGGATGTGGATGAGCTAATTAAAAGCTTAATGAAAGGAATTGACGAACTATATAATGAACTTTAAAAATATGATAAACCCGACCAGAAAATCTCTTGAAGCATTAAAGGATCTCTCTTATGCAGAATTTACTGTGGACCACAATACCTTTTACGAAGAATTGAAAGAATGGCGTAAACATGATCAACCAAGTAATCCGAATAAATTTCAAAACTGTGTTTATGTCTTGTATTCTTTAAAGCCTGTAAATCATTCCTTCCTCTGGTAGGCAGGATGACACTTACAAATTACTGACTTAACTATAACAACGCCCAATGGCCTTATCAAGCGCACGGATGAACTCATCAACATCAGTTTTGGTGATATTCAGTGGTGGTGAAATGCGCACAACATTTCCATAAAGCCCGCCTTTTCCGATAAGGATACCTTCTTTTTTAGTTTCTTCGAAAAGTTGTGCTACGAATTCCGGATCCGGTGTTTTATTGTCTCCAACAAATTCAAGTGCCTGCATTAATCCCATGCCCCTGACATCACCTATCGACGGATATCTTAACTGAAGATCTTCCAGTGCATCACGTAGGTATCCGCCAACTTCATAGGCATTTTGCGCAAGGTTTTCTTCTTCAATGATCCTGATTGTAGTCAGTGCCGCTGCCATTGAAACCGGGTTACCGCCAAATGTAGAAATCGTCAGGCCGGTGAAACTATCCGCTATCTCAGGAATGGCAATTGTTGCACCTATCGGAACGCCATTGGCCATACCTTTTGCACAGGTCATGATGTCAGGCTCTACGTCCCAATGCTCTATCCCAAACATTTTCTGGCCGGTACGGCCAAAACCCGTTTGTACTTCATCACAAATAAACACACCTCCGTACTTCCTGATGATGGGCACTGCCACCTGGAAATATTCTTTCGGTGGGGTTATGAAACCTCCCACTCCCTGAATTGGTTCGGCAAGGAATCCTGCAATCTTACCTCTGGTTGTTGTCTGGATCAAATCTTCGATATCGCGTGCGCATTTAATGTCGCAGTCCGGGTAGGTTAATCCAAACGGACAACGATAACAATACGGATTTGCTGCATGCTTAATTCCCGGAACATGGTTACCGCCATGCCGCCAGGCTGCATGGCCTGTCAGACTCATTGCTAATATAGAACGCCCACTGTAGCCATGCCTTAAAGCAACAATTTCCTGGTTGCCGGTAAAATGCTGAGCCATAAAAAAAGCAGTTTCATCAGCTTCAGTCCCGCTATTGGTGAAAAAACTTTTCTGCAGCCTGCCCGGCGAAATATTTGCAAATTTCTCTGCCAGGGCCACAATATTTACTGTTGGGTATAAAGTTGAGGCATGCTGCAATTTCTTTTGCTGTTCATTGATTTTCTCAACTATTTGTGGATGGCAGTGTCCAACACTAACAGTCAGAATACCTCCAAAGAAATCAAGATATTTTTTGCCGTCTGTGTCGAACAGGTAATACCCTTCACCCCTGTCAATTGCCAGAGGCTCTTTGTAATAGTTTACGACACATGGGAAAAGATAATCTTTTTGCATTTGAATAATATTTTCACTCATAATTAATCTATTTAAATCTCAATAAGTTTCTGGTATGTTTCCGGCCTCCTGTCGCGGTAAAACTGCCACACCGACCTGACTTCATCTATCATATCAAGATCGAATTCTGCGATAAGAAGTTCATCATCATTTTCAGTTGCTTCAGCGATAATTTGTCCCCTGGGATTTACAAAATATGAATTGCCATAAAACCTGCCCAGGTTCCATGGTTTTTCGACACCCACCCGGTTAATGCATCCCATGAAATACCCGTTTGCAACGGCATGGGCAGGTTGTTCCAGCTTCCACAAATACTGCGATAAACCGGCAACCGTTGCCGATGGATTATAAACAATCTCGGCACCATTCAGTCCAAGGATCCGGGCCCCATCAGGGAAATGGCGATCGTAACAAATATAAACACCAACTTTAGCATATCTTGTTTCAAAAACCGGATATCCCATATTTCCCGGTTTGAAGAAATATTTTTCCCAGAAACCGGAAGTTTGTGGAATATGATTTTTTCTGTATTTTCCCAGATAGGTTCCGTCAGCATCAATTACAGCCGCAGTATTATATAAAACACCGGCCTGTTCTTTTTCATATACAGGAATGATCATTGCCATATGATATTTCCTGGCATATTCAGACATCCTCTCGGTGGTTGGCCCCGGCACATGTTCAGCTGAAGCATACCAGGCAGGATTCTGCCCGGGACAAAAATAGGGTGTATTAAAAATCTCCTGAAGGCAAAGAATCTGCACACCCTGTTTACCGGCATCTTCAATAAAAGGAATATGCTTTTCCTCTATTGCGGCTTTAATTTCCTCAATCGTTCCATCCCCTTCAGATTTAGGGATACTCATTTGAATCAGGCCTGATTTTATTATTCTTGACATGGTTCCTCCAATTTTATTTATTGCTAATGTTTCAGAAACATGAACAGTATAACCTATATAATCTTTGTTGATGGGCCACGCTTAATAAATTTCCCATAGCCCTTTTCAAGTTTTATTTCGTTGTCGGCAATAGCTATTTGACCTCTTAAAAGTACAGTTTCGCATTTTCCGGTAACCTTCCATCCTTCATAGGCGGAATAATCACAATGATGATGGTGATTTTCAGCCGAGATCGTATGTTTCTCATCGGGATCAAAAATCACAATATCAGCATCGGTACCAACTGCGATAGTTCCCTTTTGAGGAAACATACCATAAATCTTAGCAGCATTTGTTGATGTGACTTCCACAAACTTATTTAAACTAATCCGGTCCTTTCGAACACCTTCAGAATATAAAAGCTCTAAGCGATGTTCAATACCCGGCGCCCCGTTCGGAATTTTTGAGAAATCGTTCTCTCCCATCCGTTTTTGCTTCATAAAAAATGCGCAATGATCTGTACTTACCAGGTTAACAATTCCCTGGTTTAATCCGGCCCAGAGTGTTTCCTGATCTTTTTTACGGCGAAGCGGCGGACTCATAACCCACTTTGCACCTTCAAAACCTTCCTTTTCATATAGTGATGCATCAAGTAACAGGTACTGCGGGCATGTTTCAACAAACACTTTCTGGTTTCTTTTTGTTGCTTCCCGTACTTTGTTCAATGCACCTTCGCACGTTAAATGTACGATCAAAGCCGTAACACCAGTATAATTTGCCATATCAATAAAACGACCGGATGCTTCGGTTTCCGTTAATTCCGGCTGCGAGAGATAGTGATAAAGCGGGGATAATTTCCCTTCTGAAACATGCTTTTTTACCAGATAATCGATCATATCGCCATTGGTAGCATGCACCGATACCAAGCCTCTATATTTCCGTACTTCATTCATGATGCCGATCATCTGTTCGTCACTGATCATCAATGCGCCTTTATAGGCCATAAAGGTTTTAAATGAAGTGATCCCTTCTTTGATGATCAAATCTTTAAATTCTTTTTGTGTGTCAGCATTAAAATCTGTCACAGCAATATGATAGGAGAAATCGCCGAATGAATTACCATCGGATTTTTTGCGCCACTCATCAACAGCTGAATGCATGGATTCCCCTGGAGATTGGATAGCATAATCGATTACCGAGGTAGTTCCTCCGAACAAAGCGGCTTTTGTCCCTGTTTCGTAATTGTCACTTGAAAATGTTCCCATAAAGGGTAAATCAAGATGTACGTGCGGATCTATTCCTCCCGGGAAAATAAGTTTACCTGTGGCGTCAATGATTTTATCCGCTTCAATATCCAGGTTTTCACCTATCAGGGATACGGTTTCACCATCAATAAAAATATCCGCGGCATAATCATCTGTCGCGGTTATAATTCTTCCGTTTTTGATTAATACTGTCATAGAGCCACTATTTAACTCATCCAGTTTATTCCTGCTTCAGGGTTCCACTTAGTTGAAATTTTCTTCAATCGTGTCCAGAATTCGATGGAGCTTTTTCCTGTAATATCATTAACTCCAAATTTTGATTCATTCCAGCCGCCAAATGAAAAAGGTTCCCGGGGAACCGGAACGCCGATATTTACGCCTATCATTCCGGACCGGGCCCGTGCCATTACTTCACGTGCAAGGCCACCGCTCTGCGTGTAAACACCAGCAGCATTGCCGTAGTTTGAACTATTCTCTATGGCGATCGCCTCTTCCAGATCCCTGGCACGTATTATCGCCAGTACAGGGCCAAACACTTCTTCTTTAGCAATGGCCATATCCGGGGTTACATTGTCGATAACTGTAGTACCAACATAATACCCGTCATTAAAATCCTTTACGCTTGCATTACGGCCATCAACCAGGATTCTGGCCCCTGCTTTTTCCGCTTCGGTGATGTAGCCTTCAATCCTTTCTTTTGCCTCTTTTGAGATTACCGATCCAAGATTCTTTCCGGGTATGATTTTCCGTGCCTGTTCACACAACTTATCAATGATATGATCAACATCTCCAACACCCACAACCACCGACAATGCCATACAACGTTGTCCGGCACAACCCGACATTGATGATGCCACATCAGCAGCCGTCATCTCTACATGGGCATCAGGAAATACGATAAGATGATTTTTCGCGCCTCCCAGGGCAACACATCGTTTAAAATTGGAAGTGCTTCTTTTATAAACAATTTTGGCAACTTTTGTTGAGCCGACAAATGACACAGCCGGGATACCGGGATGGTCACATATTGCTTCAACGATTTCACGGTCACCATTAACTACATTAAATACACCGTCCGGGAGCCCGGCCTCTTTCAACATTTCAGCAATCCGATTGGCGCTGATC
Organism: uncultured Bacteroidales bacterium; assembly: GCA_964468645.1. Classification (GTDB taxonomy): domain Bacteria; phylum Bacteroidota; class Bacteroidia; order Bacteroidales; family JAIOZK01; genus JAIOZK01. The sequence goes on from CAYXUU010000045.1 coordinate 24,135, forward strand.
GGCACAATCTCCGAGGGTTTCAGGATCAGGCAATTTCCAAGGGCAATGGCATTGGGTAATGTCCAGTGCGGAACCATATGCGGAAAATTGAAAGGGGCAATCGAAGCGACAACACCCAGTGGTTTATGATCCACCCGGCATTCGACCCCCGGACTTACCTCGAGGACTTCTCCCTGGATAAGCTGTGGCAGAGAACATGCAAATTCAGTAAGCTCAGCGCTTTTTGATACTTCGGCTTTTGCCTCTCCCATTGTCTTTCCATTCTCCTCACGAACGATGGCTGCTAATTCATCAAGGTTATGCTCAACAAGTGTTTTATAACGGTAGAAGATCTGTACCCGTTCTTTAATGGTCATTTTCGACCAGGCAGGGAATGCTTTTGTTGCTGCCTCCACAGCTAAATCCAGGTCTTTTTCACCTGATAATGGAACTGTGGATATTTTCTCACCATTAAGCGGACAAACTACATCCATTCTTGAAGCACCAACTTCAATAAAACTACCATTGACATAATTATTTACTTCGGGGTATTTCATTTAATCCTCCTGATATTTTATATGATGATTCTTATTATGAACGGTGACATAATATTCAAAAATAAACGTATTATCTGGATAATCAAAAAAATAAGGTCTAATATGAACTATATTTACCTATGATCTGCATGGGATTTATTCACTGTTTGCTTATGCAGGAGCAGGAAATGGTAGTGTAAAACTATCATTACCAAACCAAATAGAGATGTAAGTTCCTGACATTTAGCCCGGTTTGTTGTATCTTTCTGCCAACAACAACATGAACCAACTACCATGAAAAACCATTTAGCCTTATTCATAATATTGTTATTCCTGATAAATCTAAGCTCACAGGGCCAGGTGGCAATTAATACTGACGGGAGTGTGCCGGATAGTTCATCTATGCTTGATGTTAAGAGTGCTGAGAAAGGCCTGCTTGCGCCACGAATGACACAGGCACAGATTTCGGCAATTTCAAACCCTGCAAACGGATTGCTGGTTTTTTGCACCACTGATGGGAAATTCTAGGCCTTTATACAAAGTGCTAATGAGTGGAAAGAGATAAATTATGGTGCAGGCACAATTTCCATATTCGTTTAGCCTGCTCTTCTATCAAAATTTTTATTGATATCTTTAGAAAGTAAAACTTCTTATAATGATTTCAACCTTATTAACCCCAAGCATGAAAAGAATTAACTATTCTGTGTTTCTGATGTCTGTCTTTTTCAGATCAGCTGCTCAAATCCGGTTTGTTATGATTTTATTATCGCTCGGGCTGGCAACAGGTTTATTGGCGCAGAATGCAAACTGGACCGATTTCAATCAACGCCAGCAACTGTATCCTGTATCGGAATATTTCACCGGATTCTCAATGCAGGAAGTGGATAAGCAGGAGGATATCGGAGAAGTGTATGAAAAACTTAAAGAATCAGCACTCAGCAATCTCAGTAAATCCATTCAGGTGACTGTTGAAAGCGTCACCACACTCAGCACCCTTGAGCTAAACGAGGAGTTTCAACAGGGGTTCCGGCAGAAACTGGCCTCCTTTTCACGGGTTGATCTTGCTGGTATGGTATCACAAACCACTTTTGATAAAAAGGCTAAAATTGCATATGCGATGGCCTATGTCAAAAAAAGCGACCTCAGGGAATATTATCAGAAAGTCATCAATAAAAAGAAAGAGGAGATTGCACAGAAGATAAAGATGGCTATCCGTTATAACGAATTGAACGAAAAAGATGATGCCCTGAAAACTTATTATGAGTGTATGCCTTTATTTATTGAGATTGAAGAGGCACAGACCATTGTTATTTTACTTGAGGCAGCCAATCCTGACCTACAGGAAATTAAGAATTATGAACTCCAGGTCAGGGAAGCGATCACACAACTTTTCAAAAGTGAACAGCTATCGCTTGATGATGTATGCAGTTTTATGGCATTTGGATTAAAAATACAAACAGGTTCATTTGATAACATCATCAGACTTACCAATTTCACTTACGAGGATACCAGAATGGGAAGCCGGTTTTCAAGACGTTTTGCTGAACACTTTGAGAAGGAGTTGATCAATACTGCCGATTATAATGTCACTTCCTCAGTTCTTCCACCTACTTCTTCGGTGAGGAATCCACGCCATATTATCCAGGGAACTTACTGGATTGAAGGGGATAAAATCAAGATCATTGCCATTTTACGCGACATGAAGGATGGTAAACCTGTCGCCACTGTTGATGGTTTCCTTCCTGAACAATGGCTGCAGGAAAACAACATCTCCTGGAAACCTGAAAACTTTGAATTTGCCCACCAGAACATGTTACAATTCAGAAAGGATGAGATTGTTGATGGAAATATGACACTGGAGGTCTGGACAAACAAAGGAAATGAAAGCCCGATCTTTGAAGAAAACGATACCCTTACTTTTTACATCAGGGTAAACTATCCCTGCTATGTCAGGATCATTAACCATTTTGCTGATAACACAAGAGTACTACTGGTTGATAATGATTATATAGGTACTGACAAGGTGAATAAAGTGGTTAAGATCAGGGAAGAGTTTCTTTGTTCTCCCCCGTTTGGCGCAGAGGTATTGCAGGTGAATGCACAAACAGAAACTTTTGAACCTTTGCTGATAGAAGACAAATGGAACTATAAGTTTATTCTGGGTGAACTCGACGAAGTCCTTAAAATAACACGTGGTTTTAAACCAGTTAAAAATGACGATCTCAGGGCAGAAGAAAGGATCGTTGTAACAACCATTGACAAGCCATGAATAAGATGAATAATTTGTAACTTTAAAATCAGAATACAGTGCTTAGTAGTTGAACAACAATTAATCATTATGAAACATATTATAATTTTTCTCGCACTATTTATTTCAGCAGCATGTTATTCGCAGCAAAAGTTAGCCCTTGTAATGGGTAATGCTGACTATGAATCCTCACCTCTCAGGAATCCTGTAAACGATGCAAATGACATGGCCAACACGCTTACAGATCTGGGATTTAAAGTTACCCTCAGCACCAACCTGAACCGTATGCAGATGGAGGATGTTATACGCCAGTATAGCAAGACCATCAATAATGATGATGTTGCACTATTCTATTTCAGTGGTCACGGGGTTCAGGTTCAGGGTTTGAATTATCTTGTTCCGGTGGGTGAAACAATAACCACAGAAACCGATATCAGGTACAAATGTGTTGAAGCCGGATTTGTTATGGATTATATTGAACGGGGTAACGGCAGCATGAATATTATAATTCTGGATGCCTGTCGTGACAATCCATTTACCGGATTCAGATCTGTTTCAAGGGGATTTGCTTATATGTCGGCCCCTACCGGCACTTTCATTTCTTACTCAACTGCACCGGGCTCGGTAGCGATGGATGGTGATGGGGAAAACAGCCCTTATACATCCGTATTAATCGAAAAGATGCAGGTCCCGGGAATGAAGCTTGAGGAGGTATTCAAGAGTGTCAGGCAGGATGTTATGGCTGCTACAGGAGAACAACAGATACCCTGGGAATCATCTTCCATCGTTGGGGACTTTTACTTTAAAAGTGGGGAATTTAAGCCTGAAGAGATTACTTTATATAAGCAAGAGGAGGATGCAATAAATAAAAAAGATGAGCCTGTAACACATAACAAACAGGAAGAGGTGGTTCATGATGACTTATCTGGGCGTACCGGAAATTTCACTGATCCGCGTGATGGCAAGCGTTATAATTGGGTACAAATCGGAAACCAGGTTTGGATGGCCGAAAACCTGAATCACAAAATGAGAGGTACCAGGTGTTACAAATATAAAAAATCCAAATGCGAAGAGTACGGCCGCTTATATAAATGGAAAACAGCTGTGGGTTCCTGTCCGGTGGGCTGGCATTTACCGAGTGAAACGGAATGGGTAACATTGATTAACTACCTGGGGGGTAATAGTATCGCAGGCAAAAAGCTAAAGTCAACAGCTGGCTGGACAGAAGGTAACGGTAATAATATAAGTGGGTTCAACGCCCTTCCCGGTGGATATTGCACCCCTGTATTCTGCGGTAAGTGCAAAATTAGCGCTCACTTCTGGTCCTCTACAATATCAGGTAATAAAGCATGGAGGTTGCAATTGCAATTAGACGACCAAACCTATAGTGGCACTTACACTGAGGTCAGTGAATTTTCTGTGCGGTGTGTTAAGGATTAGAAGTACAAATAAAACTTTTACATATAATTTTACCAACAAGTTTTTAAGCTATCAGGCAAGTTCTCCATATTGGGATATAAAACAATAATGCTCAGGCTTCACGCAAAGTAAATACAAAGAATGAATACAAAGATCGCAAAGGGGGATTTAATTACAAATTATTAACGATTCGATGTATATTACCTTTTAATAGCGTACAATTGAAGTTTATTAATAACGCAAGTTTAAGTTTTGATAGTCGCAAATAAGTTAATGTCTGAGCATAATGCACGGGAACAAGGGCTTCGACAGATTTGACTTCAACTATTACGCTGTTTTCAACTAGTAAATCTATTCTATAGCCAACCTCTTGCTGAATTTCTTTATAAAAAAAAGGTAATCCAAGTTGTTGATCTACAGCAAACCCATTACTGCGTAATTCAAAACTCAGGGCATTTTCATATGCACTTTCAAGCAAACCTGGTCCAACAGTTTTATGAACCTCAATTGCCGCACCAATTATTTTATAGGATAATTCATCTTCTTTTATTAATCTCTTTCCGTCCTTTGTATTCATTCTTTGTATTTTGCTTTGCGTGAAACATTTTATTTAACCTGCTCACTGAAACACCCTGCTCCTGTCACATCATAATACTTCACCCCAAGACTATCTGCCTCCAGTTTCCACTTCTCTATATTCCAGTATTTATTTGATGAAGCAAAAATGATCGTCTCCGGATGGATCCTTTTAAGGATATCGCCTATAGATTTCCTGGGATCATTTGCTAAAATGAGAAAATCGACATACAATATCTGATCATTAGATGGCAATCTTGTTTTATTATTAAGCAGGTAATAAATACTCCCATTGAAACAGATAAAGTTACCCTCTTTCCTTACAAAACCTGTATCCAGATCCAGTTTATTGATCGAATAGATTTTAGGATCCTTTATACCCTCCTCAATCCATCCGGGAACAATATGAAAACTCAGTTTCTTTTCATCCGATAATAATGCTGAATCAGCAAGAAAACAGTAATGACCACTTTGATTAAATCCCAGGGCTGTATGCCCCCTGACACTAAAAACAAAAAAATCTGATTTATTGAATCTTTGAAATTTACTGTATGTTGTTAAAGTTGCCATGAAGCATATACACAGCAGAATTGGTTTGAAATATTTTAGATTTTCCTTGATTAATAAAATACCACTCAAAAGAATGATTGCATATAAGAGCATGGTTTCAGAAGTCAAAAGTGAAAGATTCTCAGATAAAGCATACGGAAATTGATTGATGAATCCCACAGAAAAATTCAGCCCTTTAACCAGATAATAAAGCATAAACACCAATGGTTTCAGAATAAACGGCCACCATGAAAAAATGGCAATCAGCAATCCGTTAAAAACAATAATAAATGATAGGGGAATAACAATGATATTGGTCAGCAGAAAGTAATTCGGGAACTGATGGAAATAGTGTACAGCAAGCGGGAAGGTTCCCAGCTGGGCAGCTAATGATACTGTTATGATTGCCCATAACTTATCAACGATCCGTAAGCCGGGAGTCCATAAACGGTATAAGATGGGCTGAAAACTTACGATTGCCAGTACAGCGGTATATGATAACTGAAATCCAACTTCTGCAATGATCAATGGATCTATTACAAGCAACAAAAAAGCAGAGGCTGCAAGGGTATTATAGATGTTGGTATGCCGTTTAAAAGTTTTTCCGATTGCCATGAAACTGAACATGGTCGAAGCCCGCATTACCGATGGCGACATGCCTGTAAGCAATGCATAACTCCAGATAATGAGAATCAGAATAATGGCCTGATAAATATTTCCATTTTTAAATCCCCTGAGAAATCTGAACATGAATGAGAAGAAGAGGTAAATAATACCGACATGCAATCCTGACACACATAAGATATGCATTGCGCCAGCACCGGCATATTGCTGTCTGATCTCGGGATCAAGGGTGTCATCATATCCCATAGTCAACGCCACCGCCACATCAAACTCATCCTTTTTCAGCCCGTTCTTTTTCAATATCATGAAAAACCTGTTCCTGATATTTGCAATTACCTTTCTTACCGAAAATCCATTGTCCTTTCTAATAAGTTGCCAGTCCTCTCCCGACACATAAGCCTGGTAAAAGATCCCTTTACGGGCCATGAAACGTTTATAGTTGAACTCTCCGGGATTTTGTGGCCCGCCTATCTCATTAATCCGCGTCCTAATCATCAGCCTATCCCCTGGTTCAATCCGGGTGGCTGCATCACTTGTTTCAAAATACAATATGGCGCTGGTTTCAATTCCTCTCAAAGTTGCTGTATCTGGTCCGCCTGATATGTTACCAATCAACTGGATCGAATTCGGTTTCTCAATAGGAGATGAAGTTACGTGGCATAAATAGTTGGTTGGTTGGTTGACACCCGGCAATGTAATCTTGCGTGTATGATATCTTTCAGTTTTTTGCTGTGTGAGTATATACCCACATAGAAATAATAGCATAAAACCGCCTGTTCCAAAAAGAAATCTGTAACGGTATCTGCCCAATATCGGAGTTGCAAATCGTACTACTGAGAGGGAAATAAAAAACAGCAATATAAGTGCGTATATTATCCCACCGTTTAAATCTAAGTTAATTGCTGTTACTATCCCAAGAATAAAAGGGATGATCAGCCGGATGAATGGATATTGATGCCAGTGGTTCAAGGATTACAATGATTACTCTCTCTATTAATACATTTCGGGGGGTAAACGTTCCAGATTAAAGGAAATAATTATTAACAGGAAAAGTATTTGCCCTCAAACACACGACTATTTCGGAGTATCTACGCTAAGCATATTAAAAGCGTTAAGCGGTTTCTTAATAAGCCACGGATGCACGGATAATATGATATAAAAAATATTTCAGGATGGCCGCAGTATAAATATCCATGCATCCGTGGTATATCTTTTTTGTGTAAATTAGGGTAATTAGTGGTTCAGAAAATTTTGGATTAATTCGGCTGTTTTCGCCGAGGCGCCCGAACCACCAAGTTTCTCTCTCAGTTCCCGGTAATTCTTGAGCATGGCTTCACGGTATTGCCTGTCGAATAGAAGGATATTTAATTCATTCTTCAGGTTTTCAGCGTTTAGTTTTGTTTGAATCAGCTCTTGAACAATCTCTCGGTCCATGATCAGGTTTACAAGGGAAATATACTTAACATCCACAAGGCGTTTGGCTATCTGGTACGATATTGCACCACCTTTATAACAAACAATTTCAGGTGTCCCGATCAATGCAGTTTCAAGTGTTGCCGTACCTGATGTTACCATGGCGGCGTCGGCATTTTTCAGCAGGTCATAGGTTTGGCCAACCATGAGCTTCACATCATACGATGCTGTTATCTTATTATAAAATGATTCATCAACAGAAGGGGCCATGCCTATCACAAACTGATAATCACTGAAGACAGGGATCATTGTTAACATTACTTTAAGCATTTTCGAGATCTCCTGCTTCCTGCTACCCGGCAACAGGGCAATAACAGGCCTGCCATCCAGCTTATTTCGTATTGTAAAATCATCCTTCTCAGCAAAAGGAAAATCTTCAAGGACGTCAAGCAGGGGATGTCCTACAAAATCAACATCATAATCGAATGATTTATAAAATTCTTTTTCAAAAGGAAGGATCACATACATTTTATCAACCACCTTCCTGATCTTTTTCACCCTTCCTTTTTTCCATGCCCAGACCTGTGGTGAGATATAATAAATAACTTTCAAGCCTTTCTCACGGGCAAATTCTGCAATACGCAGGTTAAATCCCGGATAATCAACAAGGATTAAAACATCAGGGTCAAACCCCAGGATATTCTCTTTACACAATTTGATATTCCGGAGTATTGTTTTCAGGTTAACCAGAACCTCCGTAAATCCCATGAAAGCCAGATCACGATAGTGCTTGACGATCTCACCTCCCTGGGCAAGCATTTTATCCCCACCCCAGAACCTGAATACCGCTTCGGTATCCCGGGCTTTGATCTCCTTCATCAGGTTGGAAGCATGTAGATCTCCTGAGGCTTCACCAACAATTATGTAATATTTCATCCCTATCTCTTATACATTAAACTATCGAAAGCACCAAATAACAAATTACAAAATACAAATAAATCACAATTTCCAAATTCAAATGACTTAAACTTGTTATACTGTTTTGAGATATTGATATTTGGATTTTTGGTCATTTTTTATTGGAATTTTTCTATTATCTGGAATTTGTAGTTTGGTATTTTCTCAGTTTTCAAGAAGATATATTGACAATTAAAGGTAATCAGGTTATTACCCAGAAATAAACAACCACATATACAAAAGTAACCAGCAGGATACCTCTTCCTGTTGCATCGTATTTAAGTTTCACAAAATAGTATCGAATAGGAAAAACATTAATTGCGATGCTTATCAACTTCAAGATGGAATCGCGCATAAAAATATCCAGGTTAAAAATTTTGAGAATTGCTAAATTCAGCAGGTACAATGCACCAAAGAACACCAACGGCAATATAAATCCGATAAGTATTCCGAGTATATTTGAATCTTTATTGGGAATCTTCACCATTTAATTTCCAGTTGTTTATCTCATCAAGCACATGATGAGCGGTAAAATCGTAATGCACCGGGACCAATGAAACATAATTATTATCCAGTGCCCACTGATCTGTATCCTGGTCATCATCAAGTTTCTCAAAAGAGCCCGCCAGCCAGTAGTATTCCTTATTACCAGGATCTTTCCGGATATCAAACTCTTCAACCCACCTGGCCCTGGCCTGTTTGCAGACTCTGATCCCTTTTATTTCAGCACCGGTTACCGCAGGGATATTCACATTCAGACAGGTTGCTTCAGGCAAACCATTATCCAGAACCTCTCTGCAGATTTTCAGGATATAAGGCTCACATGAATCAAAGTCAGCATCGTACCTGTAATCCATCAGTGAAAAACCTATCGAAGGAATTTCATCTATACAACCTTCAACAACTGCGGCCATGGTTCCTGAATAAACAATATTTATGGCTGCATTGGATCCGTGGTTAATCCCTGACACAAGCAGATCAGGTTTTTTACCGATAATTACCTGGCTTCCGAGTTTAACACAGTCAACAGGTGTTCCATTACAGGAATACTCCTCATAATCAGATTCCTTTTTAACTGCATGCATTCTCAGCGGTGTCCGCACTGTAACAGCATGGCTTGTTCCCGACATGGCAGTATTACTGGCTACAACATAAACTTTACCAAGAGGCCTCATGATATCTATTAACTTTCTCAATCCCGGGGCATTGATACTATCATCATTTGTTATTAAAATATTCGGTTTTACCATTCTTCTGTTATTTACCAGTTATTTCTGTTATACCTGCCGATACGATGAATTTCATCACATCGGCCGGGGCTGCATCAAGATGTGTTATGTTCTCCACAGGAACAATGAACATATTCCCGGAAAAAGCGTAGGAGTGCGGCATGTAAACTGCTACTTTCTTCTCCTTTATTCCGAGAACGCTCAGATCCTTGCTTGTTATAAATCCAAGCTTTTGAAGGTCTGTACCCCTGTAAACCTTTATCAACACCGGCTCTGTGAATCTCTTTTTCTGGCCGACAAATGCCGAGAAGAAATCTTTCAAAGCCGTATAAATTATTTTAACTATTGGTGCTCTGCTTATCAGTCGATCGAAATAATGGATGATCGGTTTAAAAATGATTGTTGATCCTAAAAATCCGATAAACGTTACAGCAACAAAAATAACCAATATCCCCAAACCCGGAATATTAATTCCTATTACCTGCTCTATATACTTATCCAATAATCCATCAATATACATAAAGGAAATGTATAAAGCATAGATGGTTATGGTCAGGGGAGCCAGTATCAGAAGTCCCTGCATAAAATATCTCAGGATTAGCTTTGGAATTGATCTTTTTTTCATCATGATAGCGATTTGATACCAGACAAAAATACTGAATATGAGGGTGTGAATGAGAAATTATTTTGGATATTGCAGAACACCATAACATTACGTCAGTAGAGACACCATATTTTGGGACTCTACTGTATTAAAAATTTTTCAATTCCTCATAGAGGCGCTGTACTGGCAAGCCCATAACATTATAAAACGATCCTTCGATTCTATCAATGCCGATATATCCTATCCATTCCTGAATGCCGTAAGAGCCCGCTTTATCATAGGGCTTGTATTGATCTACATAAAAACGTATTTCTTCATCGTCAAGCTCTTTGAAGTGTACGTGTGTTTTTGAATAAAATGAAGTGTGCTTCTCTCTGGTTTTAATACATACACCTGTAATAACGTCATGGATGTTGCCTGACAAATACTTTAATATCCTGTTGGCATCACTTGTGTTTTTTGGTTTACCAAGAATCTCACCCTTAAGAGAAACGATAGTGTCGGCAGTGATGATCAGTGTATTTTCAGACTGGAAAGAAAAAGCATTGGCTTTGAGTTCAGCAAGATATAATGCCACCTCTTCAGGTTTCATCTCTTTTTCATATTCTTCGGGAATATCTACCGATGTGACCTCAAATTCAAATCCAAGCTCCTTGAGTAAATTTCTCCTCCTTGGCGACTGAGATACAAGTGTTATCCTGTAGTTTTTGAGATTGTTCAATAGCATTTTTGATAAACTTTTTATTTATACATTATGGTTAATAACAATGTTTTTGTGCACCTTTGAGAATTACTTTGTGATAAAAATAAAATAGTTCAACTACAAAGGATCACTTAGGATTGCACAAAAGAAACACAAAGAAAGATTCAAATGTCAAAATAAATAAGTTGCATTGAGATGATTCCGGCAAGCATGGCCACCTTCACCAGGTTACCAAGTAGTGAGAAATCCCTTTTCTCTTTCGAGATTATCAACCTTATAAAAACATATATCAGGATTACCTGTACCGTTATCAGCAGATACCAGAAAGCCCATACAAAACCTCCTTCATAAAGCAGGAACTGACCATAAGCCAGAGAACCTATTGCCAGGATGATGACAACGCTGATCACAATTTTCGCTCCTGGTATCCCAATAGCAATTGGCAGTGTATTACATCCTGTTTTACTATCCCCTTCAATATCCTCAATATCCTTGATCATTTCACGAATTAATGTTGTTATAAAAGCAAAGAATGTAAATCCCCAGATGAAATATTGTATCAATCTTATGGCATCATAGGCTTCAATGAAATCAAATGATTTCATCCTAAGGGCAAAGAATTCAAAAAGCCATACGGCAAAAACTGTAAATCCCAGAATCAGGGCGATCACCAGGTTTCCCCAGATAAGCATTCTCTTATATCTCGACGAATAATACCATAACATAATGATGATCACAACGAAAACCAATCCGAGTTGAAATGAATTAACCTGAAAGGCAAGATAAAAACCAAGAGCAATAGCAATGACATTAAGGATCCCATAAATTAGTTTGGCTGTAAAAAAACGCACTTTATGCCCGATAATCATTCGGCCGGGTTTATTGATCCTGTCAATCTCCACATCGAAATAATCATTGATTATATAACCTGCACCAGCCATTAATACAAAAATGAACACAAGTATTGCGAAATTCAGGCTACTGAGCGCAGGATCAACACCCTGTGCTTTCATAATTGGCGAGATGATATAAAACCTTAACAAAACCTGCGACAGGATTATGATTAAAAGGTTAGGGATACGGATAAGTTTAATTATTGATAACATGATTAATTGACGATTGACTGATTTAACGATCAAATTTCTATATTCTATTTTCTATCTTCCATTTTCTATCTTCTATTTTCTATCTTCTATTTTCTATCTTCTATTTTCTATCTTCTAACTTCCAGTTTCCATCCTCTACCAGTGAAAAGCATCGTCAGTCATCCAGTGTCCCTGTATCTTCAACACCTGCTCGATGATCTCCCTGACGCACCCTTCGCCCCCTTTATAATGTGAGATATACCTGGATACAGACTTTATCTCTTCTGATGCATCTGCCGGACAGGTAGCTATCCCTACTCTTTTCATCACCGGATAATCCGGTATATCGTCGCCCATAAACAGAACCTGCTCAGGTTTAATATGATGCTGATTGATGTATTCCTTGTAAATTTTCAATTTATTAGTTGCATTGAGAAAGACATCAGAAACCCCCAGTTTTTTAAACCGGCTTTCGAGCGCTCTGGAACGACCACCGGTAATCACGACAACCCGATAACCCTTTTTGGCCGCGAGTTGTATTGCATATCCATCTTTAACATTCGCTCCGCGAAGTGGTTCGCCTTCCTCCGTAAGTATTACGGTATTGCTTGAAAGAACACCATCATAATCGAAGATGAAGGTGGTGATTTCTTTTAGCAATTCCTTATAGCTTGTCATCTCTGGTAGTGTTTTTATACCTGTTAATAATATCCTCTGATATCCTCCTGTAAATATTCCTGAATTCAGGATATGATTTCAGGATGTCCAGATGCTTTTCAATTGTATCAATATCTTTCCTTCTGGCAGGGCCTGTCTGGGCTGTATGGGGTATGTGATCCTGAACTTTTGCAGCAGTTTCCTGAATTAATGGTTTCAGAAGATCAAAAGGGAGATCACATTTTGAAAGAACCTCTTCTGCAATGCTATACATATGATTTGTGAAATTACTTGCAAAAACGGCTGCCAGATGCGCTATGCTACGTTCCCTGGAATTAAGATGCCTGACATCCTGCGAAACAGATCCGGCAAGATCAAAAAGTAATTTCTCATAACGCTTATTAATTGCCTCAATGCAAATGGGTACATCATCTATCGATAATTGGCGTGTTCTGGAAAATGTCTGTAAAGGATAAAAAACCCCATAATTTTGGCTGTTGCCTGATAAAATATCCATTGCCAATGAGCCGGAGGTATGAACCAGGAATTTATCCTTAACATTCAGTTCCTGAAGCAGTTTATTAATGGCATTATCGGGAACACTGATAACATAGACCTCGGCATTCAGTGTTAGCTTTGAGATATCAGTTATTGCATCAATATGATATTCAGCACTTATTTCATTAGCTGTTTTTTCAGACCTTGTGAATACCTGAACAATATCCCTACCCGATGATTTAAATGCCCTGATCAGGTGAAATGCAACATTTCCCGCACCAATAAATGTTATATTTTGAAGCCTGGTGATTTCCATACTAACAGTGAGCGAAATTACGAAAAACAGGGTAATTGGTAAACAATTGCTGACAATGCCTATATAATGGAAGAAATTACAGCAGTCATACTATCTGCCTCTAAAAATTACTCCTCATTTCTTCCTTAATTTGTTCAAGAGCCACATCTGTAAGGACTTTATTTTGTTTCAGGTATAATTCAAAGATTTTCTCCGACAGGTCTGCGGCATTGGCATCTTCCTTCAGCCTGGAACCGGCCTCATTGATAATTCTAATCATTCCTTCCTTGGCGTTCTTTACCATTTCCCACCCGCTGGAAGAGACATATAATTGCTGCGACATATTATGCTCATACTCCTGCCTGATGGTTTTTAACAAGTCAGCCCTGAATTCAGCAGCTTTCATCTCCGGCCTGAATTCCCTGGTAATCAGGTTTGCCGGAGTAATCCTCTCCAGAAAAAGAACAACACGTTCATAGGCCTGCAATTGCAACGGGGCGATTGTTTTTCTGTTTTGCAGTTTTAACTCCGCCGATTGTTTTGCATGTTCACCCTTGAAAAATAATCGCAGCATGATATAAACAACCGCAAGAATAACCAGGGAAGGGAGTATGTATTTTATAATTTCAAGAAAAACCGTCATTTTTTGAACTTTTATTTTTTACAAATATTTTTTACAAAATTATCAATATAGATTAATTATCGGTTGATATACTCTGAACTAAGTGTAAAATTACTAAATTTGCATCCCCTTGTTAAATTTTTAACACAAATAAAAAAATATATGAGCAATCATTTGTTATCGGACAGGGTTAATAACCTTTCTGAATCAGCCACACTGGAAATGACCCGCAGAGGCAGGGAATTGAAAGAACAGGGTCATGATGTAATAAGCCTGAGTATTGGCGAGCCCGATTTTAACACCCCTGAATGTATCAAGGAAGCCGGGAAAACTGCTATCGATAACAATTTCTCTCATTACAGTCCGGTAAGTGGATTTCCGGATCTTCGTGATGCCATTTGTGAGAAGCTTAAACGAGATAACGATCTTGAATTCCATCGTGAACAGGTCATCGTTTCAAATGGTGCCAAACAATCAATTGCCAATACAATCCTATGCCTTATAAACCAAGGTGAAGAAGTTATTGTTCCTGCGCCCTACTGGGTATCCTACCCTGAAATCGTTAAGCTGGCCGGGGGTATTTTCAGAGAGATCCCAACCACGATTGAAACCGATTTTAAAGTTACCCCTGAACTTGTAAGAGAGCGAATCAATAAGAAAACCAAAGCATTTATTTTCAGTTCACCCTGTAATCCTTCCGGTTCAGTATATTCAAGAGAAGAATTGAAAGCACTTGCCGATGTATTTGCAGCCAACAAACATGTTTTCATCATATCCGACGAAATTTACGAATACATCAACTTCTGTGGACAACATGAAAGCATTGCTCAGTTTGAAAATGTCCGCGATCAGGTAATCGTGGTTAATGGAGTTTCAAAAGGATATGCCATGACAGGATGGCGCATAGGATACATGGCTGCTCCGAAGTTCATTGCTGAAGCCTGTGATACCCTTCAGGGGCAATATACCTCAGGCCCATCATCCATAGCCCAGAAAGCAGCCCTCAAAGCTGTGAATACTGATCCATGCCTGTCGGAAGATATAAAAAATATGGTGAGGGCATTCAAAGAACGCCGGGATCTCATACTTGAGAAACTTTGCGAAATCCCAGGTTTTAAGACAAATATTCCCGAAGGTGCATTTTACACTTTTCCTAATATCAGCCATTATTTCGGAAAGAGTTTTGGTGATACAAAAATTGAAAACAGTACCGATTTTTGTATTTATATCCTGATGGAAGCAAAGGTGGCTATGGTACCGGGCTCTGCATTTGGAAACCCGGGTTGTGTGAGGATTTCATATGCAACTTCCAACGAGATCCTGATAGAAGCCGTTGAAAGGATTAAAAAAGCCCTGGCAAAGTTGAAATAAGTTGTCTGCTTCGTGTTGTCGTGTTGTCGAGGTTATTAGCCTATCCAATTCACGGGATGACTCAAAGTCACCCCATGAATGAATATCCTCTGACAACAATGACAACAATGACAACAATGACAACATTATAATTATCAGATTCTTCCAATCAACACATGTCCTCCCTACATTCAGTTTTTATTCTCCCCCACCTTCTCACAATATATTGTATTTTTGCGTTACTTTTTAATAAATTTTATTTATAATGCCCGACAAACAAAGCCTTATTGATTCTTTTGATGCCTTCAACAGGAAAAAGGTTCTGATCATTGGAGACGTGATGCTGGATGCATACCTGTGGGGATCGGTTGAGAGGATATCACCCGAAGCTCCGGTACCCATTGTTTCGGTAAATAAGCGCGAAAACCGTCTGGGTGGAGCAGCCAATGTCGCCTTGAATATTAAATCAATGGGTGCTGAGCCAATACTCTGCTCGGTGATTGGAAATGATCAAAAAGGTGAAGAATTAATCGCTTTGCTAAAAGCTGAAAACATGCCCTGTTCAGGAATCATACAGAGTGAGGAAAGGATAACAACCACAAAATTCAGGGTAATCGGTAATAAAGCCCAATTACTTCGTGTAGATGAAGAGATCACCGCAGACCTGAATGATAAGGATGAAGAAAAACTGTTTAACCAGGTTAACAAAATAATTTCGGAACAAAAGGTTGAAGCCATAATCTTTCAGGATTATAACAAAGGTATATTAACGGAAAGTTTAATTGAAAAGGCAACAACACTGGCCGGAAAGCATGGAATTCCAACTATCGTTGATCCAAAGAAAAGAAATTTTGGGAGCTTTAAGAATGTGACACTGTTTAAGCCAAACCTGAAAGAGATCAGGGAAGGCCTTAACCGCAATATTGACCTAAACGATATTAACGAGTTGTCAGAAGCAGTCAGGGTGTTGCATGAGATACAAAATATTGACATTGTATTGACCACGCTTGCCGAATCTGGTGTTTTCGTAAGTTACCGTTCAGAAAAAGGGATATACTTCACCCATCATATCCAGGCACATCTGAGATCGATCTCAGATGTATCAGGCGCCGGTGACACTGTTGTATCTGTAGCAACCTTATGTTATGTTCTTGGATATACCCCAGAAGATCTGGCTGCGACCGCCAATCTGGCCGGAGGTATCGTATGTGAAACATCAGGGGTTGTACCCATTGACAAGAACCGGCTGCTCCAGGAAACTATAAAACTTTTTGAGTAACCTTGTTATGGTTCTTCGCAAACTCATATTAATACTGGTAATTCAGGTATCCAGTCTTTTGTCCGTAGCACAGTTTTTCGGAAACTGGGAGCTCATTCAGACTATTCCGAGCGATACTGACACCATACATTCATTAACGTATGAACCTGGTAAACTGGCCATCAATTTCAACAATGGGGTAATCGAATATTATTCCTTTTTTAATGACAGGTTTAACCTTGAAAACACCTTCTACCTGAAATGGATATGGGATGAATGGGGTACCATGAAATTTTCTGGAAAATATTTGTATGTTTCCATAGATGGATATAAATATTACAAAATAAATCTTGAGAATGGTAAGGTACGTAAAACCACTACCTATAATGCCGGCTTCTTCATTATTTCACGCATTGATGTTGAATATTTTGGGAAAGAGTGGATTTTCAAACTTAACGACACCGGCGACCTTGAGGTTTATTATAACCGGGACTACTATCTTACCCAACCCCCTGACAGTTTGTCCATTGATCAGAATTATAAATAATATAGTTAATTTGTTGAATTGTTTAATCGTTTAATCGTTTAATTGTTAAACCATTAAACCTTTTAACTGTGGCTCAAAAACGGCTTAGCGGTTTATATGGTACTTGTTGACCCAGGCTAACAATTAAACCACTCAACCAATTCTCTGTGCCCTGTGCTCTTCTCTTTCTCATTTTGCCGCTTCCCCTGCGAATTGAATTTTTAAGTTATACCATATTTCATTAAGTTTGCACTTTTAAAAATCAAAATATAAAAATAATAGTACCATTCAATCGTTAACTATTATCTAAATACATTATTCATTGAAGCGTAAATTCTTAATTTTCATTCTGGTAATAGCGGGGATCCTGGCTACTAACAAGTATTCGTTTTCACAGGCCGACAAGGTAAAGAACCTTCCAAAATACGACCTGGCCAAATATCATTTTGGATTCATTCTTGCTGCCAATGAGTTCTTTTTTACTGTAAAGACAAAGCCACATTTTCAATTTGATAAATATCTGCGCCAGGATATAGGAGGTGATTCCAATTATCTGTATGCGGTTAATGCCCAGCCCACACCGGGTTTCACCATAGGAATTGTTGGCAATCTCAGGCTGGGCGATCATTTCGATCTTCGGCTCATCCCTTCACTGGCTTTTGGGGAAAGATACCTGAATTATACAATACTTCAGTACAATGGAGATGATCCAGTTGTGCTGGATATCAGAAAAAACGTTACCTCAACCTATGTACAAATACCACTTCATATTAAATACAAGTCGAAACGACTGAATAATGTCAGGGCATATCTTCTTGGTGGGGTAATGTACAATCTTGATCTGGCCTCCAATAAAAATAAAAAACGTGATAATGCTGCCGAGACTTATATCAAACTACAGAAGCATGACATATTGTTTGATCTCGGAGTCGGTTTTGATTTCTACACACCTTTCTTTAAATTCGGTGCAGAAGTTAAAATGTCGTATGGAATCAATGACCTGCTGATCAAGGATGCAACCATATATTCAGAAGGGATCGACAGGCTTAACTCTAAATTATTGTTACTCTCCTTTACCTTTGAATAAAACCAACAGTACCATGAGCGAAATTACACCACAGGAACCTCTGTTCAGCACCCTGGTTGAGAAAGCGCTTCTTAAACAAAAAGTTTATAATAACACCCTCGATTCATTTAACCTCTTTAAGAGCGCTCTGAAAAAGATCACGGAAGATTTCCATAAACAGATAACAAAAGAGGGGCATGATATCCCCTTTGAGTTCAAGAACAAAGGCGACTTTGAAATTGAATTCAAGTTTGCTGGGGATATACTGATCTTTCTTATGCACACCAATGTTTTTGAATTCCCCCGCCATCATGAGGTCATGAATACTTCCTATGTTAAAGAAGACAAAACCCGTTCATATTGTGGCATCATCAACATTTATAATTTCCTTGCCGACTCTTTTAAGTATAACCGGGTTAATGATATCGGGTATCTGATAGGTCGGGTTTTTATAAATAAAGACCTGCATTATTTCATTGAGGGCAAGAAGGAAATAGGACTGCTGTACAGCAATTTCAATACCTCTGAGATGACTGAAAAAACTGCACAGGAAATTGTTGAGTCAGCCATACGTTATACCATAAACTTTGACCTGCTGACACCACCTTACGATAGTGCAAAAGAAATACCGCTGTATCAGATGCAATCTGCACTTGACAATATTGCCTTAAAGACAGGAAAGCGGCTGGGATTCAAATTCCAGGCTGACCATGAGGAGTAGTTATTAACTATCCTGAATCAGATCAATTCTTATATTCTCTTTGTTTTTCTGGAAACATTCTGTTATATCAGTCTTATATTTTTTACTTTTGAATTAGAAAATCATTAACCATGATAACAAAAAGCCACATTGTACTTGTGCTCCTGATTGGACTTGTAACTTTATTCTCATGTAAAGACAATTCAAACGAAGATTTTACACTTCCCTCTGATGACAGGTATGGGATTGTACTAATAACCGACTTTACACCGGGGTCAGATGTTGTCATTACTATAAAAGGCATGCTGACGGAACGATATTCAGATGCTGAGATAAGTTTTATTCAGGCTGCTCCGTTTAACGTGATGGAAGCCTCCTACCAGTTATTTGTTGCCGCTGAAAACTACCCTGACCATACTTATTTTATGTGTATTGTTGAGCCAGGGTCGGATACAGAAAGGATGGTTTTTAAAACGGAAAATAACCAGCTATTTGTTGTTCCGGATAATGGGCTGGCAACCAATCTGTTTCACAGTTCAGGAACCCCTGAATGTTACCACATTCAAAATCCATTTGATTGCAATGGGCTGGATCCGGCGGATCTTAATTTTCTGGAAGTTTATACTTATGCAATGTTTGATATTATCGACAACAGGAAGCTCGATGATTTTGGTGCCAGGGTTGACAATCCTGAGTTTTTCAATATTCAGGATGCAATTTATGATAACGGCATCATTTATGGCCAGGTAGTATTTACTGATAACTTCGGGAATTGTGTTACAAATATCCCAGACAATCTGTTATTACACTTTGACCAGGGCAGCTTGCTTGCTGTTGATTATGGGGATAAATCTTTCTTCGCCACACTTGGCAGTTTTTATTCTTCAGTTCCTGTATTTCAGAATGTGGTATTCAACAATGGTCTGAACAAACTGGAACTTGCCGTAAATATGGGCAGCATGGAAACGAGGTATAATATTGGTGCCGGTACGATTATCCAGGTGTATAATGAAACTGTCGATATAGGGATACTTCAGTTCAGCGAACTTTCTGCACCACTTGTTGAGATCGTAAAAGATCAGATCAATGCCTCAGGCATTTCAGCTAATTACATAGAAAAAAATGCCATGGGTAATTTTGATGAACTTGAAGGATTGGTAAATGAACTGGTACAGGATGAAGTTAATATTTTGATCCCCTTTTCAACTCCGGCTTCACAGTCGGCAGTTTTGCATACTTCTGAAGATATACCTATTGTATTTACCATTGTCACAGATCCTGGATCAGCTGGAATACTCGACAAACGTGAGAACCTGACGGGATTATCCGATGCTCCGAATTATGATCAGTTTATTGATTTTGTTACGCAGATCATACCAGGTCTTTCAAAAGCAGGGACTATTTATAACAACCTGGAAAGTAATTCATTATTTTCCCAGGATAAGCTCAATCAATATGTAGGGCTGTACCAGATAGAACTGGTATCAGCCATCGCTCACGATGAGAATGGAATTCAGGATGCCTACAATGAAATCAGTAATACAGGTATTGAAGCCATCATGATCTCCGGCGACAATACCATGACCAATGGGTGCGAAACACTTGTTGATCTGGCCCTTGCAGACAATTTACCGATCTTCGGAACTGATATGGCCAATGCCGCTGATGGTGCACTGGCCAGCTTAAGTATTGATTATGAGAAGCTGTGCATAATAACCGGTGATGTTGTTGTTTCGGTCATCCGTGGAGTAAATCCGGATAACGTACCTGTCACCTATTTCCACACCGATGTAATAGCAGTCAACACAGCAACTGCCGGCCAACTCGGGATAATCATTCCACAGGATATAATTGACAGTGCCAGTTATATTTTCCCGTAAACAATTATTCATTATTCATTATTCGATATTCATTATTCGATATTCATTATTGGACATTCAAAACCCAGGAAATATCCAACGCCGAATAATGAATATAGAATATCAAATTATGCCAGATACAACTAAGAATATTACTCTTTACTAATATTTCCTTTTGCAGTTTTTTTGCTTTTTACGAAAATGGCAATTAATTCATTGCACTCTGAAAGACCAGCATTTACCTTCACTTTGGATTTGCAGTATTCCTTCTTGTCAATGATCTTAAGACATACTCTTGTTTCCCGAAGTTCCTTAAGAATTAGGCTTATTTTATGAATGAAGTCCCTTCTTGATTCACTGCTTTGCACTTCACCATAATTCAATGCGGGAGAGGTTCCGGATCTTAGCATTTGATTTTTCAGGATTGATGATGCTCTTGAATTGATCATTATCTCAGTGATATCAATAATTAAAACTGCAAAATCGATCAGTCTATCCTCAAGATCAAATTTTCTATTGTTTTCCATTTTTAAAATTAATAGATTAATAACCAATTATTTTCTATTAATACTTTAAAGATTGAATTTGTCCCATTGTTTCCAAAATAATTCATTATTCATTATTCAATATTCATTATTCGATATTGAAAACCCAGGAATTATCCAACGCCGAATAATGAATATCGAATATCCGGCTTAATCTTCAGTTAATCCGGCTTCTTCAATAAATACTTCAAATTTTATTCCTGAATTTCTTGTAATTTAAAAAAATATTATAAATTTGCACCCTCAAATGATGCTCCCATCGTCTAGTCCGGCCTAGGACGCCAGGTTTTCATCCTGGTAACAGGGGTTCAAAT
>CAYXUU010000046.1:0-44741 GCA_964468645.1 uncultured Bacteroidales bacterium
GGATTAACACACAAACTATCAATAAAAAACGATCTCTCAAAGGTATATGCCCCATTAACAGCCGTTGGAACACTATCAACTGAAATCCAATTGGTTGAGGTTAATGGCTGGCCATAGCTCCAACCCGGCTGATTCCATCTGCATATTGTTGCAGGGCGCGGCACCGTTCCGCCGTTCGGATCAACTGTTATTGTCCATGAAGGATCATCTTCACCAATTAAACCTTCGCCTGTATGTAAAATTTCTACCGGCTCTTCACACAGGGCTGAGCAACCATAATCGCAAACCTGAGCAATATAAAAATCAGATGTTTCTACCACTCCTGTATTCATCAGAAAGCGTCCTCCAAGGTTTGTATAATCTTCATACCATCCTGTCACAACAGGGCAATCATCGAGAAATTCTATTCCTGTTCCCCTATCGTTGAAAACCTCCTTCCCCTCAGTAAGCCACTTGATTTCTCCTGTAGCATCATACGCAGCAATAAAAATCTCAGAAGTATTAACATTCGTACTGTTTTGAATCATCCCAAGTCCAAAATCAATATGGAAACTGTTGTACCAACCCGTAACAAATACATTGCCTAGGTCATCTATTGCAAGATCCTTCCCCAAATCATGGAAATTCAAGCTTGGGTCATCATTTGCATATGCCGTATTCGCCCATTTTATTGATGGTATTATTGAAAGATCGTACTGTGCGATAAAAAAGTTTGAATTGGGAGTGGTGCCATAATTGTTTAGGCTAACACCCGAAGAAAAATCAAGCACAGGACTAAAGAAACCACCGGTAATTGTTACGATTCCTGAGTTATTCACGGCAACGCCCATACCGATATCATTATCATTCCCGTCGGGGCTGGCATACCAATCGAATAACCCGGTTGCATGCCTTACTACAAAGATATCGGAAGTTGAACCTGTAACATCAGAATTGGGAATACTCACACTTCCCGTTCCAAACGATAGATTATCACTTTCAAAATAACCCGTTATAAACAAATCTCCCGTAGTTTGGTCATTTGCGATATCCATTCCGTAATCATTACCCGTACCGGAGGGATTGAATGCCCATAAATCAACGCCTGCCACATTGTATTCCGCCGTAAAAACATCATAAATTTCAGCTCCGGGAACTGTATTAATCAAGTTGGTAGTTCCTATTGTCAGGTCCTTGCTATTAAATGAACCAATGATGTAAACGGTACCTGTTGATTCATTATATATGATACCTTCTCCGTAATCATCCCAATAACCTGTAGTATTGGTACAAGACCACTGATGCATCCCTGCGGCATCAAACTTTACAACGAAAAAATCAGAACCTCCACAATAATCAAGCACTGTAGTTCCACCATCGAAAGAAATTGAGGAACCATCAAAGGAACCGACAACATAAACATTGCCTGCTACATCAACTGCGATATCATTTCCATATTCATTGGCATTCGGGCCATCGCTTCTTACCGCCCACAAAGGACTACCTGCGGGGCTGAACTTGGCAACAAAGCAATCCCAGCCTCCTGTGTTGTTAATCGTTACTCCTCCACCGAAATCAATAGAAGGACTTGTGAAGGAACCAGTAATATAAATATTTCCACTGGCATCGAGGGCTAGATTATTACTCACATCATCCAGGTCGCCCCCGTAACCTTCAGCCCAATCAGTATATTGGGCTTGAGCCGAAATAGCTATTCCAGCCAATGCGAATACAAATAAAATTTTTACTAAAGTTTTCATGGTTTTTAATTTTTTAGGGTTTGACATTTTTGAAGTAAAGTTATGCGAACAGTCAGGCGGCTTCAAGAGTAAATGAGTGAAGCATGATTATGAATGAGTAAATAAGGAATTAGGGGAAGCTAATAAATACAGGATAATACCCTTTTATAATGAACATGCAAATTCTTTGAGGTCTTTAACGAAATTATTCCTTCTGCTTTCTGATACATAAACATGCGTATTGTCGTTCATGATCACATAGCCTGATTTACCTTTAATATATTTTTTAATATGTTTAAGATTGATGAGGTGTTTATTATGAATACGCGAGAAATTCAAGCCGGAAAGGAGTTTTTCAAAATTACTTAATGATTTGCTCACGATCAGGTTCTTTTTGCTACTGAAATAAAAAGTGGTGTAATTATCATCTGCCTCACACCTGATAATTTCGGCAAGATCAATTACATTTAATCCCTCGGCTGTGGGGAGGATAATTTTTGTGGGTTTTTGATCGATACTATCCCTAAGAATATTTATTCTTTCAGAAAACAAATCAACGTTTTTTATTTTTTCATACCGTTCTATTGCTTTTTGAAGCTCAAGATAATCTATTGGTTTTAATAAGTAATGGATGGCTGAAAATTCAAAAGCCCGTATTGCAAATTTATCAGAAGCTGTTATAAAGATCACTTCAAATCCCTTAAAATCAAAATTCATCAGTACATCAAACCCATCGCCATCTGGCAATGCAATATCAAGAAAAACAAGATCCGGCCTTTTATTTTCAATTACTCCAATTGCCTGACCAACAGATTTGGCTGTATCAATTACCTCAATTCCAGGACAATATTTATGAATTAATCTTTGCAGTGAAAGAATGCTTTTTTGTTCATCATCAACAATAACCGATTTTATTCTTTCTTTCACTAACTCTGGTTTACAATACGAAATTATAATTTATTCGTCAATCTCAAAAGGAATAAAAACCTCAACACGTGTTCCCGTTGGGTTTTTATTTTCATCATATAAATCTGTAATAATAATATTCATTTTTGTATTATACAATTCGTTTATAAGTATAATACGTTCTTCGATGTTTTTCATCCCGGTTGATTGGTGATTTTTTTTGTGTTTTCTAAAGGCGGCAGATTTTTCACGCCCGATTCCATTATCTTCGATAACGCAATGCAGTGTGAATTTGCCAGATATTGTCATTGTAAGTTTTAATAATCCTTTTGTACCTTTTGGCATTAATCCATGCCATATAGCATTTTCGAGATAGGGCTGTATAAGCATAGGTGGAACTTTAATATACTCCGGCTCCACTTCATCATCCACTGATATTTCAAAATCAAATTTTTCCTCAAATCTGAGTTTTTCAAGTTCTAAATATAGTCTGAGGGTCTCGATCTCATCTTTGAGACTTATATGGTCATATTTTGAATTTTCAAGCACTTTTCGCATCAGCGATGAAAATCTGGCAAGATAAATATCGGCAACAGCTTCATCTTTCTCAAGAATCAGGTGCTGGATGGAATTCAGGGAATTGAACATAAAATGTGGATTCATCTGTGCACGAAGGGCCTTTTGCTTTGAAAGTAATAGCTCCTGTTGACGTTTAGCTTTAAGTTTAATCCCCCTTAGGATAAGATGAAACACAAATAGTATCAAAACAATAAATAGAATGATCATGCAAATAAAGAACCATAACTTCTGTGTAAAAGGTTTTCTAACTTCAAAATGCCATTTGACGGGTTCATTATTCCAGGTTCCTTTTGAATTGGCAGCGTTTAAATAAAAAGTATATTTACCCGGTACTAAACCGAATCTGATTGAAGTATTATTTGTTTCAATCCAGTCATTGCCAGTTAAGTTCTTAGGTGTCAAAAGTGAGAATCCTAAATTTTGTCTTTCAATCTTATATTTGTATATAATCTTACCTGGATTATTAAACCCAATACCCACATAATTGATATAAATACTTTTTGTTTTGGAATCAAGTACCATATTCTCAATAAGACAGGTATCAATATCATTTACTTTTATTTTATTTATGTGTAATAAAGGGGCGAAATCGTGGTTTACCAATTCAGATGGGTTAAAACTGCAAAGGCCCCTGTTCGTGGCAACTATCAGGAAATCACGATACTTCCCAATATCATTGATCTCATTAGATGGCAATCCATCCCAGATTGTAATGCGGGTGATCTTATAAGCTATAGTCTTATTACTATTTATTTCAATCTTATTAAGGCCCTGGTTTGTACCAACCCAAACAACAGAATCATTTTCAACAAATATTTTACTTATTATATTACTGCTTAATCCCTGCTGTATGGATAAAGAAAATATCGAGTCCCCATCAAGGATATATACTCCATTTATCCTGGTACCAACCCAGAGTTTTCCATCTACTTCATTAATATCATTTATTCTGCTTGTTAATCCTGAATGCTTTTCACCATAGTAAATATAATCATTGTTGTTATATTTGTAAAGTCCTTCCATGGTGCCCAACCAAATATTACCATTATCATCAGTAAAAATTGATCTTATATGCTCGAAGAATCCATCTGTACGGGAATCATAAATCAAGCCCTGGTTGTTATATTTTTGAAATCCTTCCCGTGTAGCAACGAGCACCACTCCTCCTTCTAATTCCATAAGATCATAATCTTTCTTCAACACTCTCAGCTTCAAAGGTTCCGGTTCGCCATTTTTATTATATCTCAGATATTTTGTTGTTGCTACCCATATAGAGCCATCAGAATGTATTAAAATGCTCCTGCAGTATTTATTTGTTTCCGTTGAAATAACTTCAAAGAAATCCACTACCTTTCCACCCGCATTTATGGTTGCTTTATATATTCGTCCATCATTTGAGGAAAAATACATAAGGTTTCCTTTTATATCAAGACTAATAATATTTTCATCAGGTAACTTTGGATTATTATTAAGAAGGTGAAAATTAAAAGTTGGGACAAGATATAAGCCGTCTCCTTCGGTAGATACCCAATAATTGTTTTCCCTATCTTTCAGGATTCTTGTCACCTTTTTATTGAGAAAAAACTTTTGTGGTTTATAATCATTCATTTTACAATCGTATAAATAGATACCCGCACCATATTCCCTTAACCAAAGCTTTTTGTCTTTTTCAATAAAAATATTGCATGAATCAATCTGAACACCCGGAACACAATGTATAACCGATGAATCAACAGCAATTAAATTCTTGTCGGGTTTCATCATCCAAAATGTGTGTTGACATTGATAAACAACAGGATTTTTACTCAAAATTTCCTGTATTTTATTATTGGAGAACCCAACTTGGTTGCCAATACTATTCAAGTTTGGCTTTTCATTCTTTCCAGGAGAAAAATCCCTGTATACCTGTTCAATAATTTTGGGATCATATAATAATGTATCATATTTTATTATCCGATGATCGGGTAAAACGCACAGTACTTTTCGCCCATTACAATAATTAATCCAGATTCTGTCATATTTATCAATCCTTATTCCTTTGATATCAAACTGTTTATTGTTTTGAATTATAGGGTCAATTAGATTATATGTGAATAATTGATTTTCTTTAAGATAACTTAATTTGCCGGTAAAGGATAAGAACCATAATTTATTATCTTTTCCTTCAAATATCTGTATAATAGAATTGTCGGTAAGAACATTGCCAGTTGCCGTTGTGTAATTCGTGAAATTGTAGCCATCAAATTTGCTCAGGCCATAGTTTGTTGCAATCCATAAATAGCCAATGCTGTCCTGGGCCAGATCAAAGATAACAGTACTTGGTAAACCATCATTTACGGTATACTGTTTAAAGAATGAAATTTGAGCGCTGCAATTTATGCTAAGAAGCAGCAATAAGAAAGAATAAAACTTCTGCATTTATTTAATTACTGAGACTAACTCAAAGATATAAAAAATGAAAAGGATCCAATAACTTTATATCAAGTCCTTTCAATTAAATAAACCGATGATTACGTTTTAGTTTTTAAAGAATAATTTACCTTCTTCACTATCCAGTAAGATTATGTTTTCCCTGTTGATCTTTCCTGATAGTATCAATTTTGAAAGTTCGTTCATCAGCTCTCGTTGGATAACCCTTTTGATAGGCCTCGCGCCATACTGGGGATCATATCCTGCATCGGCTATCTGGTCAATGGCTTTCTCTGTTACTTCAAGATTTATATCATTGTTTCTGAGTAACTTCTCTATCCCTTTTATCTGAAGCTTGACGATTTCACGAATTTCATCTTTACTTAAAGGCCTGAACATGATGATTTCATCAACACGGTTCAGAAATTCAGGCCTGATCTGTTGTTTCAATAATTGAAAAACCTCTTCCCTTACCCTGTTAAATACCGATAAATTATTCTCATCATAATCCTTTCCGAGTTTCTCCTGAATGATCATTGATCCTATGTTGGATGTCATGATGATAATAGTATTTTTGAAATCCACTACCCTGCCTTTATTATCTGTCAAGCGGCCATCATCAAGCACCTGCAGCAAAATGTTAAAAACATCGGGATGTGCCTTTTCGATTTCATCGAGTAATACCACCGAGTATGGTTTTCTTCTGACAGCTTCTGTTAACTGTCCGCTTTCTTCATAGCCCACATATCCCGGGGGAGCGCCAACCAGTCGTGATACCGAATGGCGTTCCTGGTATTCCGACATATCAATGCGTACCATAGAATTTTCATCATTAAACAGGAATTCGGCCAGTGCCTTGGCAAGTTCCGTTTTTCCAACCCCGGTTGTACCCAGGAAGATAAATGAACCAATTGGTTTTGAAACATCCTGTAAACCTGCCCGGCTGCGACGTATAGCATCAGATACAGCCTGAATTGCTTCATCCTGTCCCACCACACGCATATGAAGCTGGGTTTCCAGGTTCAGCAATTTTTCCCGCTCACTTTGCAACATCCTGCTTACCGGAATACCAGTCCACTTAGAAACGATTTCAGCAATTTCTTCCGCATCAACCTCTTCGTTAATCATGGGCTTATCACCCTGCAATTCCTGCAGCTTAACACGCAATGCCTCAAGACCACCTTCCAGCTCTTTGATCCTACCATATCTTAACTCTGCAACCTTACCGAAATCCCCGTTACGTTCAGCCTGTTCGGCTTCAAGCTTACAGTTTTCAATTTCCTGTTTGCCTGTCTGAATTTGTTCAACAACATCCTTCTCGGCCTGCCATCTGGCTTTCAGGCTGTTTCTATCTTCGTTAAGGTTGGCTATTTCTTCGCTAAGGGATTTTAGTTTCAACTTATCCTTTTCTCTCTTAATAGCTTCCCTTTCGATCTCCAGTTGACGAACCCGTCGCTCAATAAGTTCAAGTTCCTCCGGCAGTGAATTTATTTCAAGCCTGAGCTTTGATGCAGCTTCATCTATAAGATCGATCGCCTTATCGGGCAGAAAACGATCGGTAATGTAACGTTGTGATAATTCAACGGCAGCGATGATAGCTTCATCCTTTATCCGCACATGATGATGGGTCTCATATCGCTCTTTCAATCCACGAAGGATGGAAATTGAATCCAGTGTATCCGGCTCGTTCACCATTACAATCTGGAATCTTCGTTCAAGTGCTTTATCCTTCTCGAAATATTTCTGGTATTCTTTAAGCGTTGTAGCTCCGATGGCTCTTAATTCTCCGCGTGCGAGTGCAGGTTTAAGGATATTGGCGGCATCCATAGCGCCTTCACTGGCTCCTGCTCCCACCAGTGTATGAATTTCATCAATGAACAAAACAATCTCGCCATCAGAATTTATTACTTCTTTAACCACACTTTTTAACCGCTCTTCAAACTCCCCCTTGTATTTAGCACCAGCAATCAGTGCCCCCATATCAAGGCTGTAAATTAGTTTGGATTTCAGATTTTCCGGAACATCACCATTTACAATTCTGTGTGCCAGGCCTTCTGCAATTGCTGTCTTACCTGTACCGGGTTCACCAATAAGTATCGGATTATTTTTTGTTCTTCTTGATAATATCTGCAGGATCCTGCGTATCTCATCGTCACGGCCAATTACGGGATCGAGTTTACCCGAACGTGCAAGATCATTGAGATTACGTGCGTAACGGCTCAGTGCCATATACTGCTCCTCTGCAGATTGACTGTCGACTGTTGATCCCTGCCTCAGATCCTTGATAGCCTGTTTGAGGTCCTTTTCCGTAACGCCATTATCCTTTAAGAGTTTAGAGGCGGTATCGCTACCTGCTAATATCCCTAAAAGGATATGCTCTATGGATACAAATTGGTCTTTAAACTCATGGGCATAATTACTTGCTTTCTGAAGCGTACTTTTTGAATCATTTGAAAGATATTGATCACCACCACTTACCCTGGGCAACGATTCAATTATTTTGTCAACTGCCTGGCCAAAAACTGTCAGGTCAACATTCAGTTTTCGCAGTAAGAATGGGATAACGTTTTCGTCAACTGTCATGATCCCTTTAAGGATATGAATATTTTCTATTGATTGCTGCTGGTTTGCTGCAGCGATTTCCTGGGCCTTTTGTATAGCCTCCTGTGATTTTATTGTATAATTATTAAGATTCATTTTGTTTCCCTTTCTAAAAATGTTAAGTACCCAGCACAACAAATCTGCCATACCACAACACTGAATATTTTCGGTAATTTTGTCCTTATGCTTTTCTTAAACATGACTTTTTGTCTTGATTATTAGTAGTTTATAAAAATATTAATGAATTTATGTCATATCATTTTACGGATTGGTATTTGAAACTGCTCAACAAATATCACATTTTATAAATCCCTGTGCAAAATTCGGTATGTAACAAATCAAGAAGTCTATTACAATTAATTCCATGGGTTAACGTTAAGAATTTTTATACTTTTGCAGCCCATAAAGTTACACATTCAGGATGAAGTATTATTTCATATTTATTTCTTTTCTTCTCACTTATAATCATGTTTCCGGTCAGGGTTGCGAAATCACTATACAGGGGCCAACACCATCCTGTCCGGGTGGGTTATTATTATTGAGTGTTGAAGAATCGGATACGCTGAATTATCATTGGACTCCCGGGGATTACTCACAACCAATCATAGCTGTCAGACCAACAATTACAACCAAGTATGTTGTCCATGTA
The DNA here is from genome assembly GCA_964468645.1 of uncultured Bacteroidales bacterium. Lineage (GTDB taxonomy): Bacteria > Bacteroidota > Bacteroidia > Bacteroidales > JAIOZK01 > JAIOZK01. The sequence continues at coordinate 8,863 of CAYXUU010000046.1, forward strand.
TCAAATGAAAATTATGATTGTTATGACTCAGTTATCATCAAGGTACGTCCTAAAATAGATATTGAGTTCGAGCAATTCAGAAAAACATGTACAGGTATCGATGCTGATTGCCAGGCACAGGTAAAAGCTATAGCATCAGGTGCTTTTCCTACCGAGGACTATTCATACCTGTGGGCGGTTCAATTTGTTGATCCTGCAGATTCATCGCTAGCATTGGGTTTATGTGGTGATGTTACCTACGATATAACAGTTGTTGACAGTTTTGGATGTGATATTGATACTTCTTATAAGGTTAAGTCCTTTTTATCCCCCTCAATAGAAACCTATACCGATCCTGGAGATACTGTTTACCTTCAAAATCCATGGATGGACTTCTCATTTGAAAACCTTTCAGAAGACACACTGCATTTGACCAACTGGTTCTGGGACTTTGGTGATTCAACCACCTCTTCATCCGCCACACCCACACATATGTATTCCAGGGCAGATGAATTTCTTGTATTATTAACTGTTACAGATGAACACGGTTGTGACACTACTTTCGATCATCCAATTCAGGTTAAACCTGTTAAACTGAAAATACCAAATATTTTTACCCCTAATGGAGATCCTTATAACCAGGAATTTGTGATCACCGGTGATGATCTGCCAGTGTATAACGATGATAAATTTTTCAGGCTTGAAGAGTTTTATCTTTCTAACGAACTGGTTGTTGTAAACCGCCATGGAAGGAAGGTATATGAAGCTAATAATTACCAGAACGATTGGGATGGTGGGAATCTTCCGGATGGTGTTTACTTTTATATCCTGAACTGTACGGGACAATTCCGGAATGATATTTTCAGGGGTTCTGTCACAATATTACGTTAGCTGTAAAAACATATGCCAATTTCACCTGTTTTATTAACTTTGCACAAAATTTTATAATGCGCGTCTTATTAACATACTTGTCCGTACTATTTTTATTCATCATGCTTTCTTCATGCAGAAACCAGACTGATTCAGATAGTGGATTGATTTCGACTGATGTGGTAAACAACCCTAATTCTGCTGAGGGCAATGTTGATATTAATGAGTTACCTGAAATGGAATTCGATGAAACAAACCACAATTTTGGCAAGGTTATTCAGGGTGAGGTTGTTACTTATGGATTTAGATTTAAGAATACGGGAAATTCCGACCTTTTAATTACCAGGGTAAGCACAACTTGTGGATGCACAGCAACTGAATATCCCAGAGTTCCGGTTGAGCCCGGGGGTAAAGGCGTAATTAAAATCACCTTTGATAGCAAGGGACGGAAAGGGGTACAGAGAAAAAGCGCTACTGTGCTGGCAAATACTCAACCCAATCGTATTACTCTTGAGATCAAGGCCATCGTATTTATACCAGAAGAATAATTAAAATTAAAATATAGCAAAATGAACTTATTACATGTAATGTTATTTACTCCCCAGGAAGGTTCAGAGGGAGGCGGGATTATGTCTTTTTTACCATTGATCCTTATTATCGTTGTTTTCTATCTATTCTTCATTCGACCGCAAATGAGGAAAACCAAGGAACAGAGAAAGTTTCGCGAGAACCTCAAAAAGGGTGATAAAGTGGTAACCATTGGTGGTCTTCATGGTAAGATTATTGAAATAAAGGATACTGTGATCATAATTGAAGTTGATGGACAACAGAAACTTACATTTGAGAAATCGGCAATAGCCATGGATAAACAAAGCCAGCTAGGCGACCAGGCGAAATAACAACAAGGCGGTTTTTCCTTTACTGCTCATTATTTTACAAAATTTTAGGTTTCTATTCAATGATTCCATGTCTGGAAAGATTATATTTGTATGCGTATGTATTTCAATGGCAAACAAATTTTCCGGAAAATATCCAGAAATCTGTGGCAAACCAGTTTCAGAAAACAGGCTAACATCTTCCTCCTTTTTATCGGGATAGCATTGTTTATCTGGCTTATGATTAAGCTGTCAAATGAATATGATAGTTCTGTTAATTACAATATCAGGTTTATCAATTCCCCGGGATCAAATTCAATCATCAGCAATAGCGATAGTACGGTAATCCTTGAATTAACAGCAAAGGGTTTCAGGTTGTTCTCAATAAAGTATCTGCAAAACAAACCCCTTATCAATATCGACCTCAATGATATTAAACTGCACAAAAGCAGGTACACTTTCAGTTCATATATATTAACAAAACCACTTCATAAAGAAATCTCCAGACAACTTAAGTTTGACGAAATACTTACAGCTATCAAACCAGACACCCTGTTTCTTAACCTGGAACCTATTTCAAGAAAACGGATCCCGGTAATTGCTGATATCGGCTATGATTTTGAACAACAATACCAGCTATACGGTCAGGTTAATATATCCCCTGACAGCATCATACTATCTGGCCCACCCAGTTATATTGACACCATCAACTCTATTAAAACAAAACCTGTTCAATTACAGGAACTAAAAAGCAACAGATCACTAACATTGAACCTTTTGAAGCCCTTCAACAGTAAGAAGGTACTGGTATCATCTGATACGGTAAATATTTTTATTCCTGTTGAAAAGTTTACAGAAGCCAGCATGGAATTACCTATCCGTGTACTGAATAACAATGGCTTAAGAACCCGTTTATTCCCGGATAAGATTAACCTGACTTACCTGGTTGCATTAAAAGACTACAATAAGGTAAATAAAGAAATGTTCAATGTTGCTGTGCTGCTTAATCAGGAAGGGTCAGCAAACAGAATTCTGAATGTAGAAATCAGGCATCATCCTAATTTTATCAAGATCAAGCATTTCGATCCAAGACAGATAGAATATATAATTCTGAAATAATGCTTAAGGTTGGAATAACAGGCAGTATTGGAAGTGGTAAAACCACGGTATGCAGAATTTTTCAAATATTGGGGGTGCCGGTTTACCATGCAGATGATCAGGCACGAAAATTTCTTTTCAGTGAAAACGTTAAGGATGCCCTGTTAGCATTTCACGGGGAAGAAATATTTGACCACAATGGAAATATTGACCGTAAGAAGCTGGCGTCTGTTGTATTCAATCATCAGGAGGCGTTGAACCATTTGAATGAACTGATACACCCCCTTGTCCAGTCTGATTTTCAAAACTGGTACAACAAACAGGCGGGTAATCAATATATCCTTCACGAAGCTGCAATACTGATAGAAAGTGGATTTAACAAAATGTTCGACAGGATCGTTGTAGTTACTGCCCCTTATGAACTCAGGTTACATCGTTTGTTACAACGTGATAAGATATCCGTCGGGGAAATTAACCGACGCATGATAAATCAGATGGATGATGCTGAAAAGAATAAATATGCCGATTACATCATTGACAACGATGAGCAGCGCCTGCTAATTCCACACGTTCTGGAGGTGCATGAGGCATTGGGAAAGCAATCAAAAGAAGATAGGGCAAGTTTTGAGTTTTGAGTTTTGGAGTCCGAAGTTTGAAGTTGAGTAGGGCGAAGCGGCACAACATCGCGATAGTGAGGTACAAACGTATTGAGATTTGACGGAACTTCGAATTGGTTACGCCAGACTTAAAATTTAGTTCAACACTCAACTCTCAACTCTCAACACTTCAACCAATTAACCAATCAGGGTACCTGATAAATCACGCTGTTATCCCTGTATCCTGAAAGAGCGAGATACCAGTCGGCATACTGTGAACCGGAACTTTCAGCCCATTCTGCAAAATGAAGATAGGCTTGAATAATTACAATTTTTTCGATCGGATAGTCAAATTCTGCAGGTACATCAATTGACCAGGGCAGGTTGTTTGAGGTTTTATAGTATTTACCAGTTGCCGGATTTGAATCATCATTTTCAGTTCCAAAATATGCAGGATTGGCAAGTGATGTTGGTGGATAATCAGGAAGATGCACCTCTCTTCCTCTTATCTGGTCAACTATCATGAACGGATTATATGGTGGATCACCCAATTGGGATAAGGCAACAGGTTGCGCCATCGATATCATAATATTCATTGTATCAGGCTCAACATAAGTCTGGCCCGGTGTGGTATTAACACCTGTACCACCACCAGGATGTGGAAGCTGCGTAAATGCATTATCAGTAACAATGATAGTACCTTTAGCCTGGCCTGATTCTGTATTATTTGCCAGCAGGTTAATATACCCATCTACAATTGAAATACCGGTAACATTATTGATCGTTGAAGGATCAAGGTTCATTTCAAAACCAAAACCATTGGTAAAGCTTGCACCTATAGCCCGGATTACAAATTTGCCATAAAGATCAACCAGGGCATTGCTGGCATTGCTTACCTGTTTATACTGGTAGTCCAGCACAAGGTCGTTAAAATCATAATCTCCGCGGGCCGGCCAGTTATCTTCAAATGCAAGCGATCCAAAGGAATTGAAATCAGGATAATAAATATTATAAGCCCTGTCGGGATCAAAAGGGTAATTATCATCTTCATCATCCACACCATCACCATCCGAATCAATTACCGGGCCCGTAACAACAGCATTATCCCATAGTATTGATCCATTATACACCCACATCCAGAACAATACCTGAACTGTCTCAGTTCCGTATGGCATCGTTGCAGATACCGTAAATTCTGTCCAGTTGGTTCTGGTGTGTACAGGATAGATATTATATGAATAATAAGCAATTGTTGAACCATTTGCCCTTCTTGGTATGAGATACATCCATGCCCGATTACTTGGAGAAGCACTGCCAAATGATTTAATATCGGCGGTGAATGTGATTAAATCACCCTGACTGGCATTAATTAATTGGGCAACACCACCTGATCGATAATAGGTTCCTGTTGGCCTGTCAACTTTTAAAACAAAATTTCCACCATCATTGTATTGTCCGGCTGAGTTATGGAAGTAGCTACATTTATACCATTTACCATCAACCACCATGGGTGAAGACCAGTACTGTATTGTTCCGAAATCATTGGTATTGAAATTACCATTCTGAATAAGATTCTGAACAGTGGTATTTTCATTATATTCTTTGCCGGTAAACGCTATTAAAGGCACATGGGATTTAAGAAACTTAGTTTCTGTTGTATCAGCAGGAGGGATTGTATCATATCCATCCCCGAAGTTAATTCCACCATTTAACAAGGAGTTGTTGTTTTTAAGCCCCGCAATATCCACAATGGCATCACCAACATGGGATTGAACATACAGTTCGGTAAGGAAGGCCGGTATGGTTAATTCCGCTTCATAAACGCCATATTTATTTACCGCACCAGTTTTCAGCAGTTCACCTCCAAGTTCAGGAGGCCCTGTCAGTATATTAACCGTTCCCCGGTAATCATTATAATCAACCGTAAAGGGTAACACAACACTAAAAGAAACATTCTGTGTGGATTGATAATTAAAATCATCAGCTATATCAAGTTCTTCCATCTTCTTAAGCCAGTCTGAATCATTAGTATCATCGTCATTATTATTATTTCTACAAGCAGGAGAGAAGAAAATAGCTGATGCTATAATCATTGCAAAAAACAGGTGCAGCTTTTTCATAGGTTTAAATATTTTATTAACGGATTGAAGTTATATAACGACAAATAAAACACTAAGTTACAAATTTAACCTGAATATCTTGATCTTAAAGCTTGAAATAGAAATCACCACCTGACTAACATACTCAACCACTCAATCAATTCAACACCTTAAATACTTCAGGGAGTATAGATTTTTGATGCATCCCTGTATCCGCCTATATCTTCGTACCAGTTACTGTAGAGAGTACCGGAGCTTTCGGCCCATTCGGCAAAATGCAGATAGGCGTATATTATCTCTGTCTTTTCAACCGGCCATTCGTACGATGCCGGAATGTTAATGGCCCATGGAAGGTTATGCCCTGTTTTATAATATCTGTCGGTAAGGGGATTACTATCATCTTCCCATTGCCCAAACAGATCAGTATCCATTAAATCAGTTGGTTCATAATCGGGAAGGTGTATCTCATGACTTCTGGTCTTATCAACGATTATGAAGGGGTTCCAGGTAACCAATGAAAAATCTGCCTGGGTAAATGCAGATCCCGGCGTTGTAATGGTTAGTGTAAGCGTGTCGTAATTAACAAAAGGAGCAGATTCTTCTGTATTAACCCCTGTTCCAATACCCGGATGTTGAAGAATATTGAAGATATTGTCGAACACAAATAAAGTCGGATGTGTCTGCCCATTTTCATGGCCATAGGCATTTAATGAAATAATACCCTCCTGCAGGTCATAACCTGAAACCAACAGTTTCTGTGGATTTGAGGTAAATTCGGCATTTGCATCTGGCAGGTTAAATCCGAATCCATTATGCAGATATGCCCCGCTTGCCTTTACCGGAAAAGTGGAAAATATCTCTACAACTTTATTTGATGCATTGGTTACCGTATGAAATCGGTAATCAACCACGATATCGTTGAAATCATAATCACCCTTACCTGGCCATAAGTCTTCATAGCCAAGGCTACCATATCCTTCCGCAGGGAAATAATTATCAAAAGCACGATCAGGATCATTTGGATAGTCATCATCAGGATCAGGAACTCCATCGCCATCACTATCAGCAACATAACTGAAGGGTACATCAGTACTAAGTGAAAATCCCCCAAATAACATGGCATCACTATGGTGTCCACTTGCATCAGGGCATTTAAATCCAAAGTTCAGCGCATCAAATTTATAATATGCTAAGAACCCTGCTTCAGTTCCTGCCAGGGTTGTATTCATATCATTGTTGATCTCAGTCTGAGTCCTGGAGTAATTCCATATCCTGACCTCATCCATCTTACCTCCAAGTTTTTGATCCCATGATAAAAACTGATAAGTACCCGGTGTAAATGAGTATGTTGTACCAGGTATGGTTCCGTTGAATGTTAAACTTACCGGATTACCATTGATATATAGTTTTATCCGGTCATTTGGTATTCCCTGTGTACCATCATAAACAGCAGCTATATGATACCAGGTATCATTCGGTATGGTAGTAGCATAATCAGGCCAATATGCAAAGCTGTTGGCACCATTGCCAACCTCTACATAAAGTTTCGACATATATGTTGCTATTGAAATATCCTGGGCATGGCCAGCGAATTTATGGAACAACCTTGCGTAATCGGCAGTATTTACCTGTTTAACCCAGGCTTCAACTGTGAATGCATTTGCCCCATTTAGAGAACTGATATCCTGTATCTCACAATAAGCATTTGTACCATTGAAATTCACTGCCATATTTGTGGTTGCTACAGCCTTAAAATTACCAAGGTTGACATCAATACTATGACTACCTAGCATCACCTGATTCCCATTTACCAATACCGCAGTGATCGATTTAGGAATGCTGATTTGCAAATTCTCAGTGAAGTTGTTACCCTGATGATTCCCTTTATAATAAACCAACTTCTCATCAATAGAGGTAATCCTGATAATAGCAGCTATTTGGCTGGTGATATTGAAGGTAATATTATCAGTAAGTTTCCAATCGAATTGACTGTTTACCTTCAGATCATTAAAATTTATCTGGTTATCCTGATCTTTTTGATCATCGAACTCCTTTTTACAGGAGGATAAAACCACGACAAAAAGAGCTAGTGTTATTACAATCTTTTTCATCACTATTATTTTTTAAGACACTTTTATTCAATCCATATATATCAATATCCGCACCAATCAGATAACATATTAACATAAAGTGTTTTACAAATTGGCATTCTGACTGATTCTCCATATCCGGGAAAAATATTCCAGTGATGAGATTTATCTTCTGTCGATTAAGGGCAGGGAATTGAATAAAAGGTTCTATTTTTGTCTCTCAGCTTAAATAAATCATTTCTTGGGTACAATCACATTAAAACTGATCGATATAATTGACAGGCCTAATTATCTGTTTATCTGGATTATTCTTATTGTTGCTGGTTTTATTATTTACAGTAATACTTTTAATGCTGAATTTCAATTTGATGATGGAATTCATATTCTTGCAAAAGACGAAATAAAGAATCATAATCTCTTCCAGGAGTTCTCATACTGGACAAATATTGAAAAACGTCCGTTGGCAAAATTTACCCTTGCTCTCAATTACAGTATCCATCAAAATAATGTAACCGGCTATCATCTTATCAATATTATCATTCATATCCTTACTTCAGGATTTATTTTTCTGTTGTTGATCGAGATATTTAAATCACCATCCATTCTAAACAGGAAACTAATTGAGAACCATAGTGCCATTGCCTTTTTTTGCGCATTGTTGTTTCTGGTTCATCCCATACAAACGCAATCGGTCACTTATATCATACAACGGATGACTGCCCTGTCGGGAATGTTTTATGTTTTGTCAATCTATTTTTATCTTAAAGGCAGATACAGCTATATTGAACAAAACCGAAAACAGCTTATCTGGTTAATACTGGCTTTTTTATCCGGTATCGCCGGGATTTTATCAAAACAAAGTGCAGTAACTTTTCCGGTTGCATGGTTACTTGTTGAACTTTTCTTTATCAGAAACAGGGAAAACAAAGCATACAAAAAATATTTAATAATCTGTTCCTCTTTGCTCATACTTCTAATTGTAGCTATCATTGTTTTTTGGAAATTACCTAAAGAAACATTGGAGATAAGCCGGTTTGAATATTTAGCAACACAGTTCAGGGTAATACCGAAGTATATTCAACTTTCACTGATGCCTGTGAGTCAGAACCTGGATTATGATTTTACAATATCGAAAGGTTTGACAGGTATCCGTGAGATACTAAGTTTGATTTTTATTATTGGCATTATTTTAACAGGGGTGGTTTTATTCAGAAAACAACGGATTATATCTTTTGGTATCTTCTTCTTTTTATTAAGTCTTTCTGTTGAATCAAGTATCATTCCAATTCAGGATGTGATATTCGAACACAGGTTATATCTACCCATTCTTGGTATAATAATAATTCTTGTATATACGATTTTTAATCTTATTAAATCGAAGCCCGGTTCGATTATTATATGTCTTGCTCTTGCATTGATTTTTGCATCACTTACTTTTGCAAGGAATGAAACATGGAAAACAAGCTATTCACTCTGGAAAAATACCAGTGAGAAATCTCCCGGTAAGGCCAGGCCTAATTTCAATTTCGGACTGGCAAGTGCTGAGAAAGGTGATTATCAGGGTGCCCTGGCTTTGTTCACCAGGACGATCGAAATAGAGAATGACCATATGCTCGCATATTTCAACCGGGGTAATATCAGAATGAGAACCAAAGATTATGAGGGTGCAGTTGAGGATCTTCGGATTTATATAAACAATAATCCTGACCATACGGAAGCTTATGATATACTTGGCAAGTCGTTATGGCATGCTGGGGATTTAAAAAGCGCAATCACTGCCTTCAGCAAAGCAATTCAGAATAATCCCCACTATGAACAGGCTTACCTCAACAGGGCCCATGTAAAACTACTCATGAACGATTACAATGGGGCCATACTGGATTTTAAAGAGGCTATCAAGCTTAATAAAACAAATCCTGATCCGATAAACTCCATAGGGCAAACATATGTTTATTTGAATAAAAAAGAAAAAGCGCTTGAATATTTTACCAGAGCTATTGAGGTTGATCCTTCGTATGCTATTGCATATTTCAACAGGGCATATCTTTACACAGGCTTAAAAAATCTTGAAAACGGCATTAAAGACTTTACGAAAGCTATAGAACTAGATCCTGCCATAATACTTGCTTATAAAGGTCGCGGTTTGATTTTTTACTGGCAGGGCAGGTACAAACTTGCATATAACGATTTAATTCATGCTCAACGATCAGGTGCAGATATACCTGCAGACCTGCTTCAAGAAATTGAATCAAAACTTTTTGAAACAAACTAATTAATTTTGAGTAAAAGATTTTAAATTACATATTTTGAAAGGGGAATTAAAGGTATTGATCATTATCCCAGCTTATAATGAGGCTGAGAACATCGTAGGGATCATAAAGGAGATCAAGTCAACTTATCCGGAATATGATATCCTGGTAATTAATGATGGATCGATGGATACAACAGGTAGGAAAGCCCAGAATACCGGTAAGGCCACTGTAATTAATCTATCTTATAACCTTGGCATTGGCGCTGCTGTTCAAACCGGGTTTAAATATGCAAGAAAGCATAACTACGATATCACCCTTCAGTTTGATGGCGATGGGCAGCACATGGTATCTGAGATTAGTAAGATTATTGAACCTGTAGCCAGAGGAGAAACCGACTGTATGATCGGATCAAGGTTTATACAGAACCTGAAGGGATTTAAAACTACTTTCCTGAGAAGAATCGGCATCAGGGTATTTGAGTATGTAAGTTATATTCTGATCGGGCAAAAGATAAAAGACCAAACATCGGGATTCAGGGCATTTAATAAGGAGATCATTAATTTTCTTGCTGATTATTATCCCAGGGATTACCCCGAACCTGAGATCATTATCCTCTTAGGTAAGAATAAGTTTCGTTTAAAGGAAGTATTTACGCAGATGAGAGAACGGCAGGGAGGGATCTCGTCGATTCCTAACCACAGAGGGCCGTTTTATATGATGAAGGTATTACTGTCGATGTTAATGGCTTCAATAAGGGAGAAAAGGATAGACAGGTTTCCGGGGGATAAGCAGTAATAGCAGGTGACAACTGACAGGATAAAGACCTGATTAATTTAAGTAAACCCAAAAAACAACATAAAAGTGTACAGCAACAGAATACAAATCATAGCAATTATCGGAAGTATCATTCTGATATTTTTTATACTTCTTCTGATCAGAAAAAGAAGGCTTAAGGAAGAATATTCGATATTATGGTTGTTCTTTGGTTTTGTTTTCCTGATCCTCTCAGCATGGAAAGGCAGCATAGATTACATCGCCAAATTAATGGGTGTGGCATATTCCCCGGCTGCATTACTTCTCATCCTGTTGATAGCTATACTGGTAATCATGATAGAGTTTTCACTGATACTTTCCCAGCTTGCCGACCTGAATAAAAACCTGGCTCAGGATGTTGGGATGATGAAGGAGGAAATTGAAAAACTGAATGCAAAACTTAAGGAGCAAACAAATCTTCCTTCTAAAGATAAAGTAAAGAAAGAAATAAGTATAAAAGAGCGGATTGCTGATAAGACCTGAAGATTGTTGATTGTCGATGTTCGATGTTCGATGTTCGTGAATTTATTTTTGGTCAGTTTTCAGGTAATAATAGTTGACATGATTTTTTAACACATTGTGTCATACTACCTCTTCGACCACATAATTGGGTCTTTTTCTGGCTGCATCAAGAGTCCTCCATATATACTCACCTATAATACCCAGAGCAATCATCTGGAAAGAAGATACAAATAATACAACAACCATAATTGCCGCCCAGCCTTCAATAGGAACAAGGCCGGTGATCTTAGAATAAATCACAAATAAACCATAAATAAATGAAATCAATCCAAGTATTAATCCTGTGAGACTGATTAACCTGATTGGGAAAAATGAGAATGCAACAAAAGAATCAATGAATAGTTTAACTTTCTTACCTAAGGTCCATCTTGATTTACCCACATCTCTTTTTGTCCTAATATAGGGTATGCTCACATAATCATACTTTAACCATGAAAGCAGGTACAATTGATTGGTATTGTTTTCATTTATTTTAACAACCTCCCTTCGTAGTTGATCATCAAAAAGCACAAGATCGTATCCTCCCTTCGGAACATCCCTGAGTGCCAACTTTCTGATAAAATAGTGATACGTATTTGAAAACATTTTACTGATAAATGATTCCTCACGATTGGCTCTGTTAGCAATTACAAGTTTTATCCCCTTTAACCAATAGTCGTACATTTTAGGAATTAAATCAGGTGGATCCTGTAAATCAGCCGCAAGAACCACATTACAATCCCCTGTTGCGTAATTCATACCGGCCAAAATAGCATTATACGAACCAAAATTTCCAGATAGCTTAATCACTTTGACTTTTCCCGGGTTCTCATTTCTAAAATTCAGTAGTTCATTGTAGGTACCATCTTTCGAACCATCATCTATCATGATGTACTCAAATTGTGTTCCCTGGGGAAACATTTTCTCGTTGTTTAATAACAGATCAGTTGTAACGGGGATGTTTTCCTCATTGAAATAACATGGAATAATAAAAGAAATCTTACTCATTTTTTTAGTTTTAAGTGATATAAAACTTTGCTCGAGAATTGAGTCTGCAAAATACAAAAATCCATCATACACTAAAAGAGACAATTAAAACACTGAACCGACAAATCAAGAACGAATAACCTTACAATTAAGCCCATAACATCAATAATTCAATATTCTAAAAATCATTAATACAACGAGCAATATATGCTGCATCTTTCATATCCATAACAGGAGATATTGGTAAACTTAATACCTCATGATGAATTCGTTCTGTTATTGTACAGGTTAAGTTATTCCATTGTTTATAAGCCATTTGTTTGTGAGGGGGAACCGGGTAATGTATCAAGGTTTGAATTCCACGATCCAATAAATATTTCTGTAATTCTTTACGATTTGATGTTCTGATTACAAATAGATGCCAAACATTACCTTGCATAAAATCAGGTGATTGTTTGTCGGGGGATCCGGGTAAAACAATACGGGGATTATTAATATTATTAAGATAATAACTGGCTATCTCTCTTCGGTGGTGATTTTCGTCATCAATATATTTGAGCTTGATATTAAGAAAAGCAGCCTGTATTTCATCCAACCTGCTATTCAATCCTTGATAATCATTAAGATATTTCTCGTTACTTCCATAATTTCCTAAAGCCCTGATAATTTTTGCCAGTTGATTATCATTGGTAGTTACGGCCCCTGCATCCCCTAAAGCTCCAAGGTTTTTTCCAGGGTAAAAGCTGAATCCTGCTGCATCACCCAATGAACCTGTTCTTTTTTTATCCCATAAAGCACCGATAGCCTGGGCATTATCTTCAATAATTTTGAGGTTATAACTTTTCGCAATAGATTCTAATTTATTGCTCCAGCAAACCTGACCGTATAAATGCACAACCATAATAGCACGTGTCCGTTCTGTAATATTTTGTTCAATAAGTGAAACATCCAGGTTGTAGTTATTAATATCTGGTTCAACCAGCACCGGTTTTAGTCTATTCTCAGATATGGCAAGTATAGTAGCAATATAGGTATTGGCAGGGACAATTATTTCATCACCTTCACGTATAAATCCCATATCAATATATGCCCTTATTATCAAACGCAGGGCATCCAAACCGTTAGCTACGCCTATGGCATGCTTTACTCCGATATATGAAGATAGATTTCTCTCAAATTGTTTTACCTGTTCACCTAATATGTACCAACCAGAGTTAATCACCTGAGTTGCTACTTTTTCTAACTCCAGGGCATACTGGTTATTGATTCCTTTTAAATCTAAGAATGAAATCACAGGAGATTATATTTAAGTTAATTTAATCATTAATCTGCCATGGGTAACCTCTGTATTCTTTAAGAGAATCACGCCAGGGATACGGAAACTCCCCATTTTTATCCTTAATTTCTCTTACTGACCTTACGTCTTTTGCCGGGTTACCGATTACAAGCCTTTCATCCTGTACGTCTTTCGTTACCACTGCCCCCAATCCAACAATTGAATTTTTTCCAATCGATATTCCGGGCAATATTGAAGCACAGGAACATATCACTGCATATTCTTTAATTGTAGTTCTTTGAAACTCACCAATGGGTGGGTATTTTACATTTGTTAACATTACAAAAGGAAATATCCAGACATAATCCCCAATCAAATTATTCTCACTCAGCATGACTTTACTATGGATTCTTACAAAGTTGCCAATAGTAGACTGTCCGGGCATTTCAGATAAGGAGCCAAAGCTTGTATTATTACCTATTATTGTTTCCTCACGAATTATGACATGATGACCTGTTTGAAAATTGTCGCCGATTACAACATTCTCGTAAATTGTAGTAAAAGAGCGAATCACTGAATTCTTGCCGATTACAGTTTTCTCAAATGTATAATCGTCAGAATTTTTATAATAGTTTGATGTAGGTTCACCAATAACACAATAAGGCCCAATAAAGGAATCATTACCAATTTCAACATTATCATATATAATTACACCTTTGCCAATTTTAACATTAACTCCAATTTCTGCTCTTTTACTTATACTGGCTTTCATTATGCTAAATCAATTTTTTAAAATTCATAAAATCCGCCCTACTCCTGATATAATCATCTATATTATACTTATGAGAGGCAAGCACCAGGCAAATAGCTCCGGAGGAAAAATTTAACAATTGCCTCCAAATGCCTGGTACTACGTGCAAACCTACATAGGGACGATCTAGATGAATAAGCTTTTTATTTAACCCATCATCCACAAGTATATCAAATGCACCACTAACTGCAACGATGATCTGCTGTAATTCTTTGTGAGCATGTCCTCCTCGATCTTCGCCCCCGGGTATATCGTAGAGGAAATATACTCTCTTCACCGCAAATGGGATGTTAACATTATTCTCAACGGCAGTAATGTTACCGGCCCTGTTTTGTATTTTAGGAAGGTGTATAATCCCACAGTTGTAAATCGTATTTTTTGTTACTGCAGCCATCTCAGGTAATTATCATATTCACGTATGTAGTCATCTTCATTATAAATAGTAGATGATAAAACCATAGCTACGGCATTGGTTGAGAAGTTTTCCATATGACGCCAGAGCCCTTCGGGTATGAACAATCCATAATATGAACGGTTTAAATGAAAATGATGATTATCATTACCATCATTCACTTTCACATCAAAACTTCCGGAAAGTGCAATAATGAATTCTTTTTGTTCTTTGAAAGCATGCCCCCCTCTTATTTGACCTCCGGGCACATCATAAATCCAATAAACACGCTTTATGTTCAATGGAATATGGTTATCAGACTCTATAAATGTTAAATTCCCACGAGGGTCTTCAAATTTCGGCAGGTTGACAATCTTTAAACACATAAAAACAATAATATTTTCTAATGTCCCCTTATATCATTAAAAGTATAAATTTAGTAAAAATGACGGAATGAACCAGACTGACATTGTTAACATTTATTGATCACAGGATCCGAAATAGCAATTCTTATCCATCTTGACCAGGAACCGATATCAAAATGAAATTCAATTCTATATATCCCTTCCGGTAGTTGTTTTATATGATAGATTGGAGAATATACTTCGTTGTGTGAGATATCAATGGTTTCATTTTTAATGACCTGGTTTTCTTCATTAATAATCAAAATCTGCAGTTGCCCTGCCCCGTGTACTTTTTTCGAATCATGATGGGTTGAAAATATCAAATTGATGTTTAGGTCAGAAGCAGACGGATTAATAAAATCGAACGAACAGGCCGAACCGTTTGATAATAAGGTTACCGGATTTTCATAGTACTTATTTTTATTAAACTTATTTCTTATAGAATATTGAAACGGTTTATTCCATCCAGGAAGTATTTCATCCGGTTTGTAAACCAGGTCTGGTTTGTTGACCTTAATCTTTGATAAAGCAGTTTCTTTTTGTTCAACCAGATCATCAGCGTAATTATATGCCCTGATATCGAGTAAAGTCATCGTTATCCCCCTGTAACTAATTACGTCAGGGTTTTTTAGCAATTGCTGCGTAAACTGATAATATTTTGACTTATTTGGGAAATTCTGCACCAGGAGATATTCAATATTTGCCTTTTCTAAAAAATTAGCAAAGTGTTCAAAGTCTTGTTTTACATATGGTCTGGTATTTCGCATATTTAAATAGGAATGCCCGAGCAGGAAGTTTCTTCTTTCATCCCCTACACCAGCAAGATATGTCTTCTTAACTCCGGATAATTGATTAAAAATATCATCCACATTGTATATAGAATTAGCTCTTTTCACTAAAATATCTTTATTCAAGTCACCTTTATGAGGAGCATAAGTCAGGCTTGAAGCTATTCTATTGAACCATGGATCCCAGTTGGATCCTGTTACCAGTGTTAATCCAAGATGTAAAAAGAGATATAACATTGCTACAAAAAGTATCGGGTAATTTTTTGTAGTATTTCTGGTATAGATACTTGCAAGGAGAAGGGATGAGACAATAATTGGTACTACAAAGTAATTGCCATCACCACCATAATAAGGCATATTGCCAAAGGAGATAAGACTGATCGCAAAAAACAGGGTTAGTAGAAGTATCGAAAAAATCAATTTATATGTATTCTGCAGATAATTCTTTCTGGAAAACACATAAGTTGTTATCGCCAGGATTAACAAAACTGTGTAAAAATTTGAATACCATGCCCAGGAAACCCTTAATTTGATAGGATTAAAAATCATATCAAAAAGAAATTGCAGTTTAGGTAATTGTATAATATTTTTACCTGGAAGAGCCTGAAGGTATTCGTTGCTGTATTCAAAATTAAACAAATTATACAGTTCTGGCATGAAAGGATGATCCTCCATCTGGACTATTGGCACACCGGTAAAATGGTAAGTACGGTATAAAATCAAAATAAATAAAGCAAACGGAAAAATTACATACAATAATTGTCTGGGATTCATTTTCCATCCTACCTTTTTCTTAGCAACCAACAAAAAGAGCTGATAAATTGAAAAGACAATAAATATGAAAGTAAAAGGCAAAGCAGAAATTCTGGCGGTAATACTTAAAAACACCAAAGTTGTTGCCTGTAACCAGTAATAGAACTTCCCGGTATCTTTAAATCTCTCCAGATAAAGAAAGGAAATCAGAAATACAAATATCGATAATATGTCACCTTTTGTTGAAACTGCCACATTCGCAAGTACCGGAGTACTCACTATAGCTAATGCGATAATCAGATGCCTGTTTTTCATATACTTCAGGGATCTGTCACCCGTGACGAGAAACAGGCTAACCATTGTAATAATTACCCATAAGCAAACAGAAAACATCTTAGAAATTGCATAGTTGGGGAACACCTGTAGTGGGAATATCAGAATCTCATAGAGCTTTGGGTAATAGGCAACCCAATTATCCGGATACAGGATCTCATCAAAGAAACTGCCGGTTTTATTAAGTAACTCATGTGTACGGAGTGAGTACCATAATTCATCATAGCCTGCGTTACTGTTTGTTTGAAGAACAAGGACTAACAGGATAACCAACAGGCTGGAAAAACCAAAAACTGTACTATTAATTGAAAAACCCGATACTTTATTAAATCTAATTATTTCAGAGACAATATTTCTCTTAAAAAGAAAAGAGAAAATACTACCCAGGACTACAAGACCTAAAAGTACTTCCCCTGTTGCAAAATTAAAAATTGATAAAAAAAGAGATATCAACACGAATAGTATAATTCCAAATAAAATGTTCGTGGAAAATTTCATCACATCCGGTTCTCTTTTTTGGTTGTTAAATAAAACTGTGCCCAGAAAGAAAAATGTGTTGAAGTATAAAAGGTTAATTATAATGGCTAATTCCAGATTGCAGCTCCTAAATATCAGTAATAATGGTATAATAAATAACAGTGAAGAAATGAGTTTATACTTATCAGCAATGTATTTATAAAATTTTAAGTAGAGATAAAAATAGGCAAAGACGTATAATATGGCTAAATAGTTTTGTAATGGAAGCCTGTTTAAAATATAATTCAGATACGGTCCATTTTTTAAATATCCTGTCAGCGGAATAATAATTAATATAAGCACAAGAACACAGAGTGAAATATTTACTATTATTCTAAACGGTTTTTTTCGCATCTATATCTTTTTAGATTAGTTATTCTTTACAACTTGGTTTAATCCAACTGATTACTAAACAGCTTCTTATATGCAAGTACAAAATTCTTTATTTCAAATCTTTTTACCTGAGTTTCTTCCCAATTCTCGACTTTTGCACGCTCAAGTGATTTTATTAAGGACCCTGCATCCTGTTTCTCCATTTTAATAAACTTACCCGATACTACCTCTTTCAGTGCTCCCTGGTTTGAAGAAATTAAAGGTACACCAAGTTCTATCGTCTCGGCGGCTGCAAAGCAAAACCCCTCACTATAAGAAGGAATAACGATACAACTTGAAGATTCAATTGCTCTGGATAGTTCCTCCCGGGTCAGGTTATGTTTAAACTCAACCTGATGTTCAAATCCTCCATTTTTAACTTCTCTCCTTACATAGTTGAATATCTTATTCCGTTCGGTTGGTATAATCAACCTGAGAACAGCTTCAGGATTCCTGGCTAAAAATTCCCTGGCCGCAGGAAGCAGGAGGTCCAGCCCTTTTGATGGGCCCAGACGGCCAAAATATGTAAAAACAAATTTACCAGGGCCCTGGCGTTCAGTCACTCCACTATTCCTGTATTCAATACCATTATAAATCCTGATGACACGGGCATTACTCACGCCCAGTTCAATAAGGCAATCCCTTGTGTAATCAGAAACTGCAATGAATTTTGTAAAGGAAAAACTCAGAATAAACTTCTCATACAAATAAAACATCCTCCTTGAAAACCAGTTGATAAACGGAAGCTTAAACCATAATTTACCCCATGCTTCATGAAATGTTATGTAAATCTTTTTTCTTCTGAGCCTGGCAGCAAAATAAGCCGGTAAAGCTGCATTGAAGGAGGTCGTGTGGACTATTTCACATTTACCGGCATAATTAAGTGCGTATGGCAAACTTAAAAATGTAAACAAATACCTGTTATAAAAATTAAGGCGCCTGACAGTAACTCCGTTAATGGTTTCCCGTTTTTGCAAGTCCGATTTATACCTGTTGGTGAGTACAGTCACCTCATGGCCATTGATAACCAGTTCCTCGCAAAGGATTTTAAATAGTTTCTCCACACCACCAATGTGAGGGTAATAATATTCGAGTATAAAGAGTATTCTCATAAAATTGTTACATTCTTTCAATTATCTCCATAAAACCTTTTGCAAACTTCTCAAGTGTAAAGTTTTTAGCCTGTTTTAGGGATTTCTCTTTCAAACCATCCCTTAGTGCCTTGTTGTTATAAATTAACAACATCTTATCATACAGTTCATACGTGTTGTGAGGATTAAAATAGTTTGCGGCCTTCCCTCCTACTTCAGGCAAACTGGATGTATCCGAACTTATACAGGGGGTCCCGCACGACAGGGCTTCCAACAAAGGAAAACCAAACCCCTCATAATAAGACGGAAATATAAAAGCATCAGCTGAGCTGTATAGTGCAGGTAGCTCATTACGTTCCAGATACCCTGTTAAAACAATACTATCCCTGAATGGATGACCATCCAGGATTTTGTAAAAGGTCTTATTTTTCCATCCACCTTTACCAACAAGAACCAGTTGATGATTGCTTTTTGTTTTATCTTTAAAACGTGTAAATGCCTTTAACAATGTTTCTATATTTTTCCTAGGTTCAATTGTAGAGAGTGATATAAAGTAACTGGCACTGATACCAAGCTTCTTCAACAACGCTTCATCAACAGCGGGTTTAAAAACATCCTCAATCCCGGGATAAATTACCTTGGTTTTCGACGCAGAAGATGGAAAATAGTCAAGGAGATCTGACCTTGTATTGTTACTATTAACAATAATACTGTCGGCATTCCTGACTGTATGTTTAATAAAAAACCGCTGCATGTACGCTGAGACCAGTGGATGGTATTCGGGAAATTTTAAAGGGGTAAGATCGTGTATTACAGTTATTCGTTTTGTTCCTTTTCTCAGGAAAAATGGCCCGAAATGTGTTATTTCAATATAAGCATCCGGTTTTAATTTTCTGACCTTTGAGGGGATAGCAATAAAGTGCTTATAGGGATCCCTTTGAATCCGAATATGTGATGGAATATAAACATCGTTTGTTGTATCGGCAACCTTGGTCTCTCTTAAATATTGAACAGGGTAATCAGGAAAATACTTATCAAATGCCAATCGCAATAATCTCACATAATAATGAATACCAGCGTATTGCTTATCAAGAGGCTCTGCGTTGATCAGGATATTCTTCAAACAGTATAAATATTAAAAGTTATTCCCAAAATTTTCAGTAAGTAAAAATATGAAATACCATCCTTAATCAGAAATATTAGATGGCTTATGATGGATTCTCGATAAACTTAATGAGAAATAAATATAAAATACAAGTACAAGAACGAGACCTTCAAACGGCATAACAATATGGTAATTTATGTCCAGATGCTTAATATGCGTCCAGAATGACTGTGGAAGCCTTTTAACAATATTAAAGGGAATTTCTTTATCGGGATATATACTAAGTACATCATAATTGCACAATAAGATTACCACAGTTGTAATTACTCCTGTCATGATGATTTCAGGAACAATACTGTTAATATTCAATCTTTTATTAAACATCGGCATATTGCCTTTTAATGCCACAGGAAAAACACCATAAACAATTCCAAGCTGGTTCAGCAGAACATCATTAAAGTCGAAATGTTGAGTGGCTTCCGGATCCAGGATAAAATACTGGTATCCTTCATCGATAAAGGATAGTACCAATCCCCAGAATAGAACTTTATAATAGTTTCTGAACAGCGGAAAAAGCAGAAATCCCAGAATTGCGTATTGAAGAAAATGAATGGCTTCAACATAATGTATGATAAGTATGGGGTATGATAAAACTGTTAAAGCAAGGAGTATTATTAAGGTAGAGATACTGAGAAAATTAAGATTCCTTTTTAATAACCCGAATAAGAAGATCAGGTAAGCCAGAATAAAAATAACTGCAATGATCAGCATTGCAATTTGATAGGTGGTTCTGGAGAAATTAGCAAACAAATCCACGATCAAACTACCAAACCACTCATGAGGAGCGACAACCAATACAAAATACACAGCAATAAACAGGATGTTAACTCCTTTATTCTTTGATAAAAAAGTTAAAAAACTAAACGGTGAGTACTTATAATTCATCTGTTAAGATTCTGGTCAGAATTGTAACCTGTTGTTTAGTAATATCATCTGACAAACTGATCCGGATTCCTTTTAATCCATTGTAGTTTATCACCTTAAGCAAAAGCTTATGGTTTTCCCATAAGGATTGTACAAGTTTCCTGGGATTCCCTCGCATTAATTCAAGGGATATGATTCCATTGGATCGAAGGGCATTATCCGGTGACATTAATCTGAGCCGCTTATTAGCCTTCAAACCGTGAATAATCATATTGGTTAACTCCCGTCTTATTTTTGAATGCTGATTGATATAATCCTCATTAACAGTGTTAAACTGTTTATCCAAACTTAAGAATCCTGGAAAATTTAAAGTACTGAGCCGCTCTAATTTCCTTATATCATATTTATCCTGATCAGGAAAACCATGCAGGGGCCATATGTTACATATCAAATCTTTCCTTATGTAAATAAAGGCAGTACCCAGGCTTCCACGAAACCACTTATGAAAACAGGAAATATAATATTCCGGATTAATTTCTTTAATTGAGACCGGTAACTGTGCAAAACTCTGTGCTCCGTCAATCAATACTTCAGCGCCATTACTGTGTGCCAATTCAGTTAGCTTTTTAACGGGTAAAATGCGGCCATTCCAGTTAAAAACATGTGTTAAGACAAGTAGCCTGGTATTTTCTGTTATTCGATGTTTGTATTCATTTAAAATTACTTCATCCTGCATTGTTACTATATCAAGGTCAACTTTAACAGCCCGGATTCCATATCTATCCTGAAGCTGTTCAATGGTACCCTGCACAAAAGGAAAATCAAAGTTGCTGTAAACAATCTCATCCCCTTTCTTAAAATCAATTCCTTTTAAGATGGTATCCAGGCCTTCGGTGGAGTTTCTGCACAGTGCAATTTCATCCTGCATAGCATCAGTCAGTTCCGCCGTTTTTTGTTTTATATCTTCAATGGTTTTATTGTGTACATCCCAGACATGGTACGGGGAAGAATCGATGATTCGACGGATCCATACCTTTTGATCTTCAAGTACTTCCTTTGCAGGAATCCCGGCAGATGCAATATCGAAATTAATGATTTCAGAATAATCATCATTATTCAGCATTTGCAATCCGGGATGGAAATCCGGGACAGCAAATCCCATGCTTAATATGCCCGAGTTCCTTATGAAGTTTCTACGTTTCATTCTGGCACCCTATTATCTACAATTGATCAGATTACGATATCTCTTTATAAACTTCCAACAGTTTACGACTTTCGCATTCGAAATTAAGCTCTTTGTCAATAGATCCAACAATACTTTCCGGATAATATTTGTTCCTGTTTTTATAAACATTCCTTATTGTACCGGCAATGGCCACCGGATCATCAGGTTTGCATGTTTCTCCAGCCCGGTATTGTCTAACTACTTCAGACATATCAGGAAAATCTGAGCAAATAACAGGAACACGGGCCATCATACTCTCGAATAATTTATTAGGTAAAGAATTATAATAACTCAGACAAACATTTTGGATCAATGACAAACTGATATCTGCATCCCTGATGAAACTGATTAGAACACTTGGCAGCACCGGTTCCAATTCATAAACCCTTGAATTCAATGATAATCTCTCTATCTCACTATTATAGATTATCCTGAACTTTTTATTAACCGGCCCTATTGTACAAAACACATATTCGGGTAATTGTTCCAATGTTTCCAATATATATTCCAATCCCCTTCCAAAGGTGACCGATCCGACATAAATAATCAACGGAATATCTTTGTCAATTTTAAGCGCTTTCCTGATACTTATTTTTGATAGATCGTGGTTCTTTGTCGGCAAATTTCGAATTACATGAATTCTTCTTATATTATATAAATCGCTGATATAACTGGCACATCCATCTGAAACTGTAATTACCTCACTGGCTGCACCGATTAATCTTTTTTCATATTTACTCCATTCTTCCTTTTGAATTTTGCTCCATAATGGTGTATTTCTGTGTGTTTCTATCTCATGAGAATCATAGATCAGTTTCGCATGATTCTGCCTGGCAGCAGCAATACCAGCATGTAGCGTCCACAAGTCATGGCTGTGATAAATATCGCCCTTAAGGTCTCTGGACAGTGGGTATAACGAAATTGAAAATTGTAGCTGTATTTTATTAGCATTAACCCGATGCAGAAACTTACTTGTTTTAAAAATTTTGTTCAGGTTTCCGGAAATTATTTGAGTTGTTTTTATTATTATGGCATACATCCAACTGATAAACTGTGATAATATTCTGATAATAAGCTTTGCCACTTCTATTACTGTTCTAAAAAGAAACACTATCAACCTGTAAGGGAAGATAATTAACAGGGAATACAGGAAGTATAACAGGGATTTTAAGGTGTCTAACAATAGAGCAGCGCTGCTGTTATCTTTTACAGGTAATCCAGCAGCCTTATTAAGACCTGTTAAATAGTTATGCATTTTTATTACAACCTGCCTTACCGGTTGAATTAAAAAGTTAAAAACAATACCTGATAGCTTGCGGATCTTTTTGATAAAAACAGAGACCATCGTGTTATTGAACCTTCGTTTTTTTTGTCGCTTAAGGAATTTCTTGCCAGAGGTAACCCTCATTCCAATAAAATTCCTGAAATAGAATATTTCAAACCTTTTTAATATAACAGACGGCAGTATTGCTGAAAAAAATGCAAGAATATTTAAATGGGGGCCTTTATAGAGTTTCACCCGGTGATAGGTAATGCCTGAGATTAATTCGGTCTTCTTATCCCCTTTATGCTGAATTGCAATAACATTACACTCATAACCATTCCCTCTAAGGGCCTGTGCACTTCGCACGACCCTGTTATCGGTAGATCCTGAATTATTCACCATCATAACTACACGTTTTCCGGCACTATGTTTTGATGAGGAATGATTCATAATCTGATTATTTTCACATTAATATAGATCCTAAACAAAATTTTAAGCGCTATATACGATAAATGATTTAACTTTAAAAATAAATTTAAGACATTTATTCGAGTTAGGGCTCATCAGTTTTTATGATCAATAAAATATTATGTTCAAAAAAATTACGTATTCTGCATGGGCCGGCAGGATCAGCAGGTCAACCCATTATTAATTCAAAGGCTCAGCGAGGATCTGGTTATAAGCCAGATTGTGTTATGCTTGTAAAAAACAGTGTGAGCCACGACAGCCGGGTAATCAGGGAAGCAGAAAGTTTGTCAGAAGCAGGTTACAGGGTTTCAGTGGTTGGCATCCTCGACAACCGCGATAGCAGACAATACAATAAACTCTCCGGTGGAACAGAAATTTTCAGAGTGCCTTTTCGGGCAAAACGTGAATCGAGGCGTTTATTTGTTTTTAAGCTGGGTTTTTATTCCGGTCTTGCATTGATAGCTGCATTTATAATATTAATGATTTTCAGCCTACCATTATTCGAATCCCTTGTAGCGTTTATATCGAATCAAATTAACCCCGTTAGCTTTAGCAAGGTTTTGTTTATTATTATTTATCTGTTGATTCTTGTAGCTGCCTGTGTCTTTATATATAAAGGTGTACGGTTTCTTATCAAACAGAAAAAGATACTGCATAATTACTCGAAAATGGATGGATTAACAGATACTTACAGGAAAGAAAGTTTTAGATTACATGATCTTTCAAGGTATCTTTATTTATGGGAAAATATGCAAGCCATGAACAGGGCCATGTATCAGAAATTATCAGAACTGAAACCGCGTATCATACATTGTCATGACCTTAACACAATAAACATTGGCTATAAATACAAAAAGAAACATTCCGGTATTCTTATATATGATAGTCATGAGATATTTGAAGAACAACCTTTACACAATCCTGTCAGCAAGAGAGTCTATATTAAAGCCCAGAAAAGATATTCCCGGTACGTTGATCATTTTATTGTTGTTAATAATGGTATTGGCAATTACCTTAAAGAAAAATATCCACGCTTGCCCGATCCTGTGGTAATCATGAATGCAGTAAATGAGAGTCCCTTTGAACAGAATAATGACCTGAGAGAACTACTTTCGATAATTTATCAGAGGGAAAAAGGCTTAAAAAATGGACAAAACTTCAATCCTATTGATTTAGACTTTTCAAGAATCAATATTTTATTATATCATGGAGGATTTGCAAAACACCGGGGGCTTGATAAACTTGTTGAGTCCAGTGCATATTTCAACAATAACTGGATTCTTGTGATGATTGGCTGGGGCACCTTTGAAAAACACCTGATCAACATAGCCGGGAAATTTAATATTATTAATAATAAAGTTTTCTTTATTCCACCGATTTCAAGGGATGAGTTAATTCCATTTTCTTCAGGTGCAACTGCAGGTATTATTCCTTATGAAAACACTTCTCTAAATCACTACCATTGTACCCCTAATAAATTATGGGAGTTCCCTGCGGCCGGATTACCTGTACTAATCAGCCCCTTTCCCGAACTTACTCAACTAGTAAATAAATACGAAATTGGCTGGTTACTTGATGATCCGGTAAATCCGGTTTCCATAAAGGAAACAGTCAACAGCCTTGATGTTGAAGAGATTAAGATCAAGAAATACAATTGTAAGAATTTCACGCAAAGTGAGCATTGGAATAAATATAAAGATCGTCTTTTAAATCTATATAACTCAATAAAAAATGTCTAAAAAGGCACTTTTCATAACGATCCATAGCTGGGATTCCGTTTTTAAAACCGGATCCTATCACATTGCTTCTAACCTCATTAAGACAGGTTATGAGATCGCTTATATTTCTGCTCCACTATCGCCCTTACATAGTATATTACCAACTAATGAATTAAACAAAAGATGGAGTAATAATAGAAACAGGGGGAAATATTTCAGTGAAGGTAAACTCTGGGATTTCAGTCCTTTCTCTCTTGTTTGCCCAGCAAATAAACCTTTAATCAGATGCAACAACATTATCAGGTACTGGCATTTGTTTTCATTACCCAACATGATCAGGCAGGTTAGAAAAAAAGGATTTGGTGAAGTTGACCTTATCTATATTGATACCATATATCAGCCCTTCTGGTTAGACTATATTCCCCATAAATATTCAGTGTTCAGGGTATCTGACAATTACACAGGTTTTCCAGGGTTCAGGGAACATATGCTAAAAACAATAAAGACCATTGCAGGTAAATGCGATTTAACGATCTACCCCTCGGTTGTACTTGAGGATTTTGTAAAACAACTCAAACCAAAAAGATATACCCTGATCTCTAATGGTTATGACAGCTCACTCTTTAATGCTGAGGAGCCTTTAATAAATCCATATAAAGACATCTCGAGGCCAGTTGTTTTATATATAGGTGCATTGGATAAATGGTTTGATTATGAGTTGTTAATAGAAGTTTCCCACAGGTTAACAGACATAGCCTTTGTGTTAATTGGAAATAACTCTAAGAAGGATAAACTATTTCGCAACCATGACAACATATACTCATTTGGGCCCGTTGATCATTATCTGCTTCCCGATTACATTCGGAATGCTGATGTTGGGATAATCCCTTTTAATGCTGTGAAATACCCGGATTTGATTCATCCATTACGGCCGCTTAAACTTTTCGAATACCTGGGATGCGGCTTACCTGTCGTAACCACAGACTGGAATGAGTTACATAATTTCAAACCACCTGTAGCCATTGCAAAAGATGTTGATGGATTTTGTGACAGTATCATTAATCATATAAGGAATAAACCGGGTGTAAATATATTAACAGATTTTACTAAACCATTTGATTGGGAATCATTGACCCATCAACTTTTGAAGATGATCCCCTAATACCTCTCAAAATAAGACTTCTCACCTTTTATAATAAACCTGTAAAAGTTCTTAACATCCCGTTGAAGGAAGAATTCCTGTTTCATGAGTAATTTCCACCACGGGATTCTCCTCAGCCTTCTTGATTCCCTTCTTGCCTTCACAGCCTGACGGTAATCCCTAAAAAGAATAATAAACAGGGCATGATACTGAACCTTAAGATATTTGATTCTCCAGAATAAAATATTAATAATGGTGATTACAAAGAATCTAATGATAATTGGAATAATGTTGATGGCTATTACCTGCCAGTGCGCCAATTTCCAATAGGTATAGAAGATATTGGTCTGGATCTTAAGCGTATATTGGTAATTAAAGACCTTCTTGATAGATTGGCCCATCTTATGATAAACAATGGCCCCTGGCTCATATTCACATTTATATCCTGCAATAAAAGCCCTGAGTCCAAATTCAGCATCCTCATAACCAGTTTTGAAGTATTCATCAAAAAGGCCAATATCCCTGAGCATCTCCGTGGAATAAAGACCTGCACCAGCACAGGCTCCAATGTTCTCAAATCGCTGATTGTACCTTTCTTTTGACCTTCCATGGCCGACCGGAATTATCTCACCCGATGTTAACATTCTGTGTCCTGCATTATCCATCAGTGTTTTATCCCAGAAATTAATCATCTTGCAGGTAAGCATATCAGGCCTACTCACCTCTATTCTATTCGTTAACACAGTAAACAATTCCGGATCAATCTCTGTATCATTATTTAAAACAAAAACATATGCTTCCCGATCAAGCAACTCCTGAAATATCTGGTTATGTGCCCGTGCAAATCCCAGGTTTTCTGAATTTAATACAAGTCTTTCCACCTGATACTTTGAAGCAATCCCCTTTACATCCTCTATCACCTCCTTTTTGGAAGCATTATCAACTAATGTGATATAAACATCACTACCCGTATCCCTAATTGATCGGGTACACGCTTCCGTATCAGGGAAGTTGTTCCAGTTTAAAATTATTACAGGTAATGTTGTTTTCAATTAATTAGTAGCTTTGGGTATTTAACTTCACCAAATGTACAAGTCACGTTAAAGTTAGCTTATTTTTATACTAAATTCGCATATTAGTGTACTAATGCGTTCCAAATTTAAGAATTAATAAGAATATACATTTCCAGAATACAGATGAGGGTTATTAAGCGCGTTTTAGCATACTGGACAGGTTTTAAACGAAGGATTTCAAGGTATAACGGTCTCATTAAAAGAAACAACCAGTTTATTACTGGTTGGGCATATCATATTTCTAAAAAGAAAACTGCCTATGTTACCCTGTACCTGAATAATCACAAATTAGAATCACAGTATGCTACTGTTTTAAATAAGCACCTCAGAGAGAAGAAGGTCCATCCTACAGGTGAATGTGGATTTCGATTTAGAATCAATGAGCCTCTTAAACCAGGTGATGAGATTGCTATTAAAACAGGAAAACTTTTAAAAACCCATTTGCGGAACAGTCCAATCCTCATTCCTCAATTCAACAGTAATGATAAGATGCTTGATTACTTCTCAACAAAAACCTATACGGAGCCAAAGGTATTTTTTATGCACATTCCCAAAACTGCCGGTACAGCTTTTAAACACATCCTTAATGATCGATTTAAGAGAGACCAGCAAATTCCCGATAAAAACACTTTTATCAATAACCTGGGTTATCCTCCTTTCCATTACCCGCTTGAATTATCCGAAAAACAAATTTTAAACTGCAACTTATTGTTTGGCCATCACCCTTATATGTTCCGCAAATTGCTGGGTTCGAATACCCAGGTGATATTATTCTTGCGCGATCCTGATAAACGCAGTCTTTCGGGGCTTTACCAGTTACGGAATCATGATAAAGGCTTCCTGAACAAATCCATGGATAGAATCTACAGAATGTCTCTTCCTGTTTATAGCAATATGTATGTACGTTATCTCTGGAATGATGACACTACATCCAATCTTCAATTCCACCATCCTCCCCTGATTACAGCCTCACATTATGAGCAGGCAATTACTCATCTTGAGCAATGTTTCTTTGTTGGCATTACTGAATATTTTAATGCATCCATTACACTGCTCGAAAGAAAATGGGATACTTCACTTGGCAGGATCCGGCGAAAAAATGTAACAAGAAAGAAAGCACCAGTTGATACTGACCTTCTTCAACTGATCAATAAAAACAACGAGTTCGATCATCAGCTTTATAAACATGCCCTGGGCATCTTTAAACGTGAATGTGTTCAATATGGTATAGAATTAAAAGAATAATATCCATAATAAAATTTTGGATATACTGAATCCATACCATTTAGGAACATGTATAGCGGTTTTATTTCCTATTTTTGATTATTATTACAACATGAGATATCACAGGGATTTATCATTATAACATGACAAATATTGAATAACCGAAGCTGATGCGGCATTTTATTAAAAGCAAATATAAAGAGTCCGTCTGGCTTCTGAAGAACAAGGGATTCTATGGTTTTCTGAAGGCTTTCCAGGAATTTATCATCAGGGAAAGCTCTTTACTGATGTATTCCCGAAAGCCTGATAAGGAGTATTTCTTACTTCAAAAAAAACTCAGAAAAAAGAGGGAAAATAAAAATAAATTAAACAGGATAGCAGCCACTATGAATGCTCAATCCTTATTCTCTGTTATTCTTCTTTTAGATGACACTGATTGGTGGGTAACAGAACTTTGCCTACAATCAATATTGAATCAAAACCACCCTAAATTCGAACTAATAATCGCAGACTACAGTGGTGATAATGAATTAAGTTTTAGAGTGAAAGACCTGATCAAAGGGGATAAATCAATTAATTATAAACAATTCTCAAAAAACACATCCAAAGCAGGTACCCTCAGACAATTGATTGGTGAAGCCGGTGGGGATTATATATTGTTGTTGAAATCCGGCGATCAGCTTGAGAAAACCAGCCTCTTATACTTTGCAGATAAAATAAATAAAACCGGCGCTGATATTGTTTATGCTGATGAAGATCAGACTGATGGAAAAGGCAATTACCATACTCCCCTGTTTAAACCCGATTATAGCCCCCAGTTATTATACAGTTATAATTATATACAACATGCAATTGTTTTCAGTAAAAGTTTCGCTGATCGGCTTCGCTGGGATCTTCGTCCCGAACATGACGATTCCTTACTATATTATATTACCTTGCAGATTACAGAATTAGCAGAACATATTGCACATATTCCTGACATCCTACTCCATCAATACGTGTCGATTGAAAATGCCGGATTCAATAACTATTTAAATTACAACAAAGAATCCGGTCTTGAAACACTTAAATTATTTTTCCGGAATTCCGGATTGAGAATAAAAATTTCACATGGTTACATTAATGGAACCTATCTTTCAACTCCCGTGATTTCAGACTTTGAGAAAATTAGCATCGTCATCCCTTTTAAAGACAGGATAGACCTGCTTAAACAATGCATACAAAGCATCATCCATCATACAACTTATCCTGATTACGAAATAATCCTGGTTTCAAACAACAGTAAAGAAAAGGAAACCTTCTGTTACCTGAACAAGATTACTACTGAGAATGATAATATCAGGTTCCTGGAATGGAACCATGAATTTAATTATTCCGAAATTAACAATATTGCTGTTAAAAAAGCCACAGGCAATCTTATTCTTTTCTTAAATAACGATATTGAAGTTATCAGCTCAGGCTGGTTAACTTCACTTGCATCGCAAATCCAGTATAAGAATGTTGCTGCTGTTGGGGCAAAACTTCTATATCCGAATAAGACAGTGCAGCATGCCGGTATTATCATTGGAATAGGTGGATGTGCTGATCATGTATTCAAGTTTCATGAGGATGATGACAATGGTTATATGTTAAGAGCAAATGTAATCAACAACTTTTCTGCGCTGACAGCTGCCTGTTTACTAATAAAGAAACAGGACTTTATAGAGTCAGGTGGCCTTGATACAGAAAACCTGAAGATATCCTTTAATGATGTAGATCTGTGCATGAAGATTAGGCAATCAGAAAAACTGATCGTTTATCATCCTTATGTCAAACTCACCCATCATGAATCGGTTTCCAGGGGTAAAGACTTTGAAACAATTCATTCAGAACGTCATTTTGCCGAAGTTAACTTCCTGAGACAAAAATGGAACATTGATGAGAACCCGGATCCATTTTACAATGTAAATCTGAGTTTAATAAACAGGGAGTTTGAAATAAATCAGTGGTATTTGATCCGATGAACCACAAATCGAATCAAACAAATTGAATTATCACACATCAATGACTTCCACAAAGCTTGATGGTGTAAAAACAGCGATTAGACTCTTCCTAAAATCTTTAACGTTTCTTGTGATTATTGCCTCTATTTCACCATGACTGATAGCTGCAGAGTTTTGTAAAGCATCTTCAAAATCTTTAAAATCAGATTTTAATGCCATTTCCACATTTTTGGCATCCATTGTTAAAACTCCGGTGATTGATAGTAGCTTTTTGAGTTGATTTATAACTTTCTCGTGTTTTGCTGTTTGTCTAAGCAAATAATAAGTGTTACTCAGTATAACAGATGTCACGAATCCTTTTAGTTTCTTGTCCTGGCATAAACTAAACAAAATTGCCGCATGATTTGAATGTGGTTGCCTGTCAAAAAAGAAATCAAGAATCACATCCGTATCTATCAGGATCTTTTTCATTTTAAATATTTTTCAGAAAGACTTTTTGATAATTCTTTTTTATAATCATAGTTTTCAGGGGCTTTAAAGCTTCCCTGTAAAGATTTTACAAATGGTGAAATCTCCTCTGATACATTCTGTTCTTTAGCTATTAATTTCAAATAATTCTCTATGATCTCAGATAGACTTCGGCCTTTTTCTTTCGCATATGATTTTGCCTTTATAATCACAGAATTTTCTATGGTAAGTGTAAGTTTTGTGTTCATTGCTTTATACTTTGTTTTACACGTGCAAATATACAAAATAAAGTACGTCCGTGCAAATTCTTCAATTATAATACGTATATCATTATTATGTTTCGGTTCAAAAAAAAACTTCCGGAATCATCCGGAAGTTTTAATTCTAAAATATTTTACTAGAATATTATCTGGTCTTAACAATCTTCTCTGTAATAACTTTATCGTTACCTACAATGATAACTATAAAGACACCATCCGGCAGATTGCTCAGATCTATCTTAACGATTTCCTGGTTCATGGTATTCAATTTCTCTACCTGCTGTCCCTGGAAGTTCATTACGTAAATCTCGCCATCATATGGATTACCCAGAAAGTCGATATCAAACTGACCTGTATTCGGGTTGGGGTAGATACTGATAGTCGGATCTTCATTGTATATGGTCAGATCATCTTCAAACTCATCCATATTCATGAGCATTGATGGTGTCAGGGCACCGCAATAGGTGGTTCCGATATAAGCTGAAACTTCACTTCCGGAAGCTGCTGAAAATCCCACGTTGAATTTAATCTTTGCCCCGGCTATATAGGTAGCCTCACCACCACTTTCAATAGTGACTGTTAAAGATGGGGGTCCTTCTTCTGCAACATCCAGTGTATCAACGGCATTAAAACAATCAGATTCCAGATTTGCAATAACGATATCAGAAACGATGGTATTGTCTGATACATAGTCTTTATCACCTACTGCAAAGGTTCCAATTCCTGAAAATGTGGAACCTGGTCGGGTATAAGGATCTGATCCTGATGCCCCACCATAGTTTTTCCAGTTGTAAGTTGAGCCACCATCAGTAGTAAGCCCGACTGCACAGTTAGTCCGATCAAAACTGGTTAACTCTTCCCCTAAATTCCACTGCGTTGTAACTGTAAGCTTAGATCCCGTTGCAGTACCTTCGGTAACCACCCAGCTTCTGTCAACCATATTGTTAGTAACAGTTCCGATGGGTTCATCATCAACAACACGAACACTGTAGTTATCAGTGGTTCCTAATGCTGAATTCTGGATTATAAATGGATTATAGGCTGAATTACCAACAGGGTAAGTTACAGCGGTGCCAGTATTTGGTACACTCCGTGTAACAACTCCTGTACTGTTGGTTTTGATGTATTTACCAGCTCCTGCACCGGTTGGGTCTGTAGCCCCAATGGTAAGGTTGAAGGTATTCATGGTTAGTATGCCATTGGTAAAGGTCATTGCGCCATTCACGGTTTGATTGGCTCCTGTTGAGGTACTGGTTACTGCAACCCCTGTGGTGTTATCTATTTCAAGCGTTCCGTAGAATCCTGCATCCGTATTACCGGTAATCTCCTGTGCAGAAGTTCCGCTGAATGCAAAAGTACCGGAAGAGCTTGAATGAAACAGCCCGGAGGTATTGTTCACCAGGTCACCCTTATTCTCAATGGTCCCGTTATTTGTTATTGTCGCATTGGTTGCCGTAACACCGTCGTTGGCAACAACCGTTGCACCGGAGTTAACAACAAGATGCGATCCACTCGACATCGTTAGCTGCGCATAACCCTGTCCAACAACAAAAAGTATGATAAAGAGAAAGATAAATCTTTTCATGATCTTGTGTGTTGTTTGGTTATTACTTCTTCAGAGCGTCAACTTCTTTTTTCAGTTCAATAACATAAAGTGTAAGTTCTTCTACTTTCTGAAGCAGAAGGGTATTCATTTTCTCAAGGTCCAGCACACCATTTTCCATCTCTTCAGCTGAAGGAACATCCGGAAGATGGCCATTCTCATTGATGAAAGCTTCCAGTTCAGGAATTGAACGTAGCTTGTAATCTTCTTTGAAGACATAGTCGGGCCAGGAGCCTGATAGTTGGACATCTAAACCTTCAACGATAACTTTGCCATCGATGGCCATTTTGTAGGTACCTGGGATGGTTGTAGTACCGATGCCGATGCCACCGCCGGCCGCAATGTAGATACAATTTGCTGCTGCGCCCTTTTTTATAACGATAACATCCATTGAACTTGCCTGGTCTCTAATCTTGAAACCTCCACCGGTAATTGCTTTAAATTTCCATTCTCCGCCTACACCGGCATTATCCTTCATTGTAAATCCGGCACCTCCAAGTCCACCAAGGTTTTCAATAATAATCTGGGGGCCTGTCATATTCCTTGCACAGTGTAATAAATTTGTTGGAGCTCCAGCACCTGCATCTTGTCCGATCTTTACAAATTCATTAGGGAGATTGTTATCATTGTAAAGATTATTGTCAGTGTGAAGCGTCCATTCTTGAGACGTGGCACTGAAAGCAAATAACAGGAAAGCTGCAATTAAGAAACTTTTAAGTGTTTTCATTTTTTTTAATGTTAATAAATTATAAATTAAAATAATAATTGAATTGAAGTCTAATGCTCACAATGATATTATTTTCATTCTTTACTCTTGCCAGGAAAGAAAGCAATAGACATAAAAAAAGGAATCCCGGCTAAATCCTCATAACCGAAGCACCAACATCACATCAGACCGACGTCCGGAGGTGATCGGGCAAAAGTCTTTTTTTGAGGGGTTTTTAGGGGATGAAAAATGTGAGGTCTGTGTTCTCAACAAACTTAATCGTTTATTTTGCTCACTGGCAATACCGTAAGATTGATATGCTGTGATATAAGTATTCTTGTTTTTATTATTCGTATGGAAAAACCCTTGTATTTCATCGGGTTTTTGCGACAACATCTCATAGGCTTTTACAAGGGCTGATAACCGCTCATCATATATGTATGTTTCAAAACCTGAACGCTTATCATTAAATTCAGCTTTGTATGATTGCTGTCCTGATTCTTTGTGTCGTTTCAGTATCTCAATGAGCTCAATTGATGAATTTGATTCATTGTCATCTGCAGGTGTTGTTATAATTGATGCAGACAATTGGGTACCGGCATTAATTTTTGTTCCCGGTTTAAAACTGATCATTTCAACGGACCTGATGATGAGTTTTTCATCTTCATTCAGGTTAATGGTTTGATCATCGGATGTAATTATAACCTGCCTGTTATCATTTTGAGGGTTAATGGAATTCGCATAAGTGATTTGAATACCTGATATGATAACCGCTAGCGAAAGTAAAATCTTAATATGAAAATGGATTTTCATACAATTATTGTGAATCACAAATATAGGTAATTAATTTTTAAAAGTCAAGATATAAGAATTAGTTACCAACAATTGCTTGCTTATAAACATGAAAATGGGCGTTTTATCCTAAGTTCTAATTATTTTTCCACTAAAGAATACTACACTCGTTTGTAACTCATTCCGGGGTAATAATGACATTAGTTATGAAAAAACTGTTTTACCGATATTCATTTATGGAGTTATTCTATGAAGATTAATGGAAAATCAAATCGAAAAACCAAAGAACGTTCTGTATTTATTGATAGACTTAACTTACAAAAAAATAAATTGTTTAACAACCGGACACTAGTGATTTTTAATAATAATTTCAGAACTCCTGATCCCATCTCGGGATATCAGTTAGTTACGTTTTTCATGTCGCAGATATAAAATGTCGTAGATTAGCCAGCAAAATTCAGATATGCAAAAAATTCTCCCAATTTTTCCTGATGAGACCAGGATGGTCAATTATCAAGTTGGCTTCAAGCAGCTGGATGACTTTGTGCACTACTTTGTAAACGGAATGCCGGTTTACTGTCATGAGCAGGGCGATAAGAACGGTTACCGTTTTGTATTGGCGACCCTTGTCAATAATAAGTTCTTTAGTATAAAAGAGTTAAGTGAAGCCTTAGGAGTGCCGAGAAAAAATGTAGAGAGATACGCCAAGTCTTTACGTGATCATGGTATGGCGTACTTTTTTAACGGGAAGGAAACACGGGGACAGTGTCACAAATTTACTCTGGAAAAGACTGAAGATGCCCAAAAGTTATTGGATCTTGGATATTCACAGCAAGGCACGGCAAAAGCGATAGGGGTGAGTGAAAGTGCTATCCGTTACCACATAAAATCCGGGCGTTAAAAAAAAAGTAGATAGTTTCACGCCTGTACCAGCCTCCACTCCCAGGGAACGTGACATTGCCGATTTTCTGGTTTCAGACATGATCGGTGTAGCTGCCACACGGGTTGAGGACAGGGTGCTTGCTGCCTTA
>CAYXUU010000047.1:0-44224 GCA_964468645.1 uncultured Bacteroidales bacterium
AGGAGGATTGTGTATAACGGTTCGCAGCTATGCACGGTAGGGCATTTGTGAAACATTTCCTTTCTAGGTTGACTGCAAGCCAAACTTACGTAATATACTTTTTGACGTTATGTTTTCTGTCATTTAAGTTTGGCGGGACTTCGTTAGTCATGCCATAGTTTGTTTTCCGTACTGTCCGCCCTATCGGGCATAGGTGCTGTTATGGTGCGTGTTTATTTATTTTTTGGATTTCTTCTTGTATCAAAGATATTAACCAGTTTAATGATGTTTCTGTCAATCTTGTAGTATAGAATATTTTGCTTGGTAATTACTACTCTTCTAAGTTCAGGTTTTGTGTGTGAGGCAGGAAACGCTTCTGGATTTCTTTCAATTATACTAATGCAACGATCAAGTTTCTGTGAGAGTTTTGTTATTTCCTTTTCAGTCCAGTTTTCTTCAAGGTAGGAGATTATGTTTGCCAGGTTGTTATAGGCTCTTTTAGACCAAAGAACTTTATAAGTATTTTTCATACAACTTCTTAACTTCTATGTGTTCTATTGTATTTCCGTCTTCCAGGTCCTTTAAACCTAATTCAATTTCCTTTCTTTCAAATTCGCTTAGCTCGTCCCACCAGTCTGTCGGGCTTTCATTTCTGATTTTAAGTAATTTCTCAATTGTCTTAAAATCTTGAATTCTGGTGATCCATTCTATCAACTTAATTTTTTCAGCGTGTAAATTCATTTCAATTTGTTTTAACAAAGATATAAAAGACGTGGAATAATGTCAACCACATACTAATATGCACCATAACTAGTAAATAAACCCTATTATAGCTATTATCTCCCCAATCTGGAAGGATAAATGCTGTCTATAGTATTTATATCTACTTTATCCGTTGTTAATATCAAAGATATTAAAATTCATTAGATGTTTTAGAAAATGAAGTAAAATCTTTTATAACAGTTGTTTTTTATAACGGGTCAGCGGTTGAACGATGAAAAGACCGGTGAAGATCCGCGTTGGTTGATCCCTGTCATCCGCGTTCCATATATCAAAAACCCCCATGTCGTTTTTCAAAAAGCATTTGTCGTTCTCCTGAAAGCTAAAACACGATCCTTATCAGACATTTGTTAACATGAAATTTATCGAAACGAAAATTAAGAAAACCTAAAACTTACGGTCATGAAAAAAACAATTACACTCATCATTGCGGTTTATCTTACAATAATGCTGTCTGGCCAGGATGTGGCAATTTTTACCGGAGATGGAGGGGACAATTCCTGGGATAATCCAAATAACTGGAATACTCAGGAGGTGCCAGGGCCATCAACTACAGCTATTGTTCCTGAACAATATACGATTACTGGTCCTGGATCAGGGAATAATGTCGTAGGAATAATTGAAAATTCAGGAACCATTACTTTAACAGAAAATATCACAATTCAAACAAACAGAATTGACAATGCAGGGACGATCAATGTTAATAATAGTACAATAACAAGCCAGAGTGAAGGCACACACCTTACTGTAAATAATTCGGGTGAGTTTGACAATGTAACTCACGCAATCTCAGATCTTAATTTTGAAAGGGTCATCAGTTTCACTAATTCAGGAAGTTTAAGTGGAGAAAATGTTATTGTTGATGGAAGCGGGCATTTTATTAATACAGCCAGTGGAGAAGTATCGACTGGAAATAATTTGATACTCAGTGTTAGCTCCGTGAGAAATAATGGGAGACTTTCCGCTGATGGCTTTGGAGAAGGTTATGTTTTTATAGGCTCACATTACATGGAAAATAATGGCACAATAAGTACTATAATCGGTGATATACGAATTCTGGCCATTGATAATTATTTAAGAGAAGGGAAAAAAAGTGTAATACATTCTTGTGAAGGGAACGTTTTTAAACAGGGATACAAAGCGGATATAACTGGAAAGTCTTCTGCCTCCGGATCTCACAACAAACAATCTCAAAGCATTAACGGATATAAAGGAGAAATTGAATTAGCATTCGATACCTGCTGGATTGTAGGCGATTCTGTGGAAATTGAAGGGGAAACCATCCGCTTTATTTTCGACTACCTCCACATTTTCGCTATAGATTCAATCAAAGACATTTATGCAAATTCTAATATTGAGTTTTATGGTACCGCCGGTTCAACGCTTGATTTAAGGTATAATCACGCTGAGGATTGTATTTATTCTGAGACCGGAAATATTACTATCCGTACCGACAATATCATCTCACCCGATTACGACATTAATTATTTCTGTTACCCTGATCCGTTGGTCCTGCCTTCCGATACCACATATATTGAGTCTTTCATTGGGATGAATTTTGAGATGGATTCAGCCGGTAGTTCCGGTGCTTTCCGCATCTATTGCAGGAATAACAGCACAGGACACCGGGCATTTGAATATTCCATTTCCTCCAATCTTGGATGGGCTTCCACAGTTACAGGGACCATGCCGGTACTTGCTCCCTTACAATTCGACAGCCTGATGATCGATTATCATATTCCTTACTCAGGAGATACCCTGACCGATACGGTAATAGTGATCTTTACAATTCCCGGGGAATATGCAGACACTTCCTATTCATATGTAAGATCTTATCCGGGGATCACAACCGGATTAAATCAGCCTGTAACACTTGAAAACAATTTACAGGTCGAAATCTCACCTAATCCCTGTTCAGGCCCATTAATGATAAGAACATCAGAAAATGCATCAATCCAGATATTTGATTTCAATGGCCGGAAAATTGATGAATTTCCTGTGTCGAAGAATTATCCAAATACATGGAGCTCTTTTGGTTTGGAACCCGGAATATATTTTATCAAGGCAAAATCAGGAAAAAATATATCAACTGAGAAAGTTATCTTTATATGAAATTATCCAATGTTAATCAATATTAAAAACAAAAAGTCATGAAAAAAACGATTGCCCTTATTTTGACTCTATGTTTTTCAATTTACATTTCCGGGCAGGATGTTGCAATTTTCAACGGGGAAGGCGGTGATGATAAATGGGATAATCCCAAAAACTGGAGTACACAACAGGTACCTGATGAAAACACCACAGCAATCATACCGGAAGCATATACTGTGAAAGGCCCCAGAAGCGGGAATAATGGTGTTGCCGCAATAGAGAACTCCGGAACAATTGAACTACGGAGTGGGGTAGTCATTTATACGGACAGGCTTGACAACATTGGTACCATTAAAGCACACAATAACACCATCATGAGTTCTGATTTAAGTCCGCGAAAACTTATTGTTAACAATACAGGTGAAATTATTGGATCGGGTAGTTATTCTGAAACTGGAAGCATTACGTTTAGTGGGATTAATACTTTTTCAAATGCTGGTAAAATAGAGATATACTCTTTCTACCTGAATGGAAAGGGGGCTTTTATGAATACACCGGATGGGGAGATTTTTACTACCGCATGCATAAATTTTACTATCCCGTCGTTTACAAATCATGGAATTATTAATGCACACCATGATTGTAGATTTGAAACAGAGGCTTTTGAAAACAATGGCCTTTTGAGTTCTAACCTTAGTGATATACATATCATCGTAACTGAAGGTTATTTTAGGGAAGGCCACCAAAGTAGAATAAGATTAAGTGAGGATAAAAATATTTTTATAAACGGGAAGAGAGGTGATATCACAGGAAAAATCTCTTGTATTGAATATAAATTTAGGAAAATCACACAAATCATGACTAATGATTCGGAGATTGAGATTGCTATCGACACCTGTTGGATTGTCGGGGATTCTGCCGAAATTAAAGGTGAAACCATCCACTTCTTATTCGATTACCTTTGTTTTATCCAGATTGATTCAATTAAGGATATCTATGCAAATTCAAATATCAAATTTTATGGTGCTGCAGGTTCTACTCTGAATCTATGGAACAACGATGCTGAAGATTTTATTTATTCTGAGAACGGGAGTATTGAAATTCACACCGACAGCATTATTTTACCCAAGGGTTATGATATTAATTATTTCTGTTATCCTGATCCTGTAGTAGGACCATCCGATACCACCTATCTAAATTCATATATTGGCAGCAATTATGTAATGGATTCTGCCGGCAGTTCTGGTGATATAAAACTTAATTGCAGAAATAACAGCACTGGCCACAGGTCTTTCGATTATACAATATCATCACAACTGGGATGGATCACCACAACAACCGGCAACACACAAAACCTAGTCCCCTTCCAATTCGACAGCCTGATGATCGATTACAATATTCCATTTAGCGGAGATACATTAACAGATACCATGATGGTGGTCTTTTCAATACCAGGGGAATATGCGGATACTTCTTATTCATATATTCGATCCTTCCCGGGAATCACAACGAATGTTATTGAGCCGATAGCGTTTAACAAAGAATTGACCCTGGAAGTTACCCCTAATCCCAGTTCAGGGCCAGTCAGTATTAAAACTTCTGAAAACTCAATTATGTATATAACTGACCTAAAAGGAAGGATCATAGATGATTTCCCGTTGATGAAAGATATTGAACATGTCTGGAATTCGGAAACCAGGCTGGCACCGGGAATATATTTAATCAATGCTTTTGCCGGAAAAAATCAAAAGACAATAAAATTGATTTTCAGGTAGGATTTTGAAAAAGGATTAGCTTAAAAGCAAACCAGACCTTTTGAGACAATCAATATTAATCATTAAAATCCAGAGAAATAATCTTCGCATTAAAGCTTTATATTTAATATATTTGAATTGTATAAAACCCAATCTTTATGAAAACTTTTTCTATTCTGTCAACCACATTGTTTCTTTTTCTTGTTATCATTTCATCTCATGCACAGACCACCGCTACTTTTACCAATGGCGGAGGTGATGGCAAATGGACCAATCCTGATAACTGGGATACAGGTGAAGTTCCCGATGTTAATAACACTGCAGTTATTCCGGAAGGTTTTAATGTTGAGGGACCGGGCTGGGGCGAAGGAGGAATCGAAGTAAACAACCTTCAGAATTCAGGTAACTTAAATCTTCTTACCACTACCCATATAAATACCAATACCCTCAATAACTCGGGAAGCATTAATGCATCAGGGCTCAGTGCTTCAGGAATTGGTGGAAATGAAATATCGATTACCAATACAGGAGAAATATTAAGCTTTCAATATGTAGCATTTAATAATGTATCACAACTTTTTAATGCCGGTGAGATTGGAGCTGAGAGTTTCAGGGTTGATGACTGTGGGAATTTCCTGAACCAGGAAAACGGACATATCAGAACCGCTCGTGGTGGTTATCAAAGTTATACAGGCCAATCAAATATTGAGATTAACTGTAAGTCTTTAATAAGTAATGGGGAAATTACTTCACTCCATGACGAGGTTAAGATCAATGCAACGAATAATGTTAACCATTATGGAACAATTTCGGGCTATGGCAGTGTATCTATAACAACACGAAAGTGTTATCTGAAAATGAATGCAGGAAGCAAGACAACTGCACCTGCCGGAAAAGTTACCCTGAGTTGCCGTAAGGGTGTACTGAATGGATCAATAATTTCCGGTTATTATCAGGATGCACCCGGAGCAAGCAACGGAATGAAATCTAATTGGTTCTTATCCTAAAATCCCTGATCCGACCCTGCTTTTTCCGTTTATCAGGAAACTTCAGATCATAGAACATATCGATATAATAGGATAGCTGATCTTTAAGATCTTTTCTTAGAACAAGGTGTTGTATCTTACCTGTTTCATAAAGACTATCGGTACATACGATTTCTCTTTTCACTTCAACACCTGCCCCTGTGACAACTCTGGGTCCGGCAAATTCTGCAAGTGCGCCTTTTTCGCCTATCATGATATCACCCTGGGTAACATAACTGGCGTAAGCTCCCCCGGTAGTTGGTCCCGGAATTACAGACAGGTAAATGATACCTTCTTTTTTAAGGTCAAGCAATGCCATGTTCATTTTTGCCATCTGTGCAAGCGACATAGGGCCTTCATTCATCCTGGCCCCCCCTGAGGCGCAAATTGATATAAATGGATATTGATGTTTTACAGCATAATTGACTGCCCTTCTGAATTTCTCGCCAAATGCTGCTCCAAATGAACCACCAAAGAAACTAAGGTCGGTAATTGCAAGAACAACATTCCTTCCGTTTATCCTGGCAGTACCTGTTACAAGGCCTTCTTTGGAGAAGGATTTTTCTTCGGTTCTTTCAAGTGCTCTCTGGTATTTTCCAAAGAAATACCGTTCCTTGCCCACAAGTTTCCTGATGGTAAGATCACTTTCTATTTCCTGGAAAGTATTTTTATCGCAAACCTTCTCAATCTGTTCTTCGATACTCAGATATTCACCCTTCCCACATTTTGGGCATGCATAGAAATTATCGAGGTACTGCTGAAAAGGAACAAAACCACAGCCACCTGCAACCCTGAAAAGGTTCCTGTCGGGCTCCCACTCTTTCTCACAATTATAAAATTCTGTCTCTTCTTCTATGCCCTCCTTTTCAAGATGTGCCCTTATCTGAAACAGCGTATGAAAATCTTCACGTTCAATATCAATCCTGTTAACACTTTCCGGCTTTCTTCTTTTTGTTCTTCTGCGGGCAAGTTTATCAAGGGTATCCTCAAAAGTTCCGTAATTCAGGACCTTTTCTCTTCTATCTTTTAATAGCTTCCTGATGCTTTTACCTTTAACAACTTTCTTTCCTTTTCTGTTTTTCTGCACCCAGTCTTCCAGGGTATCCTTCAGGGTTTCCTTTATTATATTAATCGTAAACTTATAATTGGTATGCGCCCCATCGATTGGTTCGGGTAATATCTCATCAATCATACCAATCTGTTTCAGGTGCTCTGCACCCGGTCTTAATACTTCAAGGGAATCTGGAAGGGTATCTTCTATATCCTCTCCGGCGGAAAGGCGTTTATGGAATATGATCCTGCTACAACTTTCCGGAGCAATTACCGAATAAAGTGCATTTTCGAGCATAAAACTTTTATCGGCTATCTGCAATGCCAGTGCACCACCACTGCCTCCTTCTCCGATAACATATGATACGGTGAGGGTTTCCACATAACAAAACCGGCTGATACAGTCAGATATTAAAAATGATTGCCCTCCAAGTTCAGAAGGCATGGTAGAATCACCACCAAAAGTATCTATGAATGACACAACCGGTAACTTTGCTTTTTCAGCCTGATCAAGAATCTCAAGGGCAAATCCGTAACCTTTTGCAGATACCATCCCCGAGGCCTTGCTTTCTTTGCCTTTTCTTTTCTTTTCCTGTCCGAAAATGAAACACTCTATGCCATCAATGGTTCCTTTAGCAGCAATAAGTGTTGGATCGGGTGATTCAAAATATTCTATATCCTTAAAAACGCCTTCAATTACATCTGAACTCCTTATTCTTTCAGGATGCCTGATCAGATCATAACGTTCCTTATAGTCTTTTTTAACTCTTATTCCTTCCTTCTTCATAATGGTTGGATTAAATTATATAAAAGATCTTCTAAAGTTTATGATGCTTATTTTATAAACGCCTCACTATCTGCCACATACCTTTCCGGCTACCCAGGATTTAATGCGCTCAAAACCCGACGCAAGATATAAAATATATATCAAACAAGAG
The DNA here is from genome assembly GCA_964468645.1 of uncultured Bacteroidales bacterium. Taxonomy (GTDB): domain Bacteria; phylum Bacteroidota; class Bacteroidia; order Bacteroidales; family JAIOZK01; genus JAIOZK01. The sequence goes on from CAYXUU010000047.1 coordinate 7,618, forward strand.
GTTCGAGGAATAAAATATAGCAAAATGAAAAGAAGATACGACAACCTAAGAGACCCATTCAGCAGGATATATAATACAATTTAACCTGGAACTGTAAAGCTTAAATCTGGAGGTGGTGATGCCAACATGGAGGTCACCCTCACGTGGCTTGATCCGATGCTATATCCAGTTAAACCAATTTATCTATTCAACTAATTTCTTACTTTTATTGCAAAGATTACCGTCAATATGAAAAAGGGAAAATTAACTGTAGGTATCGCCCAGATAGCCCCTGTTTGGCTTAACCGAGATAAAACCATTCAGAAAGTTATCGATTATATAAAAAAGGCTGCAAACAAAGAATGCCGGCTTGTTGTTTTTGGTGAGACATTGTTGCCCGGATACCCGTTCTGGGTTGGAATGACTGATGGTGCAAAATTCAATTCAGCGGTACAGAAAGAAATTTTTGCCTGGTATCTCGACCAGTCCATTGATATTGGGAATGGTCATCTTGATAAAATCTGTACTGTTTGTGCTGACAATAACATCGCTACCTATATTGGTATTGTTGAAAAGGCATCAGATCGTGGCGGTCACAGTGTTTATTGTTCCCTTGTATTTATAGATCAAAATGGGCATATTTGTTCTGTGCACCGGAAACTCATGCCAACATATGATGAACGCCTGGTGTGGTCTATTGGAGATGGAAATGGTTTACAGGTTCACAATCTTGGTGAATTTACTGTTGGCGGCCTCAATTGCTGGGAAAACTGGATGCCACAGGTCCGGACAGCTCTTTATGGCCTGGGTGAGAATCTGCATGTTGCTGTTTGGCCGGGAGCGGTTCGTAACACAAGGGATATCACCAGGTTTATCGCTATGGAGTCAAGATCATTTGTAGTATCAGTTTCAGGTTTGATGCGTAAGACAGACATTAGCAATGATATCCCTCATGCTGACTTAATATTGAAAGACTGCCCCGATGATCTGGCTGATGGAGGATCTTGTGTCGCCGGGCCCGATGGTGAATGGATACTCGAGCCACAGGCGGAAACGGAAGCGTTGTTTAGGGTGACTATTGATCACAAAACTATAAGGCAGGAGCGACATAACTTTGATGTGGCCGGGCATTATTCAAGGCCTGATGTGCTTCAGTTACACATCAATAAGGAACGGCAAAATATTATCAAACAATTAGAAAAATAATGATCACATGATCATCAAGACTATTCATCATGAAAATAAAAACGTTGTTTTCCGTTTCGTTGATCTTTTTATCTTATTCCCTGTCAATGGCACAGGATTATGTTTTAAGATCACCCAATAAGCAAATCCAGATAACAATAAATACTACAGTAAAGCTTACCTGGACAGTTGCATATAAAGGTGTTGAAGTCATTGCGCCATCTGCCATTTCATTACAAACTAATCTGGGTAAAATTCCCGGGGATAAACCTGGGATATCCGATTCAAAAAAAGAGGTGATCAACAATGTGATTAATGTTACTGTACCTACCAAAAGTTCAGAAATAGATGACCGGTGCAATGAGCTGATACTGAAATTCAGCAAAGACTTTACCCTGATCTTCAGAGCTTATAACGATGGTGTGGCATATAGGATTATTTTAGGATATGATAAGGAGATATTTGTTTACAATGAGGGGATGAATATTAACCTTCATCTGCATGACACCATCTGGTTTCCTGAAGAAAACAGTATGATCTCTCATTATGAAAGATATTACAAGCGTTTGGATGTTGGGGAAATAAAGGCCACTCAATTTTGTTCATTGCCTGCATTGGTTCAAAAAACAGACAATACTTACATGCTCATCACAGAAGCAGATCTATATAATTATCCCTGTATGTTTCTAAAAGGAAGTGGCAGCCCGAAAATTGAAGCGATATATCCAAGGGTTTATCTGGAAATAGAACAGCTAGGCGACAGGTCGGAAAAAATAATTAAAGAATCAGATTATATTGCCAGAATCAAAGGAAACCGGGAGCTGCCATGGAGGGTATTCATCATAACTGATGATCCCGGGAAACTTATAGAAAGTAATCTTGTGTATCAATTATCCAGGCCGCTGGCCATAACCGAAACCGATTGGATCAAACCCGGACTGGTAGCATGGGACTGGTGGAACGACTGGAATATTACCGGTGTTGATTTTGAATCGGGGATTAATAACAAAACCTACAAATACTATATCGATTTTGCGTCGATGTATGGATTGGATTATATTATACTGGATGAGGGATGGTCGGAATCAACCACAGAAATTCTGAAATGCAGGGATGAGATTAATGTTGAAGAATTGGTTGAAGTTGGAAAGGATAAAGGAGTCGGGGTTATTCTCTGGGTACTCTGGAAACCCCTTTTAAATTCGCTGGATGAAATTCTTGATCTTTATTCATCCTGGGGCGTTAAAGGTATCAAAGTCGATTTCATGCAACGTGCCGACCAGGATATGGTTAACTATTATGAAAAGATTGCAGCGGCCGCTGCTAAAAGAAGACTTATTGTTGATTTTCATGGTGCCTTTAAACCTGCCGGGATGAGAAGGGCATATCCGAATATTTTAAGTTATGAAGGATTACGTGGCCTGGAGCAGAGCAAATGGTGCAGTGATCAGACTCCGGAACATAATGTCACCCTTCCATTTATCCGTATGGTTGCAGGTCCCATGGATTATACTCCCGGTGCTATGATCAATGCCCATGAAAAGAATTTTTTGCCCCGCTGGAACAGGCCGATGAGCATGGGGACCCGTTGTCATCAGCTTGCCATGTATGTTGTTTATGAAAGCCCGCTGCAGATGTTGTGCGATAATCCTACTAACTATTACAAAGAAAATGAATGCACCGATTTCATCTCAAGAATTCCGACTACCTGGGATGAAACCATGGTGCCTGAGTCTGCTGTTGGGAAGCATATTGTTATTGTCAGAAGGAAAGGTGAAAACTGGTATATCGGCGCAATGACAGGAAATGATCCATATTCTGCTGAACTTGATTTATCCTTCCTTCCTGAAGGAAAATACAATCTCGAATTTTTCAGGGATGGAATTAATGCCTCTAAGAATGCTGAAGATTATATAAAAGATATCCAGGAAGCGGATAATACAACCACTGTGGAATTAAACCTTGTAGCTGGAGGTGGCTGGACAGGGATCATTAGTATTCAATAATACTCTTTGAAAGCTCCCGGCTTAATCTTTGTGAAACTCTGTGATTCTTTGTGTAACTCCGTGAAAAAGCTATTACACAAAGCTTCACAAAGAAGACACAAAGTTACACAGAGAGGTACCAATATTTTACAATTGAAGCTCAACCAGCCAACTTATAATAATAATCCGCCTTTTGCTTATCATCAAAGCGTAGATAGATATTACCAATGAATTTAGCATACCCTGATTCTTCGGTAAGATTATATAAGGTCAGAAAATATTCCAGTGCAATATTAAACTCCCCGTTTGACTTTTCTATGGCTTTCAGCAAATTGTTATAATTCCTGGTAGTCCTTTTTTGTTCATAAACTTGTAAATGTTCCTGGTACCTATTTTCTGCCAGCCAGAAATATTTTTCAGCCAGCCATTCCAGTCCGGTGATATTTTCTTTGTCAAATTCTAGAAACTGTTTGGCCAGGTCATCACAGACATCATCATTGCCAAGTTCTTTATTAACAAGAAAATATTGCTCAAGCAATGCCAAACATGAACTTGCACGATTTTCGATATCAGGCCATATCAGTAAAGCCATTTCCCAGTTTTCGCTTTTCACGTATGCCTCAAACAAGCGGGTTTGAACATCCATGATATCTTCGCCTTCAGGATAGTGCTCAACATAATAGATCAGGGCATCTATTTCTTTTGAAAGGTTATCTATCGCGAGATATCCATGGGCTCTCATTTCATACATCTTAGGATCTGCATAATCCGCCCATTCTGCCTCCTGGAAATAATCCAGGGCCTGATCCGTTTTACCAAGTTGCATAGCCGCCCTGCCGGCTTCTGCATAAATATAACCCTCAACCGCTTTGTTTTTTGACTTCAACTCATTTATAATATTTTGCCATTGGGATAATGATAATTTATAATTACCTGCGGTGTATTCGTTCTTTGCCTGCTCGGATAGTGTGGTAATGTTGAGGCCTGTTGAACAGGCTGTCAACAGGGCTACCAATATGATTAAAAATAACTTAGTGATCTTCATAGTTGAATGTATTAAAGCCGGCAAAGATATTAAAAATGGGGAAGTTTTAAATTGCATCTTAACAACTTATCACCATCCGCAAGGAGGTCCTTCCTCTCTCGCCTTTGGCTAGATCGTCAGTATGACCATTGCTATTCATTAACCTTGAATATTACTTTTTATAACAACACGATGCTTCTGGCAGTGGTTATCCCGAGTAAATAAATCCGTGATTAAGGCGCTCATAAAGGGATGATGACAAAATCCCAATTTCGAATCAGAAAAAGAGTTCGCTACCACTTTACTGGTTTGCCCCTCGACTTTGCTTGAAGGTTAACCTGTAACCTGCAACTCGCAACCTGCAACTTTTATCCATAAACAATGTTGGTTTGTTCTGGGTAAGCGTTGAGCCGGCAGACGGACTTTTGCCTTATTCGTACCTCAATGCCTCCACCGGGTTCGCCCTGGCCACCTTAAACGCCTGGTAACCCACCGATACGAAAGCTATAATAAATACCATCAGGAACGCGATGATGAAAATACCGGCGCCAATATCTATCCTGTAGGCATAATTGTTAAGTACTTTATCCATAAAGTACCAGGCCAGCGGACAGGCAATAATAAAGGCAATGATCACCCATCTTGAAAATTCTTTCGACATCAGCCAGACAATGTTCCCTATTCCGGCCCCATTGACTTTTCTTACCCCAATTTCTTTGGTCCTTCGTTCTGCCATAAAAGCTGCAAGGCCAAATATACCAAGGCAGGAAATAATGATTGCAAGTATCGTGAAATACAGAACAATTTGTCCTATTCGTCTATCCTGACTATATAGTTCTTCATAAGTCCGGTCGAGAAAATGGAATTCGAAAGGGGTTATCCTGTTAATCTTATTCCACAGTTCTTCCAGGCTTTGGATAGCATTCCCCACCTGTGCACCATTTATTTTCACCAGCATAACACCTCTCGAATCATGTTCTCCGGGATCCTGCATAATCCATACCACTTTCGGATCGATTTCATGACGCAACGACCTTGAATGAACATCCTTGAATATCCCGATAACCTGACCGCTTCTAAGGGTGCTGTTGTATCCTCCGTATTTACAGGACAGGCCCAGGACGTTATTAACGCCAATATCTTTTACAGCAGATTCATTCACCATAAAACCAAGTGTGGAGTCGGTAGAATATTCCGATGAAAAAGCTCTTCCATCTACAAGCGGGATACCAAGGGTTTTGAAATAATCAAAGTCAACAGTCATCTGTATAAAATCCACTTCATTTTCATCGGTATATCCGTCCCAGGTAAAGCAACCGCTACAACGATTATTGTCGAAGGCCGATAAATAACTTGCTGCGGATACAGATAGGATATTCGGATCATTCAACAGCTCGTTTTTAACATATTTATATTCTTTACCCAGATTCTCCTTCAGGGGGATATAAACCACATGTTCTTTCTCAAAGCAAAGATTTTTATTTCTTATAAACCTCATCTGCTGGTATATTACGATGGATCCGATAATGAGTCCTGATGCTATTACAAACTGGAAAACCACAAGGACCCTTCTGAACGCGGATCCCCCACTGCCACCCCTGCCCAATCCTTTTAATACTTTAATGGGGTTGTAATACGACAGGATAAATGCCGGGTAACTTCCGGCCATGAGCCCGGTGACCAGGAATATCACGATCACACCCAGCATAAATGTCCAGTCGGTATAATTTATAATAAGCTGTTTATCTGTAAGCACATTAAATCCCGGCCTGATAAGTTCAACCAGGATAAGGGCGATAATAATAGAGATTAAAGTTACCAGCATTGACTCGCCCAAAAACTGGTTGATGATCTTCCGGCGGTCGGCCCCTACAACTTTTCTCAGTCCAACTTCCCTTGACCTTCGTTCTGCACGGGCTGTTGTCAGGTTTATATAATTCATACAGGCGATTAACAGGATAAACACGGCAATGATTGAAAATGCAAAAATGTATCGTTTATCTACCGATTTGTAAAAAGGCCTCCATATGTTATGTTTACCATCAAGGTGGACAGCATCCATTGTCTGAAGCGTAAAAGATACACCATCCAGTACCTGGGGGCAATTCTGGCTTCTGGCTACCTCAGTTAGTTTTGAGGCGACAGTATCCACATTTGCATTATCGCCTATCTGAACATAAGTAGCATACATAAACCGCCCCCAGGAAAAAGGATAATCAAATTCCTGGTACAGGGTAAATGGAACCACATAGTCAAATTGAAGGGTCGAATTTAAAGGTATATCACTGATAACACCCGTAACTTTGATCTGGAGGCCACTTGTTTCCATTACCTTCCCGAGCACATCAACAGAGCCGAAATATTTTTCAGCCATATTCTCACTAATCACGATGCTGTATGGATCATCAAAAAATGTTTCAGGATCTCCTTTCAGTATCTTAAATGAGAACATATCAAAAAAAGTCGTGTCCACAACAAGACCTCCCTTTTCATAAAACCCATGATCTTCATATTTTATTAAAACCTCTCCAACATCTTCGAAGGTTGTACTATTTATAATTTCAGGGATCATCTCACGTCCGAAAAGGGAAAGGGGAGCTGGAGAACCATCAAAGCCCTCCTGCATGTACCTTGTCCCATAACTCATTACCCTGTAGATCTCATTTTTGTTTTCAAGAAAGATGTCATAGTTTAGTTCATCCTCGATCCAGAGCATAAGGATGATACATCCTGCCATCCCTATGGCCAATCCGAAAATATTAATCGCAGAAAACACCCTGTTCCTGATAAGATTTCTAAATGCTATTTTTAAATAATTTCCCCACATAATTTGAAATTTTTCCTCATTTGTTGCCAACAGGATGCCATAATATTAACTGCCTCATAACGTGCGTACTAGGATAACTATACAATTTCGGATGTTGGAAATTCCAACACTGTTGTTGTTTTTCTCAACAAATCATGCTTAATTTACTTTAATTTTCCGGTATATGATTAAAAATGAGGGTAAAATTCTGATCGTTGATGATAACAAAGATTTGTTAACAGCATTAAAGTTATTGTTATCTCCCCATTTTCTAACCGTAACAGCCATATCAAATCCTAATCTCATACCGGGATTAGTAGGGAAATCTGAATTTGATGTCATTTTGCTCGACATGAATTTTACAGCAGGAATTCATTCAGGCAATGAAGGGATCTACTGGATGCGAAAAATACTTGAGAATGACCCAGAAGCCTGTATTGTATTTATTACTGCATATGGAGATGTTGAACTGGCCGTGAAATCCATCAGGGAAGGTGCCATTGATTTCATCCAGAAATCGTGGGAGGAGGACAAAATTCTGAGCACTATTCTTGCTGCCTATAAAATCAGGAAATCGAAGCTTGAGATTAAGAAATTGAAGAACAAGCAAAAGCACCTTAATGAGAAGGCCAACCGCCAGGATCACTTCTGCCCCGGAAGATCGGATCAAATGAAGCAGATTATGGAAACGATCGATAAGGTTGCAGATACCGATGCCAATATTCTTATCCTTGGTGAGAATGGAACAGGCAAGGAAGTTATTGCCAGAGAAATCCATAACAGGTCAAAAAGGGCGGAAGAGATATTTGTAAATGTAAATATATCATCTCTGAGTGAAAGCCTGTTTGAGAGTGAAATGTTTGGGCATGTTAAAGGAGCATTTACAGATGCCCGGGCAGACAGGGCCGGGCGGTTTGAAATCGCCTCGGGAGGAACCCTTTTCCTGGATGAAATAGGGGAACTCAAAAAACCGCTGCAAACGAAATTACTTGCTGCCATACAGAACAGGGAAATTACCAGAGTTGGTGCACATAACACAACTGCTGTCGACATCCGGTTGATTTGTGCTACCAATCAGAATATTGATAAACTTGTTAAGGAACAAAAGTTCAGGGAAGACCTGCTATACAGGATCAACACCATACAGATCGAGATACCACCATTGCGTGACAGAGTTGATGATATATCGGAACTGGTTCAATATTTCGTAGTTCATTTTGGAAACCAGTATCAACGCAATGAGATCAGGGTAAGCCAGGAAGCGTTGGATCATCTTTCCAGGCAACCATGGTACGGCAATGTCAGGGAACTACAGCATACAATAGAGAAAGCTGTTATCATGTCAGATTCTTCTACCCTGACTTCGGGGAACTTTTTTATTAAATCCCCATCGGCTTCCCCACCATCAGATCATAGCATGTTCAACCTTGCCGAACATGAGAAAAGAATAATCCTCAGAGCCCTTGAAAGTTTTAAAGGCAATATTACTTTAACGGCCAGAAAACTTGGCATCAACAGAACCACGCTATACGACAAAATAAAAAAATATGGTCTTTAACAGATTCTACATTTATATTGTGTTGCAGATAATCCTGATTGTGCTGGTATCACTTGCATTTGCATATACCTTCATTATGGATTATTTGCTTATCACAAGATATTCCCTCCTGTTGATCATCATACTTCAGATAATCCTGCTCATTAACTATATCAACAGGGTAAGCAGAAACCTGAAACGATTCCTTGATTCATTTAAATATGAACATAACTTGCCCGTATTCTCCTCGGCCGGCAAATACAGTGAATTTAAAAACTTATACAGTTCATTCGATAACATCATTGACCAGTTCAAGCAGGTAAAGATTGAAAAAGAGAAAGAGTACCAGTTTCTGTCGGGCGCCATTCAGCATGTTGGCATCGGATTGATCGCCTATGACCAATCGGGCAGGGTATTGCTAATAAACAAAGCGCTGCTGGATCTACTGAAACTACAGCACCTTCATACAATCAGGAACCTGGGGGATATCAAGAATGGATTTCCTGAATTACTGCTGCAACTCAGGGCAGGTCAGACTGAACTTATCGCTGTTATGACCGGCGCAGAAAAGCTGCAACTCTCCCTGAAAGCCAGCATTATGAAGATTGAAGAGAATACCATCAGGCTGGTTTCCATACAGGATATCCGTTCTGAGATTGAACAGAATGAGATCGATGCCTGGCAAAAGATCATCAGGGTTATTAACCATGAGATCATGAATTCACTCAGCCCAGTTAACCTGTTATCATCAACACTTCTTCGTTCTATTGAAAAAGGAGCGAAAGCTGTGGATGCAGCTGAAGTGGATCAACAGATCATTCAAAATATTTATACAGGGTTATTGGCCATAAAGAACCGTAGTATGGGACTTACACAATTCGTCGAGAACTATCGAAACGCCATGCAATTGCCTGAACCTAAATTTGCTATTGTTCATGTTAACGATCTCATTCAAAATATTCATTCCCTTTTTCAGGAAGAACTCACCATAAAGAAAATTACACTGGCAACCTCCGTCGAATCCAATGATATGACGATCAGGTGTGACCAGAAAATGATAGAACAACTTCTGATCAACCTGTTAAAAAATTCAATCCATGCTCTCGTTGAAACTGTCAAACCTCAAATCGGGATCATAGCCTATTTGAACGATGACCTGAAAATTATTGAGGTGAGTGACAATGGGAAAGGGATGGATGCAGATCTGATGGAGAATATTTTTATCCCTTATTTTTCAACCAGGGATGGTGGATCAGGTATCGGGTTAAGCCTTTCGAAACAAATCATGAGGCTGCATGGTGCTGAAATCAGTGCCACATCCATACCCGATGAAGAAACCATTATTAAACTTGTATTCTGATAATAAATGATAATATAAAATGAGAATATTAAACACCGAAAAAATGCCGGCCAGCAATGGCCATTATTCACAGGTTATTGAGCATAATGGAATTTTATACCTTTCGGGGCAATTGCCATTGAACCCTGAAACAAAAAAGATTCCTGACACAATAGAAGAACAAACATTACAGGCACTGTTAAATGTTGACCTGATCCTGAATGAAGCGGGAAGTTCAAGGGAAAAGATAATTCAAATGAGAATCTATATTCCCGATATTGCGCTCTGGGACCGGGTAAATGCAGTTTATAGTAAATTCTTCGGAAATCATAAACCATCCCGGAGTATTGTTCCCACAGGGGAATTGCATTTTGGGTGTTTGATAGAGGTAGAAGCTACAGCGGCTGTTTAGAGTGAATATATTATACTGGTGTCTGGCGATTTTGCAGGCCAGGCAGTTTTTGAATTTCGTTTCATAAAAAATGATAACTTTATGCATAAGAGTAAGGATGTTATAAATCAGCGATCTTTTAAAATCCCACAGGCATGAACCAAAGAAAACCAACCTACAAGGAGCTTCAGAGCGAAAACTCCAACCTCAGGAAACAAATACGGGAAACAAATAAGGAAAATAAGCGGCCCGGATCTTCCACAAATGAGGCACAGCATATTGCACGTGATGATCAATTTCGTCAATTCGTCGAGGCTATTAATACGCCTATTTTCCAACTTGATGCCAGCGGTGTTTTTTTGTTTATCAATAAAGCTGCTGCCCAACAGCTCGGGGGACAACCTGAAGATTTTATGAATAAATCCCTGTTTGACGCATTCCCCGGGGATGTTGCTGAAGTTCACCTTGCCGGACTTTGTGAAATCATCAGGACAGGACAGGGGCGGATCCGGGAAAGCCAGACCGTTTTAAAAGGGCATAACCGTTGGTACAGGACACAAGCTCAACCTCTTCATGATGCCGCAGGGAATATCAGTTCCGTGATCTTTATTGGGTCTGACATCTCCGGTCAGAAAATAGCAGAACAAAATCTGAAGGTAAGCATCAACGAGCTGGAGAAGGAAATTGCCAGGCGTAAGAAAACCGAATCTTCATTGCGAAAATCATTGGACAGGCTCAATGAGGCAGAGAAAATAGGTGCTATTGGTTCATGGTACCATGATGTTAAAACCGGACAGGAATGGTGGTCGGATAATGAGTATATGATTCATGACCTTCCCTTAAACACCAACCCGGATTATGAAAAACACCTCGGCTGTATTCATCCCGAGGACCGTAAAATACACGACGGTGCATTTAAAGAGGCGATAGCTTCCTCCAATGATCAATTTTCGTCAGAATACCGGATTGTGAGACAGGATGGTGATGTAAGGTTTTTGCTCGCTCGTTATCGCATCGAACGCAATAAAAATGGAAAGGCAACCTCTGCATACGGTACCGACCAGGATATAACCGAGCGTAAAAATACGGAGGCAGAACGGACAGAGCACGGACAGCAACTTGAAAAGTTGGTCCATGAACGCACAAAAGAACTTGAACTTAAGAACAAAGAACTGGAGCGATTTAACAAACTCTTCGTTGGACGGGAATTCAGGATTAAAGAACTTAGAGATAAGGTTAAGGAACTACAAAAAATGATAGAGGAAAATAATAAATAACAAATCTTAAATACCAAATAACAAATAAATTCCAACAGAATGATAAATTTCAGAATAATCAGTACATCAGTGATAGTAATTATTCTGAGCTTCCTTAATTACCCTTTTAAAATATCAGGCCAACAAGAATCTGATCGTATAAAAACCAGGATTGACAGCCTGGAGCTAAACCTTCTGGAATCACAAAACGATACAAACAGGATTAATCTACTGAATACCCTGTCCTATGAATTGAATTACTCTGATGCCGGCAAAGCAGAAGAGTATGCCCTGGAAGCGCTGGCACTTGGAGAAGAGTTGAATTTTGACAGGGGTGTCAGCAAGGCCTTTAACAATCTTGGGATTATTTACAAAAACACCGGAAAATTTGAACTTGCAGCAGAAAATTGTCAAAAAGCGATTCAATTGTCACAGATAAGTGGTGATAGTGCAGCAATTGGAAGCGCGGCAAATACAATGGGAACCGTAAAATACTACCTTGGAGAATACAATACGGCCTTATCGTGGTATCATAGATCACTGTCAATATACAAACAATTAAACCAACCCGACCGGGAAGGAACCCTGATAAACAACATTGGATTGGTTTATAGCATATTAAGCGACTACAACAGAGCACTCGAGTACTATTTCCGCTCTTTAAAGATGCAGGAAGAAAGCAATAATATGATGGGAATGGGCCTGGCTTTAAGCAATATCGGCATCATTTATTTCAACCTTGGTGATTATTCCAAAGCATTGGATTATTATGAAAGATCTTTAAAAATCAGGCTTGATCTGAATGATGATTTTGGTATTGCAAGTTGTTATTCTAACATGGGGAATGTTTATCAGCAGAAAGGTGAACCTGAAAAAGCAATGGAATACCATATTAAAGCACTGGAGATCTTTGAAGAAAAAAATGACATGAACAATGCTGCTGTGACGATATCATGTATTGGATATAATTATCTAAACCAGGCCGAATATGAGAAAGCTATCAGTTATTTTTCCAGGTCAAGGGATATTAAATCAGCATTAGGTAATAAGTTAGGCCTTGCCTATGATTACATGCAAATCGGCCTTGCTTATTTAGAACTACACAACTACGAAAAATCACTTGTAAACCTGAAGAATGGACTGGATCTGTTTACTGAGATTGATAATAAAAATTACATAGCATATTCACTTCAATCCCTTTCCCGCTTATATGAATCAACTGGAAATTACAATAAGGCGCTTGAATACTTTAAGGAATACTCAACGTTGAGAGACAGTCTTTTCAGTGAAGAATCATCACAAAAAATTGCCCAGGCAGAAGTTCTTTACGAAACAGAAAAGAAAGAACATGAAATACAATTATTAACAAAAGAAAAGGAACTTCAAAGTACACAACTGGAAAATCAAAGATATTTCAGGAATTACCTGATTGCAGTTTCTATTCTGGTACTTACGCTGTCAATTTTTATATACAGCAGGTTTGTTATAAAAAGAAAAGCCAATAAACAACTTGAAGAAAAAAACACGGCACTGGCAGAAAAAAACAAACAGATTGAGAATCAAAAATCAAAAATTGAATACCAGGCAGAAAAGTTAAAAGAATCAGATAAGGTTAAATCGAGGTTTTTTGCAAATATTTCACACGAATTTCGCACCCCATTAATGCTTATCCGTGGCCCCCTTGAAGATTATCTAAATGATAATAAATCAAAATTATCACCGGCAGCGTATAAAAATCTCAAACTTTCGTTGCGAAATGCAGATAGTTTACAACAGCTTATCGAACAAATACTTGACCTTTCAAAGTTAGAAGCAGGGAGATTATCCCTTCGGACTACAAATACCAATGTAATCCCATTCGTGAAAAGAATTATCGATTCATTCGCTTCGGCGGGTAAATTAACCGACATTAAATTCAGTACTAATGTTGATGAATTATTCCTGTATGTTGATGAAGAAAAGTTAGAGAAGGTATTGAATAATATCTTATCGAATGCTTTTAAATTTGTGGATGAGCAAGGGAAAATTTCAGTATTGTTAGAGGATACCGGGAAAAATGAAACTGAAATTGTATCGGGTTTATTCGCATCAATAATAATAACAGATACAGGCACCGGCATTAAGAAAGAAGATATCCCGTTTATTTTTGACAGGTTCTACCAGGCTGATAGTTCATCGGTAAGGAAATATGAGGGTACGGGGATTGGCCTGTCGCTAGCAAAAGAGTTGGTAGAACTGCATGGTGGTACTATCACTGTTGAAAGTGAAGTAAACATCGGTTCAACCTTCACCATTAAACTCCCGAAAGGCACAGATCATTTATCCCCTGATGAGATTGTTGAAATTCCCCAAACGGATATTTCTCATACTGTTGAAGAAATCGACCATGTTCAAAATTCCCAGCTTGCAGAAACAATCAAAGATAAGGTGCATATAAATGAGCTTAATATTCTGGTTGTCGAAGATAACCTGGACATGAGAAACTATATCGCAGGCCATATTTCAAAGGACTACAATGTGATCCAGGCCACTAACGGTAAAGAAGGTTTAAGTAAAGTGGAGGAAAGTACTCCAGATCTTATTATCTCCGACCTGATGATGCCGGAGATGGATGGAGTCCAGTTCTTACATGAGGTCAGGAATAATAAACAGACAGCTGATATCCCTTTCATATTGCTAACAGCACGTGCAGGTGAACAGGACCGTATTGTGGGTTTAAAAGCAAAGGCAGATGATTATTTAACGAAACCCTTCAGCCTTGAAGAACTAAAAACCCGTATCCACAATATATTGGAAACAAGGCAGAACCTGCAGGAGAAATTCAGCAAAAAGGTTCTTTCAATCGAATTTGACAATCCCGATCTGGTTTCAGCCGATAAGGAGTTTTTACAAAAAATGCGGGATACGGTAATCGATAATATTTCCGATCCTTCATTCAGTATCAATGACCTCGTCGATAAAGCCTTTCTTAGCGAAAGACAACTACGTAGAAAGATCAAGGATTTGACAGGACTCCCCCCTGTTGAATTTATCAGGCAAATACGTTTGCTTCAGGCCAAAGAGCTTTTATCTAAACAGGCATTCAACAGTATTGCGGAAATTTCCGCAGCAGTTGGATTTAATAATCCTTACTATTTCACCCGTCTCTTCAGAAACATGTTTGATATGTCACCTGCTGAATTTTCAAACCATCCTTCAACTGAAGATACAAATTAACACTGATTATCCCTATTTTCCCATAACATTAATTGTATGGATCTTGGTTAGTATAACTTGTTTCTCAAATGCAAATTATGCTGGAATGAAATCAGATGATCCTGAAGTTCCGGATCCCAATAATGTAATTGCGATCATCGCGTGTAACGAATCGGACAAAGTATAGCACGAACCGGACAACTTGTACTTAAACCATTGACAAACAAAACATTTCACCATATCTTTGAATCTAACAAGTAAAAAGATCCAATGAAATTCACCAAGCAAATACCAATCATGAAAACATTAACTTCCCGATGTATTCTTTTATCATATTTTCTATTAGGAATGTCAGTTTTCTGTTCAGGTCAAACATTGATCTGGTCGGAAGATTTTTCGACTTATGTTGAAGGAACCGGTATTGAGGGGCCGGGTGCAGTAAATATTGGAGACTATCCTGCCGGTGTTACAAAATGGTCACTGGACGTTTCAGGGTGTACTTTATCCAATTCCAGTGATTATATCAAAACCGATAACGAAAGGCTGAAGTCGAAGGATTTAGATGGCCCTGCAATATGGCTTAGTGAAAGTATTAATGTATCTGCCTACACCAATGGCGTAACATTCAGCATCAAGTTTTATGAATATTCAAGCATGGAACCCGATGATTATATTGATGTGCACTACCAGTTAGATGGTGGTGATTTTGTTCTTATACCAGACTGGAATGGGCATGGATCGGGAACCCATACACTCATTGATGATTTCTCGAAGGATACTGTAGTGCAGGCGGTAGCTGCATGCACCAACCTGGTCATCAAAGTTACTTTTAATGAAGATTCGGGGTATGAAGAACTCCAGATGGATGATGTATTTATTTACCCCAATATGATATACACGACATCCGGCATTACGCAAAACACCCTGAACATCGCAGCCGGAAAAACCAACCGCCAGGTAATTGGTATGGAAATAGAAACAACAGGAGCAGACAATCCTGTTAGCTTAACCAGCTTTACCATTAATGCAAATGGATCCAGCACGCCTGTTTCCAACAATATTGAAAACGCCAGAATATGGTATACAGGAACAGACAGCAGCTTTTCAGCAAATACCCAGTTTGGTTCGGACCATACGCTTCCTACGACCAGCAATTTTGATATTACTGGTACACAGGAGCTTTCGGAAGGCACAAATTATTTCTGGCTTACTTTCGACACAAAATCAGGAGCAACAACAGGCGAGGTGATTGATGCTGAGTGTATTTCTTTTATCATTAATGGCGCAAGCCAGATGCCCACAACAACTGCCCCGGCTGGCTCCCGGACATTGTCATTACCATTGGCGGGAAGTTACACCATAGGTGCCAGAAGTAGTTATGCTTCATTTACCGGTGCTGTTAACGATTTAAATGAGCTTGGTATAATCGGACCAGTTTCTTTTTCCATAACATCAGGAACTTATACGGAACAAATATCATTTGCAGAAATCGACGGCACCTCAGCAAATGACACCATTACCTTTCAATCATCAACCGGCTACTATGACGATGTTACTTTGCAGTTTGAGCCATCCTCTTCGGATAACTATGTGGTTAACTTTGATGGCAGCGATTATATCAGTTTCCTTGATATGACTATTCAAAGTACAGGAACATCCCCATACGGTCGGGTTATTGTGTTTAAAGGAGAGACACAAAACATCATACTGAAATTCTGTAATATCCTTGGCCGTGATGTAAGCTCAACAAGCGATGATTATGCTGTGATATATGGAGAGGGAGGAACTTCTAACATGGCATCGAATATTATCATCGAATACGATACCATCCGCTTTGGCAGCACAGGGATATACTTTGAAGGTGGGGATGCCGCTACACTGGAAACAGGAAACAGTTTTTTTCATATTGCAATAGAGGACTTTTACTACTGTGGTATAGAAACGGAATATCAGGATGCAGTTATAATAAGCAGAAATACAATTACTGGCGAAGATACAAGCAATGCCGAAGTAGGGATTAAAGCCAGCTATTGCCACAACGATATTGAAATAACCAAGAATAAAGTATTGCTTCATGGGATGAATAGCCTGCATGGTATATACCTGTATCATTGTTATGGTACTGAGGTAAACAAAGGCCTTGTTGCGAACAATTTCGTAAGCCTGCCTGATGCCGACATCGAGACCATTGGCATTTATATCAGAAACACCGGTCATCAGGGTATATATCATAACAGTATTAATACTTACACTTCAGGTAGAAACAACAACACTTCCAGGCTAAGCGAAGAGTCAGGGGTAAAAGTAGAGGCTGATTGGACTGATGAATTTTTTGGATTTATTAAAATTATAAACAACATTATTTACGGATGTATACCAGGCATTAATGTAAACCAGGTTGCTGCCGACAATGATTACCTGGAAAAAAGTGATCACAATGACCTGTTTACGACCGGTTCTACTTTCGGTAAATGGGGAAGTACTTCCTGCATTGATCTAACCGCATGGCGTTCTGCCAGTGAACAGGATTCGAATTCAGTTGCGGAAAATCCTGGTTTTGTATCAAATACGAACCCAAATATTACAAACAGTAATCTGTATGGGTCTGTTACGCGTCTTGTTGAAGTTATTACCGATTTTTATGACGATGAACGTTACGATCCTACAACACCAGGAGTTGTTGATAAGGAGTATAATGAATGGAATGGTGCTGTTAGTACAGACTGGAATGATCCTGCCAACTGGAGTTTAGGGAAGGTGCCTGGGCCAAACGACAATGTTATTATCTGGCGGGGAAAACCACACCATGTTTTACTTAACGGCAATGTTGAATGCAATGACTTCTGTATTCAATATAAAGGTACTGTTGATCTGAATGGCCATACTATTAGTTTAAACGGTGATTTTCGGAATGGTAACAGGGGAGTAATTGCCGATGGTACTATAAACTTCCAGGGAAGTCATACTCAGGATTATGTTGATGCTAATCTGATGATAGAAGGTGTGGTGAATATTGTAGTAAACAAATCAGATGGGTCTACTTTTCATGTGAATTCCGATATGATGACCAAAGATATGCACTTGCAGGATGGGAATATTGATGCGAATAACAAAAAAATTGAAAGTAGTGGCAATGTTGATTTTTCGGGTGGATCAGTCAGCAATTCTTCAAGTGTGGTATTATCCGGTAGCAGCACCGTTCAATTTAATCCTGGAAACAACGAACTTAATCAGGTGAGTTTTACAGGTGATGGAATTTATGAACTGATGGCGAAATTAGCCGTGCAAGGGAATTTTCAATCGAATGGTACATTGAATCAAAATGGCCATGATATGGAATTTGGAGGGAACGTAGATCTGTCGGGTTGCAATTATAATCATGGTAATGGTAAATTTATTGTCAATGGTAATGGTAATCAGGATATTTATACAGGATATTCACCACATGCATTTTTTCAGATAGTATCAATTATTAACAAAGGAAAAACTACACGCATTTTTACACCAAGCGATGCACATGTTCTGATTGTTTCAATGCTGGAGATCGCAACAGCATTCTTACCTGGAAGGAATTTAGTAGCAGATACTGTCAGTTTTTATGGCCACGTGCAATGTAATAATGATTTCACGATCGGGACACCGGATGCTGGAGGTGTTATTGTAAACATTATGCCCGATTATAATCTGGTTGTTGAAGGAAACACCACAATTAACAATAGCGGCACGCTGGTGATTAAAACTGATGCCACAGCAATATTTAATTAGAAAATACCAGGGATTCAATTATTTTGATAAAAATCACATGAAATTATTGATGACTGTATTGAGAGGGGAGTTTAATATTCCTGGATTCAGAAACAAAGATATCCGAAGACATTTGCCTTATTTTTCATCCGGAAAAGTATCCAGGCTATTAACACAGCTTAGCTATCATGGCCTGATAAAAAAAGTTGCAAATACATATAAGTATTATGTTACAAAATTGGCAAAAGAAACAATACTACTTGGAGAAAAAATTAAAGAACTGGCAATAATTCCAGCGTTGAATTACTAATTTTCTGCCAAAATATGACAGAAGTTAAATTATAAGGTACTACTTTCCCTACCTTTACCAAAACTTAATCCATGACAACCAACTCAATCGCCATCCTCTCCGACATCCACGGCAACCGCTGGGCACTTGAAGCCATTCTGGAAGACCTGGGAAAAAGAAATATTAAAAGAATCATTAACCTGGGGGATACCCTTTAGGGTCCACTTGATCCGGAAGGAACAGCAAGTCTAATGCGTAATCGGGACATTGTTTCCGTCTGCGGTAACCAGGACAGGATCATCTTTGATCAATTTATCCTTCCTTATGATCACTATACAGCTGCAATAGTAGCCGAAGATAACGGTCGGCCAGATTGGGCTTACTGGCTAAGAAACGGCAGAGTTTGAACAACTGATCAGTTATGGGGTTATTGTAATTCTTCCGGTTTATTGACAAGGGAATATCTTAGTATCAGGTACCCCATCAATCCTGCAACCAAAGAACCAATAAGGATTCCGATTTTGGAAGCATCTATCAGATGAATCCCTGTGAAGGCGAGATTTGTGATAAACAATGACATGGTAAAACCCAATCCACCCAGGAATCCCACACCCAGAATATTACCCCAGTTCACCTGCTCTATTTTGTCAGAGATTCCGGTTTTTATGGCAATATAGGAGAACAGGAAAATCCCAACTGATTTTCCAATTACCAGCCCCAATACTATGGCAAGACTTAAATTGATATTGGTAAGGTCCTGGTCAATAAAAGTTACACCTGCATTGGCAAATGCAAAGATCGGCATGATCATAAAAACAGTCCAGCCATGCAACCTGTTCTCGAGATATTGCAGTGGAGACTGTACCATTTCAGTTGCCTGCTCCATGCTGTCGATCGCCCCGGTTTCGGTTTTTGAGAGTATCATCTTTTTCCTGCTTTGATGTGTTTGTATAAATACGGCCAGGGCTTCTGTAATACTATTTTTAAACTTTCTTACATTGATTTTCCTTCTGATTGGAATGGTATAGGCCATCAGAACGCCGGCAATGGTTGCATGTACCCCTGATTTTAAGAACAGGAACCAGACAACCACCCCAACCAGGAAAAAGAAATACTTGGAATACAGGCCAAAGCGGTAGAGCAATAAAAGGGCCGCTATCAGGGACAGGGCGATAATAACAAGATTCCATTTAATGGCACTACTGTAAAACAGGGCTATGGTGATGATTGCACCGAGGTCATCAACGATAGCAAAAGCAGTAAGGAAAACTTTCAATCCTAAAGGTACCCGGTTACCCAGTAACTTCAATATCCCCAGTGTAAAGGCGATATCGGTTGCCATTGGGATAGCCCATCCATTCATTGTTTCCGGCTTATTGTTGATAAGAAGAAACACAACAGCAGGAACGACCATACCCCCAATTGCAGCAAAGATGGGCAAAGAGGCCTTCTTAAAATTTGATAGCTCACCAACAATGATTTCCCGCTTGATCTCCAGCCCGATCACAAAAAAGAAAATGGCCATCAGACCATCGTTGATCCATAGGATGATCGGTTTGGATACCATTTCGTCTGCAATTCCAATTGAAAAGTTATAATGCAATACTTCATGATACAGATCCGACAGGGGGGTATTTGCAATGATCAATGCCAGCCCAGTAAACAATAATAGCAGAATACTTGAAGAAGTTTCAAGTCTGAAAAATCGATCAAAAGGTTTGGTAATGTATTTCATCGATTTAATAAATTTTAATTAAAACACTAATCAATAAACGAGGACCTTCCGCAATTGTTTATGATTTTTCTCTAACAAATAACAACAATCCCATTGATATGGCTGTCAATCCCAGTGAAACATAAAATGGTGTTTCAATGCTGATTTTATCCCATAGTAAACCTGCCATCAGAGAAGCAGGTAATGCGCACAGGCCAATTACCATCTGGTAACCTCCCAGTGAACTGGCCCTGAATTCGGGTGGGGCCAGATCAGATACAAAAGCCTTTTGCACAGGATCCAGTGCTGCCCGGTGAAGACCGAACAATATGAAACAGATGATAATACCGGTTAAATTGGAGAATAAGATCACCATCAGGCAAACCAGGCCCCAGAAAAGAAATGCCAGGGCAATTACCCATTTTCTTCCGATCACATCAGCAAGTCTTCCAAAAGGTATGGAGAACAATGATACGGATGCTGTATAGATTAAAAACAGGACAGGGATAAAAGTAATCTGGAAGCCAACCTCTTTTGCTAATAATAACAGGAATGAATAAGTGAAGGCTCCAAGGGCGAATATACCACTGAGTACCAGGAATAAAATAAAATTCCTATCCAGGTCTTTCAACGATAGCCCTTTATAAATTTTAATACCGGGAGCCTTTCTTTCTTTGATATTTATAATTATAAGCCCGGCACCGATAATTCCAGGTATGGCTGCCAGAAAGAACAACATTCGATAACCAAGCAGATCAAATAAAAGAATGCAGATAAGAACTCCTACAAAAGCTCCCAGGTTATCCATTGCTCTGAGAAATCCAAAATTACCACCACGCCTCTTTTTTTCTGAAATATCTGCAATAATAGCATCTCGTGGAGCGCTCCGGATCTTTCCTGTCCTGTCAAGCACCCTGAAAGGAATTACCATTTGCCAGCTAACTGATAATGCATATCCAATCCTGGCTATTGCACCGAGTACATAACCTGTCCAGATAAAGATTTTTCTCCTTTTTAACCTGTCGGAATAATAACCCGATAAGGCCTGTGAAACAGAAACCAGTGCATTGCCCAGTCCATCTATAAAACCGATAACAGTCATGTTGGCATTTAACACCGTGGAAAGAAACAGGGGCCAGACAGGGAAAACCATGTGTGAGCCTATATCGTTAAAAAACGAAGCCCACCCGAAAGTGCGGATGGTTTTTTTTGTATTTTGTTCGCTGCTATCGATCATAGACTGGCAAAAATAACATTAATTAGAGTCTGTCTATAAAGTAACGTTTTAATAACCGGCAAATCCCCAATAACAAATTCCAAAAATCGTTAATGGGTGTCCGGTGTTCGATATTCAGGAAAATATAGTTACAATGTTTATATCCCTTACTGATTGAAGAACTGTCTTCTTCTCTAATATCTAGCTTCTAACTTCAAGCTTCTAAAAAGTTACCAGATGATAATCCCCTTTAATAAATTCCGTCAGGTCAGTGCCGGTATATCTCACCTCCACACCAAGCTTCCCCAGTTCTGCGGCAATACCGTAATTGTCGGCACAGGCTTTACAGGCCAGAAGTTTAATACCCACTTCATCCATTTTCTTAACATAATCCTGAAGATCCTGGTTTTCAGTTAACAGTTTTTGGGAAGGCCCCCAGATCAGCAGGGTTACATCTTTCCACCACTCAAACCTGACGGAATTATAGGTATACATGAAAACCATGTTTTCGGCAACTTCTGCATCTCCACTGGTCCATAAAACAACCAATTTTTCTGATTCGTTTTTAATTGTATCGGATCCCATCACCTGAGATTTGTAATTATTCGACAATCCTGCTACAGACAACAACAACAATGATACTGTAATAAAAATACTTAGATTGATAAATTTTTTCATTTTTTTAATATTTAATGGATTAATAGGCTGTGATTGGTATTAATTCAAAGGCATCAATGATATCCAGGTAAACACCATCGAATCCGGCGTTAAGAATTATTTTTAAATAGGAGGCATCGTTTCCATAGATGATCGCCTGCCAGGCAGGATCCCAGTAAGAAACCTTATAATTACCAGGCCAATCAGGATTCTCTTCACGTAGCCATTCAGGAGGATCGTTGTTCCAGGAATGGTTCCAGTAATACCTGTAGGCCTCAGCTTCACCAATACTCAAATACGAAATGACGAGACGTTTTCCACCATTCTTTTTGGTTTTTAACTGCTGGATATCTGATACCGTGAAAGCCATATCTTCATAAAAACAGTCGATTAGTAAGAGGTCATAATTTGTACCGGACATTATATTTATGAATTCTTCCATGCCAGGGAAATGTTCGGTGTTAATCAAATAAAGGAAATTTTTAGCCCCGGATAAATAATTGATATCTTTAGTGTTAACATTAAATGGTTGTACAGGATAGGTAGGTATGATATTTAATTCCCTTTCCGGGGCAGCGAATGAAATAAAATCCTGATTGTGATTCTGGCTGTATGAATCATCCATTTTAAACTCGGTAAAACAATAATCCGTAACAAGAACCTCCACATTGTTCTGTTCACAGATATCAAGGAATCCAAGCATGTATTCATTTTCTTCAGGTGGCGTTGCCTGGTTGTCATACTGGTATCCATAAAACAGGTCTTCTCTTCCTGCTCCATCGATGGCATTAAGATAAGCAGTTTGCCGTTTGATCATCTCTATCATACCTGCTTCTGTAAGCATAACCTTTGAGGCCAGGAGTGTATCCTTGAAACTCATCTGCGTGAAGTATTATCTTTCCTTAAGATTTTCGTAATATTGTTCCATGATCGGCTTTGCACTATCAAGATCCTTATTTGAGATCATGAGTTTTATAGCGCCGGCACCACCACCTGCAACATGCCAGGGAGCGAAGGCACCCCATTTATCATCTTTAAAAAATGTTTGAATACCGGCATCTTCGAGCATGCTCTTAACCAGTCCTGCTTCCCACATTGTACCTGCAAATACCTCTACAAGTGTTAAATCATCTTTTGAATCCATCGTATATTTATTAAAAAATCCGTAACATTGATTCTGAATGTTTAAAAATAATGAATTAAATTCTTTTTCAGACATGAACAAAATCCTTTACTTCTTAACAATTTTTTTTGCCGGTTATTTTCTTTGGGGTTGCCGGCAAGCAGTTGATCATGAAGCCCTCAAAACCGAACTTCTTCATTTGCATAAAACCCTAATTGATGCCCATCAGAACAGGGATATTGATTTCTTTACCCTTGACCTTGCCGATGATTACTGGCAGGTCAGCAATGGAGATATCAATTATCCCGAGAAATCTGAAATCCGGGACCGGTTTACCAGTTACTTAATCAATACAACTTTTACTGAATATCGGGATATTGAAGAACCCATCATCAAAATCTCTGCAGATGGCTCCATGGCCTGGATTATCGTGAAGGTTAAAATTGCCGGAACCAGGACCATGGAAGATGACACCGAACGGAAACTTGATTTCACCTGCGCATGGATCACACTGTATAACCGGGAAAATGACAGGTGGATACGCCAGGGTGAAGTGTCAACATTCAGATAGTTTGAAGTTGCCAGTTTGAAGTCCGAAGTTATGCAACTTCAAACTGGCAACTTCGAACTGGCAACTTCGAACTGGCAACTTCGAACTGGCAACTTCGAACTGGTAACTTCAAACTGGCAACCTATTTCTTCACCGGAACTTCTTTCCCATCAATATACTCAGGATAGGTATAACCACCCTCCAAGAAATCGGTATCAAGTTTTAACGGATCGTCGGTGGTATCCAGGAATTTCACCTTTTCCTCTACAAGTGCATCATAAAGTCCCGGTCTGCGGTCTTTCAAATAATAATATTTGGGTGCAGGATGTGTCATTCCATAATATGCAGGTAAACAATCGGCAATTAACATCGTATTCTGCTCGTGATTGGCTGCTACAATAATATCACCATGAGGTCCGCAGATAATGCTGTTACCACGATAATGCCAGGCATCTGTTCCCCTTACCTCATATCCACAACGATTGGCATAGGCAAAAAAGATATTGTTGGCATAGGCGGTGGCAGGGAAAAGAATTTTGGATACATCTGGATAGGGTACCGAACTTCGGTCACCATCAGGAAGGCGATAATAATTATCTGCGGCAGTGGGTCCGACGATTAACTTTGCACCATTAAGAGCAAGAACGCGTTGGAGTTCAGGAAATTCACATTCATAACAATTTAATACTCCTACAGGAAACCCAAAAATCTTATGTACCGGGTAATTACTGGTACCGAAGCACCAGTTGTCCCTTTCCTGCTGCCCGTATAACTGGGTTTTACGATAGCTGTCGAGAAGTTCCCCTTTCTCATTGATTACCGCGATGGCATCATAATAATGTTTGGAGCCATCCGGCTGATCTACCTTTTCAGCATAGGGGACAAGCAATGCCATATTGTATTCTTTGGCAAGTTCTTTTGATTTTGTAATACTGGGCCCGTCTTTGTATTCGGCTACCTTTCTGGCCTCTTCAGGGCTTAATGTATAACCAGGTATATACAACTCAGGAAATGAGAGAAGTTGTACATTGAACTTCTTTGCCTTTTTAACAGCCTCTTCAAGAATTTTCAAGTTTTTTGGGGAGGCCCCCGGCCCGCTGTAGGCCTGTACCTGATATATCCCAAGGCGTATTCCTGAGCCATATTCAGGCAAATCCCCATATATAGAGGTTCTGTATTGTAGTGTCCTGTAGGATTCTTCTACAAGATTACTGTATTGTGGGGTTCCATCGCAGGTACTTAAAACCAGACTATCCTGCTTCTCAACATCAAAGTCAGAGGATATGTCCTTTACCTGGGAAAATACGATACCTGTTATCAACATGGCAATAAAGAGAATAATTGTTTTTTTCATGGTATTTTGGTTTGATTGGTTTAACTCGTTATGTGGGTAATACAAATATAAGGAATTAGTTTGAAGTTACCAGTTTGAAGTTACCAGTTTGAAGTTGGAGGAAGTATAACTTCGGACTTCGAACTGGTAACTTTAGGCTGTAAGGGACAAGCACAACGAGTTCATTATTATAACAATACTTTTCGATGGTGTCATTGTTGGTTTGATCCTCTGAACCATTGATTCTCGTCCCCCTATTCAGGTTTTCTGCAAACCAGCACTGGGTGCCAATTTCAACAGTATTATATGTTTGCCCCTCAAATTCAACCTGATAACCACATGACCAATCCTCCGGAATGGTATCGTTTTGATCCATTACTGCCAACCAGTAGCTTCCGGTAAAAAAGTAAAAATCGAGCGAATCGGTATTAAAGATCCATAAACCTGTTGCAGGATTATCAATCTGCCACATAAGGTCTGCTCAACTGGTAATTGAAAAGCTGTTTTTTATTAAAGTTCTCGTAGCCAACAGGAAAGGAGAATCGATTTAGATGCTTATTCTTAATGGCCTGAAGTGTCAGTTTTTAAAAGAAGCAATTCTTTCTGAAAATCCAGTTCAAGTTCCAATTCGTACGCTTTGAGCTCGTATTTGTATTTCTCCATATCTTGTTGGTAGATGTGTTCAATACGACGGTTTTCAAGCTCACTTTTTATCCTGATCTTGCTACCCACTTCCAGTCCATAAACCAGGAATATTGTAATAAAGATCAGGGATGAAACGGCCATCTTGCGGTTTGTCAGGTCGAAATCCTTTTTAATAAATATATATGCAGTTAAACCGGTTAAGAAAGTCAATAGGGCAGGGATTACACTGTGAACCACAGGATTCACACTCAGTCCGGTTAACAGGCCAAGTGTCATGCCGATGTAAGAGAAACCAAGCATAAGAAAATAGGAGTCAGCAAGTTCATTGAAAGGTGAAAGCCGGGAGCGGAATTTTTTAAGGATTAAATCAGCCAGTTTAACCAGAAGATAAAATCCCAGCACATATCCTGCAATAAACAGGTAATAGGTCAGGTAAACCGAAAAATGTGATTCCATTCCTAATTGATTTGTACGGTATCATTAAAGCTCGGTGTTACTTCCGGTGCTGTTGGTTCGGGTGCCTGCGGATCACCTGATGGCTGACGGCCTGGTTCGGTGACTTCAGGATTGGGCTCATTAGATTCGGGTTTATCCGGCTTATCTCCCGATCCACCAAAAATGCAGCCCACGCTAAACATACTGATAAGCAATAGAAACAGGGTGTTTTTAAGAATAGTTTTCATGGTAGTAGTTTTTGGTTTGAATTGATTAAGAATTATTGGTTGCTTTTTTCAAATTTAATTAATATTACATTACTGTCCGGATAAAATTATATAATTCCTCGGTTACGCTACCAATGACAATTATTTGTAATATACTGTTAATGTGAAAATTCCAAATCTCAATGTACAAATAACAAATAAATCACAAATTGTAAAAACCAATGACCAAAACTTCTTGCTATATCCCGTTTGGAATTTTAGATTTTGTTATTGGTGCATATTTGCGACTTGTGCATTGATATGTGGAATTTTGTTAAAAAAACATTATACCTCAGCAAACCCCACAATATAGTTATGCCCATACTTTTTGGCACACTTCGGACAGGTGGTATAGTAAAAATAATAATCCTTTGCCTTTTTGTTCTGTGCCTCAAGATCTTTATTCATTTTTTTGATATACTTTGGAACAGCACTGTAAGGCCCATCGAATACCTGGCTGAAAAAGGTACCGCTGAGTTTTACATTATTGGCGCCCGGTATTTCCTTGTTAACTGCCAGCAGGTATTCACCTTTCCATGGAGATGGATCATTGGCTAATAATAACCAGTCCTTTTCATCTGTGGTGTCACCCCCTTCCTGTGCCTGGTTCCAGAGTTTCATGATGACCTTTTTAACCTTGCTGGGAAAGGGCATATGAAAGATTAAAGATATGGAATCCTTAATAAACAATTTGTCTTTCCATTCGTGGGTTTTATTGTCCCATAAAGTGGTGTCAACTTCCGGACAACATTCTTCGGTTTCATTGATGTGGCTCATTTTGATTAGATTTTAAACGGTTTGTGGCATATAATATACGTATTATTGTTAATGCTGTTTAATAAATTTTTTAGTAATGGTTTGACCTTCATTTTCCACTTTCATAACATAAATACCACCCGCAAGTTCACGAATGCATATATCTGGAGACTTTGTATTAGTTGTCTCAGTTAAGACCAGTTGTCCTTTAATATTAAAAATGTATATTTTACTCTCATTCTGTAAATCAGAAAATGTGATTGTGATATAGTTATTCGCAGGATTAGGAGATAGAATTAATTGATTATTCGTATGATTCATTTCTAATCCAACTGTAGTTTCCCCAAGTGAGTCAGTTTTAACCACTCTCATATAAATATTGCTTCCTTGTTTGATATATCCACAGGTTACGAATCCATTGTCATGAGTGTTTTGCACGGATACAAGGTTGTCAATATCGCTGCCGGTTAATTCCCCAAAAAGTTCATACCACTCAAATTCCCCTTCAGAATCAGTCTTTAAAAACATCATTAAACGATGGTTATATCCTTTGTGTCCTGCAATAATGAATCCATCGTCTTTCGTTTGTTGTATGTCATAAAGTCTGTAGAAGGAAGTGTAATTGAATTCTTTAGTCCAGATAATATCACCTTCCATATCCAGTTTAAAAAGGTGCCAACCACCTGCTACCATAAATGTTGAGTCCCGTGCAAAAGTTATTGATCTGAATACATAACCTACATTATGAGTTTTCTGGTAGAGAATATTCCCATACTGATTAATTTTTAGTATTGTAAGTTGAGCTTTATCACTCCCGATAATATAATAGTAATTGCCTACCCTGATGATATCTCTGGCATTTGTTTCGGCAATTGGTAACTTAGAACTATCCCATAGGAGATTTCCTTGAGGGTCTGTCCTGATTATATAGATTTTGAAGGGTCCAAAACTGCCTGTGAGTCCAACGGCCATATATCCACCATCTGGTGTTTGCAAAACCCTAGTCAAATGTTCGTATGCGTGCCCACCATATTTTTTGTACCAGACTGTATTACCATAGGCATCGAGCTTGCGCAAGCTGGCACAGAAATAATAATCTGACCTGGCAATGATATAACCACTATCATCTGTTTGTTTAATACAATATCCCCCATGTGGAATAGTCCATAAAATCTTGCCATTGCTGTCAATTTTAATTGTTACGCCAGCATCTGTAGAATTGTTTAATGCTGTTGCTACATAACAGCGATCGTTTGTAGTTTCAACATATCTACCCATGCTTGGAATTGAATCGTAAATTATATCCCATTCCTGGGACACAGCATGATTTAAAATGATTATTAAAAAGAGGCTAATTAAAATAGAAGATAATCTGGTAGTCCAACGTTTATAAATATTATTCCGATTAGAAGCTATCTTAGAAAATCCCATTTGTAGTTTCCCCGATGTGTTGGTTATCCCTACCAAATATACATTACTTTAATGTTTATTCCAAACATGAAAACATCAATATGGAATTCATTTAATGTGGTAAAAAAACAGCAACATAATTATTTGTGTTGCAATTTTTTATTCTTTTGTCGTTAGAATAGTAATAAATACCTGTGAATAATACATTGAGGAAAAAAATATATTTAAGCCTTGAATTCCTGTTGTTTTTCTTCGGGGTTCCACTGTTCATATTCTGTGATCCAAAATTCATACATCCAAGTGCGATATTATTACCGGTACTGGCCGGTCTTATTATCTATTTCAGGTTTACCCCGGGATTTAAATTCAGAGATTTGATCAGGTTAAGAATCTCCCGAAATATGTGGTTAAAAAATGGCTTGATCGTATTGCTGATAGGTATTGTGCTAATGTTTGGTGTTATCATTTTTGACCGGGATAATCTTTTTAATCTCCCCCGCGGAAATTTTTGGGTCTGGATACTGTTATGCCTTTTTTATCCGGTGTTCTCTGCTTATATCCAGGAAGTCATATACCGAACATTTTTATTCAGGCGATATAAGAAGTTATTTGTCAGGAAATCAAGCCTGATCCTGGCAAGCGGGATCAGTTTCAGCTTTGTACATATTGTTTATTACAGTCCTGTTTCAATAATACTAACACTTGTTGCAGGCCTGTACCTCGCTTATGTTTATGTGAAAACCGGAAGTGTTATGTTTACGGCCATTTTACATGGCCTATATGGTATTCTCGTGTTTACCATTGGATTGGGACAATACTTCTGGCTTGATATGTTTGAGTTTATCGAAAATTTCTGACCACCAATGCCCATTAATGCATACTGTTAAGATAATTTTATAGCTAAAATCGATCGAAGTATTATAGTCGTTCAACCATGGATCCTTATTTTGAAAGTTAGCAAAATACTTATAGATTTTATTGGTAAAATATATTAAGTCACAATTGCTGAAAATTCCATCTCCACAATATTTTCCGGAGTAATTAATCCGGAAACTTCAACCATAGTGGTGACCGGTTTGATGTCCCCGAAAAACTCACCATGGGCTTTACCGATTTCTTCCCATCTTGAAATATCCGTTGTATAGATCCTGGTACGGATGACATTGTCAAGGCCTACTCCCAATCTATTCAATGCTTTTTCTGCAATCTGGATGATGATACAGGTTTGTTCGTAAGGATCATCTAATCCAACATTATTCCCATTTTCGTCAATAGCAATGGTCCCTGAGATTTCTATGGTATTGCCAACTCTAATAGCTCTTGAGTAACCAACGATGTCTTCCCAGACAGCACCCGTGGAGACTTTATTTATTTTTACCATAACTATAATTTAATTTTTTTGATTCTTTTGTATCTCCGGGCATTTGTGGCTAAAAGGTTTTTATCTTTTCAAACAATCCCAGAAGTTTATTTTGATAGATCTCTTTGATTTGTTGCTCATGTTCACCGATCGGTTTTACAGGGATCAGGTCGATAACCTCTTCGTATGATAATCCTGATTTGAACATAATATCGATTGAAACTTTTAGTGTATTTTCAACTGCATCTGATGCTTCGGCTTCAGATAAGCCCATGGCCTTGCCCAGTTCAAGCATCTTTTCCCATTGAAACCAGAAATAAGTCGGTAGCATCGCAGAGATGATGGCATAGGCCTCCAGTTTCGATTCTTCAACTTCAAAGGTTTTGCCGAGGCTACCGAGCATATCGAGAAAATTTGTTTTTTCCCCATCACTGAATCCATCTGAAAAGCAAACCGGGTTATACCCCTCGTTGATAAAGGAAGTCGCATTGGGTATTAACCTGCAGATCTTATTTGTGCCAGCTAAAATACTGGCAATTTTTGCAATTGTTATTTTCGGTGCGAGGGAAAGTAATACTGATTCTGCTGAAACAGATTTGATCTTTTCCAGAGTTTCCATAATTACAGGAGGATGCAGAGCGATAACAATGATATCCTGTTCAGCTGTTTTTTCAGGACTGCAAACTTCAATTTCAGGGAACTGTTCTTTTAACTTTTGTATTGTTGCTTCATTGATATCATTGACACAGATCTTCCTGAAATCAACATTCTTGTTTTTAAATGCCTGGAGCATAATCCTTGTGATCCTTCCTGCACCGATAAAGCCTATGGTTTTTGTTTTCATGGTGGTTGTTATTTTTGATTGTTAAAATTAATAAATATGATTCATATAATGCGACTTCTCCGAAGTCGTTACTATTTGATCGTACATTCTGGTGCTTCAATAATGTGATCCCTCCGGGATCCTTCCCGTGATAATCAATATCTGTGTTGATATTCCATTCAAATGTGACCTGTTTCCTCTCCCTGTTAGCGAGACGGAATTCGTGCTTAACTAAAACCTTAAAGTAAAAGCGGTCCCTGTACCCTTTTCCGATTCCACCACCATCGTTCCTCCATGCAACCTCATGATCTGCCTTGACAAACTCAATCCAATTCCTGATCCTTCTTCTTTGGTCGAAAAGAACGGGATGAAAATATCATCGATGACATCTGGATCAATTCCCTTGCCATTATCCTGTATCTGCAGGGCTGGCTGGTGATTATCTGCCACGTATGCACGAATGGTAATTTTTGGATCATTGGTATCGAGCAGTGCTTCAATACTATTCTTGATCAGGTTGATGAGAAGCTGTTGTAGCAATGCAGGATCTGCATATAATGAAAATCCTGAAGGAGTATCCTCAATATTTAAGGTAACATTTGCCCTGTCAAGCTCAGCCTTCATGAATAATCCAATATCATTCAAATAGGATTTGATATCGAGGTTTTCTTTTTTCGGTTCAGGAATCCTGGTTAACTTCCTGTATTCATTTACAAATTCATACAGATTATTGCTGCGGTTCCTGATGGTGTTGACCGAGCTAATAACGTCCTCCAGGTTATTTGGACTTAAAGCTTCAATTGGTCTGGTTTCATGCTGCTCGTTCTGAAGGATCATTAATATGGTTTCGGAAAGTGAACTGATGGGTGTTGTTGAATTCATGATCTCATGGTTCAATGTTCTGATCAATCTTATCCATGCCTCAGTTTCCTTCTGTTCTATTTCACTTTTAATATTCTGAAAGGTTATGATCTTATGTTGATTTCCCATCAGCAGGGTGGACGTAAGCTGTATGGTCAGGTCATGACTACTTTTTGTTTTGCCCGATTCAAGGTAAACGCTGCCATTAGGATTTATACTGTCAACAGCTTTTGTAAATTCCCTGCTTTTCATGGCAAGTTGTTCCCACCTTCCCGGTTTCATTACCCCAAGCAGTTTTTCTGCGGCAGTATTCATCAAAACAATTTTGTTGTCCTGGTTGATGGCAATGATGCCAATCTTAATTAGTTCGACAATACCGTTCAGAAACCGGTATTGAATTTCTTTATCTATCTTGATTTCCTTAAATGTTTTCAGGATCTCATTAAATGCATAATATAATTCTGTAAATGAACTCCTGTCTTTTTCCTTGCTGAAACTTACATTGAAGTCCCTGTGTTTGATATTCAGCATAAAACTCGAAAGGAGGCGGTTGGTTGTATTCACATACCTGATCATTTCAGTTACCTGGAATACCAACAGGATAAACAATACAAAAAATGTAAACACAAGTTGTTCCTCGTCCAGGAAATGGTATAAAAGTGAAATACCGATAATATTGGCTAGGATCAGGAACAACCTGACGATGACGAAGATGGTAAACCTTTTATAAACCATACTTTTCGAGCCTCCTGTATAATGCTGTCCGGGTGATGCCAAGATCTTTTGCTGCACGGGTCATATTACCCTTGTTTTTGCTGATGGACTTAAGTATCAGCCGTTTTTCCATGTCGCTCAGATTTAATAGTTCATCACCTGTTTCAATTTTCTGATGTGACAGGTCGGTGGCAAAATCCCCGAAGTTAAGTAATTTCCCATCATTCAGTATAACTGCTCTTTCAACGGCATGTTGCAGTTCCCTTACGTTACCTGGCCATGAATATTTCTCCAGCCTGCTGATGGTGCTCTGGGTGATTCTCAGGTCAGGTTTCTTGTATTTCCTGCAATAAATATGAAGAAAATGATCAAGCAGTAATGGAATGTCTCCTGTCCTTTCGCGCAATGGCGGTACCCTGATTTCGACCATATTGATCCGGTAAAGCAGGTCTTCCCTGAACTCTTTCCTATGCACCATTTCATATAGCGGCAGGTTTGTCGCACAGATCAATCTTACATCTATTGGAATTTCCCTGTTAGATCCTATTCTGTAGATTTTTCTGTTCTGTATTGCAGAAAGCAGTTTTGCCTGCAGAGGCAGGCTGAGGTTACCAATTTCATCCAGGAATAAAGTTCCCCCGCTGGCAATCTCAAACCTGCCTGTCTTATCTTCCTGTGCATCGGTAAAGGATCCCTTCTTATGCCCGAAGAGTTCACTTTCGAAAAGATTCTCATGAATGGCACCCAGGTCAACTTTTATGAAAACCTCTTTTACACGACCGGATTGCCTGTGGATTTCCCTTGCAACCATCTCTTTCCCGGTACCATTCCCCCCAAGGACAAGGATGTCGGCATCAGTACCTGCTATCTTATCAACGAGATCATATGTTTTTTGCATAGCCAGCGATCTGCCGATAATTTCGCCAAACTGATTATCGATATCCCTCGATAACTGGTCCTGTCTCTTTTTAAATTTTTCTGTTTCAAATTTCGATTTCCTGAATTGTAATGCCGAATGGATGGTTCCCAGTAATTTATCATTCTTCCAGGGTTTCATAATAAAATCAAATGCCCCGTTTTTAATTGCTTTTACGGCCAGGTCAATTCCACCAAAGGCAGTGATAAATACCACCACGGCATTATGATCAATCTCAAGGATCGTATTCATCCAGTAAATTCCTTCCGATCCATCATTCTTTCCTTTGCTGAAATTCATATCAAGCAGGATAACATCGTAAAACTGTTCATTCAAATGCCTGGGAATATTTTCCGGATCTCTTTCAATCTGTACAATTGTAAATAATTGCTTCAGGAACATCTGTGCCGTGGTGAGCACATCATGATCGTCATCAAGTATTAGAATTGCTGCTTCTGTTTTTGACATATTTTGTTTTGCTTTTCGCTTATCTGGTACTTGTATTGAATATCTGATTGAATTCGCTAAAGTTTACCTAAAATAATCAAAGCTAAATTAAATAAAAAAACTGTATCAAAACCAAACACTTTGTGTATCAAAACCAAACATCATTTTTTATTTGCCCCTGTCTAAGAAATAAGTAAGAGACGGGTTATCAGTACAATAATAATTGTGGCACTTAAATTGACTGAATAATAAAAAACAAAAAATGATTTGGAATTATTTTAAGATCGCTTTCAGGAATATCAAAAGGCAGAAGATATATGCCATCATTAACATCCTCGGGCTGGCTATCGGACTGGCAAGTTTCGTCCTGATCATGCTGTGGGTTGCAGATGAGTTGAGTTATGAAAAGCAGCACGGGAATGCAGACAACCTGTATTTGATCCATAAAAGGGTGATGACAGGTACTTCTGAAAACATTAATTTCTCAACCCCGATGTTGCTGGCCCCAACAGCGCGGGATGAGATCCCTGAAGTGATTGAATCATGCAGGATAGCTAACATTGGTGCATTTGTAACTTATGAGGATAAACAATACACTGAGGATTATGTAGGTGGTGTTGATTCAACCTACTTCCTAATGTTTTCGTTCGATTTTATTCTTGGCAATCCTGCCACCGCCCTGGATGAAATTAATTCAGTTGTTATCACTGAAAGTATCGCAACAAAATATTTCGGTGATGAGGATCCTATA
Source organism: uncultured Bacteroidales bacterium (assembly GCA_964468645.1). GTDB lineage: Bacteria > Bacteroidota > Bacteroidia > Bacteroidales > JAIOZK01 > JAIOZK01. The sequence goes on from CAYXUU010000047.1 coordinate 42,325, forward strand.
GGCAAAGTACTCACTTTCAACAGGGAAGATCAATATAAGGTAACTGCAGTGATCGGGGATATTGAAAGGAATACCCTTTTTGATAACAACATCCTGATCCCTATTGAATCGGTTTACGGTGATTCAGAGGATGCTGCTGATTGGTACAGTCATTTTATCCAATCCTATGTGATGGTACCTGAGAGTGTGTCAAAAGATACCCTTGATAAAAGAGTAACCGAACATATCAGAAAGTATATGTCGGAAGAAAGTCAAATCCAATTGCTTTGCCAGCCTATTTCAAGATTACACCTTTACAGCCTCGATGGTAAAAATGAAAGGATACAATATGTTTACATCTTCTCCCTTATAGGATTATTAACACTGCTGATAGCCTGCATTAACTATATGAATATCTCCACATCACTTTCTGTACGGCGCTCGAGGGAAATAGGATTAAAGAAAGTTGTCGGGGCAGTCAGACCGCAACTGATCAAGCAGTTTCTGGGTGAGTCATTTATCCAGGCTTTCTTTGCCATGCTGCTTGCCATGATGCTGGTGGAACTTCTCAGGCCCTATTTTAACGACCTGACAAATAAAACAATCTTCATTCCATATCTGAGTTACTGGTTTTTGCCTTTACTGTTAGGGTTGGTAATTATTACCACACTCATTGCAGGAAGTTATCCGGCATTCTTGTTGTCATCATTTAAACCGGTTGCTGTATTCAAAGGAAAGTTTACCGCCGGAAAAGGGCAGGCTAATTTCAGAAGAATACTGGTCATAATACAGTTTGCCATCTCCATAGGTTTGATTATTTCCTCACTGATGATCTATTCCCAGTTAAGATTTGTAAATAATAAGAATCTTGGTTTTGATAAAGAGAATGTGATATATATGAGCCAGGTTGGTAATTTGTCAGAAAAATACGAAGCATTCCGAAACGAATTGCTTACCAGGCCCGGCGTCGGGAATGTTTGCCGGACTTCCTCCACACCGGCTGCCATCTGGTCTATCATCCGGGGCCTGGAATGGGAGGGAAAAGAAAACGATGATAATGTCTCATTTTCATTTGCTGCAATTGATTTCGACTATCTCGAAACCATGGGAATGGATCTTGTTGAGGGACGGAATTTTTCAAGGGAATTCGGTACCGATTCAAACAATTATATATTCAATGAAACTGCAATAAAGCTAATGGGCTTTGAGGATAATCCTGTTGGGAGGACGTTCGGGCTTGATTCCGATTATCTGGGCAAAATCATTGGCGTAGTCAAGGATTTTAATTCCTTGCCCCTGACCCATGAAATAGAACCACTCATGATGATCATATATCCTGATTTTTACAGGCTGGTTATGATACGTATTGAGCCTGAAAATACCCAGACAACCCTTGCCGGAATTGAAGAGGTATGGAATGACCATATGCCCGATTTCCCATTTGAATATAATTTTCTTGATCAGCGATTAGAGAGAATGTACAGGAATGAATCCAGGATTGGCAGTCTTGCACTGGCATTCACCATACTGGCCATTTTGATAACCTGCATAGGGCTGTTTGGTCTGGCTTCGCATACAGCCCAGCAGAAGACCAGGGAAATTGGAATCAGGAAAGTATTCGGGGCAACAGTGAACTCGGTGATATACCTTTTTGTGAAAAGTTTCGCTATATGGGTATTACTGGCAAATATCATCGCCTGGCCACTGGCATATTATTTCATTAACGATTGGTTAAAAAACTTTGCTTACAGGGTCGATATCAACTGGCTGATTTTTATTTATTCAGCACTGGCAGCCCTGGGAATTGCCATATTGACTGTGGCTTATCAATCGTTTGTGGCGGCTCGTAAAAATCCGGTCGATGCGATCAGGTATGAGTAGGTTGGGGATTGAGATCTGAATTGTTGACAGCAACCTATAT
>CAYXUU010000048.1:0-11776 GCA_964468645.1 uncultured Bacteroidales bacterium
TACCGAAAAAGTCTATCGGGGTGCCTTCACAGGCAGAGGTCTGGCTGGAATAGAAGTCAACAAGAGGAAGATGAAAAACGGTTACCTGGTGTATGTTGGAGTCAGAGCAGCCGAGGTTATCGGTATAAACCAGCTTCACATCAAAAATACCGGAGGTGGTATAGACATGGCTGGGGTTTAACTGGGTGGAGGTAGTGCCATCATCAAAATCCCATAACCAGTTAACAAGGTTGGCCGATCCGGTCTGGGTGAAGTGAACCTGTTCACCAAAACAGCTTGTATCCCTGGGGGAGATAGTAAAATCTTTATCTATACGTGGATATACATTTAAGTCGGATACCAGTACACTATCACATCCATAGATACTATATAAGGTATCGTAATATACCCCGGAGGTTGTCTGCCAGTTTCCCTGCAGGAACATGGAGTCACCATAGCAGATATTATAACTTAAAGGCACAGCGAATTCAGGACGGATGGTCAAAACCATCTGGTCGATGGAGTCGCAGTTGACGATATTCCCGGAGGCCACCATGGTTAGAACAACAGGGCCTATTTCGCCAGGGCCGGGAACGTATTCGGGAACTTCAACATATGGATCGATAAAATATCCCGAACCACCATACCAGTAAAGGGTATCATAGTTGGTGGCAAAAGGAACAGAAGAAGAATTGGCAAAATTGAACGGGGTATTGTAACAAGTATTTTCATCAGATCCGGCAAATGCATAGGCCCCTTCAACAACTCTCAGCATCATCTTTGAGGTATCGTTCCCGCAAGGTTGAATACCATAACCCACCATGGTAAGTTCTACCAATCCCAATTCCACGGGGCCCGGGTAGTAAACCGGTGCAACTGCACTGGGATTATCAAAAGTACCCTGTCCGCCATACCAGTATATCGAAGCATAGTTGGTAGCTATCGGGGGAACCGATGAGGTGGAAAAGTCAAATGGCACATCTTCACAGGTAGCCTGATCAGGTCCGGCATCAACAAATACCTGCGGGTTTACGGTTACCGGCCTGGAAACCTGCTGTGAACAAACTGTCAGTGTCACAGTATAAGTATCAGGGGTAGTGTATAGATAGGTCACATTCTTTCCCGTGGCCGTTCCTATTCCATCACCAAAATCCCATTCCCAATCGGTAAAAGTGGCATTATTGTTATAATCTATACCATTAAAGGAAACCAGGTGATCCTGACAGGTAGGGTTGGTAGTAATTGTAAAATTAATTTCAACATTTTCTACCCGGCGCTGATGAATGGCCGTATCAAGGCAACCATTGCCATTGCCATATATCAATAAAACGGTATAGGTTCCTGCCTGGTTATAAATATGGCTAACGTTCTGGCCTGTTGCTGTAGCGCCATCGCCAAACTGCCACTGCCAGGTGGTGATATCCTGGGTGCCGGCAGCATCATAGTAAACGGTTTCGCCAACACAGCTGGTATCATTGGGTGTTATGATGAAATCAGCAATAGGTAATTCGTAAACCAGTATATCATGTGACACAGTATCAGAACAACTGTTGGAATTAACTACAATAAGTGTAACTGTATAAGTTCCAGCCAGGTCATAGGTATGATTGATTACCTGGCCTGACCCGGTGGTGTTATCACCAAAATCCCATTGCCATGAGGTAATCGTTGTAGAACTGCCTCCGGTGAATGTTAGTGGGATCTCAGCACATATGGTATCATTGGGAATAATAGTAAAATCAGCCACCGGCAGTTCATGCACGGTAACAGGATGGGTGATGGAATCAATACAACCTTCAATATTGGTAAGTGTCAGGGTTACATCATAGGTTCCTGAGCTACCATAGGAATGGAATATATTTTGACCGCTACCGGTATTACCATCGCCAAAGTCCCAACCCCAGGAGGTGATATTCATGGCCGAATAGCCATTGGTGCCATTAAATGCCACGATCTCATCCACACAGATATCGCTTCCGGGAAGGAAGGAAAAATCAGGATCGGGAAGGGTATCCAGCATCAGGATCATAGAGGAAGTATCGTGCTGACAGGGTGAAATACCATAGGCTATCAAATGCAGGATTACCGGCCCCATTTCCCCTACTGCAGGGGTATAAATAGGCAGCAGGCTATCAGGAAAATCAAAGGTGCCTGCCCCTCCGTACCAGTGCAGGGAATCATAATTATCTGCCGAGGGTAAAACAGTTGATGTATTAAAATCAAAAGGATGGCTTTCACATATTGTTTCATCGGAGCCCGCATCTACGATGGCCGGAGGATGAACGATAATCTGGTGGAAAGCCTGTTCGGAGCATACTGTAAGTGTAACCATGAAAGTGTCGGCCTGGGTATAAGTATAAATGACATTTTTTCCCGTATCAGCAACGGATCCATCTCCGAAATCCCATACCCAATCGGTAAAGGTTACATCTCCGATGCCGTTAAAGGCTACCGTGTAATTCTGACAACTGGGATCGGGTGTCATGCTGAAATCAACATCCACATCGATAACCACACGTGTATGGGTTGCCGTATCAAGGCAGCCATTATCATTACCATATATCAGCAGTATGGTATAAATTCCTGCTGATGTATAGGTATGGGTTACATTCTGACCGGAGCCAACATTTCCATCACCGAACTGCCATTGCCATGAACTGATATCAGCAGTTCCACTGGCATCGAAATAAACCACCTCATCCATACAGCTTGTATCATTGGGGCTGATGACAAAGTCAGCAAGCGGTAGTTCATAAACATGAACACTATCAACCACTGTATCATAGCAGCTATTCTCATTCAAGACAATAAGGGTTACTTCATAATCTCCTGTAGTATTATAGGTATGGGAAACATTTTGCCCGGTAGCTGTATTACCGTCTCCAAAATTCCATTCCCAATCAGTAATATTTGTGGTACTGGATCCATCAAATGTAAAAGGTAATTCGGCGCAGATGGTATCATTGGGGCTGATAGTGAATGAGGCATCGGGTAATATGTGAACTTCTACTTCATAACTGATAGAATCAACACATCCTGCTGCATTTGTAAGGGTAAGGGTGACATCATAAAACCCATCACTTGCAAAAGCATGGGTAACATTTTGCCCGGTGGCTGTGTTACCATCATCGAAATCCCAGTACCAGTCGGTGATGACCATACCAGGATAAGCATTTGTTCCAAAGAATGACACCAGTTCGTTCTCGCAGATTGAATCGGCAGGGAGAAAAGTAAAGTCCGGATCAGGGATGGTATCTATAGTAAGAACCATAGAAGATGTATCATTACTACAGGGTTGTATTCCAAAGGCAATCAATGAAAGGATCACATCGCCTGTTTCTCCTGTGCCAGGTGTATATACAGGCCATAACAGGGTGGAATCGTTGAAGCTTCCATCACCGCCATACCACATCAGTGAATCATAGCCAGATGCTGTTGGGGGGATGGCTGATGTGCTGAAATCGAAAGTGACGTTTCCGCAGATGGTTTCATCGCTCCCGGCATCAACAACAGCCTGTGGATTGACTACAAGAAAATGCTCAGCCAGTTTGCTGCAAACCATCAGTGAAACATTATAGGTTGCAGCATTGGTATAAATATGATATACATTCTGGCCGGTGTCGATGGTGCCATCACCAAAATCCCATATCCATGGGCTGTAGGTGACATCACCGGCGCCATAGAAAAAGACTGTGTCACCAACACAGGCAGGATCAGGGGATACACTGAAATCAATCGTCGGGTCTTCTACCCATATTTCATGTTCAACAGTATCGGTACAACTGTAATCATTGGTAACGATCAGTGTTACCGTATCATACAAAGGAAATGTATAGGTATGGGCGACAACCTGTCCAAGGCCTGTATTGCCATCGCCAAAGTCCCAGGACCATTCGGTGATATTGGTGGTGCTTGTCCCTTCAAACAGGACGAGTTCTTCCGTACAAACGGTATCATTCGGTGATATGGTAAAACCTGCTTCGGGAATGGTATCGATTGTAAGGATCATAGTGCTGGTGTCATCTCCGCAGGGTGGATGTCCGTAAGCTACAAAGGTCATTGTTATTGGTCCCAGTTCACCAGATGCAGGATAATATATTGGCTGTTCAATGCCCGCATCGCTGAAGGTTCCCAGGCCTCCGTACCAGAGAAGGGAATCATAATCAACGGCTGAAGGAGGTGTTACGGATGTAGAAAAATCAAAAAAGGAATTTGAACATACATTTTCATTGGAGCCAGCATCTGCTACTGCGTTATCAACAACGGTAAGATAAACCGAATCGGTATCCGTGCAGATACCATTGGCTACCTGAACCCAGTACCATTGCTGAAAGGTTGGATAAATGATCTGTGTAGTTTCACCGGTATTCCACAGATAGGATTGAAATCCTGCACCGGCGTCAAACACGGCATAATTACCTGCCATACCGCATATAGTAGTATCAGGGCCAAGGTCGGTCTCCGGTGATATATATACAGCGATTGGCATCTGTGATACAGGGCCATTTCCGCAGTTCTCGTTATAACCATAAACTTCAAGTATTCCTGAAGTTGCCGTGGGGCCAAAGTCAATAGTAATAAAAGTATCTTCCGGGTCTGCATGGTTAATGGTAGCCCCTGTTCCGGTATAAGACCAGTGATATTCTTCAGTATTTGGATCCGATGTCACCGAGAAATATGCGCTTTCCCCCGTACAATACTCCTGTGGTGGGGTCTGGTCAAATACCAGGGTATCAGGGCCTCGTTCTTCATAAATGGTAACTGGCAAGGTAGTATCTGATGCACTGTACCACCATGTGTTGATGGTGTTATAATCACCATAATCTATATCATCCCATGGATGACAACCCGGATTGGGAGGTGTACTGTTACAACCATCCAGGTTAACCGTACCATCCTCTATATTTGAGTCGTCCCAGAAAACCAGCGGGGTATTGCCAGTAGGCTCAACCAGTTCTATTCTGAATCCATTAACATTATATTCTATATCATATAATGGCAGATTGGTCAGTCCATTAATATAGGATACTGAAAAATCGATAATTGTATTATTAGGTACTGGAATACCATCACCATCATTACCATTCCAAGTAAGCAGGTTCTCTCCGGCAACTACAGAGGTTGCCAGGGTAATGTCCTCATAAGGGTCAGCAATATCAAGTATAATACTTACATTTCCCGGCTTATTTACATTCACGTGAAAGATAATATTCCCATCCAGACAATTGGCCTGGCCCCAGGGATTCGGTGGCACAATAGAACCAAGTATTGTGGCTGCAGGGAAAAGAAAAGAATCGGGTTGATTAACAAAGATTTTGTATTCCGGAACATAAGCCTGTTGGTTATTGAGGGATTTTCTGTCCTCTATAAAGTTACCGGTATTCAAACATCCTGTCTGGTTACAGAACATCAGCCATGCGCGGCCCTGCATCTCGTCATATTCCAGCGATGTTATAATACTGTCGGTAGCATAAACATAAAATGTTGAGGAGTTGGTGGTCCAATCCCCGCCGCCCTGGGGTCTTTCTATGAACTGCCACCCTTCTGAATACAATCTTCCGGGCTCAACTACATCGGTGATGGAATCGGCAATCGTAATATCAAAAAGATCCATATAAAAAACACCGATAGCAGGCTGGCCATTATCATCATCTATCCGCTGAAACTCAATATAATAGACGCCTGTGTCGGGAGGATAAAAAATATGGGCATCATAGCCACCTGTAGTATTTATTTGCGAAGGGCCAACCCTGGCTTCACCAATATTATTAATGAAGCCCACACCACTGGTCGGCAGATTTGATTCAGTTTGAACTACAGTACCTGCAGCGTTTTTGATCTGGTAAACTATATAGTAATCATCTCCAAACCCCTCATTCGGATCACCGTTAAAACCCATATAAACGATTTCCGTACTGGTCCTGGTTACGAAATATAACCGATCGGATTCTTCGCAATCATAAATTGCAAAATTCGTTCTTTCACCACCCTGGCCTGAACAATGGTTAATAAAGTCATTACAGAAATACAACCGTGTATCGGAGTCAGGATCATCGGTATATATTTCATTGGAACCTTCAGCAAAAGCAATAGAAGGTGTCATAAAAATCAGTAAAGAAAGCGCTAAAAGATAGTGGCTCAAACCAGTGCGTAAACCTTTATGTCTCATATGGCAGTTAGTATTTAATGACGCCAAACAGCATTAACAACAATAGATAACTATATAAATATCATGGCGATAACCCGCCAGATCATAAAGCTCAAAACCGAAACTAGATTACTGCTAAATATATCGAAATCGATAGATTTAGCCCCCAAATATACAAACAGATTTTAATCAAGCAACGGTTTGATGCATTTATTTACAAGATTGAATATTTAGTACGCTAATCCCTGATTAATGTTTCATGGGAAGCGGTGAAATCAATCCTTAAGTAAGACACAGGGGAATAGGAAAAGGTTGTCTGTATTGGTTACAAATAATAAGAGAAAAGTATTAAAGAAAATGTGGAGGGTTTAGAACATTGAAGTTGGACGGGTGAAAAATTAATGTAAATTTATATCCATTGTGGTTAGCAGTTCAGTCATTATCCAAAGAATAGAAAATTGTTAAATAGATTTGATAAATAAATTGAAGCTTGTAATATGATGAAGAAACAATTATCTTTACGCATCATACGAATTGAACATCTGACGGGTAACCCCTTAGCTATATCCAAAGCCTTAATACATTGCTAAATGTTACCACTCCCCAATTTGAAATACTATTATGCTGGTTTATGCTGAATATTCAAATGAATAAACAGCAGATAGTTCATTGATTTCAAATGATTGTAATTCAAGCAATCACAATTAATAAATGTTAAACTAAAAATTAAGAAACTATGAAAACAATTGCATTAAGAATTGCGATTATTATCGCATGGGGATTTTTAATCAACTTTAACACATTTTGTCAAACGGCGGATTATTATGTGGACGCTGACAATTCAACTCCCGGGGATGGAACAACTTGGGGATTGGCTTTTAATCACCTTCAGGATGCTTTATTAAATCCAGATCTTCAAACGGGAGATGTAATATGGGTTGCGAATGGGACCTATTATCCGGATTGGGAACCGGTTTGGGGAACAATCCCACCCACAGGATCTTATACGGGGAATAGGGAAGCAAGTTTCGAATTAAAAGATGAAATTAAATTATATGGTGGTTTTGTCGGATCTGAAACTTCATTGGAGGAGAGAGTATCATGGGAAATTCATGAAACTATACTATCTGGAGATATTGGAGTATCAGGTGTGGTATCAGACAATTCAATGCTAATCGTTCATGCTGAAAATATGGATAATATTGCTATTAACGGTTTTTATATTTCAAATGGTTACGATATCCTAGGTTCATATGGCAATGAATACGGTTCTGCATTAACATATAAAAATGTATCAGGAATATTACAGAATTGTATTATAGAAAATAATAAAGGGTTTTGTGATGTGTTGATTGAGGAATCAGTTATTGAGTTAAATAATTGTCAGTTTCTAAACAATTATTGTTCAGAAGCAACATTTAAATGCTATCTCTCTGATATCAATGTAAGCAATTGTCTTTTTCAGGAAAATATTACTACTTGGCCAGATGATTTGTTAACTTCTGGAATCTTAGTATCGAACAGTAATATTGTAATTGACCAATGCAGGTTTGTTTCAAATCAGGGTGATCCAGGCATTGCTGTTATATATATAGAAAACAGATATCATGGTTTTTATGAATCCAATGCTTTAATTGAGAATAGTGTTTTTGAAAGCAATGATGTTTGGGCTATCAGTATTCAATATGTTGATGATAATGGTTCATCCGAAACTTTAATTAGAAACTGTGTATTTAATAGTAATTATGGCGCAATCGGAGCTGATATTTATAACGAAAGTTCTGTAGATATAGTTAATTGCTCGTTTTATATGAACGAATTATATACGATATCGGGCCAGATAATGGAAGACTCTGAAGTCAATGTAACTAATAGCATTTTATGGGATGGTGGAGGTGAAAATGAGTTTTATTTATCACCTTATAGTGATAAGGGTTTTAATGTAAGTTATTGTGATATACATCCCCCAAATCCATACCCGGGAAATAACAATATTAATGTAGATCCATTGTTTACCAATCCCAGCAATAACGATTTTCACATATCAGCTTCTTCAGGGTGTATAAACAAAGGGAATAACAATGTGCCTGAATTGCCACTATTTGACTTTGAGGGTAATGATAGAATAATTTTTGATATAGTTGACATTGGTGCAGATGAATCGATGTCTTATGCAATATATGTTGATTCATCAGCGGCACCCGGAGGTGATGGCGCCACTTGGGAAACTGCTTTTGATGACCTACAGGACGGATTGGAAGTCGCACAATCAGGTTGTCAGATATGGGTTGCAAAAGGAACCTACTACCCATCCGTAAATCCAATTCAGGGAGATGAGGAGTTTTTTGCATTATTAAGTGAAGTCGATCAAATTAATACTTTAAATCCTGTTAATGAAGTTTCATGGCAATACATAGACACAAATTCATTTAAATATTATGATATTCGTAATTATACAAAAGGAGATCCCAAAATGGCAAGTTTTAAAATGCTTAACGGGGTATCACTATTTGGTGGATTTGAAGGCTTCGAATCAAGAATAGAACAAAAGAACTGGAGAACAAATAAAACCAGGTTAAGTGGCAATATACAAAACCCAGAAATAAATACAGATAATTGTTATCATGTTTTGTATTCGTATAACATATATAATGAAGCCATCCTTGATGGATTTCATATTATCGATGGTTATGCACCTAATAATGCAAGTTATACAGGTGTTGGTGCAGGAATGTATGCATATAACTCAAATCTTGATATTGATAGTTGTTTGATTAAAGACAATTATTGTTATGTTTATGGTGCTGGCATATATTTAGCAAGCAGCACCTTAGACTTGGATAGTTGTACTTTTTTTGATAATGATGTCTATTTTGTTGGTGGAGGTATATGTAATTTCAACTCGACAATAAATGCTACAAATTCATCATTTATAAATAATTCAGCCGCGCTAGGCGCTGGAATATTTAATGCCAATTTAGGATATTGCAATGTACATTATAGTTTGTTTGATGGCAACCTTGCTTATGAGTATGCAGGGGCAATATATCTCAGTCAGCATATGACATCAGAAGTTGTAAACTGCATATTTGCCGGCAACGTAGCTGTTAATACAAGTGGCGGTTTTGGAGGAGGGGCCATTTTCAATGCCTCTTCAGTAATTGATATTATCAACTCTACTTTTCATAATAACCAAACCAATCAAACTGGGGCTTCAATATATACTTATCAACAATCCGGATGGAATATCCCAAGTTCAACGATAATAAATTCAATTATGTGGGGATATGAGATTTTACCTGATCAAATATTTGGGTCAAATTATACAACAGTTTCATTCTCTGATATAATTCAAGAGATCGGACAAATTTATACGGGAGATGAGAACATTAATAATGATCCACTATTTGCTAATCCTGAAATTTCTGACTTGCATTTGAGGAGTTCAGCTTTCGAGGGAAGATGGGATCCACTTCATGAAGTTTGGGTACAAGATGATGATTGTAGTCCATGCATCGATAAAGGTCATCCAGATTTTCCTTGCACTGATGAACCAATTCCCAATGGAGATATCATCAATATGGGAGCCTATGGAAATACCAACCAGGCCTCCAAAACCTGTGATCTGGGCAAAGATCATGATACACAAAATGAATTATCCAGTGAAAACCACAGCTTTGGAGCTACCTACTCCCTTACACCAAATCCATTTAATCATATTTTAAATATCGATATTCAGATTCCTGAAGACTGCAGTGTGAATATCACTGTATATAATTCAAATGGATTGAAGGTAAGGGTGATCTCAGATTCCTATTTTATTTCAGGGGAACATACTATCAGCTGGAACGGGACAGATGATAACTCAAACAGTTTACCAAACGGGTTATATCTATTAACTATCAAGACAAATAATTCCTACCAGGGATATAAAGTCATCCTCAATAAATAAATAGTTTACATATCCAACAAAACCTACCGGTAACTTACTGGTAGGTTTTTATTTTTCCAATATCACGTATCATGTATCACACCACCTACTTTAGTTTATTCTATAACACGCAATAGTCAACCAATCCATAAAGCCACTGTATCTCCTCTGCCCACAGGCTATCATCCGGTGTTTCAAGGATCATTGGGATATTGTCAAAGCGGGGATCATTCATAATCCGTTTAAAGACATCTTCCCCCAGGAAACCTTTTCCCAGGCTGTTGTGGCGGTCAACCCGTGAAGCAAATTCCTTTTTTGAATCGTTCAGGTGCATGCCCCTGAGGTATCGGAATCCAACAATACGTTCGAAATCCTCAAAGGTCTTTTTATATCCATCTGCTGTTTTGATATCATATCCTGCAGAGAATGAATGACAGGTATCCAGGCATACCCCTACCCTGCTTTTATCGTCAACAAGGTCGATGATCGCGGCCAGGTGCTCAAACTTATAACCCACATTGGAACCCTGACCGGCTGTATTTTCAATCACAGCAATAACCCCGCCGGTTTTATCCAGCGTAATATTGATGGATTCAGCGATAAGCTTCAGACATTCATCTTCTGATATTTGTTTAAGATGGGCCCCAGGGTGAAAGTTCAAACGGTCGAGGCCCAGCAATTCACAACGGTTCATCTCATCCAAAAACGAACTTCTTGATTTTTTCAGGTTCTCCGGAACAGGATTTCCAAGATTTATAAGATAACTATCGTGTGGTAAAATATGTTCCGGTTTATATCCGAACTTCTCACAGTTTTCTTTGAACTCACTGATATTCTTTTCTGTTAATTTTTTTGAGAACCATTGTTTCTGGTTCTTTGTAAAGAGGGCAAATGCCTTTGCTCCTATTTCGTGCGCATTGACTGGGGCATTCTCCACACCACCTGCCGCGCTGACGTGTGCTCCGATGTATTTCATGGATCAAAGATAGATAAATGATTGTTGATTTTCGATTTTCGATCTGCAATCGGTCCTGGGTGTTGGATGCTCGGTATTTTTTGTAATCGTTTTGAATGTTGAATACCGATTAACGAATAATGATTAACGATTTTTTTAGATCTGCAATCAGTCATGAATGTTGGATGTTCGGTGTTTTTTATAATCGTTTTGAATGTCGAACACCGATTAAGGAATAATGATTAACGATTTTTTTAGATCTGCAATTAGTCCTGAATGTTGGATGCTCGGTGTTTTTTGTAATCGTTTTGAATGTCGAACACCGATTAACGAATAATGATTAACGATTTTTTTAGATCTGCAATCGGTCCTGGGTGTTGGATGTTCGGTGTTCATATAATCGTTTTGAATGTCGAACACCGATTAAGGAATAATGATTAACGATTTTTTTAGATCTGCAATCGGTCATGGATGTTGGATGTTCGGTGTTTTTTATAATTGTTTTGAATGTCGAACACCGATTAAGGAATAATGATTAACGATTTCTCCTGATCTGCAATCGGTCCTGGGTGTTGGATGTTTGGTGTTCATTGAGATTGTTTTGAATGTCGAACACTGATTAACGAATAATGATTAACGATTTTTTTAGATCTGCAATCGGTCATGGGTGTTGGATGTTCGGTGTTTTTTATAATCGTTTTGAATGTTGAACACCGATTAACGAATAATGATTAACGATTTTTTTAGATCTGCAATCGGTCCT
>CAYXUU010000048.1:11876-43855 GCA_964468645.1 uncultured Bacteroidales bacterium
ACGAATAATGATTAACGATTTTTTTAGATCTGCAATCGGTCCTGGGTGTTGGATGCTCGGTATTTTTTGTAATCGTTTTGAATATCGAACACCGATTAAGGAATAATGATTAACGATTTCTCCTGATCTGTAATCAGTCATGGATGTTGAATGTTCGGTGTTTTTTATGAGCGTTTTGAATGTCGAACACCGATTAACGAATAATGATTAACGATTTTGTAGTTTGGTTGAAAAGGCCACGAATGCACGAAAGATATTTTGTATTGAGTTATGATGTCCTCAGCTTGCAGAAATACAACCACGTCAATTTTATTCATACTAATAGCTTTTTAAACCATATTTTCATTATTTTTATCGTAAATAATCTGGTTTAATATGTAATTATTCTGGAAATAACTTAATCTCCATTCTGATATCATAATGAAAAAATCAATAATCCTTTATGTCCTGGCAGGAATCATCATAACAGTATCATTATTTAAGATATTCAGAAACAAGAAGAAAAGCCAGGCGATGTCAGCTCCATCGGCTATGCCTGTTTTTCCGGCTGAAGGTTATATTGTTAGAGACACCCTGGTAAATTATGAAATAAACACCATTGGAACTCTCAGGGCGAATGAACATATCAATATCGAAAGTGAGATCAGTAAAAGACTGGTATCTGTCAATTTTGATGAAGGCACATATGTTAAAAAGGGAACACTTTTGTTTAAACTGGACGATGCAGATCTTAAAGCACAGCTCAGGAAGTTAAAATTACAGGAAGAACTTGCAGTCCAGAATGAACTCAGGAATAAAGCCCTTCTTGAGCAGGGAGGCATCAGCCAGCATGTATATGATGATATTTATAATCACCTGCAAACCATACGGGCAGATATTCAATTGTTGAATGTTGAACTCGACAAGACAGAGATTAAAGCACCATTTGCAGGAATTCTTGGTTTACGATATGTAAGCGAGGGTGCCTATCTTACACCCAATAAAGTTTTAACAACACTTCAGGATATCAGCAGTATAAAGATCGACTTTTCTGTTCCTGAGCGATATGCCAACAGTATTAAAAAAGGGAAGGAAATTACTTTTACCATACCCTCAAATTCCAGGATATTTTCTGCTGAAATTGAAGCCATTCAACCAAACATCAATGAGAACACCCGAAATGTCGAGATCATGGCAGTGGCAGGTAATAGTGAAGACTTACTATTCCCCGGTTCATCAGCAAAAATTGCGCTTGATTTTACTGAAAGTGACAGCAGCATTTTTATCCCTTCCCAATGTCTGATACCATCCCTTAAAGGATTCAGCGTTTACAAACTTAAAAATGGCAAAGCCAGGATGGATCAGGTTAAAACAGGTATCCGGACCAAAGAATGTGTTCAACTTCTCGAAGGAGTTGAATTAGGGGATACAATAGTGATGACCAACCTGCTAAGGATCAAAACAGGGTCGAAAGTAAAGATCAATTAAATTAACTGATTATGAGTCTTTCATCTGTCAGCATAGACAGGCCTATTCTACCGATTGTTATTTCGATTCTGATTGTCATTTTCGGTGTGGTTGGATTTATATCCGTCGGTGACAGGGAATATCCGAATATTGATCCTCCGATTATTACGGTAAACTCCACATATATCGGTGCCAATGCCGAGATCGTCCAGGCACAAATCACCGAACCTCTCGAGGAAGCGATAAGTGGCATTGAAGGTGTCAGGGTTATCTCATCACAGTCAACAGAACAGGCCAGCCTTATCAGGATAGAGTTTAACCTTGGTGAGGACCTCGAAAGAGCGGCCAACGATGTCCGTGACAAGGTATCAAAAGCCATTACATACCTGCCAAAAGATGCCGATCCTCCCATCGTAGAAAAAATGGATGCCAACGCCAATGTGATCATTTTTATGACGCTTGACAGTAAAAGCAGGAATCTGCTGGAGGTAAGCGATATCGTCGACAGGTTGATCAAAGACAGGTTACAGACCATTCCGGGTATTTCAGGTGTGAGGATTTTTGGGGAGAAAAGGTATTCGATGCGTTTATGGATGGATACTGATAAATTATCAGTGCATGGCCTTACCGCCATTGACATCCAGGAAGCCTTGTTAAAGGAAAACATTGAGTTACCATCGGGCCGTATTGAAGGTGATAATACGGAACTGGGCATACGAACAATCGGTCTCCTGACTACCCCTGAGGAATTTAATAACATGATTATTAAACAGGAAGACGGAAAAATTATCCGGTTCAGTGATATCGGGTACGCTGACCTTGGTGCTCAAAATGACCGTATGATATTTAAAAAAGACCTGTTTCCAATAATTGGTATCGGTGTGATGCCCCAACCCGGAGCCAATGCCATAGAGATTGCTGATGAGTTTTACCGAAGGATGGAGGAAGTGAGAAAAGAACTTCCCCCGGAATTTAACATGGATATTGGTTATGATTTTACAAGCTTTGAAAGAAATGCAATCCGCGAGGTAAAGGAGACAATATTAATCGCTTTTATACTGGTCGTAATTATTATCTACCTTTTCCTACGTAGCTGGCGGTCGACTTTTATTCCCGTTGTGGCTATCCCCATATCTATTATTGGTGCCTTTATCATTATGTATATCACCGCTAGTTCCATTAATGTATTAACCCTGATGGGATTAATCCTGGCCATCGGCCTTGTTTGTGATGATGCGATCATTGTCCTTGAAGTTATTTATTCCAGGATGGCTCAGGGCATTTCTCCTATAAAAGCCGCCTATGAGGGAATCAATGAGATCTTTTTTGCAATCATTTCAACGACCATTACCCTGGCTGTTGTTTTTCTTCCTGTTTTTTTCATAGAGGGTTTAACCGGCCGCCTGTTCAGGGAATTTGTCATTGTTGTAGGAGGGGCGGTTCTGATCTCCGGTTTTGTTGCACTGACCCTATCACCAATGATGTGCTCCCGTTTGCTGCATCGGCAAAAGCATCTGAATTCAAACTGGTTCTACAGAACCACCGAACCCTTTTTCATCGAATTGAATAACAGGTACCGTTCTTCATTAGAGATATTTATGAAAAGACGGTGGCTGGTATTTCCCATTTTCATCGTACTGGCAGGATTGATAATCACTCTGGGCAATTCGTTACACTCAGAACTTGCTCCTTTCGAAGATCGTTCGAATATCAGGATTCCAACGCTGGGACCCGAAGGTTCTTCCTATGAGTTTATGGATAAATATATGGATCAACTGGGGCAGTATGTTGCTGATTCGGTGCCGGAAGCAATCATGAATTACTCATTAATAGCACCTGGATTTTCAACAATCGAATCACCAAACAAGGGCATGGAACTTATTTATCTGTGTGAGCCCGATAAACGGGAGCGAACTCAGAATGAAATTTTTCAGCAGGTTTCTAGGGATTTACAATCCATTACAGGCATCAGTGCCTTTCCTTTTGAGCCCCCGACAATAGGTGACCGTTTTGGTGGCCAGGCGCTTCAGTATGTCATCCAATCCTCCAGCTTTGATTCATTGAAACGGATACTGCCGGTCTTTCTTGAAGAGGCAGGCAAAAGCCCGATGCTCAGGTTTGTGAATGCAAACCTTAAGGTTAATAAACCGGAACTGGTAATCACCATCGACCGTGAAAGGGCAGCACAATTAGAGGTATCTGTTGCAGATATTGCAAAGACTTTACAACTTGCCTTGGGTGGCCAACGATTTGATTATTTCTATATGAACGGCAAACAGTATGAGATCATTGGCCAGGTGATGCGAGACAACAGAGACTCTCCTGAAGATTTAAAGTCGATTTATGTAAGAAACAGTCATGGGGAACTGATCGACATCGAGAACCTCATTCAAACAAGTGAAGGGATTCACCCCTCTACAATATATTCTTACGACAGGTATATTGCAGCTACAGTTTCTGCCGGTTTGCTTCCGGGTGTTACACTTGGGGATGGAATTATGGAGATGGACAGGATTGCTGAAGAAGTTCTTCCGCACGGATTCAGAACCACGCTGGCCGGTCAGTCGAGAGACTATAAAGAAAGTTCTTCAAGTCTGCTATATGTCTTTGTTCTTGCGCTCATTCTTATCTACCTGATCCTGGCTATACAATTCAATAGCTGGATGGATCCCCTGGTTATCCTGATTACTGTTCCACTGGCCCTGTTTGGTGCTTTGTTTTCTCTCTGGTTTTTCGACCAGACATTAAATATTTTTAGTCAGATCGGGATAATCATGTTAATAGGGCTGGTGACAAAAAACGGGATACTTATTGTTGAGTTTGCAAACCAGCGTAAGAAACAGGGATTAAATAAAATTGAGGCAGTCAGGCTGGCCGCAAGCATACGATTGCGACCGATATTGATGACAGCATCAGCAACTATACTTGCAATATTACCTATTGCCCTGTCACTTGGTTCTTCATCAGGAAGCAGAAGGTCGATGGGAGTTGTTGTTGTGGGGGGAATGATCTTTGCAACATTTTTTTCCTTGTATATCGTTCCGGCGGTATATTCATTTTTGTCACGAGATAAAGTGAAAACAAATAATAAATGAGGGAATCAGTTATGGTCCGGTTGTTAATTAAAATTACCTTTTCAGCCATTATGAAATTCATTATTTCTCTTCTCTTTACCGGATTTATTATTAATTCAGGATCCGGTCAGGAATTATTAACGATGGAAAATGCCATCACCATAGGGATGGATAATAATTATGGCATTCAAATAGCCAGGAATGACAATGAGATTTCCAGGAACAATACTGCACCCGGGAATGCTGGTATGATGCCGACAATTACTGCAAGCGGGAGTATTGATAAAAGTTACCAGGCTGCAAAGGTTGATCATGTTTCGGGCCTGGAACTGGATAATAATAAAGCACAATCAGAGTATATCAATGCAGCGATCACCTTAAACTGGACATTATTCGATGGGTTGAAGATGTTTTGTGCACACGACAGGCTTAAGAAATTAGAAGAGCTGAGTGACATAGAATTAAAAGTTGTGCTCGAAAATACCATGGCTGAAATCATACTGAAGTATGTTGATATTGTCAAACAACAACTAATGATAGACGTACTGAAAGAACAGGTGGATATTTCAGGATTCCGGTATCAGCTTGCACAAACAAAAAAAGATATAGGCTCAGGATCGGATCTGGAAATGTTACAGGCCCAGGTAGATCTTCTAGCTGATGAATCTTCCATGTTCACTCAGGTAACAGGCCTGACCAACGCAAAAACCAGTCTTAATGTTTTGCTTTCAAGAGATGTAAGCATTGATTTCAAGGTAGCGGATTCGATAATCCCGGGGCCTCAACTCGAATTATCAAGCCTGATGGAAAGTTTTGAGGAACATAACAGGAGTATAATAATGGGTGAGTTAGAAAGAGATGCTGTAGAATTGGAGCTGAAGGGATTGAAAGCAGAACAATACCCGAAGATCGACTTTATATCAAGTTATAACTTTATAAGATCGAATACAGAGGCTTCGTTCATAAATTACAACAGGCTATTGGGCCCTACGCTGGGTCTTTCAGCAAACATCAAAATATTTGATGGCTCCAACCAGCGTCGTAAGATTCAAAATACACACCTTTCCTTGTTAAATGCAGGCCTGCAAATCCAGCAAATCCGGAACCAGATGGAGTCGTACCTGGTGATAATATTCAACGATTACAAGAATGATCTTCAACTGATTGAATTGGAGAAACGAAGTCTTGAACTGGCAAAAAAGAATATGGATATTGCCAAAGACAGCTATGAGGTTGGCCTTATCTCACCGCTTGAATTACGGGAAGTGCAGAAAAACCTGTTGTCAGCAGGTAACCGTTTGATCCGTGCCCAATTCAGCGCCAAGGAAAAAGAGATTCAATTGTTATTGATAAGTGGTCAGTTGATTGAATGATGAATCATTACAGATTCCGGATTATGAGAATTCTCTTTACGAAACTTTGTGGAAACCTTGCGGTTCTTTACGCTACAATTTTTATGGCTATTACACAAAGTCACACTAAGAAGCGCTAAGGTTCGCAAAGTTGTTATTTTAATCTAATCCAACGGACTAAAGCTTCACTATCTTTCGGCTTTGTATTTCACCATCGATTGCTATCAATACAATATAAACACCTGATTTCAGATCTTTAATATTGAGCGGGATTTGATATTCCCCAACCTGATAATAACTGTCAATATTTGTGCTCAATAGTTGTCCGTTCTGATTATATATGTCTATACAAAGATGACCTGGATTTTTCATGGCAATCCTGCAAATAGTATTCTGATCAACAGGATTTGGGTATATGCTGACAAGATGTACCTTTCCAGGTTTATTTTCAATTCCTGTATTGAGACATTCATACGCTCCCATATCAATCCTTTCATCGGTGATGCGTGGGTTGCCGGCGAGATCATATACAGGCAGATCCAGTCCTGTGGTATCAGGATTTCCTGCCCCTATACAGGGAGAGCCGGCCAGTAAACTGAAGGGATAAGTACCTATAACATCAAAATCGGGATCCCCATCAATATTTCCATCTCCTTCCCATCCACCCTGAATGTCTGAATAGCTGATGGTAATATCTCCGTCATATTCTATCTGAGGTTCGGGATTGTCATAAATAATTGAGTTGATAATGTTTGCCGAACTACCTGTCCCCAGTGATCTGACTGCGCCGGTAGAATAATTCATCGCGATAGTAGAATTAACGATTTTCATTTTCACATTCGTATCGCCACAGATTATCCCCTCTTCACTTTCATTTTCCACAAACAGGGAATTTACAATATTTAAATAGGTGGGAAATGCTTCATTACCAAGAGCGGAAACGGCCTGGCCATTGGAAACAAAGAAACACGCTTTAATAAGATGCGACTCATCTTCCCCGTACATGTTACCCATCATAACCGCATTATCATTTGATATAAAGGCACTGTTGAATATTTCAAGTTCGCAGTCTCCTGCAACAATACCTTCCTGGCATTTGTAAAATATCGAACTGTCCATGCCAAGTTCAATTTCTGTTAGATGGAGGCCTGTTATGCATGAATCGAAGGCAACATTCTCAACAAGCAATGATCCAAAGTCCGAAATAATATTCGGTCCGGCAGCATTATATGGCACAATCATGTCTGATATCTTTGTCATATAAGGTTTATAGATCCACAACCATGAAACATCAAGGATGGTTTTATCCATCCCCTGCCCCTTGAAGGAAACCGTTTGTGGAACAACCTGGTGACCAAGGTTAAATGTCCCTTCTGAAAGATGTATCGTATTCGGAACATCGTAATCAACCATAACCGAAGCAAGCGCCCTGTCGATGGTCCTGAATGCATCATCCCAGGATAAACCACTGTTATCATCATCGCCATCCATGGCAACAAACATATCCTGTTTATACTGTTCTATCATACCATAATTTATATCCCAGGTTATGCTGTCAATATCATAGAGGTAATATACCGTTGGATATAACACACTGAAAGTATCCAGTACCAGGTGTAAGGGATAGCTGGAGTGAACATCTCTGCCAATATGCTCTACATTTAAACCAAGGCCATTCAAATAAAGGTTACACCTGTTCAGCGTATCAAAAACAAAAGTGTTCCCTGCTTCATTTTCAATACCCGGTTGCTGGTTATAAGCGATCCTTGTACCCGAAAGAAAAACCTCACTTTCACCGGCGTGCAAACCTGAAAGGTTATTATATGACATTGATGAACCTGAGACCTCAAGATAGGAACTCATCGCGGTTAGGCCTACATCATTGTATTTCATTTTTGTACTGTCAACGATGACATTACAGTTTTCAAAAATCAGGCCTGCTTCATTTCCGGTTATGATACAGTTATGAATATTAAGCCAGACATATGTACCATATATTCCCCTTCCGGAATTGATAATTGAGAGGTTCTCAATATCAACAAATACCGAATCATCCAATGAACTGCTATCTGAGAATATCCCCATGCAGGCCTCGTGGTTGTTTGCCATGACAAAAATATCAAAGGTATCAGGCCCCACCATAGATAGATTCTTGCGAATCATCAGGGAACTATCCAGTTTGATGGTATCGCCGGGATTAAGATCAAAGTAAATCACTCCACCATCCATGATATCGTTTACTGCCTGCCTGAGTGAGCCATAGCCATAATCGTTGGTATTTATCACATGCACAGTATCCGGAGGCAAACAGAAGATGATACCTTCCTCAAGCAGAGAACCAGCCAGTAAGTTTAAATAATCATTTTCCTTGTAACCCAATTGATAAAAAGTATTAGGAAATGCCGGATTGTTTCCAACAACTACCTGTGGATCGATCCACAATGTACCATCTGTAAAATAGAGGGAATCGGATACCGCAACCCACCATTTCTGATTGGTTTGCGGCGGCATAATGCTATCCATATCCCTCGAAAGTTCTTTGTCATGCACAAAGAACCCTTCCTGGGTTTGCATGGTAACAATGGTATCCTTCGCAAAAAAAAGTATACTGTCGAGGATATCCCATGTATACCAAAGCTGCATAGAAAGTATCAGGCGATATTCTGTGCCGCCGTCGTTTGTACATATCGCCGAAATTCTGTCCTTCAATGATTCGATCTCCGGATTTGAAAAACTGACATCTGCATTTTCGGCTATAGCACCATACCCGGTAATTACCATATTAATTGCGAAGGTGTCATAGTATTCAACCTGACCGGGCTGATCCAACTCAGTTATTTCAGGAGGAAAGCATTGTGACCAGAGTATGACAGTGATGAAGGCTAAAGTGGAGAGTAAGGTTTTTGGTTTCATGGTTTCTTGTGTTTTTACCCCAACCCAACCCTCTCTGCCAGCTGGCGGAGAGGGAGTAAGGGAGTAGTTAACATTTTCTATTATTCAATAAATATAATCAAATTTTAATGACCTTCACTATTATTATTCAATTTTTGATAGTGTAAAATATATATGAAATAACATGGAATGAGAAAGCTTTGTCAACGCCGATTTTTTTTGATAAATGTTGCTAATATTCCAACGAACGTTTAATTATTGACTGAAAGCTGATTCTTAAAAACATGGAAGGGGAACAAACGGGTGAGTTCTTATTCAATTATCTATTACTTAATAGATTGTCGATGACTGAAAATTACTGACTGCACACTTTAATTTATAATTGTATCCGATAACGCACCTCACCCTGCAACTCTGCAAAAGCATTGTTCTTACCCATGTTCTGAAGGTAATAGAAGTTAAAGGAAAGTGATTGCTTCTTGAAAATATTCATGGAGATATTCAGGTTGTTGCGCAGACCGAAATTGCCATTGCCGTTCTTTATCGTGGTGATCACCATCCCAAGATTATAGCCTGCATTCATCTTATTCTTAAAGAAACTCTTTGTGGCACCGGCACTGGGAATAATGCGTGTGGTAGTGAAATTTTGTAATTTATAGTTATTGATGCCCAGGGCAGTATTTAACTTGAGTTCCTGCCATTTAATTCCAAACTGGTAGGCCAAACTAAAATTTATGCTTGAAAGTGTTTTTGTTTTGGTGATCTCATTAATATTCCTGCCTGACAGGAAACTCAACATCCCGGATAGTGTTCTTGTTTTTTCATTAACCATGAACCTGTAAACCGACCGCAGGCTGAACTGCCTGTTCACCTGGTTTACAAGCAATGTGTCCATGGTCAGGGATATATCCTGGGTGAGTCTGGTGCGATAATTCGAAAAGGCGAAATTAAAAACCAGGTTACGGGAATGAATATAATTGATATATAATCCGGCAATAACACGTTTATTATCGGTCTTTTTGGTATCAAGAATATTATTCCACTCAAAGCCCAGGGGGAAGTTTATCGAAATTTTCCTTGACCATGATTTAAAACTGGTGGCAAACTGTAGCCGTTGAATATCATTCTTAAAAAAGTATGTCCCCATACTCTGGTAGTTGGGATCGATACGGTCATAAGAGACCTTGAAAAGTATATCCGTTATATCAAGGTCGTTCTTAAAGATATTCAAACCAATATCCTTGAACTTATATGCCAGGCTTGATTTAACGGCCATCAGGTACTGGGTTGTAGTACGGTCTTTAAGAAAGATACCAGGGATTTTGGCAAATGAAAAATCCCCTCCCGTATATTCATCGGATGCAATGTCGCTGGTATAGGCACTGAAACCAATATCGAAATTGAACTTCAATCTTTTGAAAATAGTTTGTTTCACAGATAATGCCACAACAGCATTTTCTGCCGGTGTTGTTCTCAGTGCAGGATTCAGGTCTTTCAGTGTAGCACTGTCATCTTTTGCTTTGAAGATAATCAGATCGACATAACTATCTGGCTTTCCGAAACCGAGCCTTAACCCGAAACCTTTCCTGGTGTATGTGGGAATTATACCACCTGTGATCTGCGCCGAGTCCGGATCTATCTTCCTGTTAAAACGACCCCATATAAATCCAAAACGAAACTTACCAGGATTCAGTTCAAGACCGATACCCAGGAAACGGTGCCCCGAAAGTGCCAGTGGTGAATAATTCACACTGTTGTTACCAAGGTATAAGGTTATCCATTTATAGGTTGGGCTGATACCAAGCCGGTTAAAACTCTGCCGGAATTTGTTCTGGTAGGTTCCCAGCGAAAAATCAACCGGGATATAAAGGTCATTGATCCTGACCACAGGCCTGCCATAAACATTAAAATTAAACCCGGGACGTCTTTTGTTATTTTTTGTGGCGGTGTAAAACGTCATACGGGCATTGATACTACCGGAGATCCCTGTGGATTCTTTCAACTCGCTCCAGCTGCCAGGTAATTTCGGCCAGTCGATGTCGAACTGGGCAAACAGCAATGTCGATATCAGAAGAAATCCTGATACCAGTAACAATGTTTTATAAATAAATGACCTGAGCATGAAATTATTCTATTTCGATTTCTCTATAAACAGGTGTGCTGAACATCCATTTACTGTTATAGGTTTTGATCATATACCGGTATGTCTTGCCTTTGCTAACATATTTATCGATATACTCAGTTTGACCGGCTGATAACTGCCCGATATCAAGCACCTTATCGCTTTCCATATCTGTCCTAATAAGGTAATAGCCATAAATATCATTATACCGTGGTGTCCGCCAGGTAAGTCGGATATGGTCATCCCTGTTTACCCTGGCATTAAAATTTTCCGGTGGAGGAGGAAATTCATCAGCATCATAGGTAAAAGTTAGAACTTCTGATAATGGGCTTTCATTACCAGACTGATCTACCGTGCTAACAGCAAAACCATACCTGCCAGAAGTTTCAAGTTCAATAACATAGTTACCCTGAACTGTCTCTCCTGCCAGGGTGAGATCTTCCTGATCAATAGATTGATATATTCTGAAAATTTCAAAGTCTTCCTCAACAGCATTTGTCCACGATAATGTAACCTGGTTTCCATTCCTGTTAAGCCCTGTAATTATAGGTTCCTGTGGTGGCACAATGTCAGGCATGCGGGCCATAACCATTATTGATGGTCCTGAACGATTGTCAAGGGTATCAACAGCATAAACAACATAACCATAAGTAGTCTGTGATTCTGGTGAAACGCGATCAATATAAAAAGTGTCTGCTACAGGATATGTATTCAATAACATCCGGGAAGTAAAGTTTTCATCCGCCGACCGTTCAATTTCATATCCCCTGATATCAGGCTCCTGACTTTTCTGCCAGTATATGGTTATCCCAGCTGAATCAGCAACAGCCATAACGATAAGTGGTGGCCCAGGTGGACGAAGGTCCATAAAATAAAATGCAAGTGTATCTGATGTATTGCTGCGTAGATTTTTATTCACTCCTACGATGTAATAATAATATGTCCCACCTTCTTCAATATCGATATCTATCCAGTAATTATTTGAATTAAGAAGCAATGTTGAAGACGGATACACTTTATTGTAGTCTTTACGTTTACTTAAAGACCTGTAAACCTCATAACCTTCGATTCCATCATTCGTATTGTCCCATTCAAGTTTCAGATTACGTCCGAGCAGTGCAGCTCTTATATTGATTGGCGGATCGGGCACCAGGTCAGCGCCTGCGGTCAATTGTATGGTGATACCAGGTTCGCTTTCAAGGCCAAATGCATTTACACTTTTAATATAATAATAATAGGTATCGCCATTGATCAGGTATTTATCAAGGTACTCCTCGCTATTATCATCAGAAATATAATCACCGGAGGTAACCTGCACCGGCAGAATACCATAAAAATTCACCCGGCGGTATGGACCCAACAAACTATCTGAACGATAAACACGATAAGTAACTATTTCTCCGCTGGAAAGCAGA
The DNA here is from genome assembly GCA_964468645.1 of uncultured Bacteroidales bacterium. Taxonomy (GTDB): domain Bacteria; phylum Bacteroidota; class Bacteroidia; order Bacteroidales; family JAIOZK01; genus JAIOZK01. The sequence goes on from CAYXUU010000048.1 coordinate 24,178, forward strand.
TCTCTTCGGCGGGGCCACAATATCCTGTTCATGCCGTCAAGTCCTTCACCCTCGGGATCACTTACTGAAGGAATGGTCTGGATGTCGGCTGTATTTAACAAAGCTGTTTGTCCGATTATCTCAGGGGTCCTATTGACCAGGGCATCAACACGGTATTTGTACGAACGACCGGGTACTATGGACGAATCAACATATATCTCACCGAGGAGGTATCCCAGTTCCGGATTCACCAGGCACATCACTTCCATGAATGATACAGCCTGTGGATCAGCAATAAGATCCTGATAGGCAGCGACAGATATATTACCGTTGATATCATCAATACCGAATAGTTGCAGGAACATGCCCGCCTGATAACCTGCCCGATCGGTTATCAATCTGTTATCAGTTATCAACCGTAGAGGTGTATCGTTAATTAAGACCCAGTTTGTACTGCCTTCCTGTTGCCTGTATAGATTATATCCGTCCAATCCGGCAGTATGTCTTCCTTTCCATCTTAAATACACTCCGTCATCACTAACAAAAGTTATAACATCGGGATTCTGGGCTTCTGTATATCCTGCTATCGTAAAGAATAAAACCAAAATAATGAGTCTCATATATTTATTTTTCTTGATCATCGCTTACAAATTTTTTCTGTATGTAACATCAACATCAACATCGCCATCATAAACCCAGACATCATAGCTGAAGCTTGCCTCACCTTTAACTTCGAGATATGAAGGATTTGCCTTAAGTGCTATAGCCAGTAAAATATGGCCGGAAACAATATCAGCTGTACCAAGTGGTGTGTCGAGATCAACATCCCAGTGTCCCGAAAAATCGGCAGTTGCATCAAGCGATTTACTCGCGATGATATATTGAACCTCCATACTTGCACCAACCGATACATCAACTATTGCCGTTACCACAGCAAGTTCTATTTCCTTGTTGAGGGCATAACCCAGTTTTCCTTTAAGTTTAAGATGTTCTTTAGTAATATCAACAAGACCCTCAGCTTTGATAACCTGTAAAACCGATCCTTCAAGTGTTTCACTTCTTATGTAAAAATCATTTTCAGCATAGAGGAAATTGATCTTTCCATTGAAATAGAATATTTTTCCTTCGGCATCGGGGATACCTACAAACATCCGGATGTATCCATCAAGCTGAGATTTAGGATCCCACATCATGTTAAGTTGCCCATCGCCATATATCGCATCTTCCTGGCTCAACAACCATGCTTTTCCGTACAGGGAGAATTTTCCGGGTACGAGTACCATTTCCATTCTTCCTGCAAACAACTCTCCGCCCGGGGTATTACCCATTCCTATTATTGCTTTGAAAGAGAAACTGTCGTTATGTGAAGGGGTTCCTTCCTGCTCTCCAATAGGCGGGTTATAATTATAACCAACGCCACCACCCAGCTGAAGGACTGATAATCCGGTCTGACCAATAGGAATTTTTGTTCCGATAGTCAGTTGGGTGTACCAGTAACTGAAATCGATCTCGGAAGGATCTTTGGTATTTCCAACGATCAGCATACCTTCAATGCCCTGTGGGAGTATTTTCTTGATTCCAATTTTGAATTCCCCTTTAAACTCGCTTGATGTATAAGCGAATTCGCCATCAAAATCGATCGGGCCTTTCTCAAATTTAATTTTTGCATTATCAAATCGAATATCAATTTCAGGCCCGGGTGCGATGGTTACGCTTCCTTTCATCTGATCTATCCCTATCCGCGGAAAGCTGAAACCACCCTGGAACATAAAGCTATATTCATTACTGGCCAGTTTAAAGCCAAGTTTATCAACATACAGATCGAAACCGGAGCCGAATTTAATGGCTTTGTTGATGGAAATTTCATCGGCTTTAATCATTCCTGCAGAGCTGATCTCAAAGCCATTAATATCAACTTCACCAAACTTTTGCGAAACCATGAAGGCATTAATCCGCAATGATCCTACTTTACTGGGAATATCATAGGTGACTCCAGAACCTGTTTTTAACGACATGGTCACACCGAGCCTTGGAATGGCAATAGGATTCTCTGTGGATATATCTGCAGTGAACTTATTTTCTGCCCAGCCAATTGTAGTCGATATTTTTCCCTCCATTGGCATTGGTAGCGCCAGTTCACCACTGAATTCGCCCTTGACGAGTTTGCTGTGGTCAAATCCTATAAGGATCTTATTTGCAGTAAAGTCGTACCCGGCATAGCCAATATTCATAAAGGTTCCTTCATAGCTTATCTCACCCCCGAAGCCCATGCCCCCATTACTACCGGATTGCATATCCATACCGATGTAAAATTCAGAGACACTGAGGGATGATTTTTCTTCTCCCTTAGCAAACTGGGATGGTAATTCCAGTGTTGCCGCATGAATGATCACCCCTTTAAAACTCCCTGCAAACGATCCGAAACTTTTACTGCTATGCCAGTCGAGTGAGAAAGCCGTTCCTTCCTTCAGTTTGAATCCTTTAACTTCGAAGGAAGGAATATCACTGAGCTTACCCATGAAACTGCCATCGGGTTCCAATTCCACATAATATTTTACAGGATTGGGTATCAGGGAATCTTTCTTAAAACTACCACCCATACCTGCACCCATTGATGCTGTTATCACCAGTGAATCGATTGTAAAATCAAATCCAAGGATATTGCGCTTTATGGGATCACCACCGGCACTCCAGGAAACTGTCCCGGCAATAGCAGTGTAATCATCGTCGGATCCTTCAAGTTCAATATCTGTAGCTGTCAGGCTTATCTCTTTTATTGCTCCCAGTATATCGATATTGACACCCTCAATATCAACACCGAGATGGCCGTTGCCTGAAACTGTTTCATTTGGATTGAAAGGCTCATCCATGATCATGACAAAGGGTTGGTCTTTCGAGCCAATCTTGAACTTTGTTGCTTTGGCTGTTGAATACTCTTTATCATCCTCGGGAGGATCACCGACATCTTCATATTCTTTATCAACCTTTGCCGTTAAAGTTATGGAGGTATCTTCCGGAAGGCTTTCAATAGTAGTCCGGCCGATACCATATAATTCTGTTTCATCCTGCTCAGGATCCACGGTGATATTTGACAGTGAAACCGAGAAGTTAACATTCTTCTCATTCACAAAATCCTCCTCGGCATCCATTAATCCCGCAATACCATGAATTGGAGAAGGATAGGCATTTGCCCCTTCTTCTCCAAGGCTGGAGGGAAATTCTGAAACTGCATCATCGGCAGTACCACCATCCTTAAATAGTTTTTTGGTTGCCTCCCAGGCAAAATCAGGAACGCTTCCTACAAACTTCAGTATCTTGATACTTATCGGTGAAACTGCGATGCATTTTTCTGTCTGTATGGTTTTCCCTCCCCTTTTCCATTTTATCAGTATTTCAAATTCTGCAAAACCATCACCGAAACTGAATTCGGTTTTTGCATATCCTCCATCTTTCGTCTTCTTACTAATTTTTTCATTTGTCTCTTCAAATCCAAAATTCCCCGATTTCCCTTTCTTGAGTTTAACACTGAATTCGATATTTTCATTATCCAAACCGATATGATCCCCTGTTACCACTCTTGCCCTGACCTCTATCGATGTATCAGGTGTTCCGGTTATTTCTTTTGTGGTTTCTATCATATAACCAGCATAAACAATTGGTTTTAGTAGATCCTCAACCTTTTCATCACCTGCAATCTGATTGGGGAAAAAGGTTGGTTTCAGTTCCTGCTCCCTTTTTTCATCGGGTTTGGGTATATAAGGTGTCTCCCAAAACATATCGGTAAAATAGGTGTGATGGCTGATCACCGTATTTGCCGCCCATTGATAGTTTCCAAGGTCTCTTATCACTTCCGGTCCCTGTGGTGGAAAGACTTCACAATCTTCCTCTGTAATACAGGAATACTGGAGATTATCATGGTCGGGAGTGAATGATGTTGTTACCCTAACTACATCCTTTGCAAGCAGTGGCGCTTTATCAGGGATTACAGGCCATTCTTTCCATAGGGGTTTACCATCTTTATACATCAGGGCAATTGTCCTGGGCTCTTTTTTATCAATCAGTTTTGTTAGTTCTTTTTCTGGTTTCCCTCCTTTTGTAGTACCATAGGCAGGAATACATTTTGCCGGCATATCCTGATCATCGGGCCTTTCATCCGACGCATAAGTATTACCCTCTTTGAACCTTGGTTTTCTGTCTTTTGGATATTCCAGGATCTTGATCAGCTTTTCGGGTGGCTTGTCACCGAAGCGCCATTGATCAACTACCTTATCACTGGCTATTAACTGCAATTTCACTTCAAAATCAACTACATTAAACTCATCTTCCTTCAGATAATCCTTTAATTCCTTCTGTTTTTGTTCGAGTTTTTCCTTTGCCTTTTTCAGGCCCTCATTGGCATCTTCAATCAGTTTATCCTTTTTCTTCAGGGCATCATCGATCTCCCCGGCGGTTTTCTTTTTATCAGCCTTTGCATCTTCAAGTTCCTTTTTCAACTGATTCAGGGATTGCTCTTTCGATTTGATATCCTTTTCATTGTTTATCTTTTCATTGATATCCCCCTGTTTATCTTCGCGTTTACTATTTGTTTCATCTAAATCAAGTTCCTCGTTCTTTTCAAGTTTCCTTAGACGTTCAAGGCCCGACAGCACCTCTTCAAGTTGTTCATTCTTTGAGTTCAGGCTATCGCGTAATGCACCATTCAGATTTTGTGCTACATCGTTCCAGGCTTTCCATGCTTCATCTTTTTGTTCAAGTGCATTTTTAACCCGTAATTGTGCCGACTTAAGGCTTTGTGTTGTTGATGCAATGGATTGCTCTATTCCAGGTATTTTCGTATCCCTGCTCAGCTTAATATCGGTATTCAACTGATCTATCTTCTGTTTGGCCTGTGCAATGGCGTCATTATCCTGCATTGCACTGGCACGTGTCAGGTCATTCTGTGCTTTGGCAAGGTCTTCTTCCAGACCTTTTAATTTTGCTTTCTCCCCGGTCAGTCCATTCTGATGTTTTGCAAGTGTATTCTGAGCATTGCGAAGCTGTTTGTTCTCATAATCAAGCTGGTTCATTTTTTCCATCAGGGCATTACGCTTGGCTGTCAACAGGGAATCTTCGTTTTCTATCTGATCTTTTAATTCCTTGATCTCATCAGCAATCTTAGCACTGTCTTCAACATATTCTTCAATTACTTTATTGAGCGAATCAAGGTTTTTCGTGATATCCTCGATCTCATCCTGTGTTTTTTGTTGCTCCTCTAAATAATCCTGTGCCTTACGGGTCTTTTCCATGGTGATCTCATCCTGAAGCTTATTAACTTCGCTTTCCAATTCCGGAATTCGGTCAGATACCTTTTTATATTTTACAAGGTCTTTACTTACCCTGTCCATCAGTTTTACAAGTTCGCCTTGCAGGGCTTCTTTTTTCATGTATGCGGCATCCAGTTGACTCTCTGCAGCTTCAACCGAATCAACCCTGTCCTTAAAAGTATCCGGTTCCTGTAGTATCTCTTCAAGAGGTGGGGGTATATAATAAACAAGTAAACCATCTGCTGATTTTCCATCTGGAGGGTTTTTTAACTTATTTATTGCTTCCTTCAACTTTTCAAGTTCTTCTTCAAGTTCTTTCTTTTTCTTTTCAAGATCTTCTGCCTTTGCCTCGAGTTCCTCCGTTTTCTTTTCTGTCTTTTCCAGAAGTGCTTTGAGTTTTTCTATTGCATTATTCAGCCCCTGTATCTGTTGTTCCAGTTGCTTGATCTCATCTTTCACCAGCACAAGTTGCGCCCTGAAATTCAGGGTATCATTCTGGTATCTGGCCAGTGAATCAATATAACTTTCGATTTTATAGCTCCCATCAGTGTTGTCAGATCTCAATTTATGCAAACGTTCAAGATAGCTTTCCCTGTTTCTCTCCAGGTCATTGAGCCTTTTTTGTATGAGGTCGTTCAGTTTTCCTTCCTCCTGCAGTAATTTATCGTTCACTTCTCCCAGTTCCTCCAGTATCGTTAGTTTTTCACTTTCCAGAGCTTCCATCTCTGAAGTATAAGCAGCAAGCGCTTCTTCATATACCTGTTGTGCTCCTGCTATCTGTTTTTTCAGTGGAGTTATATGGGCTTCTAAAACATCCAGGTGCTTACGCAGGCTATCGATGAGGATTTGTGTTTCAATGTCAAACATAAAGTTGGTTTCCACCAGACTTCCAACAACAGACCTGAACTGGACTGAGGAAGTCAAAGTTGTTGAAAGTGCATTATTACACACTTCATTGAAATCGGGGTCATTGGTCGAACAGGATCCTGAGAGTATATTATTAAAGCTGTTAAGTTTTGCAAGGTAATTGTAGTAATGACTCAACCTGTTATCAGGATTGTTTACCGACAATGCTTTCCTGGCCTCGCTTTCGACCTGGTACTGATCATCATATAGTTTTTGTTTGTTGGCTGAACCAGCATATTGTAAAATAAATCTCAGGGCCTTGAATTTCCAATCCCGCTGTCGTTGCATAAATTCCCTGGTTTGTTCATCCTGCATCATGGCTGTTTCCAAAGAAACGATATATGCCGCAAGGTCTTCTATTTCTGCATTGAGCTGGTTGTATGAGTCAAGATAATCAAGGATAGCGGCTTCGGCATCGGCTATGGCTTCAGCAAGTTCTGCAGATCGTTCAAGGATTTCCTCCTCTTTCTCTTCCAGCTCCTGCATCTTTTCTTCTTTTTCCTTCACCACTTCAGCAACAACTCCCTGCTGGGCAGTTTCCTCTTCTGTAGGAGTTCCTTTCAAAACATTCTCGATACTGTCAATCTTCTGGAGGTTCTCTTCAATTACCGCCTTGACACTGTCAATTTTGAATTCAAATTTCAAAATTTTATTATTTGCTTTATCCAATGCCTGGTCCAAGGAGTCTTTCTTTGTATTCTTTACCGTGAGTAATGAATCCTTATCACCCAGTATTCTTTCTGCTTCAGATATTTTATTTTTAAGTTCCTGTATCTTTTCGGGGATATTTTTTGTTGTGTCCTCATGAATCTGTTTGAGGCTGTCGGCTATTTTTGAAATTTTATCTTTCAGTTCATCGATCTTCTTTTGCAATGAATCTATCTTTTCCACTTCGGGAGGGGTATTCAATGTTCCGGGACCTTCCAGTATCCTCCATTCGAATTTATACACCTCATCCCTTACCACAAAATTGGACACTGATGTATCTTCGCTATTACATCCGGTACAGTAGAATTTCACCAGGTCCCAATCAATTCCTTCTCCCCGCAGAGGAACTGCCCTGGGGTATTTGAATTTTTCTTCCTTTTCGAGTACCATGCCAAGGGAAATCGGTGTCCCCTCTAACATCTTATAGGTAACATGTGAACATTTATCTTTTTCTATCTCCTCGCCCCAGTATTCAGGTGGCGGTGTATCCCGGGGATCATCATCCGGAACAGTATCACCGGGTCTGGTGATGGTTGAGTCTTGTTCTCTTGTAATAGTGCGCCCAACAGTAAATTTGAAAACCTCTTCATATTCCGTAAGGATGAATTCACCACAGAGTTCAACAATACGAACAGCCCAGGCATAGGTTCCCGGCATCAGGGAAATCATATCCTCAGGCCATAAAAACTGGTTCTCATTACCCGGAAGACACTCTTCAAGTAAAGGATCATTAACTATAATTGCCTGTTCGGGGATCTGGTTCTCCAATACTTCAACAAGCCTGAACTGATAATCGAAATATCCGGTCCTGGGATCAAAAAATGCAGGTGTCCACTGGAAAACAAGATCGGTTACTTCATATTGATCATACACTGAACCATCAGGTGGATATATAAGATATGTTGATCCAAATCCGGTAAGGAGAAAATCAGAACAGGAAGGCATCTCTGTAAGGGGAATTCCTTCCGTAGCATCAACAACGGTAATACAAAGCCTGTAATTATCCTCAGGCAATATATGCATTCTGTTAAGAATTCGCTGGTACTCTTCTGAGAATATCATATCTGAAACCGGAATCACCTCAGCACCTGAATATTCAGATGCACTGGGCAGCAAAGTAAAAGTTGGTGCAATAGCAGGATCTGTTGAAGCCACTACATCCTGGAATCCATTAATAATCTCGGCAATGAATTTTACATCTACCGGCTCTTCGGCAAAATTAAACACGTTAACCTGGATAAGCTCAGGTTGCTGGTCCCAGTTGTATATAAAAGGTGTGGGATTGGGATCCATAAATACCTCCATCTGGATAAACTGGGATCTGACGAAAGAACTGCAAAAAAATGTCAACAGGAGGAAGTACGTTGTGAACCTGCAGTTTTTAGCTGTGATTTTCCGCATAGTTTCTGATTTATAACGGGTTCTTTGCTGCAACCAGGCAGTTTGGCAGGCATATTTCAGGATGGCATTTCAGTAATTATAATCAATCCGTAATCCTGATCGCAACAAAACCAGGTATAAATATAAGAAATTTAAACAACGGCGTCAAATAATGATATTTTAATTCCGACTATTATATAAAAGGTAATCCATAGAACCTGATCATGGTTCTTTAATGTTTTACGATATTAGTTTCACATCAGTAGATATATTCACTAACAATATATGACACTAATGACAAAGATCTTCTAGCTCAGTTTAATCAGGATCTCACAACCTGTAACCTGCAGCATGTAACAATCAGCGAGATAAATCTAAAGGAAAATGAACTGTTGCTTCTACTCCCTCCCCTTATTCTCACAGTTTGCACCGGTATCATCCCCGCAAATACAACCAATCTTCTGACCAGTCCTGTTATCAACACTGGAGCATTGTTTTTTAAACTCACCGCCTTTTTTCAAAAACATTTTTATAGCAATTCCGGCAAAGGCAATTCCGATAAGTATTGCAGATAATAATAGGATCTTCAAGGTCATGATATTGTTTATTCTATGTGGGTGCAAAGATACGTTGAATTGTTGAATTGTTTCTAAATTACAAATCCACTCATGCGGAGAAAAAAATATTAATTGCCACGAATGCACGAATTGAAAACGAATAATATTATTAGTGATAGCCAGTGCGATGGATATTCGTGCATTCGTGGCTTATTTTTTTACCCAAAGGGAATATGAGGGATATGTTCATAACTCAGAGCTTTATTCATCCTTATAGGCTTAAAAGTTTTTTTAATTTTGACTCCATCAAATTGAATCAGAATGGATAATTTTATTGTATCGGCCCGCAAATACCGCCCGGCCACCTTTGATACGGTTGTCGGTCAGAAATCAATAACCGGCACACTCAAGAATGCAATCAGGAACAACCAGCTGGCACAGGCTTTTCTGTTCTGTGGTCCGAGAGGCATCGGCAAAACCACCTGTGCCCGTATTTTCGCCAAGACCATTAATTGTGAAAATGTCAATGAAAATATAGAGCCCTGTAACGAATGTGAATCCTGTACCTCATTCAACAACAATGCCTCTTTTAATATCCATGAGCTTGATGCCGCATCCAACAATTCAGTTGACGATATACGAAACCTGGTTGACCAGGTGCGAATTCCACCCCAGGTTGGGAAGTATAAGGTATATATCATCGATGAGGTTCACATGCTCTCACAGGCAGCTTTTAATGCCTTCCTGAAAACCCTTGAGGAGCCTCCTGCATATGCCAAGTTTATCCTGGCAACTACCGAGAAACACAAGATCATACCTACCATTCTTTCACGTTGCCAGATATTTGATTTCAAAAGGATCGGCGTGGATGACATTGCAAAACATCTTGCCTATGTCGCTGAAAAAGAAAATGTGACCTTCGAGCCCAATGCATTACACGTTATTGCATTGAAAGCCGATGGGGCCATGCGAGATGCACTATCTATTTTCGACCAGATCGTCAGCTTTTCCGGTAACAACATCACCTATCAGAACGTGATCGAAAACCTCAATGTCCTGGATTACGATTACTTTTTTAAAATGACCGATTTTATTCTCGGAGGTGATATTTCCAATACACTGCTCCTGATCAACGAAATCATTGAGAATGGTTTCGATGGGCAGCATTATCTTATCGGCATGGGTAATCATCTGCGTAACCTCCTGGTATGCAAAGATGAAGCAACCATTAAACTGCTTGAAATCGGTGATGACTTCAAGGAAAGATACAGGGAACAATCCATAAAAACGAGTGTTCCTTTCCTCCTCAAAGGGCTCGAAATTAACAACATGTGCGATATCCAGTATAAAACAAGCAATAACAAGCGCATGCACCTGGAGCTTGCCCAAATGCAAATGTGTAATATCAGCGGGAAAATATCACAAGGCGAGGTTGAAAAAAAAAATTATGATGCCCCGCAGGTAAAAACAGAAACACAAGAAAAAGAAAAACCGGTATATAAGAAACCGGGGCCGGAAAAAACACAACCTCCTGAGAAACCGGAATCCAAACCTGTACAAAAAGAAATACCAGCTACACCGGGGACGATCTCCATAAAGGATGCTGTTAATGGAAAGATGAAGGAAGATAAGGAGGAAGTAGCGGAAGTCGAAGATGAATCTTTCAAACCAACAACCCCATTTACTTCCGAGGATCTTCAAAAATTCTGGGAGCGTTACGCCCACGACATCACCAAAAACATGCCCACTTTTGCTGTGGCCATGCTTAAATATAAACCGGGATTATTTGATAAACATACAATCATCTTTAAAACTGACAATAAAATCATTGCCAGCGACCAGATCAACATCAGCGAGTTGCTGGGATATCTGAAAAAAGAACTGAACAATTATAAAATCCACATCAAAACCGAGCTCACCAAAAAGGAAGAGAACAACAAAGCCTACACCGACCAGGAGAAGTTCGAGCATCTGGCGAAGAAGAATCCGGCACTGAAGAAGCTGAAGAATGAGTTGGACCTGGAGATAGAGTTTTGAGTTCTGAGTTCTGAGTTCTGAGTTCTGAGTTCTGAGTTTTGAGTTTTGAGTTCTGAGTTCTGAGTTGTTCCTTGAGTTAACATGGTTTTGATGGTAAGGGATTCAATCCCTGACGAAGGAATGGATGGAAGCCCTGGTTTAAACGTTCAAAACTAATGGATGTAAGTTTTTCATTAAATGTCTTATGTGTTCTTATGTGCCTTATGTGGTTCAACAAATTCTCTTTGCGCTCTTAGCGGGCGGTTTATAATCTTAGCACCTCCGTGGTAAAAAATCCCTGCGCCCATATATCCCAACCATTGTTCATTACCATACTAAAACCTTTGAATTATGATCCGGAATTTGTCTGATTACTATAATCACTTCAAATTTTCATATACTAATTAAATATTGACATTCACATTATTATTTCTTATATTTGACCTGTAAATCCCCAAAATCCCATTACCATGAAAACAGCAAAATATCTTAGCTTTCTATTACTTGCTTCTTTATTTTTGTTTTCTACCTCTTTTTTGTGCCCTGAAGATGACGAAGAGGATAAGGAGATATTATTTAACATAATACCCTCAACGGGTTCCATTAATACTGAGTTTACTTTTGAAGTAATAAGAATCGGTATTGACTGTGACCTGTCCGGCCATCTGTGGACCATCCGGAATCAGCAGAATATTATTCTTGATATACCATTTCCTGAAAGTAATTCATTCACCTATACATTCCTGGAACCAGGAATTTATACCATTGAATTATCTTCCGGATCCTGTAAACTTATACAAGGAATTACGGTCACAGAGGCTGTTGGAGATCCCCCGGAAGCTGTTGCAAAGGTTATACCTGAAGAGGGCAACACGTCAACTACATTTACCTTTAGTGCTCTGGACAGTTATGATCTCGAAACTCCTTTTGACAAACTTCAGGTAAGATGGCTTTCCGATGCATTTTCTACAACAGAATATTCCTTCAGTAAGGTATATGAGCATCAGTTTTGGGATGTTGGGGCCGGGGACTGGGAAGTTGATTTAGAAGTGAAAGATGAAGATGGTAATACTGATATTGCAACTGTGACAGTTAAAGTTTATGAGGATCAAAGCACAACATGCCCCGGAATACCTACAGTTACTGACTATGACGGAAACATATACAATACCGTACTGATAGAGGGGCAATGCTGGATAAAAGAGAATTTAAAAACTACAACTTACAATGACGGCACCCCAATACCTAATGTGGAAGATGGTAATGACTGGAAAGATCTTACTACTGGAGCTTATGTCTGGTATGAAAATGAAATTGCATGGAAAGACAAATACGGTGCATTGTACAACTGGTATGCGGTAGATGATCCTCATGGCCTCTGCCCAACAGGCTGGCATGTACCCTCTAAAGACGAATGGTACGCATTGATAATTAATATTGGTGCCGCCTATAAGATTAGATCCTGCAGACAGGTAAACTCACCGTCAGGCGGAGAATGCAATACCACAGAGCATCCTCGTTGGAACGAATTCCCTGGAACTGGAATAGGATTAAACGAGTATGAACTTTCATTGCTTCCGGGAGGCGCCCGTGCAGGGGCTTACTTTGGGCATATTGGCAATTATGGTGCATGGTGGTCTTCTACACAAGATAATGATGGTGCCTGGTACCGTTTAATGGAAAATGATGGCCCCGATCTATATATCTACCAAAATGAAAAGTATCGGGGCAATAGTGTCCGCTGCCTTAAAGATGATTAAGATCCAGAAGATATCAATTCTATGCCTGTTTTACATTGGTATTAGTCAGGGTTGCCATCCCTTCCTCCGTCAGGGATGGAAGCCCTGGTTAAGGAATTCGAAGTTTTAAATCCGAAGTTGAGCGGAGCGAAATCCCGATAGCGAAGGATGAGTGTATCGGGATTCGGATTTTCAAGCGGAGTCGAGAAATAGTAAATCATTTATTTACGCGTCATCCTGATACTGAACATGATGAGATGATTTTAAAAGATATGACAACATATCAAATCGTAATTTCCAAATATCAAATAAATCCAATATCAAAATCCAAAATTCCAAACCCTTGTGAGTAAATGGTTTTGGTCATTCCGCTAGCGCTGAAGCTACTCTGCGGAGGCGCTGAATATTTGTGTTTGGTGCTTATTTGTTTTTTAGTGCTTGATATTTGGAATTTAATACGCATTGATTAACAGTACATTACAAATGTGTCATTGGCGAACAGGTCGAAGGGTGATTCTGAAGTTAAGAGCCTTTCAGAGCCGGACGCCAAGGAGACCTGGAAGAGTTCTGGTTTTTTAACAAACTGTTCTACCAATTCATTGACATTCACTTAAATATTGCTTATATTTGACAGTGCAATCCCAAATTCCAAAACCATGAAACCATTAAAATATTTTACATACTTTGCCCTGATCTTCTTGTTTTTATTTTCAACATCATTTTTATGCCCTGAGGATGTATGGGAAGAGGATTGTAAAGCATACTTCACCATTACACCTGAAACGGGAACTACAAATACCGAGTTTACTTTCAATGCCGAAGGATCTAAAGAAGATCCTGAATGGGAGGAAGCATATTATTTGTGGGATAACGGAGCCGGGACAAAGAGTTTAGGAGGTAAAATCAAAACATATAAGTATGATGAACCGGGAACATATGAAGTTACACTTCACCTATATGGAAATCGTCTGGGTGACCCAACCGATGGAGATGTTTTTAACAGAACGCTTTACGTCACACCACCTGCTGGAGATATTCCAATCGCATCATTGACTGTTAATCCACAAACTGGGACCGTGGAAACAATCTTCACATTTGACGCTTCCGGAAGTACCGACAACCAGACTCCATCCGACAAGCTACAGGTAAGGTGGGATTGGACAAATGACGGTATATGGGATCTTGAATATTTGCTCTTCCAGATAGTGCAACACCAGTTTACATTGCCCGGCAATTATGAGACCAAGGTAGAAGTAAAAGATGAAGATGGAAATACTGACATTACTAGTGTTTCTGTTGAGGTAGAAGGTGAAACAGGCAATCCCTGCCCAGGAGTACCCTATGTTGATTATGGCGGAAAGAGATACAACACCGTCCTGATTGGAAACCAATGCTGGTTCAGGGAAAATCTGGATGTTGGTGAACAGATCAATGCATCCATCTATCAAATAAATGACGGAAAAATTGAGAAATGGTGTTATGATGATCTTCCGGCTAACTGTGAAACCTATGGCGGACTTTACCAGTGGGATGAAATGATGCAATATACCCTTACCCCCGGATCTCAGGGCATCTGCCCCGATGGCTGGCATATTCCTGTTGAAGAAGACTTTACCCAGCTTTCCGTGACTCTTGGAGGCCCTGATGTAGCCGGAGGTAAACTTAAAGCGACCACACTCTGGAAAGCCCCCAATACCGGTGCAACCAATGAAAGTGGTTTTACCGCTTTACCTGGTGGCTGGTGCCTGTCGTATGGCGAGGGATACAAGCTCTTTGAGCAGAAAACCGAAGCGGCCAGTTTCTATGGTTCCTGGCACAGTACAATTACTCTGAATGGCGCTTACGGACTATATTATCTGGAATCCGGTTTCTGGTCCGATGGACTTTTTTACCTGTCCGCTAAATCTGTCAGGTGTGTTAAAGATGAATAAGATATGATTATTATGGCCAGGAGTCTTGAGTTTGAAGTTGAGCGGAGCGAAATCCCAATAGCGAAGGATGAGTGAATCGGGATTCGGGTTTTCGAGCGGAGTCGAGAAATAGTAAATCATTTGTTTACCCGTCATCCTGAGCGAATTCGAAGGGTGAGACTGAAGTTTATTTTCCTAAGAACATAATAGAACACAGATTATCATGATTGTTACGATTGGTAATGAACTGATATTTCTCTGATAAATAGTGAAATTCATACCATTATTCCTTATATTTGATCTTCAAAATCCCAACACCATGAAACCAATAAAATTTCTAATATTTTTTGCGATTGCTTTTTTGTTTTTATTTTCCACCTCTTTTCTTTGCCCAGAAGATGAGGAAGAGGATAAAGAGATAGGCTTTAGTGTTACACCTACATCTGGACACAAATACACAGCGTTTAACTTCGAGGTAATAAGAATTGGTATTGATTGTGGGTTTACCGGCCCTTTTTGGACTATCCGGAATCAGAATAACGTTATTCTCGATAATCCAGATAATAATGAAGATTCCTTCACTTATATATTTCCGGAAGCAGGTATATACAACATAGAACTATCCTCAGGTTCCTGCAAAACCTCAAAAACCATACAGGTCACCGATGATCACGGAGATATCCCTGAAGCCATCGCTAAAGTTACCCCGGAACAAGGTATTCCCGGCACCACATTTATTTTTGATGCTTCTGATAGCTGGGATATTGAAACCCCTGCCGATCAACTACTGGTAAGGTGGTTTAGCAGTCAGTTTGAAACAGAATTTGATCTGAACAAAGTATATGAGCATGTTGCTGAAGATCCGGGAGGTAATGTTACAGCAAAATATTCAGTTACCCTGATAGTAAAAGATGAAGAAGGTGTTACAGATGATACTACAATATTCTTTACAGTAACATCAAATCCTGGTTTACCCTGTCCTGATGTACCTTATCTTGTGTATGGTGGTCAAACATATAATACGGTTCAGATCGGGGAACAGTGCTGGTTCAGGGAGAACCTGAATATAGGCGAACGGATTGATGCAGTCGTTTTTCAAAAAGATAACGGAAAAATCGAGAAATGGTGTTATGACAATCTTCCGGCAAACTGTGAAACATATGGTGGTCTTTATCAATGGGATGAAATGATGCAATATACCACCACAGAAGGAGCTCAGGGTATATGCCCGGAAGGATGGCATATTCCTGTTTATGATGATTTTGACGAGCTTGCCATGAGCCTGGGCGGGCAGGAAGTAGCAGGAGGTAAACTGAAAGCCATCACTCATTGGAAAGCCCCCAATACAGGAGCAACCAATGAAAGTGGTTTTACTGCCCTGCCAGCAGGACTGTGTATTTCGTATGGAGAAGGAGATTATTTATTTCAATCCCTGACAGATAAAACAAGTTTTTATGGATCATATAAAGCCACTGCAACCCACTATGGTGCCTTTGGACTTGTATACATTAGTGATAATTTCATGAGTGATAATGATACATATCATCTGTCCGCTAAATCTGTCAGATGTATAAAGGATCAAACGAAGGAATGAACTTGTTTGGAGTTCTGAGTTTTGAGTTCTGAGTTTGAAGTTCGATGTCCGAAGTTAGGTAAGGGATACCATCCCTGACGGAGGAAGGGAGGAAGCCCTGGGGCAAAAGTTCAAATTTATATGAACAATATTCATCGGATGACTCGAAAGCACAAATACGCTAAAGTTTCCAACATAGTTATATACTGTAATCAATAATCATCCGATGAATTGCAACTGCCAACCGAAAACAAAGAGGATAATTCGATATCCGAATACTGATTAACGCCTGTACCGATTCGGTCGGGGATATACGATATACGATCTATTAATAGTATTAGTTCTAAAATACTTCTGAAACATTGCTTATATCGATCCGCGATTGATAAACTTCATACTCTACTGCCTACTTCCCTTTGTCCCCTGTTCGCATCCGTACTAAATCCTGTTCCCAGGCGTACGATCTTTAAGCATTTTTTAATTCATTACACCTGTACATGCTTCATAATTCATTTGTATACAATAAATTAAAAAAAGATGCACAATATTTGCAGGTTAGACAAATGAAGTTGGAAACAAGTCTGAATAAATTAACAATCTCTTATGAAATTAAAACCATCGATTATCGTTACGCTTATCTTAACAGGAATAATAGTAACGTCGTGTATGAATAAGAAAGTACAGAAAGCAAACCTGGCCATTGATCCGGCCAATATGGATACAACAGTAAATCCCGGTGATGATTTTTTTCACTATGTCAATGGCGGATGGATAGAAGCCAATCCCATTGGTGACGAATACAGCCAGTATGGTGCTTTTACCGTATTGATTGATGAAAACAGAAAGATACTGAACGATCTGGTTGCTGAAGTATCAAAGCAGGAAAATGTTGAATCAGGATCAGCAGCACAGAAGATCAGGGATTTCTATAATGCAGGTATGGATTCGGTGAAGATTGATGAGTTGGGTTACCAGCCCATTGTCTCTTACCTGGAACGAATTGAAAAAATCAAAGACATAAAGGGAGTACAAAACGAAATAGCACAACTCCACAAGAACGGAATTGGTGTATTATTCGGATTTTACGGAACAACAGATCCGGCAAACAGCGAGATGATCATGGCAACTTACACCCAAGGCGGATTAGGATTGCCTGATGTAGAATACTATACCGGCGATGATGACCGATCGAAAGAGATCCGTGAGAAATATGTTGAACACATTGCACGCATGTTCATCCTGACCGGCTTCTCAGAGGAAGAGGCAAAAAAGAAGGCTGAAACGATCATGAAGCTGGAAACAAACCTGGCCAAAAACTCCCTGACAAGACTGGAGAGGCGTGATCCTATTAAAACCTATAACAGGATGACTGTTGATGAGTTTGCTGATATAACACCCGAACTGGATTGGAACGGATTTTATGAGATACTGGGAACACCTGATTTCAGTGATGTGAATATCAGGATGCCTGAGTTTTATAAGGCAGTAAACAGCATGATGAAGAAAGTTTCAGTCGAAGACTGGAAATCATACCTTGAGTGGAATATTATAAACAGAAATGCAAATTTTCTCAGTGCTGAAATTGAGAAAGCTGATTTTGATTTTTATCGTGGTTATCTCTCAGGAGTTAAAGAGATGAAGCCGCGATGGGAAAGAATCATGAACTATACCAGTGGGTACCTGGGAGAGCCAATAGGAAAATTATACATTGAAAAGTACTTTCCGCCAGCGGCAAAGGAAAGAATGGTAGAACTTGTTGGCAATCTCCGCTATGCACTTGGCGCAAGAATAAAAGGGCTGGAATGGATGAGTGATTCCACAAAACAGAAAGCTCTTGAGAAACTGGCTGCCATGCGGGTACAGATTGGTTATCCCGACCCGGACCACTGGATAGATTATTCCCCTTTTATAGTTGTTGAAGGCGATTACCTGACCAATATTATGAACGGCAGAAAATTCTATAGCAAGAAAAATATCGATGAGATAGGCAAACCTGTAAACAGGGATGAATGGATCATGTCTCCACAAACTGTTAATGCAGGATATATACCCAGTTACAACCAGCTGGTGTTTCCTGCCGGTATCCTCCAACCACCGTTTTTTTATATGGATGCTGACGATGCAGTTAACTACGGAGCAATCGGTGTTGTGATTGGCCATGAAATGACCCACGGTTTTGATGACAAAGGTAGGCTTTACGATTTAAAAGGCAACCTGGAAAACTGGTGGACTGATGATGATGGAAAAAGGTTCGAAGAACAGTCTCAATCGCTGATTGATCAATTCGACAACTTCATTGTGCTCGACAGCCTTCATGTTAATGGTGAATTGACTCTTGGGGAAAATATTGCTGATAACGGAGGAATGAATGTATCATGGATGGCATTCCGGAAAGCCTCCGAAGGAAAGGCAAATGAAGATATTATGGGATTTACGCCCGAACAACGCTTCTTCCTGTCATATGCACAGTTATGGCGTCAAACCATCCGTGATGAAGAGATGATGCGCAGGTTGAAGGAAGATGTACATTCACCGGGTATCGCACGGGTTAATGGGGCCGTGGTCAATATAGATCCATTTTACCTGGCATTCGATATACAACCCGATGATAGACTTTTTGTTGCAAAAGAAGAGAGGGCAAACGTCTGGTAATGGTTAATAAATTGGTTTACTTTACTTACTCCTGATTTACCACCTTTTCAAGCAACGATGCCAGAGAGCCGCCTAATAAGCGGCTCTCGTTCTTTCCAGAAGTTACAGATCATAAATCGCATATGCATACCGGTAGGTATGGCGTAAATCTGTGTTCGGATATCATCAGAAAGCATATTTTGATATATTTGCATTATAGCACCATTCACAAAACCTATGAAACTCTCAAAATTCTTTCTCTGGCTCTTCGGCTGGAAGATCGAAGGGGTTATCCCGGAAGGGGAAAAGAAGGCAGTTATCATCGCTGCTCCACATACCAGTATGTGGGATTTTGTCTTTGGTCGCCTGCCCTATTTCGTATTGGATGTTGATGTGAAATACCTCATCAAAAGTGAAATGTTTGTCTGGCCATATGGACGTCTGTTGCGAAAATTGGGCGGAATACCGGTTGACAGAAAAAAAAGTGGCAACACCGTTGACCAGGTAGCCAGGCTGTTCAGGGAAAGCGAATCACTATATGTGATCATCACACCCGAAGGCACCAGGGCGCTGGTTAAGAACTGGAAAAGGGGGTTTTACTATATCGCTGAAAAGGCCGGTGTTCCTATTGCCCTTGGATTCCTCGACTATAAGAAAAAAACCGGTGGTATCGGAAAAATGCTTTATCCTTCCGGCGATTTTAAAAAGGATCTTGAAATCATTGAAGATTTCTACAAGGACAAGTCTGCCAAACACCCGGAGAAGTTTAATCTGAGCCCGATGTATCGAAACAAAGAGGAATAAGGTTGGAATTCACTAATCTGAAAATAGGTTGCTTTTTTGGTGTTCAGTGTCCTGATTCTATTTCGTTCGGGTAACACTAAAACGGCAAAGAGATTCTTCGGCTGCGCTCAAAATGACATACATTTTGGAGTTCATGAGAGGAGAGGGGGTGGATGGTGGCGAAGCCACCATC
>CAYXUU010000049.1:0-42572 GCA_964468645.1 uncultured Bacteroidales bacterium
TGATAATATCAATAATAACAATTGAAGCAATCGAACAACAACTGAATTACGATTGCACAACAATTGCACAACAATTGAATGACAATTGAATGACAACTGAATGACTATTGAATAACGAGGGCAGACCCCTGGAGAAGATTGGTACGGTGACGTTGATACGATAGAAGACAACCAATAAGATTTGTAATAAAGTATCATTAGTCCGATTTCGAAAATACAGCAATAAAAACTTGTTGTAAACTAACTAAAATTCTTTACTTTTGCGGGCTATTGAAATCAATTGTTAAAAACATAACAATAAGATCCATTACCCTGTTGATGACAGGAATTATGGGAATGTTTATTGCCAATAAGGCAATATTCATACATGTTCATAAATTAACTGACGGAACAACAATTGTTCATGCTCACCCATACGATAAATCAAACGATTCAAGACCATTCAAGTCCCACCATCATTCAAAGGCTGAGTTTCTGATCTATCAAAATTTTGAGACTCTCTTTCTCCTATGCTTCCTGACTCTTATTCTGGTTGAATTAATCCGGAAAGAGAAAGTTATATTTGAATTAAAAACGAATCACTCGTTATTTTTGATAAATCTTCAAAAAGGAAGAGCCCCTCCAATTTTATAATTTCATTATTCATATCAAATTTATTATGACAGGTTCTTCGAATTATGCCATTCGGCACTATTTATTGTTTGAAATATTTAATGCTGACAAAATCGTTTTTGATAATAAAAAATGACGTCATGAACAAATTACATATTATCCTGACTATCGTATTCTTACTATTTAATCATATTAATTATGCTCAAAAAGTAAAGACCGACGCAAATCTTATCGGACATGTGGTTTGCAACGGAGAACATATTCCATTTGCGGCTGTAAGTGTTAAAGGAACAACTATTGGGATTACCACAGATGAATCGGGTCATTACCAATTGATCAATCTTCCGCCAGGAAAATTAATAATTATTGCACAATCATTGGGTTATAAACATCAGGAAAAAGAAATCACTATTAAAACAGGAGAAACCAAAGAACTGAACTTTGAACTGGAACAAGATATTTTAGGATTGGACGAAGTAGTAATAACTGGTGACAGGAATGCAACAAACAGGGTAGAATCTTCAATAATTGTAAATACAATTACACCAAAACTTTTTAGTAGTATAGAATCAGTTACATTAAGTGAGGGCTTAAATTTTTCACCGGGACTCAGAATTGAAAATGATTGTCAAAATTGCGGATACTCTCAGGTACGAATGAATGGAATGGAAGGCCCATATTCTCAAATATTAATTAACAGTCGTCCAATTTTCAGTGGATTAGCAGGTGTTTATGGTCTTGAGCTTATCCCATCAAGTATGATAGAACGTGTTGAAGTAATTCGTGGTGGTGGTTCCGCATTATACGGTGGTAACGCTATCGCAGGCACTATTAACCTTATCCTAAAAGAACCGATCTCTAATTCATATGAGTTCGGAATACACTGCGGAACTCTCGGTGTTGGCCTGGAAGGATCAGGCAATCCTTCACAGGACTATTCAGTCAACTTAAACTCATCTTTGGTTTCAGCCGACAATAAAACGGGAATGGCCCTGTATGGATTCTATCGCAACAGAAAACCATTTGATGCTAATGATGATGGTTTCTCTGAAATTTCCTCCTTGAAGAATATAACAATAGGCACCCGAATATTTCATCGATTCGGAACAAGAAACAAATTCATTGTCGATTTCTTTAATATAAATGAAAAGAGGCGGGGTGGAGATAAATTTGACTATCCAGTTCATGAAGCAAATATTGCCGAAGCACTAAATCACAAACTGACAACGGGTGCATTAACATACGAGCAATTTTTCAGAAAGAATGATTTATTCTCAATTTATGTTTCAGGACAAAGAATTAACAGGGATTCGTACTATGGGGCAAAACAGTCATTAAGCGATTACGGAAACACACAAAACTTTTCGTATATAATAGGGACTCAATATAATGTTAGATTTGAATTATCTGATTTAGTAGTTGGTATTGAAAATGATGGTGAATGGCTTAAAGACGAAAAATTGGGATATGCCGATATTGATAATGCAATAATTATAGATGATAGTATTGTTAGTATTCCTCATACAGATAATGTTGTTATTGCTGATCAAACTACGAATACTACAGGTATTTTCACACAATTTGAGATCAAATGGAATAAACTAAAGATCTCGGCCGGGGCACGCTTCGATCATTACTATATTGAGAACACTGAACATCCTGATTCTGATAACTCAGGAAATGTATTCAGTCCCAGACTTACTTTTAAATATGATATTAATGAGATTCTGCATGCCAGATTAAGTTATTCGCAAGGCTATCGTGCTCCGCAAATATTTGACGAAGACCTGCACATCGAAACATCTGGTTCAAGAAGAGTAATCCATGAAAACAGTCCAGATTTAGTGCAGGAAACAAGTCATAGTTATATGACATCATTCGATTTCAATAAGCAATTAGGTAAAATTAATATTGGCTTGTCGATTGAAGGGTTTTTCACATATTTGAAGAATCCCTTTGCAAATGAATACAGCGTACCAGACAAAAATGGGACTGTTATTTATACACGGGTTAATGCCAGAGAAGGGGCAAAAGTACAGGGTGTTAATATGGAGTTAAATGTAGCACCTAATTACAACCTTTCATTCAAAGCCGGATTTACTCTTCAAAGCAGTAAATATGAAGAAGCACAGGAGTTTGATGAGAAAAGATTTTTCCGTACTCCCAATGATTATGGGTACATGGCTTTGGATTGGCAGGTATTGAAAAAATGGGGGATTTCTTCAACTGGTACTTATACAGGAAAAATGCTCGTTCCATATTTCGGAATGCAAATACCTGATCCTGATGCCGGAGAACTAAGGGAATCAGACGTTTTTTTTGATATAGGATTAAAGGTACGGTATAGTATTAAATTGAATGGTGCTTCATTGCAATTATATACAGGCATTAAAAACATATTCAACTCTTTTCAAAGTGATTTTGATAGCGGGATTGACCGTGATCCGGGCTATATCTATGGACCAATAAATCCAAGAACAGTATATTTTGGTTTAAAAATCGGTAATTTCCTTAGATAGCATATGATTACATTTAAATTCCTGCCTTATTTATTGGAATTTATCAAATTCTTGTTTCCTGCTTCATTTCAACTTATATTTGTTATCCCAACACCTTTAATTATGAAAACCAGAACCATTTTCAGCAAAGCAATTATCTTAACACTGTTAATTTTTGTTTATAATAATGTTATCCTTGCTCAATGTATACCAGCAGATTCACTAACTTGCCCTGATCCGGAGAACAACGGACAGGTATGTCCGGATACCTTGCCCGGTGCAGTTACCGGTGAATTATACAGTCAGGTTGCAACAATCAAACCACCTTTAACAGTTGGGGATACTATCGTACTTGATCTTCACCATATTCAATTGATGGATGTTGAAAACCTACCTGATAATATTACCTGGGTAAGCAATGAACCAAATAATGAGTTTATGGCAGGTGCGTATTATTGTATATTACTTGAAGGAACCCCAAGCATTCCCGGCACTTATTACCTTAAGATTATCGTTGACGCATATGTTATCATCCTCCCTGAATTGCCTCCTGTCAATATTGGTCAAACAATGGATTCAACCACTCTTTTTATTACTGTTACTGATCCTTCGGGCATAACAGAAAATCCAAGCAGAAATCTGGTTATCACAGAAAATTTCCCCAATCCATTCACCAGTGAAACGATCATAAACTACTATTCAACAGAAACCGGTACCTTGCTATTTGAAGTATTTGATATCCTTGGGAATTGTGTATATAAAAAGAATTATAGTATGACACGAGGCGATAATGCGATACATTTCTGCGGTGAAAACATTTCAAATGGAAACTATTACTACCTTCTGAGATCTGATAAATACCGGGCAGGAGGCAAGATGATAAAACATCAATAATCCGAATCTGCTTCATGAAGGTCAAGTGCCTTATCCCCTGGAATCTAAAGTGCCATAATAACTGGTTTCTTACAATTCTGATTTTACTTGCCAGCCTTATCATTCAGAGCGTATCAGGTCAGTCAGGGATCATCTCCGGGTCTGTTTACGATCAGGATTCTAATGAACCTCTGCCGGGGGTGAATATAAGAATTGACTCTCTTATCGGAACCGTATCGGATAATTCAGGTTACTATATGATTGAAGGTACCCCGGGCGCGTACAGTATCAATTTCAGTTATATGGGATATGAACCGGTTGAAAAGGTGATCACGATTATTTCAGACAAGATTTTTACATTAGATATCAGCTTGATTCCAAAAGCTTTCGAACTGGATGTTACTGTGGTTTCGGCATCACGCTATGAACAACGATTATCTGATGTAACGGTTTCAATGGAGGTGATTAAACCCGAATTTATTGAAAATCAGCAGGCAGGACAGCTGGATGAAGTATTGAACCTGGTCCCAGGAGTTGATGTTCTCGACGACCAGGCCAATATTCGCGGTGGCAGTGGTTATAGTTTTGGAACAGGAAGCAGGGTAATGATGCTGATTAATGGAGTACCAGCCCTTTCGGGTGATGGCAATGAAGTGAACTGGAGTTTTTTACCCATCGAAAATACAGGGCAGGTAGAAATAATAAAGGGTGCATCATCATCACTTTATGGTTCATCTGCATTGAATGGAGTCATCAATCTACGAACGGCATGGCCCGGTATCAATCCCACCACCGAAGTGGAAGTATCAGGGGGTATATATCTTCAACCGAAACGGAGTGAGCTAAGCTGGTGGTGGGATGGTAATCCATTTTTTGGAATGATCAGGTTTTCACATATGCGAAAGGCTGGGAATCTTGATATCGTGACAGGTGGTAATGTTTTCAGTGATGCCGGATACCGGCAGGATAATTATAAAAAGTATGGACGTGCTAATCTGGGTTTAAGATATAATATCGACAAATTGAAAGGTATATCTCTTGGTATGTTTTCCAGTTTTCATTACCAGGAGTTGTCTGATTTTCTGATATGGCAAAATGCCGATTCAGGTGCCTTTATACAGAATCCTCTTGCGGTGACTCCTGTAAAAGGTACCAGGATACGGATCGATCCCTTTGTAAATATATTCGATAACGGGGAAGGAAAACACAGCTTACAGGGCAGGTTCTTCGCGATGGACAATAAATTTGATGAGGATGCAGATAAAAACAATGCTTCAAACCTGTATTTTGCTGAATACCAGTACAGCAAACTTTTTGGTTATGGAATGCATCTTACAGCTGGTGTAAGCTATGATTATCTACAGGGGCGGGCTGAACTTTATGGGGATCACTTTGGGACATCGCAGGCGGTTTTCACACAACTCGACTGGAAATTCTTCAACCGGTTGATGACCAGCCTGGGTTTTCGCTGGGAGCACCATTCCATCGACAATAAAGACCCTGATTCAAGGCCGGTAATGCGAACCGGAATTAATTACCAGGTATCCCAGCACACATTTCTCAGGGCCTCCTTCGGTCAGGGATACCGCTATCCCTCGGTGGCAGAGAAATATACCTCAACCAGTCTGGGAAGTCTAAAAATATTTCCAAATCCCGATCTTAAACCGGAAACCGGTTGGAGTGCTGAATTAGGAATCAAACAGGGTTTTAAATTTGGTACGCTGACAGGTTTTATTGATGTTGCTGGTTTCTGGACCGAATATAACAACATGATGGAGTTTATTTTCGGAATTTATAAACCAGACTCTGTTTCTATCCCCACCATCGATCACCTTGGATTTAAGTCCCTCAATATTGGTAAAGCCAGGATTAATGGAGTTGAAGTATCTGTAAGTGGTGAAGGTAAAACCGGAAAGGTTTATTATCAGTTTTTCACAGGATATACTTATATGAATCCACTGGATCTCAGTTCAGATACAGGTAATAACGAAATACTAAAATACAGGTATCGTCATTCAGTAAAAGGTGATCTTTCATTTCAACTCGGTAAGTTCAGCACAGGTATTACCCTGGTTTACAGAAGTTTTATGGAGCGCATTGATAAGGCATTTGAGGAAAAGATACTTGGTCAGGAGATCTTTCCCGGGTTAAAGGAGTACAGGCAGAAAAATGATAATGGTGCCATAATTTTTGATCTCAGGATAGGTTACCAGGTATCCCGTTCATCAAGTATCTCATTCATTATAAAAAACCTTTTCAACAACGAATATATGGGTCGCCCCGGGGATATTCGGCCTCCCAGAAGTATCAGCCTGCAGTATTCCTTAGCAATCGGTAAATAGAGTGTATAATAAGGGGATTTCATCCCTTTACCAGCTGTATGTATTATTTTGTGAATTTTTGTGTCTTAGTGTATTAGTGGCTAAGAAGAAGATGCCATAATGGCACCAGGACACCAAGAATCACAAAGGTTCCAGATTCCAATTTCCAGCATCTAATTTCAAGCTTCCAGCTTCCAGGATAACATCATTCCCTAACAAGCACTACCATATCTGAAAAAAGGCTATCCAGATGGCTTTCATACTCAAGCAGGAAATTTTTCATTTCGTTGGTTGATCCGGTAAATAATATTGATGAATTATCTTCAACATTTGTATATGAAATATCCGGTTCATTCTCATCCATCCATTTTTCAAATGCTTCACCATTAAGGCTCCAGAAATACAATGTATCATTCATCACCTGAAAACGGTAAAAGGAGTGAACAAATAGCATATGAACTCCAAGTACCCAGTTCTCAAAATCAAGTGCTTCATTTTCGCCCGGATAACAGTCTGCATAATAATAGCTGCCATGTTTTATCATGTTCAACTCAAAATTGGTTTCACAGGAATCCAGCATTTCCCCTCCCTCAACAATATAATGCAATAAATATGTCAATGTATCTTCCGGATCGGGCTGAATAATATACTGCTCATTTTCCTCATCGATCCACTCACCAATAATTTCATTGTACAACACCCTGTCTTCGTCGTAAAATATAGGATGGATACTAACAGTTACACAAGAAGATCCAAAGAGCAGAATCACCATAATCTTCAATAACAATTGCTTTTTCATTTTTTCTTGATTTAGTTAATAATTAGAATGGTCTTGAGAAATACCTGAACACATAGGTCACCTCATCAGGAGGCGTAAACAGAATCATCGATGGGGGTGCGAATGCTCTGCCAATATTTGGATCTGAAGCGGCAGCCAGTTTAAAGTATTCATCAGCCTTCACTTGTTTCCCCTGTTGCTGATTTGCAAATGCCAGATACTGGTAAGCAAATGCTTTATTGGCATTAATAGGATCGGTTTCCAGGTATTGGTTAAGCAGATTCTCTATTACTGGTAAACCTTGCTCTCTTTCACTCTCATCCTGCGGTAGGGTCATCAGTTTATACGGTGCAAGGTTAGCAAGCACAATTGTTTTAACAGGATCCAGGCTCATCGCTTTTTCATATTCCGCTTTGCCATTCCCATAGTGATCTGTAAACAGGTAAATACTTCCCAGTGATTGGTGCAGATCGGCATTATCCGGATTGGCATTGATAAGGGTTTTCCAGAAGGCAACATAATTTGCATCCAGCGACATTAATATTTCCCTGGCTTTTCCACCAAAAGCAATATCTGCTTCTTTAAGCTCTTTAGCGTATTGTTCAGCCTTTTCAGGATCAAGTTCAACTGCTTTTGTTAATGCATAAGTTGCATCCAGTGTATCACCGTTGATAAATGCCTGGCTCCCAAGGCCAAGGTGTTTTAAAGTTCTGCCTAATTCGAAACAAGCCGGGGCATTGTCAGGATGTTCGGTAAGGTAAGATTCAAGAATTACACCAGCTGAGTCGGCATCTCCCTCCAGACGAAGATCGTATGCTTCCAGAGCAATGCTCCTGCTTTGCTGTGTATTACATGCATATTGTATAACAGCAAAGCTTACCAGTGGCAAAAATACAGCCATGGTCAATAGTTTCTTTTGTATTGTTTCTGGTGTTCTCATATAAATTTGTTTTGATTTGGTTAATAATTTATTTTCTTGATTTACATGATCATTCTCAGAATATGAGTGAAATACAATAAATTATTTTATGGATTTAGCAATCAGAAATGTGTATCGGAATATAAAACCGGTATTATCGTTTTTTTCCTTGAATATTGTTCGGGCCCAGGTGTGCTCTATTGTTGTATCTCCATAATAATTATGATGTTCGCTTTTCTGGAAATTGTTGGTAATGGAATTAATATCAACAGTAACCAATTCAACCTGCAAGGTATCTATTCTGATATGAGTGTCTGTATTATCATATCCTGTTCTAAACTCAGGAGTATTATTCAGGGCATGTACACTTGTATCATTTAAGGACAATATCACTATGAAGAACATCATAATAATTATAGATGGTAAAACACTTCTCAATCTTTTACCTCGTTTAATTGATGGTGATACTGTCCTGTTATAAGTGATTTTTGGTAATGAATGTTTCCCCTGATACCAGCTGATAATAAAAAGTATGCCGGAAATAAGAAAAGGCAGGGATGAGATCATGGGTTCAAAATCAGGATAAAAGTCGATACAGAAGATAGCGAATGACAGTATTAAAAGAATTCCTCCGGTTAACTTCTTCCACCAGGCCCATATAACACTTATCGCTACCAGGACTGTGATCATAAAAAGCCTTCCGAGTAATCCATCCGGGATAAAAGATCCACCTTTTTCCCAGTGTTCAATCATAAAAGCTATAACATATGTTCCATAAACCAGGAGATAAAGTGTACAGATTATCCTGGCCACCCATTTCAGGGATTTACTGCTTATCGAATTGTTGTAGGTTCTGGTTTTCATGATATTTGGTTTTGATTCTGAAGTGATAGCCGGTAAATAAACCCTGATACCACTCGTTTGGTTTACTTTAATTTGATTCTCTGATTGTTTTCATCTTTTTGATATTCTGAACTTGTGCGATCAAAATTATACCCATATCATGCTGAAATGAAACGGCCATGAGCAAGTTAAGAAATGGGATTTGCGATTATTGCAAATTGAGGCAATAATTCTTGTTAACCAGAACACAATCACAATCATTACTCCTAACGTATTGTTTTTCTGCACCCTACAAGAAATTATAATGCTGTTATGGAGTATTGATAAGATTCAATCAGCAATTGCCTGTATAATAATTTTTGCAATTTTTACAAACCAGAAGGTAAGGATATATGGTCGTTTGTGTTTTTTGCAAAAACTATTCTTGGAAATTTTAAAATTCATTGGGGAATTCGAGAACGATCAGGGTTGCCAACTCTATAGGGTTGGCAACCTTATTTATATTCTTCCGACAAATTCATCCACCAATCCGAGTAGTTTATTAAAAAACCTGTTACGTTCTTTGTCTCCGGAAACACTGATGAGGTTTGATTTCTTTATGAGGCTGTTCATATAATTTTCAACATAATCACAGAACAATGGATTCCTGGTAATCATTAAGCTCAGAACATTAAAAGTAAGATAAACAGTAATCTCCTGATCCGTTTTTACGAATATGCTGTTGTCATTAAGGACAACTTCATTTTGATATAATTGAAATGAGCCTTCGATACCTTCCGGATCCTGTCCGAAAATAAACTTATATCCAAGTTCAGCCTGTTTCTGGGTGTGTCTGATCCATTTAATTAATTTATCACAAAGGTTAAGCACATCATCTTTATTTGAAATGAATCCACTCACCCAGTAATATTCAATCTGTCGAAGGGTCATATTAAAAGTATCCTCATTCCATATCTCGATTGTAGGTATCTTTGTGGAGACACTCATTACATGCTTACCGGCATTAAATATCTCAGGATTAACATCCTTGAGGTTAAATAGTCTATCCTCGTATTCAGGAACCTGCAGGAGTGTCTTCTGCCAGAAAAACATTTTAAAAGCTGCAATTTCCGGAAACTGGAAATAGTGAAAAAACGGAGGATCCTTTGCAGCATAAATGATCTTCTTTTCCTTGCACTGAGCTATTCTTTTAATGTCCTCGCTTATGGTGGCAAACCATTCGGTAAGGCCGAATTTACCTGGTTCCAGAGGCAGGTAATTGAATAATATATTATTGCTCTTAACACCAAATAAAACATCAACCGATATCCCATAGTGTTTACTCAGTTTATAAAGCTCATCAATTGTAAGGTCCTTTTCGAGTCTTATCCTGCGGTAAGCACTATCATAACTTAATCCGAGCAATTCACCTATTTCGTGAACAAGGGAAACATTTGGGAGCAGCTTATCTTTGATCATCTGAAAGAGAGCTGTCTGCATTCCGGTGGGATTTTCCATAGGGTAAATTTATTAAATATTTGCGGAGGATGCAAGCGGATTGATAGTAAACAGTTGGCAGTTGGCAGTAATCAGTAGGTAGTTTGCAGTAAGCAGTGCGCGAAGGGGATACCAAAATGCCTGCTGGCGGATAGCATTCCTGGAAGGATTTGATTTCGCGATTGGACGATGCTCGATTTTCGTTGGATCTGTTATGCAAGCAAACTGCCAAATCATTAATAAATAATTATGTTAACTAATTACCAAACCGCCGGGAGGTCCCTCGTCGCTGCGCTCCATCGGAATGACCAGTGCGTATAATAGTTTTTTGTTGTAAATTTATCAGTCGTTTGCCTCTTTGCAGTCAAACAAAAAACTATTAAAATATCACGAATGTCCGGGTAATACCAAAGAATCTCCTGACTTTAGCCGGAAAGTAGTGTTAAAATATATAAAATGAACACATGAAGATTATTGATAAAGAAAATAAAATTTCAATAAAGGAATTGAAGATGATGTCAGAAAATATGTTTGGTGATTTGGTTAAGGCCGTACTGGATATTGAGAAAGAAATCATGGCAGTTGATGCAGAGCTTCATGCCGATCAGGAAAAAGCGCTTTTAGAAACCGGATCTAAGCAAGAGCATCTTTGGGGAATAAACCTCTATCCGGATGAAACGGATGATGACTTTATAGAATTTGATTCTATGATAAATCTGCGTCCTTCATGGGGAAATCGCAGCAGGGGTGTTGATGATGAGAACATTCGACATAAAATCATTGAAATAGTGAACAAACTCTTAGTTTAATAACTATGGAACCAAACTTTTATCATAAAAATTTATCTGACGGTAGTTGGCATACGTTGAGCTTCGCGGAGCAAATGGCCAATGTTGGCAGTGAAGTGGAACGGTCAATTAAATGGAAAAATAAAAACAAGCAGGATCGTAGCCGTTTAGCATTTTTCAGGGCTTTGGAACTTATGGATTTTACAATTGCTGATAAAGATAACATTAACCGCCTTGGTGAATTGTGCAGAACAAGGGAAGTACTTGTTGATTACTTTTTTGCCGATAATCAATATAAATCCACTGACATATTATGGCAAAAATATTTCAGGGCATTTACCTGGAAAGCAAACTTAGAAGCCGGAAGGTGATATTTGTTGGCTGACTTCATGTAGCAGGCATGTCCGCCGGCTGGCGGATGACCAGTGCAAGTGATAATTTTTTTTGAAAAGGTGAGAAAATTAAATTTGTTTCTTGGAATTTACACTATCACAGCACATTATAAAAAGTTGATAATACCATCACTACGCGATCGGTTTTCATGTTAATCATAACAATTTTAGCTGCCATAATTACAACAAACGAAAAACAGCAGGCCCTATTTAATCAAATCAAGCGGTTCTTTGGCTATCTCAATTTTACATGGAAGAAACCCGGCCGGATCACCATCAAATTCTATTTCGGGATTGGCGAAATTACCGGGTATCTCTAAAATATTGGCGTAATTTAATGAAAGGTAGTTGGTGTTACTTATTGGTCTTCCGCCATATACCTTTTTTATCAATGCAGGAATATTCATTAGTTTAAGATCATTTACCTGAAGACAGTAAAACCTCTCATCATTGTTATCCAGATTGTGGTTTACTTTTATGCCGGAAGCGATAAACTTTGTCAGGCCCGTTGAAATATTATATACACGGCGAATAACTTTCATTTCCCCATCCTTCATTAATACCTGGTCTGAAGGCCTGAAAGAAAACAAGACTTTTATCAATGCCAGGAAGGTACCTGTGAAGTCTCCCAGATATTTTCGTATTCCGCTATTTGCAATTCTGGCAATTGAAGCGCCCAGGCCGATATTTGCACAACACCCGAAATATCTTACAATCGCATCAGGATTATCCCTTATAAATTTATGATGAAGGCTTTTTTTATTATCCGGTGATAACATAATTTTTCCAATCTTTATTTTAGTTGAGCCACCATTAGCAATCACCTTAACAGCCTGATCGAAACTTGTCGGGATACCATAACTTTTACAGAAGTCGGGACTGGTACCCGTATAAATAACGCCGAACCTGGATCGGGATATTCTTTTCCCATCAGGATTATAAAAACCATTAATTACAGCATTGATGGTTCCATCACCACCCACGGCAATGATTTTCCCGTAATTATTTTTATTTGCCTCAACCGAATGCTCATAAGCATCCTGAATTGACACAGTAATATGGTAATCATAACTTATCCTGGTCTGATCAAGCAACTCTAAAATATTCTTAATGACCTTACGGCTTTTTCCCCCATGGGAACTCGGATTTATGATCAGATAGCAGGATGACATCTAATTTTCAAGTTTTTTTAATAAAGCACATACTTTGTCAATTGTTTTTTGTGAAAGGTTCGCACCGGCAATCAACCTGATCCTGCCTTCATTTAACTGAACAGATGGGTAAATAAATGGAGTTGCAAGAATTCCCTGGTTGAACAGCGCTTTTGCAATTAAGATGGTTTGTAACGGATTACCTGCTTTAATGGAGGTAATGGCAGTTCTGCTTGTGGTGATCTCAAATTTTGATTTCCTTAAAGCATCGGAGATCTGATCTTTAAAACTCCACATTTTCAGGCTGATCTCATTATAATCCTCATCCATTATATCGAGCACTTTTTCCAAACCAGCCAGAGCCGCTGGTATCAATGATGTAGAATAAACCAGGTGAGTGCTGTAGTACTTCAGATAATCGATCATACTTTTCCTGCCGCTGATAATACCCCCTGAATTAGCAAGGGCTTTTCCTAGCGAAGCGGTATATATGCCGTTGAAATCAGTAATCCCGGCATGATCAAGGATACCCTTTCCTCCCTTGCCAAGAATCCCAATGCCATGAGAATCATCAATGACTGGAATTGCCCCGTATTGGTCACACAATTTAACAATTTCTTTAAATGGTGCTATGTCACCTTCTGTTGAGAAAACAGATTCACTGATAACAAAGGCCTGCCGGTATTTAGTCGATCTTTTCAGGATCTTTTCAAGGGAATTCATATCGTTATGATGAAAAGGCCATATCTTACACCCCGATCCTCTAATCCCTTCTATTAAAGAAGAATGGGCACAGCGGTCGATTATGGCAATATCCTCTTTTCCCATCAGTACCGTAAACAAACCATTGTTTGCCTGGTAACATGTAGGATAAATTACACTGCTTTCGAGGCCGATAAAATCTGTAAGTTTTTCTTTTACACGGTGGAACAGATCGGAATATCCTGATGCAACAGGGGTAGCACACAGCGACATTCCATATTTGTTAATTGCCCTGATACCAGCTTCCTTAACCCGTCGATCGTTGGCCAGTCCAAGGTAATTGTTGGAGGCCAGGTCAACAAGTTTTCTACCCCCAACATCAATCGGGTCATCAAGGCCAGATTCAAGAATCGGATAATACGGATTAAATCCTGCTTTTTCAACCACTTCATAATCGAGATTGAACCGCTTGTAAAATTCCTGTGTTTTCATGATCTTATCATCTGATATTTGGTTATCATCTAATTTATGGCTATCATCTAATTTATCGAATTAATCGAATTGTTTTCAAATCCACTTAAACGCATTACTTTATATGCAGATGCTTTATATGCAATTAGTTTAATTTGATTAATTTGATGACCGTATTATTTCGATTCTCCGCGCTTCCCGCTAGTCATCGGATGACTACTTATTCAAGCTTTCATAAAACTCAAAAGGTAGATGTAATGATTATACAAAGTCATCCGATGACTTCATTACGAAACCGGAACAAGCTCTTCAAGCCGATTTACAATATCTGCAACTGTTTTCAAGCCGTTCAGATCCTCATCCTCAATTTCAATATTGTATTCGTCTTCCAGTGAGTTGACTGTCATCAATATCCCAAAAGAATCGATACCAAGATCGTCCTTAAGGTGATGTTCCAGTTTAATTTCACCATCCCAGTCGATGTTTTCCCTGAGTATAGTGATCACTTTTTCTCTTGTTTTCATGACTTTTAGTTTTTGTGATAACACATTGTTTGTTTCTCAGTATCACACATTATTGCACAGTAATTGCAATGAATGCATTTGGATTTGTGGTGTCTGTCACTTTTTATTTTACTGACAAAGTCAGGTTCTGCAATAAACGGCCTGCATAAGCTAACAAAGTCAATTTGTTTTTCTCTAACTGCATATTCAATTTCATTATATGTTCGAAAGCCACCCACCGAAATAATCGGGATGCCTGTATGTTTTTTTGCCAGACAGGCATAGTGAAGGTTGTACATCGGACTGAATGGCTTAAGCTTGATTTTAAACATTTTTAATCCGACATTCTTTTTCAGGAATTTATCATAAGCTGATCGGGATTTTAACAAAGGATTTTTGGCAAGCACCAGGTCAACAGGCAGATCACCCCTGAAGATATTCAGTGCATAATCCATAGTACCATAGCTAACCTCAATGGCAGCAATCATTTTATTATCAAGAAACCGAATTAGGTTAACAAACTGCTGTTCCGTAAATTTCCTGCTAAAATCATCACTGCCACTTATTTTAATTAATATCGGAAATTCATCACCACACTTCGCCGTTACATCATCAATAATAAGTTCCAGGAAATGTGTTCCAATTCCGGAAGCCCTATCAATCCTAAATTCATCTCTTCTGTTATTAATAGAGGGCAACAAAAACTGATGAATCAGGTAACCATGAGCAACGTGTAATTGAATTCCATCGAAACCTGACTTTTGGGCGTAAAGTGCTGAATTGCCAAATTTATCGATGATGTTGTGAACTTCCTGTGATGTCAACACCCTTGGTTTCTCCCTGAAATAGATTGACTTTTTTGATGAGCAACCAACGGCCTGTCTTCCGGTAACTATTTTCTTTGTTTGCCTTCCTGAATGCACAAGCTGCATAAAGATCTTTGCTTCATGATTGTGAATATGCCCGGTGAGTTCCTGGTAATGGGGTATTTTATTTTCATGGTCAATTCCGGCCTGTCCCGCTTGCATGGCTTTTCCTTCCGGGGATATGTATGCAAAACCGGTAATAATTCCGCCAATATCATTACTGGCAAGCTTTTCATACATCTTGAAATATTCAGCTTTTGGAAAACCCTGATCCCGGCACATTCCTTCATAGGTTGCCGATCTGATGATGCGGTTTTTCAGTTTAACAGATCCTATTCCGGTGGTTTCGAAAACTTCCATGCTTCTATGCTTTAATATTCGTATTCAGGTTAAACAGGAATCCGACAAACACATACGACATCAGGAAAAGTATTAATCCCAGCTGGGGATTGAACAAAGCGATAATGGTGGCCTGTCCACAGGTACATGCCCTGAAATTGGTAACCAGTGAATAATAGGTCATTTCACCCTTTGGATTTCGAAAATAGAGCACACCTGTCCATATCTGCAGGAATATGGTCATAAATCCAAGAATGATAAATGTTGAATTCAGTTTAATCTCAAAAGCCTCAAAACCAAAATACCCTCCGATAAATATAATTGAAGGGAGAAATGATGCGACAACGGAGATATACCTGTTTTTCTCCAGTCCGAACTTCACAACAATGGTTCTTTTGCCGGCAAGTTTATCGCCTGTATAATCTTTGAAATAGGTGTAGTAGGTCATCAATCCGTTTATTACAGCAATAAAAACAAGGGCACTTAACCTGCTTTTGGTCATATAAAGTTCCATGGGCCCTGAAGCCCAGAAACCAAATAATCCGCACATGCTTATCATCACACCAAAAGTTATGTTACCCCACAAACCATGTCCTTTTGCATATTCATAGATTACATTCAGCATTGAACCTGCAACCAGGGGATAAATCGCAATTGGTTCGAGATAGATCCAGGTAACAAGCAGAATAATTATCATCAGTATTACTGATACTGCAAGCGCTTTATACCGGGGCAATGCACCTGTAACCATAGGTCTGTCGGGAGCATTGATCTTGTCCTCTTTATAACCCAGGAAATCATTAACGATTTGATTGATCCCCCATGCAAGGAACAGGATAACCAGAATCAGCAATTGCTTTTCTACGGAAGTTGGTTCTTCAATCGTCTTCGTAATGCCAGATGTACCTCTTGGCCCTTCTGAGTTTGCAATGAACTGATAAAAAGCAACTCCTATCCAGCCTGCTATACCGGTTACAAAGGAATAATATAAACGCATCGATTTTATATATGCCTTTATAAAACCGGTGATGGATACCTGATTAAACGGTATGGGCATTTTTGTATTCATATTCTTACAACTTTTTCATAAAACTCGGCCGGATAACCACGATCCCAGTTACTATATATTTCCTCGGACAATTCCGGGCTCAAAGGCAGCGTTTTAAGCTTATGTGTTTTAAATACTTTGAAAATTTCCGATGAATATTTTTCACAAAGCAAACAATCGCCCGGCACCCTGAAATGATCTCTCATCCTCTTATAGATATCAGCAAAATCTTCAGTTGCTATATTTCCAAATGAAATATTCAAAAACTCACAGGGTTGAATATCCCCTTTTGCATTGATATAAAAGCGGTCGGTACCACCGGCAGTACAGCCAAACATCGACTTATCCTCTTCCATCAGCATGCATGCTACAAAGGGATATTCTTTGTATGCTTTTTCAAGATTGTATTTATTTGCTTTTCTGATGACTGTTTCTTCATCACCTGGTTCAAATCTGTCGGTTCCTCCCTCGAGCCAGCCACCTGCTGGTTTGGGTTTGATCAACTGTAGAAGGGCACCATGATATGCCTTTGCCTGCTCCATGATCTTTTCAAATACCCCATTATAAAACTCATCTTTCATAACACAGGAATTAAACATGACTGGAATTCCAACCTGATGGCATAACCTGATACCTGACATCAGGTTATCCGAGGCTTTTGGACTACCCATAAACTCATTCAGTTTCTGCGGATCCTGGGTATGCAGGGAAAACATTATTCCGAGAATGTTTTTGTGTTTCTTTAATTCAATGAGTCTTTCGCGGGTTATTCCATCGCCTGTTGAGTTTATCAGGATCTCTGACCTGTTATCTATCGCATCACATATCCTCATCAGTCGATCGAATACCAGAAATGGTTCACCTCCCTCAATATTGAAGAATGCCACACCCTTATCCTGCAATGTTTTTACGGTATTAACAAGTATATCGATCTCCACATCTTTACCTTTATCATGTTTCTGATAACAATGCGGACAACGGTATCTGCAGGCGGATGTTATGGATATCAGGCAGGAGACACAGGGCATCTTATCATCAAACTCTTGGACTTTACGGCATGCCTGGAAAAAAGCCCTGGATGGAAAGGCTGGAACATATAAGTTTATTTTGATCCCTCTATGCAACCTGACATATTTGTTATGATGCATTTTCGAAAGGAAATAAAGTAAGCGCCTTAGAAAAGGGATAAAACGTCTTATCCTTATCTCACCTTTCATCAAACCACCAAGGAAATGGAGGAATGTTACCAGAATGATCTGCTGGTTGACCAGCTTTTTCCTGTATCCTGTTATTGTTTTGAATTCTGAATTTTTCATCGCTATAACAGTTTATTTGATTTATACCAGTCTACAGTTTTTGCAATGCTTTCTTCCAGGCTGTATTTATTCTGATATTCCAGCTTTTCAGAGGCCTTTCTCGTTGAGTACTCTACACTATCATATAATAACCTGACCCTGGCACGTGTTAGCAGTGGCGAATTCTTGCTTCTCATGAGTTCCCCTATTAACTCAAGTACAAGGCCTACTGGATAAGCAACAAAAGATGGCAGGTTTGAGGGTTTTTTAACTCCCAGTTCTTTACAGAACATTTTGTAAACCTTGTTCATATTTTCAGCATGTTCATTTCCGATGATAAAGCGGTTTACACCGGGAAGTTTTTTCATGTATGCCTGGTAATATGCTTTTGCCAGGTCCTTTGCGTAGATAACATGAAATTTATTTTTACTTTTCCCAGGCATAAAAGGAATCCTGCTTTTTGCCGCCTGCATATAAATATAGAAACCGGTGGTATACTCACGTTCTCCATATACCCAAACTGGTTCCAGTATTGTCAGATTAATTTCATTTTCCTCTGCATATTTTATTGCTTTTTGTGTAGCCAGCGCTTTAGTGATCCGGTAATTGTTCATGCGTGATGGAATGATATGCTCAAGAAAATATCTGTACCTGGGTTTATAAGGTGAATCTTCATTGATTACTGTCTTTGAACTTTCTTCACCATAACTTGCTATTGAACCTGTAATAACAACATTCCTGATGTTATGATACTTACATGCCCGCAGTACATTTAAAGTTCCCTCCACGTTCGACTGATAACACGCTTCATAGCTACTCCAATCATCAACCTGTCCAGCCGTGTGAATAACAAAAGTGCCATCTTTAAATGCAGTTCTCATCGAGTCTGCATCATTGATATCCATATCAAAGAGCTGGACCGGCAATGATTCTAAAAAGGAGGTGTTGCTTGAATTTCTGATACCACAAGATAAATGCACTCTCTTTTCACAGAAATATTCCGCTATATGGCTTCCGATGAATCCGCTCCCTCCGGTTAGTATGACTTTTTTGTTTTTCATCTATGGATTATTGAGGTTTGTATTTTTGAAAAAGAAGCGCTCCATTGTGTCCACCAAAACCATAGGATGTTGAGACCGCCAGGTTTATTCCCGTATTGATATTCTCATAAGCAAGGTTCAGGTCAGGAAATGTATTATCAGCAACATTTTTATGTATCAGGGAGTTTTTTATTGAAAGCACTGTTACCAGTGCCTCAATTGCCCCACTGGCTCCAATCGAATGACCAATTATACTCTTTGTTGAATTAATAAATGGCTGTTGCGGTTTACTCCCGAATAACTCCTTGATCACTTTTCGTTCAACCTCATCGTTTTGAACAGTTGCTGTACCATGGGTATTGAAATAATCAATTTTTCTATCCTGAATAAGTTTCTTAAGCATATTAATGATCTGAGTTCCTGATTCATCTATCTGAACCAGGCTATGAGCATCACTGCATGATTCATAACCGATGATCTCAGCATAGATATCTGCCCCCCGCTCAACAGCTGTTTCAAGTTCTTCAAGAATAAGGATACTGCCACCGCCTTCCGAGAATAAAAATCCGCTTCTGTCATTTGAGAAAGGCGAAGGTCTTCCTTCCTCTGATTTCGTCAGTGTGCCCAGTGAATCAAAGCCACGCATAATGGTACCACTGTCATCCTTTAAACATTCTATACCTCCTGTTATGGCAAGATCTGTTAATCCGTTTTTAATATTACGATATGCTTCTCCAATTGCATAGGTGCCTGAAGCACAGGAAGCATTGATGGTGTAATTTGAGCCTTTAATACCAAATAAAATTGATATCCAGCTGGCCGCTGAGTTCGGCATAATGGAAGGGATCACCATCCTGTTATATCTTGTGTTTAATTGTTGACTGTTCAACAATTCCTTCTGGTTAGCAAATGCATGGGAGGCAAAAGCCTGAAAGCCTGCCTTCAGGCTGCAAATACCTATACCAAGCAAAACAAGGGTATTATTAAAAACAGATGGTCTGGGTAGTTGTTGGTCATCGAAAGAAAATCCTGCATCCTCAAACGCAAGTCTGGCTCCTATGATTGCCAGTTTAGATGTCTCTTCCATGAAAGAATTATACTTA
Organism: uncultured Bacteroidales bacterium; assembly: GCA_964468645.1. Classification (GTDB taxonomy): domain Bacteria; phylum Bacteroidota; class Bacteroidia; order Bacteroidales; family JAIOZK01; genus JAIOZK01. The sequence goes on from CAYXUU010000049.1 coordinate 20,019, forward strand.
TTCGGGATTCCATAGTCAGTGATTTCTAGATGGGGAAAGGGGACATAATACTTTGAATGAAAATTGTAATTTTCCTCAAATCTATCGGGGATACTGTGAATGTTCATTCTGGTTTTTTTCAGGTTTTCCCAGAACTCTGTTTTCCCCACCCCTATCGATGTTACAGGGCCAACACCTGTTATTACAACCCTGCGATCATTTTTTGTTTTCACTTTGAGATATATTTAATTAATTCATTTACATAATCCTTCACATCTTTAAAGCTGCGGGCTGAAATATCAAACTCATTAAACTTGAACTCCTGTCCGTTTTCAACTAGTATTCGACCAGGATTTGAAGTAATTTCGCCAATAGGAAACACCTTCATATTCTGTTCGATTGCTTCCTTCAGAAAACAATTCTTATTCTTCCTATTAACTGTAAACAGTAGTTCATACTCACCGCACTCACCCATAAGAAGTAGCTTTGGAGGCATTGATAAAGCTTTGCAAATTTTCACACCCTCCTTAAGCAATGGTATATCTGACACCCGGTAACCAGTGTTGTTAATTTCCGCAATTGCATTCAGTGCATTAATCAGCCCATCACTGGTATCGATACAGCTGGTTGCATAATTGCCAATCAACTTTGATTCATTATTTCTGAGTCGGAAAATTGTCCTGTATTTTTTTCTTAATTCCTGAACGACTTTTTTATCCTTATAAATTTCCAATGAGGCCTCCATATTTCCAGCACCTACCGGACCTGTTAAGAATATTTCATCACCGGCAGCCACGCCTTTTCTTGAAACCTGATTAACAGGTTTCCCAAGACATATTCCTGTATAACTCCATTTATCGGCAATCCCAAGGTCTCCACCAATAAATGAGGCACCGGACGCTTTCAATGATGCTGCTATTCCACTGGCTAAAGCCTTTATATATTTGTTTGTCCATCCCTCAGGTATTTGCATACTATTTGCATAGTATAATGGTATTCCACCGCTGGCCAGAATATCACTTATTGTACAAACGGCTAAATTCCAGCCCAGAATATTGGGATCATCATCCCTGAGGAAATCCTCACCAGAAAATTCATCAGTTGTAAACAGAACATGCGAACCATTAACTTCAATGACTTCTGCATCGGATTCGAAATATTCATTCAGGTTACCTTTTACTTTTACAAACTGGGCCAGTATCTGATTAATGGTTTGCTTTTCCCTGTTCATTGTTTTTCGGTTTATCAGATTCAAATATAGGTCAGCATTAATGTGAAATGAAATTGATTTCCGCATGTAACATCTTCAGATTTGCAGAAAATGCAAGAAACCCGATTTTAGAAATCGGTTTTTGTGAAAATCAATTTTATAAAGCTGGAAAAATCCTGAATTTGGATTTTGTAATAAAAGAAATCTATATTTAACTTATGTATGCAACTAATGAATAACGGCTATTGTTTAGGGGTGATCAGTTGACGCCTTCACTGGCACGGTTTACCTTAACATGATCAAAAACAGAAATAACAAAACCTGTAATAAGCACTACCAGCAACACTATGGTCAAAATCCATGGTGGATGAGCCGGAGAATGGGACTTTACGTAAAGTGTAGCCACAAGGGCTGGTAACAAAGCACAGAATCCGATGATAAAGATCATCACACTGGCTCTGAATACACCCCGCCTGTAAGGGCCAAACAAGAGATAAAACAAAGCCACAATGACTGCCAGCCAACCGCCGCCACATACAATCATCAATGCTGTAATTAAAACACGGTACCTGAATTCGACCTCATTCCAGTCAGCACCAACAGCTTCGGCATGATAGGGCATGAATTCAGATCTGAACAGGTAAATAAGGGCAAAGGCTGTGCCGGCGACAGCTACAATAGAATAACAGATATAAACAATTGTTTTCATTTATAATAAAATTAAGAATGATGTGAAGCAGAATAATTATATAATAGTACTCTTAAATTGTTGTACTAATGTCAGTAGCTTGTTAAAAAATCTGTTTCTTTCCTTGGTACCTGTTACACTTATCAAGATAGATTCTTTGAGCAATCCTCTCATATACTCTTCAACATAGGTGCAGAATCTTTGATTGGTTGTAATCAACAAACTCAATACGTTAAATGTCATATAAATAGCAGTAAATTTCTCCGTTCTGACGAATATACTATTGTCATTTAGAACCACTTCATTTTCATACATCTTAAAAGAATTCTCAATGCCATCCGGATCCTGTCCGGGAAGAAATTTCATTCCGTATTCTGCCTGTTTCTGAATATGGCGTAACCATCTCTCCAGTGTATCGCATAAGCGCAATACATCATCCCTGGAATTAAAATAACCTGCAACCCAGTAATACTCAATTTGCCGTAGTGTGATACGGAATGTATCCTCATTCCATATTTCTATTGTAGGTATTTTGTTGGATAATGCTAGGATCTGTTTGCCAACTTCCAGTATTTCAGTGTCTATCTCGTCCAGGCTTAATTGTTTATCCTGGAATTCAGGAAACCGGAGCAATGTTTTCTGGTAAAAGAACATTTTGAAGGTGGCTATCTCAGGGAATTCGAAATAATGAAAAATAGGTGGATCCTTGGCTGCATAAATGATCTCCTTCTGACTTGACTCCTTAATTCTTTTAAGATCAAATAAAATAGTTCCCAGCCATTCTTTAATTCTGAACTTTTCCGGCTCAAGCGAATGGCATCCGAATACCACATTACTACTATCAAGGTTCAGGAAAGAATCTATCGAAATCTTAAACTTTGTACTGATCTTTTGCAATTCTTCAAGAGACAACGTCTTCTCTCCCCGGATTCTCCTGTATGCGCTGTCATAACTTAATTCTAACAATTCTGATACAACATGAACAAAAGAAACATTAGGGGGAAGCCTTTTTTTAATCTCATTAAAAAGCATGGCCTGGATATTTGGCGAATTATCCATTCAGTAAATATATGAAATTATTATCCATTTATCAATATTTTATCTAATTTATATCAAATACTAATTGAAAAAATCTCAAGCATGAGAACACGTATTGTCAAATCAACTTAACACGGAGGCATGTACTTTTCTATCTTTTACTCCCTGGCCTTTATATTAGGAAGAAGTATTTTTATTATCAAGGGTTTCAGGAAAAAGTATCATCGACTACCCAGGTTAATCATTAATTAACTAAATTAGCACAATGCTTTATGCTGATCGTTATGTGATGATTAATCCCTTTGCCCGGGTAGCCAATAAAATTAACTGGCGTTTTGGGAGGGAATTTGAATGCAATGGTCATAATGCTGTTAACTTCCAGTCGGTTATAAAACCCGGTATGATCATGCTGTCGCATAAAAAATATGAACTCACAAATTTATTTATCAAGGGGTACTGGACCCATACCGCCATCATTACCTCCGATAAATATGTTGTTGAAGCAACCAGCAAAGGTGTTGAAAAGAAAACTTTAGACCAGATCCTTGCCAAAACCGACGATTTCATTATCCTGAAACCATTATTTGCCGATGAATACACCATGCTTAAAGCAAGCAGATATGTGCTTGGTGTGGTTGGATATCCCTATAATTTTTCATTCAGGCAATACAGTAAATCATTTTATTGTTCTGAACTGGTGTACTGGGCGTATGCCAGATCATGCAGCATGACAGGTGCAGACAACAAATACTTTCACACAATCACCAGTTTCCTGGATGGCCGTATCATAATACCACAGCATTTTACCGAAAGCAGTGATCTCTGGGAAGCAGTGGAATATTAATCCACATTTCACTCAAACATAATCTTCCTCATCCCGGAAGTCTTAAAAGTTTTCATGCTTCCATCTTCTCCAGCATAAATCAAAAACACTTCCAGGTCATCATGTTTTTCAAGGTAATCTTTTGTCTTTTCAAGTCCCATCACCATAAAGGCTGTAGCATAGGCGTCAGCTGTTATACAATCATCTGCCAGCACTGTTGCACTCAATAATGAATGCTGTACAGGATAACCTGTATTGGGATCAACAGTATGCGAGTATTTAACGCCATCCACAACATAAAACTTTCGATAGCTTCCCGATGTGGCCAAAGCTTTATCCCTCAAGAAAATAACGGCTTCGATCACACGTTCGCTGAGTGCATTCCCACCAGGCCTTTCAATTCCAACTTTCCATTCCGCTCTTCCTGGTTTTCTTCCTTTACCCAGCACCTCACCGCCTATATCGATCAGATATCGATCAATTCCTTCTGATTCAAGATAATCCCCAATAAGGTCAACGGAGTAACCCTGGGCAATGGCATTGAAATCGAAATGAATTCGTGGATCATCTTTGATTATTTTTCCGCTTTCCAATCTTACTTTTTCATAACCAATTAATGGCATCAGGCTGTCAAGGATTTCCTGGTTCATATCTATCCGGTCCCTGAACCAGAATCCCCATGATTTTATTAAAGGACCGACTGATATATCAAATGCTCCATTGGTTTTACGGGAAACATCCTGAGCGATATTAAAAATATTAATAAAGGTACTGTCAGGAACAACTGTTGAATCATTGCGATTGATTTTTGATATCATGGACTCTGGCTCCCATAAAGAGGCGACCTGGTCAAATGCCTTCAATAAGGAATCAATTTCAGGATGCAGGTTTCTTTCGTCACTGTCAAAATATGTTACCGCATAATAGGTTCCCTGGGCTTCTCCGGTGAAGGATATCTTTTGCATCTTCTGGCAGGATGAGATGATTATTAATACGAATGATGCAGCAAATAAACGTTTCAGGATGTTGTTATTGTAACAGCTTGCAGCTTGCATGTTTTAGCTTATTGATTTCAGATTCCAAGGTACAAATAATCAACCAGACAATCGTATATTCAATTATTAATTGACTTCCAGGCTTATATTTATTATATTTATGGATTTGAAAGATAATCATAAAATGGTTATAAAATGAACAGGACAGGAATTGCCTTGATAATCGTGTTCTTACTTTTTGAGTGTCATACAACCTTTGCTCAGGTTGGGATCAATAATGACGGTAGCCAACCGGATGATGATGCTATGCTCGATATTAAGTCTACAACAAAAGGATTGTTACCACCGCGATTAAGTACTTCCGAAATGTATGCAATTACATCTCCACCAGCAGGCTTACTGGTATATAATACTACCACTAATACCATTTGTTTTTATGATGGTTCGTACTGGAGGAGCCTGTATAATAAAGATGGTGAATCATGCGGACCGCTTACCTATGGCTTACAGGGATATCAAACTGTAATAATCGGTACGCAATGCTGGATGGCTGAAAATTTGAACATCGGTACGATAATTAATGGCAATGTTAATCAACAGAACAATCCAACAATTGAAAAATACTGTTATGATGATCTTGAGTCTAATTGCAATGTATTTGGTGGGCTGTATCAGTGGGATGAGATGATGCAGTATGATACTACTGAAGGAATACAGGGCATCTGTCCTTCAGGCTGGCATATCCCTTCGGATGATGAATGGTGTATACTGACAATACATATTGACCCCAGCGTTAACTGTAGTTCAACAAGTTTTAGTGGTACAGATGCTGGTTACAAAATGAAAAGCACAAGCGGCTGGAATTCAGGCGGTAATGGCTCAGATGTATATGGTTTTACTGCCCTCCCGGCCGGTTATCGCTATTCTGGTGGTGCTTTCTACGCTATGGGAAATGCTGCGTTATTTTGGTCGTCTACGAATTACGATGCAGATAAGGCCTGGAAGCGGTACTTGCACTATAGCGAAAATGATATTAACCGTTCTAACGACTTCAATTATTACGGTTACTCGGTTCGTTGCGTGAAGGATTAGAAAATATACATTACCATTCTGTTAAAACTGATCTGTTATATTGCATCTTCACTGGGTGGCAGGAAAGACATCCGGGTAAACAGCCTCAAATCGGAAGTATTGTTATATCCTTTCTTAACTTGCTGTATCCTCATATGCCGGACTACTTTCATCAATGATAGTATTCTCGATAAAGTTAGGATCATTGTTTAAAAGGAACAGGCTGGCGATAGTGATTAATTTCCCGTTTAAGTTAATATTTTCATAGTACGTTCCCGGGCTTACAAAAACAGTATCTCCATTACCTGCTTCATCAATGGCCTGCTGAATGGTGGGGAAATCATCAGGGACTTCTTTAATGTTTGTGTAAGCATTGATAGAGACTAATAACATCGCCGAAATTGTCAGGTTATTTCATATATTCTGCAATTTACGTCTTACAGATGGTTTCTGATAAATGCATTTTGTACTCCACATGGTGCAAATTGAAAGTTTTATTTTACCTGATGCAAAGTCCACTGAATTCTTAATTTTATCTTTTGTAATTTTAGATCTAATAAATGTATAAAATTAACTATGCATATTGATCAATTTGAAATTAACACTTCATTAGCAATGAAAAGAACATACAGACTCATCCTATCGCTTTTATTGATTTCAATACTGGTTCCAGATTGTATGAATAGTCAGGTTGTTTCTCAATTCAGGGGTAAAGATAGAAACGGACAATATGATGAGACTGGTTTACTTAGGGAATGGCCCGAAGAAGGCCCGGAATTGTTATGGTCAGTAAATGAAATAGGTACAGGTTATTCTTCTGCAATAGTAGCAAACAACAAAGTATATATAACCGGCATGGTGGAATCGAAGGATGTTGTCACCGCACTTGATCTACAGGGAAACGTACTCTGGCAAACCCCTTATGGAAATGGATGGATTTATTCTTATCCCGGCACACGTGGATCAGCAACAGTTGAGGGTGATAAGGTTTATGCAATAAGTGGTAATGGTGATGTTTCCTGTCTGGATGCCGGTACCGGGGAAACAATATGGTCAGTAAATGGCTTTGGGAAGTTTGACGGACAATGTACGATGTGGGGTGTTAGTGAATCACCATTAATTGTTGATAACAAAGTTATTTATATTCCAGGTGGTATGAGGACCACGATGGTGGCCCTGAACAAGGAAACCGGCAAAACCATCTGGGAATCCGAAAGTCTTGGTGATTCTACGGCCTATGTCTCACCCTTGCTTTTTGAACATAATGGAAATAAAATAATTGCTTCGATTACTGCCAATTATTTTTATGGCATAGATCCGAATAAAGGAAAGCTACTATGGAAATACAAATATTATAACCTGAAGTGGAACCAGGAACATTATTACACACCAATAATAAACTGTAACACTCCTTTGTATTATGAAGGAAGGATATTTATTACAAAGGGTTACGATCATCTTGCGGCAATGTTTGCTCTTAATAATAAAGGAAATAAGATTGATCTCCTCTGGACCAGTAAGGTTTTTGATGTACATCATGGTGGCATGGTACTTTTAGATGGATATTTATACGGATCAAACTGGTTGAACAATTCAACCGGTAACTGGTGCTGTATCGATTGGGAAACCGGAGATGTACAGTATGAAACAAAATGGAATGGTAAAGGTTCTATTATTACGGCAGATGGCATGTTGTATTGTTATGATGAAAAAAGGGGTGAACTGGCCCTGGTTGAACCTACTCCAGAGGAGTTTAAAATAATTTCTTCTTTCAGGATTAATAAAGGGACGGGCGCACACTGGTCACATCCGTTGATCAACAATGGCATACTGTACGTCAGGCATGGAGATTTTCTTATGGCTTATGATATTAGCACGAATGGACAAATTAATGACGAATTATAATTTTTTCAGGAAACAATTATGGTGTTGGATATTTATATGCCCTGAACAAATCCGATGGTTCGATAAAGAATTTTTCAATAATCGGGGGAAATAATTTTACCTCACCGTTATTTTATGACGATAATATATTTGTCTGCAGTGATGATAAGAATCTATGTGCTATTGATTCTGCCGAATTTGTATCGGAATATGTGAACATTCAACAAACCGGTTACCAATCGACAAACAACCTGAATCTGTATCCAAATCCCTACATCGACAGTATTATCATAGAATTTGGTTCTGAATTTGAGATCCATGTTACGATGACTATTAATGATCAGCAGGATAGCTTTGTGACAAGGCTACTTAACCAGAATCTTACCAATGACAAACAACAGCTTGAATGGAAAAGATAATTCTGGCCATGAGGTACCGGGAGGATACTATTAACGCCTTGTAGTTACTCCATTGTAGCATGGATATGTGCGTACAAATATGTATTTACCGCGTAGCGGTTAAACTATTGTAGCCCAGAATGGGCGCACAATATAATATTTCCCCATAGGGGATTAACAATAAAATTCAATGATCAAATCTGTGCTGAAAATGGAATTATAAAAGGTCAGCTCAAATCACTTCACACACAATTACAAACTGCAAATTGTTGTTGCCAATTATTTCCTACCCCCCAAAATCATCAAATGCAATCATCTCCTCGGGAACGCCAAAATCATCAAGCATTTTAATAACAGCCTGGTTCATCATTGGCGGGCCGCAGAAATAAAATTCGATTTCTTCGGGTTCAGGATGATCTTTTAGATAATTATCAATAATCACCTGATGGATAAAGCCTGTTAATCCTGTCCAGTTATCTTCCGGTTGTGGTTCCGACAGGGCTATATTGAAGGTAAAATTCGGAAATTCTTTCTCGATGGCCCTGAACTCGTCAATGTAGAAAAGTTCTTTTAACGACCTGCCGCCATACCAGTATGTAACCTTACGATTGGTTGTTTTCAGGGTATGGAATAAATGGTAAATATGTGAACGCATGGGTGCCATTCCAGCGCCACCTCCGATATACATCATTTCATGGTCAGTCTCCTTAATAAAGAACTCTCCATAAGGTCCTGATATCGTTACTTTATCGCCAGGTTTTCTTGAGAACACATAAGAGGAGCAGATACCGGGATTTACACTCATAAAGCCATTCTTTTTCTTATCCCATGGTGGGGTGGCAATACGGATATTCAACATGATAATATTTCCTTCGGCTGGATGGTTGGCCATAGAATAAGCTCTATAGACAGGCTCCGGATTTTTCATTTTCAAATCCCACATTTTAAAGTTATCCCAGTCTTCGCGGTATTCCTCACCAACGTCTATATCCTTATAATCCACTTCACACTTGGGTACATCAATCTGAATATATCCCCCCGACTGGAAGTCCATGGTTTCACCTTCAGGAAGCTTAACTACAGATTCTTTGATAAAGGTGGCCACATTTTCATTAGAAACAACTTCGCATTCCCACTTTTTAATACCGAATATCTCCTTAGGAATACCTATGCTCATATCCTCACGAACCTTAACCTGGCATCCCAACCGCCAGTCATTTTGCTGTTCTTTCCTGGTAAAATATCCTTTTTCAGTTGGAAGAATCGATCCTCCACCCTCAAATACCTGGCACTTGCACATGGCGCAGGTACCTCCGCCACCACATGCTGAAGGCAGGAAAATCTTCTGTGTTGACAGCGTTGACAACAGGGTAGAGCCCGGATCAACTTCTAATACTTTATCATCATTTATCGTAACGTTCACCTTTCCCTGAGGTGTAAGTTTTTTCCTGGCATACAGCAAACCAATTACCAGAATCATAATGATAATCAAAAAGACGATCACACTGGCCAGAATAACTGTAAATGCACTTACTTCTAATATCATATTATATCGATTATTTCAAGTTACAATTTAAAGTTTGATACCCAGGAAACTCATAAATGCGATTCCCATGAGGCCTGTTATAATAAAAGTGATTCCTAAACCTCTTAGTGGAGCAGGCACATTTGAGTATCTTATCTTTTCCCTGATAGCAGCAATTCCAACGATAGCCAGGAACCAGCCAACCCCGGAGCCCAGACCAAATGATGTGGCCTCGGCAATGGAGGGGTATTCCCTTTCCTGCATAAAAAGTGAGCCTCCCAGGATAGCGCAATTCACAGCAATAAGCGGCAGGAATATCCCGAGTGAATTATACAGTGCGGGAGAAAATTTTTCGACAACCATCTCAACCAGCTGAACCATAGAAGCGATCACTGCTATGAACATGATAAAACTGAGAAAACTGAGGTCAACATCCACAAACTGGGGTCCCAGCCATACCAGTGCACCAGGTGCCAGCAGATACTGATTGATCAAATAGTCAACAGGTACTGTTATCCCCAGCACAAAGATGACTGCAATTCCCAATCCAACGGAAGTTTTAACGGTCTTTGATACAGCAAGGTATGAACACATACCCAGGAAATAGGCAAAGACCATATTATCCACAAAAATCGATTTGACGAAAATGCTAAAAATGTCCTGCATTATATTGTTTGATTAAAGTTTATACAAATATTTTACTTTATTAATGTATGTTAGTTGATACTGAATTCTGGATTCTGGATTCTGGATCACAGAATCTGATATTCCAGTTCATCTTCTCTTAGTAAATTATGTTCTTTACTAACCGTTTGAATAAATCTATTCAACTTTCTTCCTAATGTATCAAGCTTTTCATTAATCTGGTTAAATGTTTCTTTAGATTTTAATGACCCTGTTTCAAATATTGTCTCTAAATGATCAATTGTTTCATCATTCGATGCCTGAGCATAAATTAAAAATCTGATAAATTCATTCTTATACACTCTTCTGCCATAACCTTCAACGATATTTGATTTTACTGATTTACTGGATTTTCTGATTTGCCTTCCTTCCTCGTACTGCTCAAATGCCGGTAAACCAAGACTCATCTCATGAATCTCTATCACCACCTCTCGTGCAATTTGCCATATTTCAAGTTTCTTATAACTCATATCCAGTATCCAGTATCCAGTATCCAGTATCTAATATCTAGCTTCCAGCTTCTAATTCTCCTCAATCAACTCCCTATTCCTCGACCTTTGTATCCATATAATAACTCCAACAATTATCAGGGCCATAGGCGGCAGGATGAAGAATCCATTATTTTTATATCCAAATTCATAAAAACTTTCAGGTATCACCTGATAGTCCCAGATGGTTCCTGATCCGAACAATTCACGGACGAAACCCACTGCTATAAGGATCCATCCATACCCCAGCGCATTTCCTATTCCATCAAGAAAGGAAGGCCAGGGTTTATTCCCCATGGCAAATGCTTCAAGGCGTCCCATGATGATACAGTTGGTAATGATAAGGCCAACAAATACAGAAAGCTGCTTGCTGACATCAAAAACAAAGGCCTTGAGAAACTGGTCCACAAGGATCACCAATGATGCGATCACGACCAGTTGAACAATAATCCTGATCCTGGGCGGTATTCCGTTACGCAATAAGGAAATAAGAACATTGGCAACAGCAAGCACAAAAACAACTGACAGGGTCAGAACAAATGCCGGCTTTAGCTTTGCTGTAACCGCAAGTGCGGAACATATACCAAGTACCTGAACCGTAATCGGGTTATCTTTATTTAAAGGATTGGATAATAATCGTCGGTTCTTAAGTGAGAATAAGGGTTCTCTTTCTTTCAAATCTGAACTCATCGGTTACCTGTATTTTTTAAAAATGGAACATAACTTTCTAAACAATCATTAAGCATATCGGCAACAGCATTACTTGTAATGGTGCCACCTGAAATTGCATCCACACCATGAATGCGGAGGCTTTCGGGGATCATATCAATGCCGCCTTTAACAACTTTAATCGACATAAATTCGCCTTCACTGTTCATGATCTCTTTCCCAATAAATTGATCTTCGAATGGTTTTGTGGATATCTCAGCACCAAGACCGGGAGTTTCACTCTTATGGTCGAAACTTACCCCAATTACAGTACTGCCATTTTCTTTAACGGCAATATTTCCCCATACCGGTCCCCACAGTCCTTTTCCATAAAGTGGTATGATATAGGATTTGACATTATTGATATCTGCAACAAGTAAAGGAAGTGTATAATTTTCCCCTTTTGCCTTCTTATATAGCTCTACCTTCATGCTCATATCAAAGGCTCTCTGGTCGCCTTTTACGAAGGCGCCATTCTTATACTCGCTGACAACATTTCCATCGGGATCTATCACCAGTTCACTGGTAACATATTTATCATATTTTTCAATGGCATTCTCGCTTGTGGCTTCAATACTTACTGAAGCCAGTATCCCCTGCATTTTGTCAATACTGATATTTCTTTCCTGGTAAGGTTTCAAGAGCATGGCTGCTGTTGAGAGAATGGCAGCAACCAGGATTACCATGATGGCAGCGTACCGGAATATATAAGCATTACTATACATAATCTCTTTTGTATTTATTATTATTACGCTGTTTTTATTGCATTCTTAGCCCTTCTCAGGCGTTTCTTAATATTAGATTCTATCACATAATGATCGATAAGTGGTGCAAAAACATTCATTAACAGAATGGCCAGCATCATACCTTCAGGGTAGGCAGGATTAAACACCCTGATCAGGATGGCTAACACACCTATCAGGAAGCCATAATAATATTTCCCCTTGTTGGTTTGTGCAGCGGTAACCGGATCTGTTGCCATATATACAGCTCCGAAAGCAAAGCCACCCATGATCAGGTGATCCCAAAATGGTATCTGCATATAGGCATTAAATCCAATGGCATTAAATATCAGTCCCATCACCACACCACCGGCGACCACCGATAATAAAATACGCCAGCTTGCAACTCCGGTATATAGTAGTATTAATGCACCGATAATAATTGCAAGCGTTGAGGTTTCACCGATAGACCCGGGTATGATGCCCAGGAACATATCCATGGGGCTGGGAATTTTGTCAATGTTCCCTACCAGTGCATCACCCAGTGGTGTTGCACCAGAAAAAGCATCAGCCTTATCAGATATCCAGACTTTATCCCCAGACATATATGTTGGATACGCAAAGAAGAGGAATGCCCTTGCAGTTAATGCCGGATTCAGGATATTCATCCCCGTTCCGCCAAAAACTTCCTTGCCAATAATCACGGCGAATGCTGTTGCTACAGCAACCATCCATAATGGTACATCTGGTGGCATAACGAGTGGTATCAACATGCCGGAAACCAGAAAACCTTCATTAACCTCATGCCCCCGCACCTGGGCAAAGATGAATTCAATGCCAAGCCCGACAACATATGAAACCACAATGATTGGGAATACCTTTAAAAAGCCATACCAGAAAGTAGGCCAGAAAGGTGTCGGATCACCATAAGAAATAAAGTGCAGGTAACCAACATTCCACATGCCAAATAGCAGGGGCGGTAACAATGCCAGTACAACCACTGCCATGGTTCGTTTCATATCAATGGCATCACGTATATGGCTCCCTTTTCTGGTTACAGTATTGGGGACAAAGAGGAAAGTCTCAAAAGCCTCAAAAGTGGATTGCAGTTTAGCAAACTTCCCTCCCTTTTCAAACTGTGGTTTGATTTTATCAACAAATTTCCTTAATCCTTTCATTCAGTATAAGGGTTTAATTTTCTTACATCATTTCTTTTCTCATCAAATTCAGGCCATCTCTCACAATGGATTGAATATCAGTTTTAGAGGTATCGATAAACTCGCACAATGCGAAGTCCTCCTCATCCACTTCATAAATTCCCAGGTTTTCCATCGCATCGATATCTTCAATCATGATGGCTTTGATCAATTGCAAGGGATAAATATCTAGTGGAAAGACCCGTTCAAACTGGCCTGTCATAACAAACGCACGTTCACCTCCGTGCAGGTTGGTATCCAGGGTAAATTTCCTGTTTGGCGTTAACCAGGAGAAGAACGAACGGTAAAAGCTGAACTTTTTCAATCCAGGGATCATCCATCCGAACAATTCATAATTATCACCTTCGGGAATTACAGTTAGCTGATAATCGTAAAATCCAAGAAAACCTGTTTTTTCGATTTTTGTTCCGGTGAGAACATTTCCACTAATATATCTTTTCTTGATCTCGGTAGTATTTCCATTGAGTAATTGTTCAACAGAAGCGCCTATATAAGTTTTATAGTATCCTGTTTTTATTACTTCCGAACCTGCCAGTGCTATCAATCTGTCGGCTTTAAATTTACCCTCCAGGAACAATCGTCCAATACTCAATACTTCCTGTGGTCTCAGATACCAGATAATATCCCCTTTATTCATAGGATCTAGCTTTAGTATCTGTGTACTGACATTACCAGCCGGGTGAGGGCCATCGAAATGGTTGATCTGCACATTCTTTGAATTGGTAAACACTTTGGATATACCGTTCAGACCAGGTATGTTAAGGTGGACCTTTCCGGTGGTTAATTTCGCCAGGGCATCCAGGCCAGCCTGGAATTCTTTTCCGTTGCCATGAACAATCAGGTCATAGTCGGGAGCAAGCGGGCTTGTATCCATACCCGCAACAACGATGGCTTTTGGATTATCTTCAGGGTTTGCAATTACAGAATATGGCCGTTGCCGTATCATAGGCCATACACCACTTTTTAACATCTTGTTGACGATATCTTCACGGTTGAGACCATTTGGATCGGCACTTCCAAATTCTTCATAAGTGATCTCATCATCAGCTTCAATCCTGATTTCAAGCAGAACCCGCTTTGCCCCCCGGCGAATCTCAGCTATCTTACCACTAACAGGTGCTGTAAATACAATATTATCCCTGTATTTATCGAAAAATACAGGTGTCCCGGCTTTAACCGGATCACCTTCCTTAACGAGCATCTTTGGGAATACAGCAATGAAATCAGTAGGCTTGAGGGCATAGTTTTTCGCATGAAATTCAGAGGTGATCTTTTCAGCTTCTCCGTTTAATTTGATATCCAGCCCCTTTTTAATCTTGTATTCGTTTGGCATATTGGATATTTGAGGGTTATGAAACTTGCAATTTTACAAAAATTATTAATTCATCCTATGGATTATTACAAAAATAATCTGCCTGCCTTAAACATTATTGTTATTTGATAAACAATTGAGTATAAAAAAACAGGCAGCTATGCTCCTATCCATTTCGGCGCAAAACTAATTAAAATATTTTATCGAAATAATTAGATGTTTGTATATCATATTTTTGATCCGTCTTATAATCCGACAACTTTACTGAAACACCCATTAGAACTGACATCAGGATATTTCCGATAATCATGTCAATAGCTGAATTTAGTTTAATTCTAAATAAATATTGATACTTACCATTATTTTTGATAACTAATACAGATATTTAAGGTTCTGCAAATATTCGAAAATCGATAATCATTTACTCAATGATCAATAATCAAAAAACCACTTCAGAAGAGATTGAAGCTGCTTTTTGTAGAATTGTTCAAATTATCAAAGTTTCTAAAAAAAACATCCCTCTGAAACGAAATAATGTAAAAGTAACAATGAGGAAGAGTCCAGTGAAAATTGCCCATTGTGAGATTGGAGCTTGTACCGTCTGAAATACGATCAATGCTAATAATAATACAGACAATAATTTTCCAGTATGAGTTTTAAAATTTCTCATAGTGCGTTGTTTTAATTGGTATCTGGTTTAAATTGGTGAACGAAAATGAAGTTAAAAATTATGATATCGTCATGAACTTTTTGTATGCTTTGAATCTTTATACACGAATCAATCTCCAGGAAACTTAATATCATATAGTTGAAACTTATGGCTTAATAGCCCATCGATGGCTGACGACCTCACATGTATTAATATAACCAGGAAATAATGAGGTAATTGATTAGTTTAACAAATTAACCTACTGCCTAATAAAAAACATATATCCATTATCTTTGTTCTAAAAACATTACCATGTTTCATTTGATAGTATTAAACATTTTCACATTCTTAACTACAACAGGCATTCAGAATTCAGGGAATTTTACAGTTTCATCAATTAACCTCCCAGTGCAGGATTCGATTTCTGATCTGCAGATATTAATTACAAACGAAGACCGAACATACAAAGACTTCATAAAGACTGTCTTGCTATACAAAAAGGGCAACGAAGAATCATATCCGATGATTACCCTGAATGCAGGGGAAGAACTATTTCTGTCGTTTGATGATCTGCGGGCCGACATAAAAGATTATCAATATACCGTCATTCACTGCACCAGCGACTGGGAAAAATCAGATCTCAAGCCATTTGAATATCTCGAGGGTTATTTTTCAGATCTGATAGAAGAATCGCAATCATCTTTCAGATCAACAATACCCTACACACATTATACGCTCAGTTTTCCAAACCAGTACCTCAAAATCACCAAATCGGGAAATTACATTTTGAAGGTCTATATCAGGAAAGATACTGATGAGAACACGGCCTTCACCATGCGGTTCATGGTGCTCGATCCAAAGGTAAGTATAGAGGGTACTGTTAAAAGAGCTTTTACAGGGGTGGAAGAGGATCTTGGGTTTGACCAGAAAATCGAATTCATCCTCAGGACAGGTAAAGTGAACATCAGCAATCCATATTATAACCTGCAAGTTGTGATCACCCAGAACAGAAGATGGGATAATGCCATCACCGACCTGGAGCCTACTTCCATTTCAGGAAAACTGATAACCTATGATCCTATGGGTGGTAATTCATTTAAGAGTGGCAATGAATACCGGAATTTTGATATCAAGGATATGTATCATCAAACAGAGTTCCTGGCAAAGATTGAAGACACTCCGGAGGGATACTTCGTGAAACTAAAACCCGATGAGCGTAAGACCTTCAAACCTTACTTCAGCGAAACCGATCTGAACGGACGTTATCTCATCCGGGCTCCACTGGGCAGGGATCCTGCATTTGAATCGGAGTATGTCTATGTTTCGTTCTACCTGCCCTATGATTATCCACTTATCCATGGTGATATGTACATCACATGTCAGCTTACCAACTGGCAACTGGATGACCAAGGAAAAATGACATACAATTACAGGGATAAAGCTTACGAAAAAACCATGTTGCTAAAGCAAGGTTATTATAATTACATCTACGCCTTTCTTGAAAGCAAAAAATCCATGGGTGATGTGACATTTATCGAAGGTAACCACTGGGAAGCCAATAACGAGTACATGATATATGTTTATTTCCTGGCTCCTGGAACAACTTATCAGCAGTTAATCGGAGCACAGGTGATCTATTCCCATTAGGCTAATTAAATTTTAGAATGAAAAAGGAATATATATGGTCGGTTATTATTATTTCAATTGCTTTCATTGCTTTTCCGATTATTTTTCTTTGCCCTGTTAATGATATGGATATTAACAGGATAGAAGACACCTTGGTGCAACAACCTGAAAATGAACATCTGCCAGCGGGAATCAGAAAGCTGATAAACGCTTACCCTGTGCACATTGTTTCATTAGGTCCCAACAGTATCATCTGGAGTGATGGAACAGAAATGACATACGATGATGGAATACAAAACAAAAGTTACCAGGAGTTACTCCACAATCCCGATCTTGAGGACCAGGTCTGAGGTATGGTTTATCCGGAGCAATTCAGGATTCCGGCAAAAGGCCAGGATCCGGGAAGGATAAGATACCAGCCCTTTTTTATGAAGATGTATGGAAGTACAAAAGAGGAAGTTGAAGCCAACATTGATACCATTCACTGGTTACCGAATCATGGAGATATAAAACTCAGGTTTACAAAAATAAACAGTGTTGCAGAAAAACTACAAAAAATATCCAATGAGCTGGAACAATATCCTGACCTGATAAAACACGTACAACATCCTGCTGATCAGTTTAACTGGCGGATCATTGCCGGAACAAACCGCTTAAGTCCCCATAGTTTCGGAATAGCCATTGATATTGACCTGAAGTACTCAAATTACTGGGAATGGGATAATCCGGATTGGAAAGCGAAAGGTGAAAATATTGATATTAAATACATTAACCATATACCATTACAGATTGTTGTGATCTTCAGGAAACATGGATTTATCTGGGGTGGTATGTGGTATCATTACGATACGATGCATTTTGAGTACAGGCCGGAGATGTTGGAATGACAATTGGTTAAGTCCAATATCAAGCCAGGAGTAGAATTATGCGATTAGACGATTGAACGATGTAGCGATATTCGATTGACTAAGGATAGCTTATTCGAATTAAATCACAACATCGTTACATCGTTCAATCGTCTAATCGTTCAATAAAAATCAAGGTATTCATCCTTGATTTTTCAGTATATTTATGCTTACTTTTTTCAGATGATGGGTAAGTATGTCAAAATATTACTACTGATCACAGGTGTTCTGTTCTTTTACACACAGACTATTCATTCCCAATCTCAGCAATTAAAATTCCGTCACCTTACCACAGAAGATGGGTTACCATCCAATCTCATCAATAATATCATGAAAGATTCTCATGGAATGATCTGGGTAAGTACTGTTTCTGGTTTGTGCAGATACGACGGATATGAATTCAAAGTTTATCAATACAATCCGTCTGACACCAACTCCTTGACACATAATAACCTTGCGAATGAAATTATCGAAGACATTAACGGAAATTTGTGGATTCCAACTTTATGGGGCCTGAATAAATTCAATCCCTATACTGAAACTTTCACAAGATACAACCATCGTTCGGGGGATTCCAATAGTCTAAGCACTGGATACATCCGTTCGGTTTACCAGGATAAAGAAGGCATCATTTGGATAGGAACCGGATTGCAAGGTGAATTAAACAAATACAATCCATCGACAGACTTTTTTAAAAGTTACAGAATTATCCCTGTTGACACTGCTCACTTAAGTGTTATCTTCTCAATTCATGAAGATAGGGATGGTGTTTTATGGATTGGCTCATCACATGGGCTTTTCCAATTTGACAGTCACAATGAAACTGTAAAACCGATTATACCGCTTGCACAGAATTTACCTCAAAAACTTGTATTTAGAAAAATCATTGAAGATAAAAATGGCAAACTCTGGTTTATTACAGATTTCGAGATATTCAGTTATGATAAAGGTGAGGTTGATCCTGAACTTGTTAATGTATGGAGCACAAAGATCAGAAAAAATGAATGTACAATTAAGGATATAATAATTGACGAAAAAGGCCAGAATCAGGTTTTATGGATTGTTACTTCCTGCAAAATACTCACCATTAATACACCGAGTGGAGAACAAATTAATTCCTGGGGAACACATGACGATCAAGCCAATTTTACCGGAGGTGGTTTCAGAAGCATCTACAAAGATGATTCCGGAATCATCTGGATAGCTACAGGCCTTGGTATTCAAATACTCGATAAGCAATTAAGCCAGATATATCAACACAAATCATTTTTTCACCAGTATCAGGTCGATGCTACTGTCATGATAGAAGATAAAGCAAGTAACTTCTGGCTTGGAACAAACGGAAAGGGAGTAATACATTTTGACAAAGATTTTAATCCGATACATCATTACAGTGTATCAGAAAACAATACTGGTAATATTGAACCAGAGGGAGTTATCAGAGTCATTTACGAAGACAACAGCAATAATATATGGGCAGGTACTTCAAGAGGCATATTCAGGCTTAGCAAAAAGGCCAATAAGTTTGAGCATTGTCATATGACCGGGTATAAAAACATCTCAAAACCCCTTCCATTCTTAGTTTTCTCAATCACTGAAGATACCCATGGCATTATCTGGGCCGGAACGCAATCGGGTGTTTATCAACACAATAAAATGTCGGAAGGTTCAGGTCACTTTAAACATGTCAGTATCAATAACTTTAATCTAACCCGCCCTGTGAATTCAATAATTGAGGACCAAAACGGAAATTTATGGATTGGTGTCGATGCATGGGGCCTGTATCAGCGGCCGGCTGGAAACAATAGCCTTGATTCCTTCATTAATTACCGTCATGAACCGGATAACATGAACAGTTTGAGTTTTTATAATATCCGATCCATCTATGAAGCTACTGATGGCACATTATGGATCGGTACACGGCATGGACTCAACAGATACAACAGAAACAGGGATAACTTTGATCGGATATTGTTTGAATCAGATCCGGGAGCAAACATGATCTATGCTATTGAAAGAGATAATAACGGAAATTTATGGTTGTCAACAGAAGATGGGCTTTTACGATATAAAACAAGAACTGAGAAAGAAATTATCGAAGGATTATACACATTAAAGAAATTCTTGCCTCTCAGGGAGATCAGGCCGGGAAAGATCTCAAAATTAAATGATGGAACTTTGTTTATCGGTGGAAGAGCACAATCAGAAAATGGGTACTTCACATGGCATCCAGATAGTATACACGATAATACGATCATTCCTCCCATCGTAATCACCGATTTCCGTATCAAAAGCAAACCAACTGATCTGGATAGCAGTATTCTCTTTAAGAAACATATTGTTCTCCATTATTATGAGAATTTCTTCTCTTTCAAGTTTGCTGCACTTGACTATACAAAACCTGAAGAAAATCAATATGCCTATTACCTTGAAGGATTTGAAGATGACTGGATATATGCTGAGAACCGCCGCACGGCATATTATACGGGAGTTCCACCAGGTGATTATATCTTCAGGGTAAAAGGCTGCAACAATGATGGCTACTGGAGTGATGAAGGTACAAGCATTGTAATCACCATTTTACCTCCACCCTGGAAGACATGGTGGGCATACTCGACCTATGGAATCATTGTATTATTTCTCCTGTATTTGTGGAGAAGATACGACCTGAAACGGCAACGGTTGCAACAGGACCTTGAAATTGAACACATAGAGGCTAAGAAACTAAAGGAGTTGGACAGTATGAAATCAAGGTTCTTTGCCAATATTTCCCATGAATTCCGGACACCCTTAACCCTGATCCTTGGCCCGCTTCAAACTTTATTATCACGAACTAAGGATAATGAGTCAAAACAGGATCTCAACATTATGGAGCGGAATGCACTGCGTTTGCAAAACCTGATCAACCAGCTACTGAATCTCTCGAAACTGGAGTCAGGAAAAATGAAACTGCAGGTCCGGGAAGAAAACATCGTTGCCTTGATAAACGGATATGTGCAATCATTTGAATCCCTGGCCAGGCAAAGGAATATTGATCTTGTTTTCAGTTCAGATGAGGCAAATATTCAATTATATACCGACAGGGACAAGATGGAGAAGATACTTTATAACCTGCTTTCGAATGCGTTTAAGTTTACGCCTGAGGGTGGGAGGATTGAGGTAGTGATCCGCAGTTTACAGTCCACAGTTGGCAGTCCACAGTTGGCAGTCCGCAGTCCGCAGGCTGCTGCTTGCGAAGAAAAGACTGGAGACTGGAGACTGAAGACTGAAGGCTTATTCACGAATTGGATTGAGGTCAGTGTTTCCGACACAGGTCCCGGCATCCCACCCGAAAAACTACCCCACATCTTCGACCGTTTCTACCAGGTCGATGATTCATATAACAAGGACCAGGAAGGAACCGGTATCGGCCTTGCCCTGACAAAAGAACTGGTGGAATTGCATCATGGTATTATATATGTTGAAAGTGAATTGGGGAAAGGAACAACTTTCACAGTCATCTTACCACAGGGGAAGGAGCACTTGCGTGAGGAGGATATTGTAATCGTTCAGAACGACCCTTATCCCGCATCAAGCATCCAGAATCCAGAATCTGATATTGAATATCCAATATCCAATGTCCAATATCCAATGTCCAACGATCTGCAAACTACAACCCGTAACACGGAACCTTTAATCCTCATCGTCGACGATAACGACGACCTCCGAACCTATATGCGCTCCTACCTCGAAAAAGAATATCAAATAACCGAGGCTATTCATGGTAAGATGGGGATGGAAAAAGCCACCGAGCAGGTCCCCGACCTGATCATCAGCGATGTGATGATGCCGGAAATGGATGGTTATCAGTTTTGCAAACAAATAAAAACCGATCCCCGAACCAGCCATATTCCGGTGATCCTGCTCACTGCCAGGGCATCCACAGAAAGTAAAATGGAGGGGCTGGAAACCGGTGCCGATGATTTCATTACCAAACCCTTTGATCCACCGGAGCTGATGATCAGGATAAAAAACCTGATTCAGCAGAGATTGAAGCTTCGTCAGCTGTTCATGGAAAAACTAAGCCAGGGAGAAGAATTGGTTTTATTTGAGCTGCCCCTGGAAGGAATCACTGGTATGGATAAAGATTTCCTCCTAAAAGCTATACAGGTTGTTGAAGAAAACCTTTCCGACCTTGATTATGACACGGAAAGATTCAGCACGGACATGGCGCTGAGCAGGATACAATTGTACCGTAAACTTAAAGCACTGGTAAACCATACTACGGCAGAATTTATCCGTGAGATTCGCTTGAACAAAGCAGCAGAATTACTACGGAATAAATCAGCAACAGTGACTCAGATTGCGTATGCAGTTGGATTTAACACCCTTTCGTACTTCACCAAATGTTTCAAGGAGAAGTTTGGCGTCCTGCCTTCCGAATATCATAACACATGATACAATACTTGCAAAGTATGAAACAATACTGGTAGCATTCCACTATCCTTCCTGTTTAATTTTACATCACCTGGTCTCCTGTAAATTAATTAAAAATGGAGGAACATATTATGAAAACAAAATCTTTACAACCACTTTTAACTTTCATATAACTAAAACCTCAACAGACTGATTATTAGAATTATTTGCAATTTT
>CAYXUU010000050.1:0-39129 GCA_964468645.1 uncultured Bacteroidales bacterium
TGATCAGAAGTTTCGCCTTGAACGATATAACCATCCTCTACTTCTATAACATTTCGTGCAAAATCCCAAGAATTCCACGGAGTAAAGTGATAAACACTATCAAAATACATCACTTGCTGTGATATGGTTATATTTGAAAGAATTATTAAAAGAAATAATAATATGCATTTTCTTTTTTTCATCAGAATTCCAAAATAAACACAACCAGCATCTGAAATAATACTGGTTGTGCTAATTTTTTAATGTTTTATTTAGAAACAACCAGTTTTACTGTACTGCAGTTAGTTGAGCCATCTAAGTTAATCAAATATATACCATTAGACAAGTTTTCTGTATTCACCACTATCCATGGTTTTCCTTTCGAATAATATGAACCAATCCATTTTCCGCCATTCCCATAAATACTAATTCTATTGTTTTGATCAGCAATCTCATTTCCGAATTCAATTATAACATAATTATTTGTTGGATTGGGATATACTTTGAAAAGTGAATGATCTTCCGGCAAGTTAACTGGCCTCATTATAACACCAGAAAACTTTAATCCGGATTCTGGAATTATTACCGGTTCTTTATAATCTAATTCACCAATTGCTACTAGTAAGTTTCTAACATATGCCCTAAACCCATCCTTGCTATTGTTCAAAACTATAAATAATTCTTGTGTTTTTGAAGAATCAAGATACATGATACTTTTATTTTCAGATATCAGATCCTCAATTATTGTAACGAAGTCTTCAAAGTATTCATGTTGATCTTGCTGAATACTCGTAAGTTCAAATTCAATAGGAATAGAATCAAGAGCAATTTGAGCATTATTTGTATCCTGTATATTCAAATAATGCATACAAAGCTGGTATTTAGCCCATATCCTTTGGTCCTCTTTCAGAATCTTAACAATACTATCAGAAGAGGCACCCGGATTTACAGTGTCATTTTTGTAATATCATAATATTTTACTTTGTAGTCTGTATTTCTCACCATAAAAAACACTTAGCTTTGATTCCAATTTCTCTTTTGCACCCTGAATAAACCAACCCTGGTTAATCATGTTTAATTGATGATTTGTCAATGGATTGTTCCGGTTGTAAACTTCCTGCATAACCCTATCTGATTTTGCTGATTGAGGATTGGCTACCAGGATATCTGTTATCATTGCAGATTGCAAAACATTTTCTTTGTTTACAGCATCAATCATTACTGTATCAGACAAATATGGAGAGTTATCAATAAGTTGATTACTAAGTTCCAATGCATCATCAGGATCACTCATTGAAATATCAAAGATCAATGCATCAGTATCTCCTCCATCAGTTAACTCTGCTAAGACTTGATTGGTTGTATCTATACTATATTGGGCAGAATTCATTGAAGACCTCATTTCCTCCATTCCACCTGTTGTATCTAGGCTTGATGGACAACTACTTTCAGGGACATTTCCTTGAATCAAGGATAACTGGATAATTGGTCATTGAATTTTCTACATAGGATATTAGCCCGGTTTTAATAAGTACAAAAAATAAAAAACAAGGAATGAAATCGTATTGAGGCAATCAAATTCCTTGTTCTAAAATTCTTGTTTTTTTCTTGTTTTACCTCTTATCACTCCACCACAACCTTTCCGCATCCAACATCGCCATCTTCACAGGTCACCCTCACCAGGTACAAACCCCTCTGCCAACCAGATACATCAAATCTGGTATCTTCCCGGCCCCTTGGAACTTCAATCTCCTCCACCTTCCTCCCGAAAAGATCATACATCTCCAGTTTCCACTGTCGTTCTACGAGCCACGAGCTACCAACTACCAGCATATCTCTCGCAGGATTAGGATAAATCCTGATTTCATTTAACCTAAATATTCTCTCAACAGGAATAATAACAGTTGGATCACAGTTTGGTGTATCGCAACCGTTACTATCTAATTTGATCACCCAGGCATCCTGATTACCCGGATCAGGTTCATGAGGTGCAGCATCTCCGCATGCAATTAATCCACCATCTGATGTGGTTTTTATATCAAAAAGTTGATACTTACTATCTTCAGACAAACTGTATCGATCATATTCTCGCAACCATATGCTATCACCGTATGAATTTACTTTTAAAATCCATCCAATGGTATGTGGATAATCCTTTCTGTAGTTTCCTGTTGCCACGATATTACCATTAGGAAGAGAAATAAGTGAATTAAGCCTACTGGTATGATAATCTCCACTGTACTCTTTGTTCCAGAAGATGTTACCATCGTTATCCATTTTAACAATACAAATACGACCGGAGTATCCGGTACTGCCGTATTGAGTGTGTCCAATATTCATTCCTGCAAGAATTTGATTGTCATGAGAAAGAGAAACATATGCTTGATGATCTCTTATTGGTCCACCTAAGTATTTAATCCATTCCTGATTACCAAGGCTATCGATTTTAATTACAATTGGATCAATACCCTGTGCATCGGGCCAATAGTTAACAGATCCTCCTATTGCAAAACCATTATCTGAGGTTTGTATAATACTAAATGCATAGAAAAACCAAGTGTCTCCAAAACCCAACCACTTATCCCACAGTTTATTTCCGAGGCTGTCAGTTTTTAGCAGATAAATCCGACTATTGGTTTCACCATAATGATAAGCCAAACCAACACTAATCAGGTCTTTATTTTCAAGTTGTTTTATTTGTTTCAAAATATATGCTGTATCTACTGGTTCGGTTTTATCCCCATGTAGTTTAATCCATAAAGAATCCACATTTTCATCTAATCTCATAATTAATCCCTGATCAAATACCCAGTTTCCAGTAGGCGTTCTTTTAACACCTATTGCATAAAATCCACCCGATGATGATTTAATAAAACTTCCGGATGAAGCCAAACCCCATTGAGAAATTGTATCCCCATAGCTTTTTTGCCATATTTTATTTCCCATTGTATCAATCTTCGAAAAAGCTATTCTGTGCCAACTTGTGTTAAATTGATCAGAAGTTTCGCCTTGAACGATATAACCATCCTCTACTTCTATAACATTTCGTGCAAAATCCCAAGAATTCCACGGAGTAAAGTGATAAACACTATCAAAATACATCACTTGCTGTGATATGGTTATATTTGAAAGAATTATTAAAAGAAATAATAATATGCATTTTCTTTTTTTCATCAGAATTCCAAAATAAACACAACCAGCATCTGAAATAATACTGGTTGTGCTAATTTTTTAATGTTTTATTTAGAAACAACCAGTTTTACTGTACTGCAGTTAGTTGAGCCATCTAAGTTAATCAAATATATACCATTAGACAAGTTTTCTGTATTCACCACTATCCATGGTTTTCCTTTCGAATAATATGAACCAATCCATTTTCCGCCATTCCCATAAATACTAATTCTATTGTTTTGATCAGCAATCTCATTTCCGAATTCAATTATAACATAATTATTTGTTGGATTGGGATATACTTTGAAAAGTGAATGATCTTCCGGCAAGTTAACTGGCCTCATTATAACACCAGAAAACTTTAATCCGGATTCTGGAATTATTACCGGTTCTTTATAATCTAATTCACCAATTGCTACTAGTAAGTTTCTAACATATGCCCTAAACCCATCCTTGCTATTGTTCAAAACTATAAATAATTCTTGTGTTTTTGAAGAATCAAGATACATGATACTTTTATTTTCAGATATCAGATCCTCAATTATTGTAACGAAGTCTTCAAAGTATTCATGTTGATCTTGCTGAATACTCGTAAGTTCAAATTCAATAGGAATAGAATCAAGAGCAATTTGAGCATTATTTGTATCCTGTATATTCAAATAATGCATACAAAGCTGGTATTTAGCCCATATCCTTTGGTCCTCTTTCAGAATCTTAACAATACTATCAGAAGAGGCACCCGGATTTACAGTGTCATTTTTGTAATATCATAATATTTTACTTTGTAGTCTGTATTTCTCACCATAAAAAACACTTAGCTTTGATTCCAATTTCTCTTTTGCACCCTGAATAAACCAACCCTGGTTAATCATGTTTAATTGATGATTTGTCAATGGATTGTTCCGGTTGTAAACTTCCTGCATAACCCTATCTGATTTTGCTGATTGAGGATTGGCTACCAGGATATCTGTTATCATTGCAGATTGCAAAACATTTTCTTTGTTTACAGCATCAATCATTACTGTATCAGACAAATATGGAGAGTTATCAATAAGTTGATTACTAAGTTCCAATGCATCATCAGGATCACTCATTGAAATATCAAAGATCAATGCATCAGTATCTCCTCCATCAGTTAACTCTGCTAAGACTTGATTGGTTGTATCTATACTATATTGGGCAGAATTCATTGAAGACCTCATTTCCTCCATTCCACCTGTTGTATCTAGGCTTGATGGACAACTACTTTCAGGGACATTTCCTTGAATCAAGGATAACTGGATAATTGGTCATTGAATTTTCTACATAGGATATTAGCCCGGTTTTAATAAGTACAAAAAATAAAAAACAAGGAATGAAATCGTATTGAGGCAATCAAATTCCTTGTTCTAAAATTCTTGTTTTTTTCTTGTTTTACCTCTTATCACTCCACCACAACCTTTCCGCATCCAACATCGCCATCTTCACAGGTCACCCTCACCAGGTACAAACCCCTCTGCCAACCAGATACATCAAATCTGGTATCTTCCCGGCCCCTTGGAACTTCAATCTCCTCCACCTTCCTCCCGAAAAGATCATACATCTCCAGTTTCCACTGTCGTTCTACGAGCCACGAGCTACCAACTACCAGCATATCTCTCGCAGGATTAGGATAAATCCTGATTTCATTTAACCTAAATATTCTCTCAACAGGAATAATAACAGTTGGATCACAGTTTGGTGTATCGCAACCGTTACTATCTAATTTGATCACCCAGGCATCTTGATTGCCAGGATCAGGTTCTCGGGGTGTTATATCTCCACATGCAATGAGTCCTCCATCAGAAGTTTGTTTTATATCAAATAACCAATTGTCACTGTAAATTGATTGATCTGCATGATCATATTCACGGAGCCAAATGCTGTCTCCTGCTGAATTAGTTTTTAGTATCCATCCTTCAGTATGTGGAAAATCGGTATAATAATATCCAGTTGCAATAATTGAATTATTTTCAATTGTTATCACGCAATTAAGTCTACTTAGTAAATGCTTACTTCCGTATTTCTTTTCCCATATAATATTTCCATCAATATCCAATTCTGCCAACGCAATCCTACCATAATAATCAGTAGTTCCCAATGGGTCATCAGCAATTATCATTCCGGCCATTATATTGCTATCTTTTGTCAGAGTAACATACGCTTGGTGATCACGATATGGTCCACCAAAATACTTTATCCACTCTTGATTACCTAAACTATCAGTTTTAATTACTATTGGATCAAGCTTTTGTCCACCAGGATAATAATGGACTAGTCCACCAATTGCAAATCCTTTATCTGAGGTTGGTACAACACTAAATGCCCAGAAGTACCAAGAATCGCCAAATCCCAACCATTTATCCCACAGTTTATTTCCGAGGCTGTCTGTTTTCAGCAAATATATCCGGCTTGTTTCCCCAAATGGGTAAGCTAAACCAACGATAATAATATCATTGTTCTCAAGTTGTTTTACTTGTTTTAACATGTAAGATGTGTCCACAGGTTCAACTTTTTCTCCATGAAACCTGGTCCATAAAGTATCCAAATTTTCATCTAATCGCATGATTAATCCCTGATCAAACACCCAATTCCCTGTTGGTGTTCTTGTGTAGCCTACTGCGTAAAATCCTCCTGATGATGATTTAATTAAACATCCAGAACGTGCTAGTCCCCATTCAGATATTGTATCCCCGTAGCTTTTAGCCCAAATCTGGTTGCCTAAGGTGTCAATCTTAGAAAAACCGATCCTATGCCAACTCGTATAATACTGATCAGAAGTTTCTCCTTGAATGATATAACCATCCTCTACTTCAACAACACTTCGTGCAAAATCCCAGTAATTCCATGGGGCAAAGTGGTAAACACTATCAAAATATGCTACTTGTTGCGATAGGGCTACTAATGATAGCATTATAGCACAAAAAAATAATATAAGCTTTCTATTTTTCATGTAGTCCAAAATAAACACAACCAGTATCTGAATTAATACTGGTTGTGTTTATTAATTATGTTATTTTGACACAACCAGCTTTACTGAAGTGTTCTTGGTTGAGCCTTCTAAGTTAATCAAATATATTCCGTTTACCAAGTTTTTTACATCGACTATCATCCATGAATTCCCTTGCGAATAATAAGATCCAATCCATTTTCCATTATTTCTATAAATATTAATTCTATTGTTTTGATCAGCAATCTCATTGCTGAATTCAATAATGACATAATTGTTTGTCGGGTTTGGATAAGCCTTAAAAAGTGAATGATCTTTTGGTTTATTTACAGGTTTCATTATAACACGTGAAGTCTTCAAACCCGATTGTGGGATTATTACCGGCTCTATGTAATCCATCTCACCTATAGCTATCAGCAGATTTCGCACATAGGCTTTTAAACCATCTTTGCTATTGTTATAAATATAAAAAATCTGTTGTATTTGTGACGAATCAAGGAACACAACACTTTTACGTTCATCTACAAGTTCTTCGATTATTGAGACATAATCTTCAAAATATTCATGTTGAGTTTGCTGGTTTCCGATTAATTCAAATTCAATTGGGATAGAATCCAGGGCAAGTTGAGCGTTATTCGTATCATGGCTATTCAGGTAATGCATACAAAGCTGGTATTTAGCCCATATTCTTTGATCATCTCTAAGAATCTTTGCTATGCTATCATAAGATGCACCCGGATTTACCGTGTCATTTTTATAATACCTTAGCATAGTATTTTGTGCAATGTACTTCTTTCTATAAAACACACTCAGCTTTGCTTCCAGCTTTTCTTTGGCTCCCTGGATAAACCAACCTTGATTGATCATGTTTAATTGCTGATTTGTCAATGGATTGTTACGGTTGTAAACCTCTTCCATAATTTTATCTGATTTTGCTGATTGAGGATTGGCCACCAGGATATCGGTTATCATAACGGGTTGCAAAACTTCTTCTTTGTTCACAGCATCTATCATGACAGTATCCGACAAATAGGGTGAATCATCAAGAAGCTGATCCCTGAGTTCAAGTGCATCTTCAGGATAACTCATTGAAATATCAAAGATCAATCCGTCAGTATCTCCTCCATCAGTTAACCCTGCTAAGACTTGATTGGTAGTATCAATACTATATTGGGCAGAATTCATTGATGCCCTCATTTCCTCCATTCCACCTGTTGTATCTAAGTTTGATGGACAACTATTTTCAGGATCATAAGGTAAATAATTTTCAGTTTCAGTAGGAGTAACCGTTGAAGAGTGCTCAGTCGGAATTATGTTGCATTCAGTAATAGTATCCCAATGATAATAATATACAATATTCTCACTATAGGGATTGTAATAGTTGCTTTCATCTGTATGTGGTGGATCCTCTGTAAAGATATTTCCTGCAGGATCTTCTGTTGTTTGTCCATTAGCACCTTGTAAATACTTAATTCCAAGATAGCTTGCTGAAGTGTCACTTTGCGAAACTATAATGTCATATTCACATTCAGTGTAGTCATTGCATTTAATCTCTAGGCCATTTGTTCCATCCAGATTACGGTTCCTTTCCTGTGCTAGTGTACCAATATCAAGGCTATCGAAAGCATTGTTATAAAGGATATTGTAGTTTGTCCCAGTATTATTAATAATCACCCCAATACACTTGTCATTTCCTGATAAGGGATCGCTATCTGAATTAAAAAAATGATTTTCTTCTACCTGGAACCCATCACATTGATCGCTAATATATATACCTACAAAGTTTTCATTAAGTGCTCCATCTAAATCCAGCTTTTTAATATCAAAATCGCATAGAGTTATAGAAGCTTGAGGAGTATTGGACAGATAAACACCCGTTTTATTGCCATCAAATTTCGATATTTCAACCATTGGTGCCTGGTTTGAGCGGGCATTCATCGCATAAATTCCATAATCCAGGCTCCTGAATAAAGCTGTGTCATAATCAAGGCATTCCCCTGATGATTGATCATATTCTATACAGGCAGCACTTACTTCGAACTCCGAATCCAGTGAATAGATTCCTTTGCCGAGTGTAATGCTATCCGCAGCTGGCATATATTCATTATAAAAATCACAGGATGTAAAATCTATGCCCTCAACTTCATCAAGAGCAGCATGAGAAGATGGGGTTTCGCCCAGATCATACAGGTATTGGTCTGTGTAAAACTTGCTATATGAAAATCCCGAGAGGTTTTTAACAATAACTGTAGAATCATCCGGCCTGGTGTTAATAAACGGCCTAAACCTTACACCAACTTCATTGTTTCTGAATATTGCATAATTTCCTGTTATAATACCACCGGTATATTCATGTTCAATGGGTATTACATGTTGTGTTTCAGCACCTACCTCTGCATATTCAATAATCCCGTTGTTCTCTATCTCCAATATACCATGGTAACCTTCAAATGACTGGCTTTTATAATGATGCCCCATAACATCAACACCCTTCCACAATCCATCACATGCTTTGGTTAATACCCCTCCATTAAGAATTACCTTCGATCCCTGGTTTATGTAAAGCCCGGACAACTCACTGAATGCAATCGTATCAGTAATAACAAGTACCGAACTATCGATTACTGCTACATCTCCGAATTTTACAGTAAATTCGTCCCAGGTCGTATCTGATGTAACATACTCAGTATTTTCTTTTGTGTTGCAATCAGCCATTACTAACCAGAACGTAAAATCTTCCATATCCTCCTCATCTAATGCAATTCTTACTTTAACTTTTGGCTTACCAACTACAGAATCATTATCAAAGAATATTTTAAAAGTTCTGCTATCTCCTTCTAATCCACTTATTCTTACAAAGCTTGTATCTGGGTTAGTGTGTGTGAAGTAAACTGAATCCGGTTCATAAATATAAATTGGTCCTCCATTTGCTCCACCCAATGAAAGTAAGTTCAATTGCGCATTACCATTGTTATTTATTTCAAAGTTCATTGTTGTGTACGACGTATCAAATGTTACAATTCCATTGTTCTCAATTGCTTTATTATAGGTTAAGGGTTCATAAATTAATTCAATTTGCGGTTTAACAGGTAATCCAATGTAATTTGTATCCCATAGACCAATCCTTGCATCAGTGTCATCGCTATCTATACTATCATGGAAACAACTATTGGTATCTGGTTTATTGCCTACCCCCCAGTTATAATATCCATCTTTGTCTAAATCAAGGAAAAGCCGGTATAAATTAACCTTTCCCAATTGTTTAAGTGGTAAGTTGAATCCGTTTGTTTTACTTGTTGTATCAGGATCATACATAATATTTCTATATTTTGGAGGATAACCACTGTCTTTATATATGAGCCAGGTGTTATTCTTCCAATCAGACTCTTGATCTATTACTATTGGTTGTAATTTATTTCCCCGATCTATCGTATCTCCAGGCTTAATCGTTGTAAAACCAACTAATGCGACAAAGTGAAAAGAATCTTTATACTTTTTTCTAATCCTAAAAGTTGACGGCCCTTTCCTAATCAAGTTCACCTTTAATTCTTCCAGGTTGGCTGACACATAAGAATATTGATTGCCAGCTATTTGTGTTGTAATAATGAATGAAGCAGTATCAACGTAGCATTTTTCAATTTCACCGCAGCTTGTTACTGCTTGGTTTTCTTCCAATGTATCTTGGTAGTTACTGCAACAATCTATATCAACCAAAATTGTATCCTTAATATCCTTATATACATTATTAGGATGTCCTTGATGACATTTTCCTGCATCATCGACACACGATAAATAATACTGTTCCGATAGAATTGCATCTACTTTCTCATATTTACTACTTAATGGACTTCTATTATAATACAGGTTAAGCCCGGATTCAATCGTAGCAAAAGCAGAAAAAAGCCAACAAGAAACATCGCATAAATTATTCTGATCTTTTAATGGAGTCATAAAACCATCGCTACCTCCAGCATATGGTGTGCCTGCACTGTCTGCACTATGTCTTTTACGCCAATCGAACTCGTGAAGGAAATCAGGATCATCTTCAGGATAATAGCTTGAATTAAAGCAATGGTAAACGCCTCCGGAATAATAATCGTAACCCATTAAATTATACTTATATCCGAACATTTCTTTCTTTTTGCTATACCATAGCTGGCTTAGATAGGTTGTATCAGCTCCCCAAAGCCAATTATCCCAGAGATGATTGTTCATTGTATCAATCTTTGCCTGCTCTACTGCTTGTTTTTCAACTAATCGTAATGAATCAGCATTATCAGTATAAGTCCGGTTCGTATCAATTTCATCTATGTATACTTCAGCTCCTATTAACTGTATCTCCAGCGTATACGGATATATCCCATTGAGATAGCACGTTTCATCACAAACATTGCTTACGTCAAAGAAAGTATCAGAAACAATAAGTGGATAGGCCTCGTAAACCATGTATTCGTTGTAGAAAGTATCAACAAGGATTATTCTCACCAGGCTTGTATCTGTAAATAATGTCACGGAATCACAATCAATATGCAATCCGTAGATTGCCTGTGTCGTATCAAATGGATATATTTCTCCATCTGAGGTAAACATACTGTCGACACTAATCGTTTGGGTATTCGCTGTCTCTACCAGACATAATAACAAAGTTGCAATGAAAATGGGAAAGAATTTTGTTTTCATAGTTATTCGGGTTTGGTTTATATATTAGTAACAGTATTTCATTTTTGTTACCATTTTTTCTCCAATTATTTTTCTTATAACCCAATAAATATCCTCTCAGATATTCATAGTTTCCAACAATATCCTTCGTTCTGGAGAGTATTTAGCTGTTAGGCAATCTGGTTGGCTATCCTTAGCATTTTAATAACAAGCCAGGTATACTGTAATTGGTTTTGCAAACAGCTTTTCGATATGCTGCTATAAATATAACTATTTTTCTTTCATATTCCAGTTAATTAAATCATTTATATATCATTTCTTCTTTCTTTTATCAGAAACTTAATGTTGTTTAAACTTTTTCAACGGCAACAATCATACTTAATCTATTTGTTGCAAGCAACTTAAGTAATACCATCTCTTAAATTCACTTTTTTCTGTTCCTTGAAGAGAAGCCACAGTTATGTTGGCTGTTTTAGTCGAGAAGATTTGGAAGCACAAGTTCCGCACTCGATCAAAAAACCCCACAGGCCACCCCAGCGATTTAATAACGCCCCAAGGGGTGGGGAATTCAACCCTTGTCCGCCATCTGGCGGATTAAATTTCTAAGATATCCTCGAGTTTAGTTACTATTAGTTTTCTTCGTTCTTCCATTGTATAAGGATTTAAATGACATTCAATTATTTCATTCTTTGATGAATGCGATAATATCTCTTTGCTCATATCTTTTAAAAAATCTTGGACATCATTTTCTGCATTTTTTAAATCCTCAACTATTTCTAAGTTATTATCAATAACATAAATAATATCCTCGAAATCATGAGACATTCTTGGATCGCCACCTCTATTTTTAAATGCTTCCCATTTCGTTGCAAGAAATAAACTAACTGGCAGTATCTTGATTTTTGTATCTCCAATTGTTACTGTCAAAGCTTTCTTAAAACCTGGTTCAAGCCATCTGTTTGTTGGGCCTAAAGGTGTTTCTTTGTATGGGATAAAATCAATTAATATATCATCAAATGAATATCGGTACATTACCGTTTCTGTTGGTGCAGGATAGATTTTTTTGGTGGCTAATTTAATTCGCAGCTGATCCATCTGGGAATATGTACTTATTTGAACTGAAATGTCAATATCCATTGTTGGTCTTGGTTGCTCTGCTCCTTCATCTGTTGCATACAAACTAACCACAGCACCACCAACATAGATTACCTCATCATTAAGTTCTTTTAAGGTTGAAGCAACTTTTTCAACTATCCTTAAATTGATTGTTTTATTTTTAGTCATATTCGATTCTTTCCTTAAGCATTTTATATGCAATATTTTGCTCCCTTACTTTACCAATCCTAATTGCATCAGTTAATGCCATTAATTCATAGTATTTACTATCTCTTAGGCAAGCTTCTGGTGTGTTAGTATGTAGAGGTTCAATTGCTTGTCCCCTAATATTTCCTTTCCCGTATGGCCAGACAATTTCTTCCTCACTCATTATCTCATTATTTAATGGAGATACTGAATGTGCAGTTCCAATACCTCTTACCATAGCACCTGGTTGTTGTGGATAAACATATCTTAACCCGGATTTTAAAAAATCCAAAAGGGCTAATTTTTTTAAAGTTTTCTTATCACTACTAATCAATCCAGCTATTATAGAGCGATTTATACTTTCGCTTATTTCACTTGCGCTAATACTTAGTTCATAGGCTAAGTCTTTCATATACCATTGTTGCTGCCCCTTGCTGGCTATTTTCAAAAGAATTGCAATATCGTGAGGGCGCATACCACTATGTTTTTTCATGGAAATCAGATTAAGTTCCTACAAAGATACAAAACAATTTGCAATTCGCGAATCGCGAATCAAGTAATTTTCTGATCAATACCAGTATCGCTGTTTCAGGGATCATATACTTTACCATGAAATCTTCAATATCTGTTTGAAATTTTAATGGTACATTCCTTGAAGAGAAGCCTCAGTTATGTTGGCTATTTTAGTCAAGAAGCATTAGAAACACAAGGTTCGCACTCGATCAAAAAAACCCACAGGCCACCCCAACGATTTATTCCGCATCCGCTCCATAAATGCCCGGTATTTTTTGATCGTGCTATTTTAGTTTCTTTAGTATATAGTAGGAAGAAGTATCACTCTTCTAACACAATGCATCCTTTTTAGCATATGAGAATTGCTTAAATCCGGAAGCTTCTATAGTCAATAATTGTTAATAACTCAAAATTTGAAATCTGTCCTCTTAATTCCTACCGGAAAATCGCTCAAAGCCATATTGCTTTCTTACTTCTGAAAATTGCATCTCTTTTCATCTAGATTCTGTTTGTTGCTTCCATGAATCCTTAAATCAACCTTGGAATGGTAAAGGGTATTATCAGAATCATTTTTAAAAACAGAGTCCATTATTGCTCAGAACACCCTGTTCATAAATTCCCCGGCATGCAATCAATTCCACTTGACAGAAGAATTACTATATCCTATTTTTACATAAACAACTTTGATGATGAACTGGTTCATAAATTTCTGCCTCGGATCCTGCAACTCATGGTTACTTTTTGAAACCATCAGCTCATTCAATATCTTCAAATTCTATAGGATCGATGATATTCTTTCAGCAGTGGTTGCCCTCATCGGCGGAATTATCTCAACCATCATCATCAACATTATCAGGTCCCGGTATCCGAACTTATTTAAACCAAAAACAAGGAGTAAAAAGGAAGTTATTTCGTATTAACTCCGTACCAACTCCGTTTAAATCGTTTTTGGTTTCATTTGAGGTCACTTTTTAAACCTCACCAAAGAGTTTCAATATTCCAGCTCTCGAAGCTTCCCTATTAACTAAAAGGCCAATTTGGCTATTGATGAAAACAACTAAATAAATGTTAAACTAAACCTTAACTCAACATGGGAAGAATTACTAAAGGTATCTTAGGCGGTTTCTCCGGGCGGGTAGGTAATGTGGTAGGTAGCCGCATTTTCTCTATCGACGTCATAAGATCTTATCAGCCCGATGTCAGTAATCCTCAAACAGAAAGCCAGGTGGCTCAGAGGACAAAATTCGCATTTCTTGTGGAATATCTCCGCAGGATCCTGCCTATCCTCCGTATAGGTTGGAATAATGCAGCAACCAAAATGTCTGCCTGGAATGCAGCTGTTTCATACAACATTCACCAGGCAGTAACCGGTACTTCACCAAACTACCAAATGGTTTATGCCAATATGAGAATTGGCCAGGGACCACTGGTTGGTGTCGAAGGCCAGCTCCTGTCAACTCCTGCAGGTGGAGGTATCTCCCTTGAGTGGTTGGATAACAGCGGGGAAGTAGGCGCAGAATCCACAGACTTGTTCTATGGTGTTGTTTACAACGAAACCAAAGACAACTTCGCCATCAACACCGGTGATCATGATCGTGTAGCTGGTGCATGTTTATTCGAAAAGGATTCCTGGGAAACCGGTGATGTATGTTATGGCTGGGGCTTCTTCATCACAGAAGACGGATCCCAGATCTCTGACTCAGTATATTTTGGAACTGGTTCAATCCAGGCCTGATATTCACTCGTTCTTTGTCCTGTTTTTAGCTCGTGGCCCGTATTCGTGGATGGATGCGGGCCGTTTTTTTTATAGATCGGATATCTTTAAATTGGCATTATCCAGCTCCTCACTTCCGAAACTACCAAGATAAGTCTGGGTTGTTTTGATATCTTCATGTCCCAAAGCCTCACTGATTATACCAATATGAACTCCGCTTTTATTTGCAATGGTTGCCCAGGAATGCCTCGCCACATATGAAGTCAGGTGTTCATCAACACCAGCCTTCTCAGCCAATATCTTTAAAAACTTGTTGTGTTGCTTAAGCGCATTTTTGACATCGGCTTTAAGCAATTCCGGATCCTTGTCACGCTCTACAATAGGAAATACATATTCCCTCTTTTTCTTCCCAGCAGTATAGTAATCCAGGATTTCTTTTGCCTGTTGCGTTAATGCTATATTGTACTCCTTACCGGTTTTTGCTCTTTTATAAAACACCCTGCCCTGCTTTATGTTCTCAATTCTAAGATAAGCCATATCAATCCAGGACATTCCTAATGTGTAGAAGCTAAACAGGAACATATTCTGGGAATGCCATAAATCTGAATCCTTCTTCAGTTCCAATTCTTTAATTTTCTTGAGGTCTTCTTTTGATATTGCCCTTTTTGCCGGTTTCTCAAATTTAATTTTGTATTCCACAAAAGGATAGTGCTCTCTACCTAATATTTTCTCTTTAATCGCCCTGTTTAGTACAGCCCTGATAGTCCGCATATAAACATTGAGACCATTTACACTAACACCACGAGAATAAAAGTATGATTCAAATCCTTTAAGCCACTTATAATCCAATTCCTCCAGGAAAAAATCCGTATTTGTATACTTCTTTACTGCACTAAGCATTGTCTTGTACATATCCCTGTTACCAATCTTTTTTGCATCATTCAACTCTTTAATAATTTTTTCAGTGTATTGAAAAAAGGTAGTATGAGTATCCTGAGTTTTAACGGCACGAATTATATCATCAACAGTAAATTCCATTCTTGTTGATTCAAGTTCAATAATCCTGTTTTCCAATTTTAAATAAAGATTATTTATCCGGAGATTTAATCTTTTATAGTTCTTTTTTGATGAATTAAGTTCACTGGGATTCTCATCCCACTCATCTTCGGTAGATGAAACTCCTGTGCTCACATACCTGAGTTTTTTGTGGAAAACTCTTATCATTACGGGGTGACTATCACCCTTTAATGTTTTACTTTTATATAGTATAACTTTGACGGAAGCCATATCAAAAAATTTAAACTAAATATACAAAAAAAATACCCTCCGGTTTAAACATGGTTTAAAGTTTTCTTGCTTTTTGGTGCTTTTTGTTACATCTCGTTTCCTACATGTAAATTTATTATTCATTGTTTCACAGGCAATTAAAAGACATAGAACGCATGTAGATACATCGTATTGTTTTTCTTACAAGCAGGGGGTCACAAGTTCGAATCTTGTAGCGCCCACCCCGGAAAAGCCCTGTAGGATAAAACTTACAGGGTTTTTTGCTTTTATACTATTTTCCAATTATTTCGTAAGGTTGAAACATAGTTTAAAGTTTTTCAATTCCACGGGGAACATTTCACCTCCAAAAAGTATAAATACAAAACCAAATTTGCTTTTCGATGAGCTTTAGTTTTTATATTCTATACGCTGAGTTGATAGATAAGTATTATATAGGGCATTCTTCTAAACCGCTAGAACGTTTAAGAAAACACAACACAAATCACAAAGGATTCACTGGAAAATCGAATGATTGGAAAATTGTCTATTCTGAAGAATATCCTGATAAAGATTGTGCATTTAAAAGAGAACGACAGATAAAGAAATGGAAGAACAGAAAGAGAATTGAGAGTTTAATTGCAAAAGCTGGTTCAGAGCATCCCGACATGACAATGTCGGGAGGGTCATAAGTTCGAATCTTATAGCGCCCACCCCGGAAAAGCCCTGTAGGATAAAACTTACAGGGTTTTTTGCTTTTATACTATTTTCCAATTATTTCGTAAGGTTGAAACATAGTTTAAAGTTTTTCAATTCCACGGGGAACATTTCACCTCCAAAAAGTATAAATACAAAACCAAATTTGCTTTTCGATGAGCTTTAGTTTTTATATTCTATACGCTGAGTTGATAGATAAGTATTATATAGGGCATTCTTCTAAACCGCTAGAACGTTTAAGAAAACACAACACAAATCACAAAGGATTCACTGGAAAATCGAATGATTGGAAAATTGTCTATTCTGAAGAATATCCTGATAAAGATTGTGCATTTAAAAGAGAACGACAGATAAAGAAATGGAAGAACAGAAAGAGAATTGAGAGTTTAATTGCACGAGCTGGTTCAGAGCATCCCGACATGACAATGTCGGGAGGGTCATCCCGACATTATCATGTCGGGATAGCGCCCACAACCCCGAAAATCCTGCAGGACAACACTTGCAGGGTTTTTTCATTTTCACCATTTTTCTCCGAAATTCCTCTGGTTGAAACATGATTGAAACATTTTCATGATATAATGATCGCTTCTATTTACTGCACTACCTTTCATTTTAAAAGAAATTTGCTTCGATTTTTTTCTTTCCATTCAGTGCATATCTGAACATCAGAAAATGCATGCATGATTTAACAACCTGTTAATAGCTGAGTGTCATCTTCAGCGATTGATTCGAAATCACACAACAAATTCATTGAACCAGAACAATCACATCTTTAATAGTGAATCTAAAAACCTTTTATCTGGGAGATATGTCACCAATTGAAAATGGTAACGCCGCTATTATTTTTAGAGCTGCAAATCAATTTAGAAGAAAAGGGGAAATAACGCCCCTGAGTTGGTATTACTTCAATTCATAATTTGTACTTCTTCCTCCTGCCGCCTCCTTTTGTAACACATCCTTCTTTATCAAGTCATTAATATCCCGAATTGCCGTGTCTTTTGAACACTTTGCGATCTTGGCCCATTTCATTGAAGTCAATTTGCCTTCAAATCCATCCAGTAATTTGTTTAATACCTTTTTCTGTCTCTCATTAATGATTGTTTTTGAATGTTTGTTCCAAAAATCCGCTTTTTGTAAAACCCGTGATAGTATCTTATCTGTTGATTTTAAAGCATTAATTAAGCAATTCAAAAACCATTTGATCCATTTGGTTATGTCAAGGTCTCCTTTTTGTGTTTTTTCAAGAACATCATAGTATCCTTTCCTTTCTACTCTAATTTGAGCAGACATACTATAAAATCGTTGATTACTTTTATCAGATCGGGCTAACAACATATCACTTATTGCTCTTGCAATTCGTCCATTCCCATCTTGAAATGGGTGAATTGTCACAATCCAAAGATGAGCGATTGCTGCCTTAATCACCAAATCAATATCATTTTCTTCGTTAAACCATTTTAAAAACCGGTTCATTTCCATTTCGATTAAATCAGCATCAGGAGCCTGGAAATGAACTTTTTCTCTTCCGGCAGCACCAGATACAACTTGCATTTGTCCAGATATATCTTTTCTCCATTCAGCAACTGTTATCTTTAATATTCCGCTTCTTCCCATTGGAAACAGCGCTGCATGCCAATCAAATAGTCTATCTGTAGTCAAAGGTTTATAATAATTACGTGTCGCATCAATCATCATCTCAACCATTCCGTCAACATTTCTATCAGGCATCGTTGCTCCAGCGAATTCCATTCCTAATCTTTGAGCAATTGAAGAACGTACTTGCTCAGGATTTAACAGTTCTCCTTCAATTTCTGCCGATTTTAATACGTCTAAAGTTAAAGTCTCAAGGAAGGCCTCATCCCGTAATTCAAAACCCAGGGATTCCATTTTTCCAAGTAAACGTCCTTGCAGATTTCTTGCTTCACTTAACAGATTAACCAATAAGTCACCATCCCAGGTAAAATCTGGCCAATTGTCCTTTTGATGTATATAATAATCCATTCGTCTTAAATTTTGCAACAAATATACGGTTTATTCGTCGCAAAAT
The DNA here is from genome assembly GCA_964468645.1 of uncultured Bacteroidales bacterium. GTDB lineage: Bacteria > Bacteroidota > Bacteroidia > Bacteroidales > JAIOZK01 > JAIOZK01. The sequence continues at coordinate 18,334 of CAYXUU010000050.1, forward strand.
AAAATTATCGTTGCATTTTTTGCGCCGAATAGATACCTTATTCGTTGCACGATAATCCCAAAACATATTTGGAATCCCCTATTCCTGGATTCTACTTTTATCCCGGCAAAACTTGAAACAACGGATCCTGTATTTTAACTTTTTAACAACAAAAACTATGAAGAAATGAAGAATTTAAATGAAACTTTTATGGAGTTTAAGAGTTAACGTACGATTATTTTCTGACACCATTAAACATTTTGCAAAAATCAATATGAAGACCCACAAGTTTTTGCAAAAAATGCAAAATTCCCATAAAATCCTTTCCTTCTAATTGATTTCTGCAAGACACACTCGATAACTGGCTTGGAGTTGTAAAAAACAATACATGCTTTTGTTTCCTCCGCAAAGATCAATTTCATATAACTGTAATCCAGTAATACCTTTATTCCTGTTAACCGGTTAAACCCCACACCGTTAAGTTGGGGCAGCATATAACCAAAGTAGCCATGAAAACAAAATATATCAAGGGAGTAACAATGCTTCATAAAAGTCGTTTTCGGCGGTTTCTTTCTATCATTTTACTCATTGCGTTCCTGAACCTGGTAACAGGTTGCAGTTATTATTTCAATGTGGTGAACGAACCAGAGGTAACCACTGAAACCATAAAGAAATACACGCAAGAAGAAAAATATCTCATACTACATTCAGGAGATAATGCTTATCATCTGTTAAATACGGATATAAACGATAACACTATTACAGCCAAAACGGATCCTTTTCTCGGTTACCACGCCAACTATGTTAAGCTTCCGGACAAGAAAAAACATAAGTTTAAGAAGAAAACAGAACCAGAAGTGACGAATACTGTCCATGTATACATACAGGACAGCAATCTAATCCGGCAAGATTCTTTAGTTGTAGTCCCTATCAATTCAATTCAAAAGATTGACCTGTACGTATATAATAAAAAAGCATCCCAGATATCCCATATATTACCAACGGTTTTAATTCCTGTATTGATTTTAGCCGGTGTTGTAATTCTGTTTGTAGCCACATTTGATGGTTTTCTGGGTGGTGGATTAGACTTAGGTGGTTGGTAATCCAACAAATTTTTACAGATCATAAAAAATATAGAGTAATCACAAAACCTAAAATATCATGAAAAAAACAACAATACTTATAACCGTTTTTGTTTGCCTTATTCCTTTACTTCAAGGACAAATTATGCAAACCATCAAATTGCAAAAAGGCAATCAATTTGATCATAATCACTGGTTTACCATTCCTGAACCCATGGCTATTTCTTTTCCTGGCTCTAAAGACCAGGATTATCATAAAAAAGATGCTTATGGTACCATGGATTATGGCTATCCGCCCGAATGGAGCTGGGCACAACAATTCAGTGTTTCCGGTACAGACCAAGGAAGAAATGTTATCGTAGACAACAAAGGTAATGACTATATCACACGATCATTCTCAAGTACTGGAGATGAAATGCCAAAAAAAATACCCGGAAATCGTGAAGACCTCTGGGTTATGGATTCGATGCATTATTATTACATTGAAAGTGAGGAAATGATTTTTATGTACAGATCGCTGATCATGGGTAGGGATGGATTTGGAAATCCGACTCAGACGGTAATGAAGTGGCATGATACCATTAATAACAAATGGATCAATGCAACTCAATATTTGAATTCCTATGATGATAATGGGCTTTTACTGGAATATATCTACCAGGTTTGGGATACTACATTAAAAGAGTGGGTATATCAGGACAGGTACTTATATGATTATGATTCGTATGGTAACGAAACCGAGCAAATAATGCAAAGATGGAGTTCAACAGAAGAGAATTGGGAGACTTGGAGAAAAACAAATTATGAATATGATGCAGCTAATCGCCTGACTAAACACCTATCACAATCAATTGATTATTTAACCGGCAACTTGCGAAACTCCTCCCAGAAATTTTACTATTACGGAACGAATGACAGTCTTGCAGAAACAATTTCCCAGATATGGTCTATCGCAACCAATGAATGGTATAATGATTCCAGGGTTCTTTATGAGTACAGTAATGACAACTTCCTTATAAGAAATATTTACCAGGAATATGTCGCTTCATCGTATTGGAGAGATGACAGGCAACATAAATACACATACAATGATGAAGGATTAATTGAAGAAGTCCTTTCGCAAAACTGGGACCTTGAATTTTCTGTATGGGAAAATGACTCACGATATCTCTACTTGTATGATCTCGATGGAGATCTGACAGCATTCCAATATCAGTACTATGAGGATGATGAAGAAGTTTGGATGTACCTCTTTCAGTATTTATATACTTATGATGAAAATAAAAACAGGAAATATACAGATTCTCAATTCTGGAACCACGAACTGAATGATTGGGAAACTGCTAATCATATTGAATATTTCTGGTCCTTTTTTATCAACATCACCGAGATCAGCAAGGAAGAGATATCAATCTACCCCAATCCCACGAATGGTATTATTAATATCACATTGGATGTGGATATCAACAGGGATGTTTATATCAGTATCCTGGATGCTACAGGCAGACTAATACGTACAATTAAAACGGACAGCCAGGTATATACGATGGATATAACAGGTGAATCCGCTGGCATCTATTTTATAAAAATTGGGAACGCAGTTGAAAAGATCATCCTGAAATAGGCCAAACCTTAATTGTTCTGGATTAATAATACAACCATTAATCAAAAACAAAAGAAAATGAAAACTAAATCAATCATAACAATTCTGCTTATCCTGATATCAATTCAGGTTTACTCCCAGGATAACAATCAGAAAATTAAATTCTACAACGCATGGATAGAACTGAAGAATCCAGATCGAAAGGCAACCGGAACATTATTCCAGTTAAAGGATTCATCGATTGTGATCTCAAGTTCTGTACGACTTGATGATTATCGCTTTAAGAACTACACAACATATGAATTTGAGATCTCAGATATCTCCAAGATTAAAGTCAGGCGAAAATCCAGGATCATCAAAGGTGCCCTGATTGGCTGGGCAACAGGATTTGTAGCAGGCGGTATTTATGGATATCTTCAGGGAGATGATCCTACTTATGAGGTAAACGAGGATCCCAACACAGTGGGAGAAGCCATACTATCACTCGTGGCTTTGTCTGGTAATGCAACTGCAAGATCAGCAGGACAAAAAGCCATTGGGAATGCATTGTTGTTTTCAATTCCCGGGGCTGTTCTTGGAGCTGTTCTCGGGTCGATGAAAGTGAAAATACCCATAAAGAGCGATATCCCTACTTACCAGCAGAATAAAGATCGTTTGAAGAAATATACGATCAATAAATAATCCTGAAGATGGTGCATTGACAGGTTCACTTCAGATAAAAATCCCAATCAATGGAAATATGGATATCTATAAAAATGGAAAGAAAAAACTTAGAAAATACCTCGTAAAACATTAATGATAAGAAAGGTGGAATCATGAAAACACAAACCAACCAACAAATAAATCATAAAACCTTGAAGTGTAAAACAAGATTTTTACAATTCATTGCATTGATAACACTCTTAGCTTTTATGAATATGATGACTGCTTGCAATTATTATTTCAAGGTTATTGAAAAAGATAATTACACATCCCGGGAGATTCAGCAGGCAGATAGCAGCGGCAACTATGTGTTATTGGTGAGAGACATTCAGGCATGGCACATATATGACCTGGAAGCAGATGATGATACACTTTCTGGTAAACTGGATGCCTACTTAGTGTATTTTTCAAAATACCTGTTTGCAGAGAACAAAGGATTGACGAAATATGAAGGCAAAGAAGAACCAGATCTCCCTAATTCCTTGCAGATATATACTTCCGATACAAGCTTTACATATGCTGATTCAGTGTTTGCTATCCCCTTCTCATCAATTGATAAGGTAACTTATTACATAGATTCACGGGCTGCACATAAGGCATCATGGCTGGTACCATTGGTAGTGATCCCCTCCGCTATCTTGATTCCGGTTTTGATTATTGGATTTAAGGATTGGCAAATTTCGATCCAGTGAAATCATTTTTATCAAGCAAGAGGTCTTGTACATTACCTATTGACATTCTGGCATTTTTGCTGCCGATCATAAAAAATTATAACAAAACAAAAAATTAAAAAACTCAAACCATGAAAACAAAAAAAACAATACCACTAATACTATTGTCAATGTGGATGCTGTGGATCATTCCGGCATGTAATAAAATAGATTCTAACTCACGCCCAGATGAACCTCAATGTATAAATCCCCCGAACTTTGCGAAGAATATTGATACAAATACCACATTGTCGTGGAGTTGCACTGATCCTGATGGCGATCCTTTAACTTACGATGTAAGTCTAAAGTTGCATTCACCCATTTCGAGTTATATCGTAAACATCGAAGGATATAAGCAAACATCTATGGATGTTGGTCCCCTGTCTTTTGATGGGTATTATGTTTGGTCAGTAACTGCTCACGACAACCAGGGTCATTTTCATAGTGGTGGGCACTGGTATTTTACAACCAGATCAGAAGACGCAAATGAATAATAACTATAATGATCAACGATCTTTATATGATAGGTTATTTTATTACCTAAGAGGGATCTGCTGCATTTCTAAATGGTGTTTCGAAACACTTATCTTCACTTCATTAACAACCGGACACATCTATTGCAATTGAGTATGATTTGTATTATCTTTACAAATAAGCAAACTCCTTAACCAGCAAATCATGAAAACAAAAACATTATTTCAATCTTTCACAAAAAACCTCGGCAGGTTTAAAAAATACTGCCTGCTAATAATAACACACATTGTACTTCTTGCTTTCCTCAATCTCCTTTCCGGTTGTTATTACTTCAGGGTTGTGAGTGAAGAGGGGATTACGGAACAGCGTATCTCGGACATGAAACAGGAAGATAAATATGTAGTGTTACAACGGGGTAATGAAGCATGGCATCTTTATGACTACACACTAGCAGATGACACCCTTACCGGAAAACTGGATATCTTCCTTGGTATACACACCAATTACCTGGACCCGAAACTTGAAGGCCTGAACACCATTAAAAAAGGAGATAATGAGGTACTGGAATCTGTGCACCTTCATACTTCCGATACATCCTTTGTCTATATGGATACTGTAGTTATCATTCCATCCATGGCAATACAAAAAGTATATGTTTACGAATATGCACAGTCAGAGTCCAGATCATCAATGGTATTACCTGCAGTATTTGGTGGAATTATCGTTGCAGGAATTGCATTATTATTCGCTGCAAATATATTAGGGGATGTAAGAGATGGGACTGATCAATAATCCCAAATTATGCATTAGAAAAAGACTAATGCACAACAATTAAGAAGTTGTAAGCATTTCATCACATATCAATATCACCCGAATGATGAAATGCAACATCTTCTAAATCGGGATAATCCCAACTAATACATTGGTTCATTGCATTCCCAATGCATAATTTGGGATAATAGAAGTGTCTTTTTAAACCGGATTGATATCTGAGAAACCTGGATTCTTTCCGGGCTTTTTGTCATATTGAACGTATATCCTCCACACCTGGGAAACATATTTGGTTAAAGAATAAACTAACCTCTTCACATGCAGGAAACAAAAATACCTGGCATATAATTTGAGAATTTATTTGCTAACAACCAAAACAAACTATTATGAGGAGAGTCTTTATTCTTTCATTTTTCACAGCACTATTATTTGTTGGCTGCAGGCAATCAGATGACAACTTTCAATGGAAACAACGTCTTGCTGAGAAATATGATGGTGTTGATTTTGGATGGAGGATCTATTACAATTTCAATGATGATGGCACTATTAATTTTATCGAGTGGGTAGTGGATCAATATCACAATTTCGACAGCTACTATTACCAGGATGGGCTCTGTTACAAACGCCAGAGGTTTGACAAAACACACTATTACATCAGGGATGAGAAAGGAAGGGTAATCGTTGACAGCAGTTATTACAACGATTGGTTTATCTATATCGACAGCATCGAATACAAGAACCTCGCTCAGCCAGATAAGCCCACCAGGATCACCAGCTGGAAAATCGACCTGAACACAAATGAGATTAACCTGACTAATGATACAGAAATCATTTGGTCTATCGATGGAAATTACCAGATTGTAGGAGCTGCACATGAGTTCCTGTACGACGAATACCCAATCCAGAGGCTACCGTCAACACAACTTTAACACATCTCCTGATCAGTAAAAATAACAGGATTAACGACAAATATGGGGATGAACTACATTATGTCTATGGTCAGGAAAATTTTCCGATAGAAATGTATGATAACCAGGGTAACCTGGTTTATACATGGCAGATGGGAAGATATTAATGCATGGCCTGCTTGTATTTTACCTCAATTCATAATTTGTACTTCTTCCTCCTGCCGGCTCCTTTTGTAATACATCCTTCTTTATCAAGTCATTAATTTCCCGAATTGCCGTGTCTTTATCGTTGCATTTTTTGCGCCGAATAAGTGCTTTATTCGTTGCACAATAATACCAACCATAGGAACATTTCACCTCTAAAAAGTATTAATGGAAAACCAAATCTGCTTTTCAATGAGCTTTACTTTTTATATTTTATACTCTAAGTTAATAGGTAAGTACTATATAGGGCATTCTTCTATGCCCCTGGCCCGTTTAAGAAAACACAACACCAATCACAAAGGATTTACCGGTAAAGCCAATGACTGGGTAATTGTTTATAAAGAAGAATATACAAACAAAAAAACTGCCTACAAAAGAGAACGACAGGTTAAAAAATGGAAAAACAGAAAAAGAATCGAAAGTTTAATCGCTAAAGCTGGTTCAGAGCATCCCGACATCATCATGTCGGGATAGCGCCCACCACCCCGAAAACCCTGCAGGACAATACTTGCAGGGTTTTTTCATTTTCACCAATATTCTCTGAAATTTCTCTGGTTGAAACATTCTCTTGAAATAATGATAGTTTCTTTTTATACAAAACAATGAATAACCTCACTATATCAACTTATATATTGACTTTATTTACTTCATGTAAACTTATACATTTACCCTAACAATGCCTGTGTAAACATATATATTTACTTTCTTGAAAATAATTACTTCATTTTTCTTACCTTTGTTCTTATTATTAAAAATATCATGAAAGATTTAAAACAGAAACTGATAATTGAGCAAATAGACAAAAAGCTTAAAGTCTTTTCATCAGTAAGCCCCATAAGTATGCCTTCTGCTGGTTGGATTAATACCATTAGGAAAGCAATTAAAATGACATTGGAGCAACTTGGAAGTCGTATCGAAACTACCAAACAAGGAGCAAAGAAGGTTGAAGAAAGAGAGGCTGATGGCTCCATTACCCTGAATGCCCTGAAGGAAGCTGCAAATGCTTTTGATATGGATTTAGTATATGGGTTTAAACCCAGGCAAGGATCGATAATTAAAATGATTGATGAAACAGCGATTAAAAAAGCAACTGAGATTGTAATGCGTACTTCTAAATCAATGGAATTGGAAGATCAGAAAGTCAGTGAATATAGACTTAAAAAGGCTATAAAAGAAAAGGCACAGGAAATATCATCAAATATACCAAGGTATCTATGGGATTAGATTTGGAATATTAGCAATAGAATATAAACATCGTATAGTGAAGACACATCCTTTTGCCAATGGTAATGGCAGGCATTCGAGGATGATGGCAGATATAATTATCGAAAAACTTCTTGGCGGCAAATTATTCACCTGGGGCAAAGTTAGTTTGTCAAGAATGGGTGATGAGAGAAAACGATATATTGATTCGATAATTACAGCAGATCAGGGAAATATTAAACCATTAGTTGAGTTTGCGAGGTCTTAGATATTTTCAGTTTTTGATCAGGTGATGTTCGTTTGAAGTTATAAAATAATGGACAAATCACCTAACCGACTCTATAATTTGTCCAAAAAAATACACCAGGGTTGAAATAAATCCAAACAGATACGGCGGTCAGTTTAAATCGGAATAAGTGGTCAAATGCACCGACTTTTCCACATCATTGCAAATCTTCAATATAAACCTTAAATAACCGGCATCTTTATTTAAGATATTTGTACAAAACTTAAATAAGCGTTATCTTTGTTTAAAATATCTTAAACAAGTGAAAAAGTTTAAATCAGGCCGGAAGATAGAACAGGGAGGTTATAAAAGTTTTCAACCTGAATTAATCAACCGGCAATGGAGTATTGACAGCATGGAGGTATTACAGCTTCTCGGCCAGGCTGACAGGGAATTGGGCAGGCTTGATATGTTTTCCGATCTTTGAAAAAACTTCCATTATCTTCCAGGCTTATCAGGGGAACGCATAAAATTCTATTACAGGGTATACGTGGTGAGAAAAAGCAAGCGGGTGCATTCAGAACCAGTCAGAATTGGATTGGAGGAGCTAGTTTAAGGGATGCTGTATTTATTCCACCAGCACATACTTCCATACCAGCTCTGATGGGTGATATCGAGAAATTCATTCATAATGATAAAGTATTTTTCCCTGAATTAATAAGGATAGCCATCATCCACTATCAATTTGAGACAATACATCCATTTCTCGATGGTAACGGCCGTGTTGGCAGGTTATTGATCCCTTTATATTTAATAAATAAAGGTTTGTTAAAAAAACCGGTATTGTATTTGTCAGATTTTCTTGAAAGGAATAGAAACCTTTATTATGACAAACTAATGATTACACGTGAAAAGAATGATATTACACAATGGTGTATCTTTTTCCTTACAGGAATGATAGAAACAGCGAGAAAAGCCGTCTCAGCATTTGATGGTATTTTACAATTACAAAAACAAATCGACCTGACGATTCAAAACCTGGGAAGCAGAGCTGCCAATGCTCAGATTGTTATAAATTATATGTACAGGCAACCGCTTATAAATGCTGAGAATGTAAGAAAAATCACAGGAACCTCTATGCCGTCTGCATATAAACTAATTGCAGATCTTGAAAGGCTGGACATACTTAAAGAAATTACAGGAGGCCAAAGAGGAAGAATGTATCGTTTTGAGCATTATTTAAGGTTATTCAGGTAAGGATTAACCAGAGCAGGAAAACCAACGATCCTATAAACATAATATACACAGTATTTTGTATTTCCTTGCACAATAGAACTTTGGCACAGCATAATATCAGAGTTTTAACACAACAGTTGAAATGCGCAAAACATACATGGAATCCCTTGAAGAAGCCAGTGTTAATCAGAACATTATACCCTTCACCAGGTTCATAGCTCATCTTGTAGCAGAAGGAATAAAAGGAACTCCGGTTGCCTCCATTAAAAAAATCTAGTTTTTATTTATTTAAGAAAATTATCTTTAAAACAAATTAAACCAATTGAATATAACAAACCAGATTAAATTAAAATCCTGCGAGCCGGAACAATTAAAACGGGGAAAGGCTTTTTAGAGGATGGTACAGGCTGATTATGCCACAAACACAAATGGCGGCCGGGTGATATCTGAGCAACACGTATCTTTCGGGCAGTTGAAGCAAATCCGGCAAAAGAGTGGCCGGATGGACCTGTTTATTTTTGATGAAGCTGATGATTACGTAACCATCATAGAGATCAAGGCTACAGACTGGGATCGTATAAAGGATAAGAATATAAAACGTAACCTCTGGCGGCATAGCAGGCAACTATATCGGTATATTGACAAGTTTATGAAGATAGATGGCAAGGATGTATGCCTGGCGATCGTTTACCCTGAACCTCCTAAAAAGGATGGATTAAAAGAGCTTATTGAAAATAGTGCTATAGAGCAATATAGTTTTCCGGTTTACTGGTATTCAGAAATTAAAACAGGGACTGATCATTAATCATCAAAACAATATTCCTTCTGCCTTTACAGTTGGCAATCTGCTGGATGGAGTTACTTCCATGGCGGCTAAAGTTTCCAGAACAAGTGAGCAACACTCTCAGAACATACATCTAATCTATATAACTGGTTCAGAGTATCCCGACCTGTCAAGGTCGGGAGGGTCATCCCGATTTCAATAGCGCCCACAAAACAAATCAAGCCATCCGTCATACGGCTGGCTTTTTTCTATTGTAGACAATGCAAATACTTTTGAAATTGGATACAAAAGAAAAAAGACAGGAAAACTAAGTTTATGGATTGATTTGTTTTGATCCCCAATTGATATCCGAAAGTAATCTTGTAGCACCCAACATGAAAAGCCATATTACATAATGATTGGGTTTATTAGTTTTCATGACAGACTTTTGAATTGACACCTACTTGCATAAAATCGACATATAGCTGTCGTCAAAAGTAATTGATTAGATATATATTATGAATGTAAAAATATATTCACTAAATTTACCCTGCTTTTTCGGAATATGATCATAATACTAATTAATCAACAGGAATGAAAGTACAATCAGTTAATGTGCTAATAGTTGATGACATCAGAATTACTGGCCAAAAAATCGCTGAAAGATTATCCTATTTAAACAACAAATTCCATAATGACTACGTCAATGTTATGCCAAGATATTATCATTATGATGTTAAAAAAACTATTCATGATAATGTAACTGATATTCGCAATATTATCACAGACAAGAAAATAAAATACCTTTTGTTGGATCGTGGATTCAGACAAATAATTAACATTGATGAAAAAGACAAATATGCTAACATAAAAATAGATATTGAACAGAACATCTATTCTGATAACAGTGTACACGAGAAAATTTTACATGTAGATGAAGTATTGAAGGAAATAACAAATGATATTGAAACCAGTAAACATATTTATAAAAAGTGTTTGCAGGGTATTATTGTTTACACTTATAGTATTGAAGGGACTGAACCAGGCTTGCTTAAAAACAGAATCAAGGATTATTTACCTGATGATTTTCCTGATGAAAATTTAACCATTATTGAAACCAATTCGGAGATTTATGAAAAAGCACATCTTAAGTTACACCGAAATGAAGAGGTTGAAAGTTTAAAAATCTATTTTAAAGGTCCTATTTCCGAATTCAAGCTTTATGGATTATTCATGGGTGAAATCCTGTATAATCATATCAGATATCATTTTTTTATTTCAAAGATCAAATCAATTGAGAAGTATAAATTACCTTTGATAAGAATTTTTCTTGCTTATTATATATCATTTATCGCTATAAATGTTGGTGGAAATTTAATTGCATCATACGTATTTACTAACTACAACACTGGAATACTCCTATTTATAATTTCACTCAGTATTATTCTGCCACTTTTTATCCTATTTGTTAAACCTGGCTTTTTTGCATTAAATATAACCAAGGAAGAATGTAATGAATAATTAATATTTTGTATTTTCATCATTTCATCTTCTTTTAGAAATAATGAGAAATTTGCTAAAACTGTTATTTTTTAATCAACAATAATTGAAAGGAAAGTTTTGCTGAGTATTAAAAACATATCAAAAGCATTTGGATCCAAAATTGTTATAGATGGTATATCCTTGAATATTGAAATAGGTAAAATCTATGCCTTGATCGGACCAAATGGCTCCGGTAAGACAACACTTTTTAATATTATAAATCAGTTTGTTAAGGCAGATAGCGGTGACATCCTCCTTAATGGAAAAAGTTTGAAAGTATTAAAACCATATGAAATTTGCAGACTGGGTATAGCAAGATCTTTCCAGGATTTAAGATTGATAGGTGACCTTACTGTTCGTGAGAATATTTTACTTGCATTTAAAAATAATAAGGGAGAAGCATTGTGGAATTGCATTAATCCTGGTAAGGGTGTACTCAATTTTGATGAGAAATTTAGAAAGAATACTGAAGACATAATAAAATTAACTTATCTGGATGATGTTTCAGACCAGTCAGCTGATGAGATATCTTATGGTCAGCAAAAGCTTGTAAACCTTGCATGTTGCATTGCTGGTGAAGCCGAACTTTTCCTTCTTGATGAACCGGTCGCCGGTATTAATCCATATTACAGGGAAGAGATAAAAAAGATCATCCTTAATTTAAAAAACCAGGGCAAAACCTTCATTTTAATTGAGCATAATCCTGATTTTATTAAACAATTATGTGACAGGATTCTTTTTTTAGATAAAGGGAGAATAAAAATATTCAATAATTACGAGAGCTTCAAGTTAGACGAGGAAGTTATCGAAGCGTACTTAAATTGAATCATGCTGGAGGTATGTAACATAGACACAGGCTATTCCAAGAAGCAGGTATTATTCGATATCTCAGTTAAGATTGAAAGAGGGGATATCGTATTATTGGCCGGCTCGAATGGTTCCGGAAAATCTACATTATTGAAGTGCATCTATGGTTTACTAAAGCCATGGAACAATGGGTATATTCAATTAAAAGGGAAAGATGTTACCGGAAGACATCCTTCTGAAATGTTATTGAAAGGCATGGTTTATATACCCCAGAAGAACAATTGCTTTAATGATTTATCCATCATTGAAAATCTTGATATTTCAACCATAACAATAAAAGGGGCTCAAAACAGAAAAGACAAGATTAGGCGAATACTGGAGTTATTTCCACAGTTATCTGATATCAGGAACAGAAAACCGTTTAGCCTCAGTGGTGGTGAGCGCCAGCTATTAAGCCTTGGTATGGCTCTTTTGCATGATCCTGAGTTGATTCTGCTTGATGAACCTACTGCAGGTTTATCACCGAAAGTAATAGACCAAACATTTAATCATATTAAAGAAATAAATATTAAATTTGGGATTACGTTCCTGATAGTTGAGCACAGGATTAAAGACGGCATAGAAATTGCAAATAAACTACTGGGATTAAAGATGGGGAAAAATTTCTGTTTCCTTGAAAACTCCGAATTGAACAATTTTGAATTAATCAATAAAATATTCGTTTAAAATTAAAGTCATGAAAACAACAAAACTGATTCTCCCACTTGTGTTTATCATCATATTTTTTACATGCTGTAATGATGCCGGTAAAGATAAAATTGTTATTGGTGCTATTCTTCCTCTTACTGGTGATGCAGCACCCTGGGGTGATGCTCCAATGAAAGCTGCTCAACTTGCTGTAGAGGAAATAAATAATGTCGGTGGCATTAATGGAAAAATGATCGAACTGATCGTTGAAGATGGAGGTTGTGATCCTCAAATGGGTGTAGCAGCTGTGAACAAACTTATTTCTGCAAACAAACCTATTGCAATTGTAGGAGCTGTTTGTTCCGGAAATACACTGGCAATAGCTCCTATCGTTGAAAAGAATAAGATTGTTCTGATAAGCCCGGCCTCGACACAACCCAGTATTTCTGAAGCAGGGGATTATATATTCAGGGTTATCCCTTCAGATGAATACCGGACAAAAGTATTTGCTGAATATATTGCATCCGAAGGATACAAGAACATAGGGATGATATATATCAATAATGAACCTGGAAAAAGTGCCGAGCAAAACTTCATAAAATACTTTAAAGAAAATGGTGGTGAAGTTGTTATTTCTGAAGGGTATTTACCGGATGCCACAGAGGTGAAAACTCAACTTACCAAGATTAGGAACAGCAAACCTGAACTGTTATTAGCTCTTTCACAGGTTAATGATGCTGTAATTGTCTTAAGAAATGCTAAAGAATTGAACATTGATATCCCGATATATTTCCTTTCCGAAGCTATTGATGATCCAACTGTTGTTGAGAATGCAGGAGATGCCATTGAAGGAGTTACTTATATTACTTTTGCAGAAGCCGACAATACTGTTAATAAACATTTTGAAGAAGCATTTAAAAATAAATATGGTATTGAACCCGCCACTTTTGCACCTGAAGCCTATGATGCAGTATATATTCTTTCGAAAACATTAGGTTCTCTTGATGACCAGGCATCTGAAGATTTTGTTCAAGCCCTTTACGGTATTAAGGATTTTGAAGGTGCATCAGGAATAATTACTTTTAATAAAGACGGAGATGTGTTAAAACCGCTAGCAATTAAAAAGATAAATCAGTTGTCTCCCCAAGTAATAACCGTAAAATAATAAAAGAACTACTCAAGTACTTAAATCTTTGAAATCATTATTCCGTATACTACTCAATTAGCAATCATCATGTATTAATAAGAAAACATTTTACATGAAAAATTCAAAGTTAATAGACTCTTATAAAGACGACCTTTATAAATTCAGAAAACTACGTCAAAAGGAAGTAGGAATAATTATTTCAAAAATAGCAATAAACACTGCACTTACTGCAGTTCTAATGTTTATGGTTCTTTTAATAACGTCTGATGATATTGTAACAGCCTGGGATAAACTCACAAATGAGATACCTTTATTAATTTTATTGGGATTCGTATTAACAACAGTTCTTTTTATGTGGAAACTAGCAGTCTATTGGCATAATGAAAAGAACATTACTCATGAAAAATTCATGACTTCTATATGTAAATGCATCCACCTAAGTCACTTGCTTGACATAATTGCAGAAGATCAAGGCAAGCACAGACCAAACTTTGTAAGCTTTTATCATGACAAAATACACAAGAACATATCAGATAAGAATGATGGGGGTGGTGGATATATTCTTTATCATGCTCCACAAGAAAAATACAGAGATTTATTGGAGAGTGCATGGGAAAATAGTTTATCCTTCTTTGATGCTGTACTTACAGGATTAGATCATCTTCCACACACAGCGTTTTGTTCTAAGGAATATGACAACAGAAAGTTTCTTAAGCTAATAAATGATAAAGCTAAAGATCATGGGATTAATGCTTACAGAATTATGATATACAATGAAGCTGAATTAAAGAATTCTTTTGGACTGTTGGCTACAAACGAAAGATCGATTTTGAAAGAATTCTTTATCGAAGGACATAGTCATACAAGATTATACTGGATAACAAAAGAAGAACTATTAAAATTATTACCGGAAAGTGTTGCTAGCTCTTTTGATGATTTCATTAATGATGATTTTGGGATTTTTGATGAACACCTAATTATCAAACAAAGGCAAAAATATGGTAAAACATCACCTAAAAATTATCAGGACTGTGTAGAAATACTTTTTTCGCATCATAATGAAGTATATTTAAAGATTTTTGAAATCTTACGACAAGATATAGAACATGATTGTGGATTATCAAAAGGAAAAAAACGTTTACACAACATACAAAGTTATTACCCTGGAGAAGTATGCGAGAATAATGGTAGATTCAAGGATATTTGCTGGATTTTAAATGAACTAGTTAATTATAGTGAAGTATTCAAATCTGACAAAACTACTATCGAGGCACTAGAAAGAATAATGAGACGTCAAAGAAGATTAAATCAACAAAAAGGAGCTAATCCCTATAAAAGGTACTCTCATTCTAACTATAGTCACTATGAAAAGACTTTCGTATAATAGAAGATTTCTTTTTACAAAACTATTTTGTATTCAAATAATTATAAATACAAAACATAGTATTATGAATTCATTTAAAACGGTCAATAATGTAGTTATTCAAACAATCCCAACTCTACGAATGAAACTTTAATATAACATATTTGTACAAACAAGAGATTTCACATGTATATTACTTTAGTAAACCCATCAATTGATAATGGATATTGTTCTTCTTTGAGAACAGGCGTTTACCCCCCTTTACAATTAGCTAGTCTTGCATCATATATTTGTAATAATAACGCTGAATACGAACTTACAATCATTGATGAAGAAATAAATCCCAAATTTGCAGACAGCACACATATTCATAATAATGTTGTCGGTATTAGTTGCAACTGTTTAAACTATAGAACATCAATAGAAACAGCATTAATAGCTGCTAATGAAAACTCAAAAGTAATTCTTGGAGGCCCATACCCAAGTTTAATCGCAGAAACAATCCTGGAAAAACATGAATTTGTTGATTGTATAGTTACTGGTGACGGAGAAATAGCCCTTTCTAAGATACTACAGGGAGAGAAATATGAAAACATCCCAAACCTTGTTTACCGAAAAGGAAACAGAATTATAAGAAATAAGGAGATCAAAACAGATATAAACACAATTCCATTTCCTGATTATGCAAATCTTGATCTTACTACCTACTTTAAGAATCATCAGTTAAGGTATTCGAATAATAAGCCTTATAAAGGATCCATCCCGGTATACAGCATGAAAGGATGTGAATGGCGTGACCGATCAAAGGGTGGTTGCTCCTTTTGCATGGTTCCACATTATGGAATAAGGTATAAAGAACCTGGAAGATACTGGGTTGAGATAGAACACCTGTCCAGAAAATATGATATTAACACTTTCTGGGATGTAAGCGACAGTTTCACCGATAACGATAAATGGTTAAATGAACTCCTATTTACGAAACCCGGAAATCTAGATATAAATTTACAGGTTTACGGTAGACCATCCAGCCTGTCAGATAGTAAAGCTGCTCTGCTGAACGAACTGGGTGTGGTTGAGGTTTTTATAGGTGTGGAATCGGGTGATGACCATATCTTAAAACTTGCCAACAAAGGTTCAAAAGTAAGGAATGCATTGAAAGCAATTGACCATCTATCAAAGTATGGAATTAATATCATTGTGTCATTTGTTCTTGGCTTGGAGGGTGAAACCTATGAATCTCTAAACAAAACAATCGACCTGGCTACTGAACTCGCAAAGCACGAATTGATCAATGAGACTTCAACAAGTATTATTTTCCCTATACCAGGCAGTAAGATATTCAATAGTATTATGGGTCTACCAGGTATGAAGGAGAAATACAGCTCAGATATTTTTAACTGGGAAGAGTTAAAACATGACTGGCTTAAGAATTTCACAGAAGTCGACATGAAATGCTTGCAGCAGGCTCAGGAACATATAATAGGTATGTTCCCTTTAAATAATTCATTCTCACGACCCAAAAATGAAATATATTCCTCTCTTAATTGTTAACGTTTTTTCTTAATTTTGATAATCAACAGATCAACGATTAATGGGTCAAATTTTTATTAACATTCTTGCTACTACTTTTATTTACCTACTTCTTGCACTATCAATATCAGTGATGTATGCACCCATGAGATTTTTCAATATAGCTCATGCAATCACCATCACCCTTGGGGCCTATTTTACTTTTTTCTTTGTTGTCAATTTCTCTATACCTTTAGTCATTGCAACAATACTTGCAGTAATTCTAGCAACATCCTTTGCTATTGTTATTGAAATTTTTATTTATCGCCCGTTAAGACATAGGAACACTTCTGCTCTCTATTTGATGATTGCATCACTAGGACTGTATTATGCACTACAAAATACCATTTCATTGATCTGGGGTGATCGTAACAGAACGTTCAGATCAAATGAAATAAAGGTCGGAATTGAATTCCTAGGCGGGTACATCACAGAGAATCAGATATTGACAATTATCATCAGTATTATCGCGTTTATTGCAGTTGTAATACTCCTGCGGTATAACATCATTGGTAAGGCTATCAGATCCGTATCATCAAATATTGAGCTTAGCAATATTTTCGGCATCAATTCTGATAAGATATTACTCTATTCATTGATACTGGGTTCTGCTCTTGGCAGTATGGCAGGAATCCTGATATCACTTGAACGTGACATGAATCCGACCATGGGATTTAATCTCTTTTTGTTCGGTGCTGTAGTGATGATCATCAGTGGAATTGGCAGTTATGGCGGGCTCATTGTAAGTGCATTTCTTATAGCATGTCTCCAGCATCTGACATCATACTACATAAGTAGCCAGTGGGCTGATGGTTTAACCTATTTACTCCTGGTCGTATTTCTTATCTTCAGACCTCTTGGTATCAGCGGTAAACGATTAAAGAAAATTGAAATTTAAAACACATTAAAGATATCCCGATGGACTACATATTTCATATTATCATAACAATCCTGCTCTACACAATGTTGGCTCAGAGCCTTGCCATTGTTGCCGGTTATGCGAATATGATATCTTTGTGCCATGCCGGATTTTTTGGTATAGGTGCCTACACAACTGCAATTTTATCGACAAAC
The DNA here is from genome assembly GCA_964468645.1 of uncultured Bacteroidales bacterium. Classification (GTDB taxonomy): domain Bacteria; phylum Bacteroidota; class Bacteroidia; order Bacteroidales; family JAIOZK01; genus JAIOZK01. Next base: position 36,384 of record CAYXUU010000050.1, read on the forward strand.
TATGATACGTCAATTCTGTTAAATCTACCTGTTGCCATCATTATTTGCGTATTGATCGCAGGTTTTATAGCATTGATTGCTCTCAGAACGGTCGATGACTATTTCATTGTGATAACACTAGGTATACAAATAGTGTTCTTTACCATTTTAAATAACTGGGTTTCTCTGACCCGTGGGCCATACGGTATTATGGGGATACCTGATATCAGAATATTTGGAATAGAGTTCAGTAATAATCTGTCAATGCTTCTTATTGCATTGTTTTTTACTCTGCTTGTGATGTTCCTGCTCAGGAATCTGACTAAATCTCCATTTGGCAGAGTTCTTAAAGCAATTGGAGAAGATGAAATATACTCTGCAAGTTTAGGTAAGAATGTATTTCGCTTTAAAATAGAGACATTTGTTGTAGGTGCTGCCCTGGCAGCAATACCCGGTGTGTTATATGCTCATTACATTAACTTCATCGATCCCAGGAGTTTTAATATTCCGGAATCAATCTTCATACTATCAATAGTAATCATTGCCGGAATGAGAAACCTTGTAAGGATTTTTTTAGTTTCAGCAGTTTTAATTCTGATACCCGAAATATTCAGGTTTATTGGATTACCTTCTACGGTATCAGCAAATATCAGCAAGATTATATATGGTTCAGTAATAGTACTAATAATCTTTAATCATGGATTTGATTTTTCTTTTAGAATAAATCGGCTAATCAGAGGCAGAGGAATATCAGATTCTGAATTTATTAAGGAATAATTCATTCCAGTTTTTTCATCCTATTCCAATACCATCTTTTCAATCAGCCATACCAAAACCTGTTCCTTACAAAAGTCACTTGCTTTGTTACATTTTTGCAAATCGGAATTACTTAAAGATATCTTATTTAGATCCTTACGTACAACTCCCGAGTTACATATTTTAACAACTTTTGGCAGTTAATGTATCAAAAGAAGTGCAATGTTAATTTATAGATTTCTAAAATACTATTTCCCAAAAACTAATAGAGTTCTCGCTATTTATTATCTTCCTCAACAAACTTGCAATATAAATAGCAACTACCTGTTCTTTGCATACAAAAGAGAATCTTTCTTCACCTTACTTTCTGCTCTCTCCACGTGTTCAATTAATTCATGCAATCTCTCTTCATCAGATTGAATTTTTTGTAACCTAGCAATATCATCACCCTCCAAGGTTACAACAGTATATCTTTCTTCCTTATTCTGAAGAGAAATCGATTGCGTGATACTTTTTCCAAATTTGAATGGTGTTGCAACAATCAATATATCACGTTCGCCAAATTCTGAACCTTCTCTTGCATATGACTCAAAAGTTTCAAACGTTGCTCTGGTTCTATAAATACTTGGTGGGTTATCACAAACAAAGAAAACAACTACTTCGAAAGTACCATGTAATGTAACTCTTCTTGCATAAATATCAGGAACAAATTCAATATCTTCTAATCCTTCAAGATCTTCTCCAACTTCAACGTCATAATTCCAATTAGTAAACCAATCTTTGAACATTCTTTCAAGTACAATATGCCTGATTAATACCTCAGGCTCCAATTGTTCTTTTGGTGTGTCCAAGAATTCTTCTTCAGGTACTTCAAACCATCTTGCCAAATTACTTTTACTAATTTCAAGGCCTAAATTAAAGGATCCCTTTTTAGCCATTTTTTCAGCCATTTCCTGAATTCTCTCGCTATCAATCATTTTTTCTTGTCCTGGAACATTTTGTGAGGCATTTCTTATCCATTGAACTAAATTAGTTGCGCTTGATTCTATGCCGCTTGCAGTTAATGCAATAACAACAGACTCAACCATGTTTTCAATCATAATGCACTTATTTTTAATGATTTGTAAATATTATATATTTCATATAACAATAACCAGACTATTTCGCTTTGTAATCCCTAATATGTCAAATAAATAGTAGCAAACTGGCCTTGTCATTAAGAAATTTCAAGAATAATAATATCAAATATACAAATAATTTCTACATAATTAATATTCTTGAATATTTAAGGCTTCTGGTTTTTAATACTTTAATCCTAAATGTCGAGCAGAACAACACAAACAATGGTATAGGTTTGAGGTGTTAGATTTTCTGTTCTCAGCGGCATAGTATTTACTAACTTGAAAGCATAATCTTAGTTGCTGCGCAAGAAAACATTTCAATACAACAGACCCTCGAATTCGTCTCTACATATTGTCTCTTTCTGGTAAAATCATTTGAAATAATGGGCGTGCAGGAAAATAAAGGGCCGATTTGGTCATGAGAAAACAAAAAGGATAATTGGAACATCCAGATTCCCTGGGAAGATTAACCTTATCGAATATCGGATATACCCCTCGAACAGCAGGAGGATTGATCAGAAATCAGCGAACTGTACCGGTTTAAAAAATACCGGTGAGAATGATATTGATGAGCTGTGAAATATGAAAGTTAGACCATCCTTGTTATTCAAAACCATGGATCCACTTTAATAAAATTTTGCTGACAAACAAAAAATTCTCAAATATTAAAACTTTTAATATATTTGATTGGAATAATGATTGTGCCATTTTAAGAATGATACAACATCACTAGTGTCCGGTTGTTAAACAATAAAAACTTCTGTAATTAAAGTATATCAACATATACAGAACGTTCTTTGATTTTTTGATTTGATTTTACATCGATCTTCGTGGTAAAAATCCACGAATGAATGTTGGTAAAACAGTTTTTTCGCAACTAATGTCATTGT
>CAYXUU010000051.1:0-14700 GCA_964468645.1 uncultured Bacteroidales bacterium
CAGGATTAAAGAAAAATCAATTAATTGCCGCCAATAGCATAGAAGGCAAATGACCAGCGAGGGATCTTATGCGGATTATCTCCCGGACAATATGCATTCTACCATGCCACAATTGTCCTTGGCCATAAAAAAGTAATGCGAATGTCTTTAACCTCTAAAATCCGCTTGTTGCTGATGGCTACACCAATATCTGAAATCTTCAGGTGGATTACTTCCTGGACGCAAATAGAGATTTTTTGGTTAATAATTCCTGTTGTGCAGATAGAAAAACATTACATTTGGATGAATTGGTTATCCGTCGTAAGGAGGATTTAGTTCAACACGCTTTAAATGCAATTTGGCAAGCAATGTGGAAACGAAACATAAAAACAAAACATTATAAAAATATAACCGTGAAAATCAATGTTGTAAATGCCAAACTACATTTATAACAAACGGAAAATAGTAATAAAATAAGGCATATAAGAAATGAAAGTATGTGTATATGGTGCCTCAAGTTCAAAAATAGATAATCTATATTATGATGCAGCTGAAATGTTGGCTAAAGAATTTGTAAGAAATAAAGTAAGCCATTAACAATCTCCGGCCATAGAGATTGAAGAGGATGACTAATAATTAGTCTCCTTAATTTCAAAAAACGACTGTGGATGCAAACATGCAGGACACATTTTTGGAGCCCTGGTGCTCTCATGAAGGAAGCCACAGTTTCTGCATTTCCAGACTATCTTATCGTCTCTTTCAAAAACTTTGCCTTCTTCAAGGTTATTATATAACTTAAGATATCTTTCTTCGTGGGCTTTTTCTACTTTGGCTATCATACGGAAAGCTGTTGCAACTTCCTTAAATCCTTCTTCTTCGGCCCTATCGGCAAATGCAGGATATAATTCAGTCCATTCTTCATTTTCACCCGCTGCTGATGCTTTGAGGTTTTCCAGGCTGGTACCAATAACACCTGCAGGATAAGCTGCTGTTATCTCTACCATACCACCTTCAAGAAATTTGAAAAAACGTTTGGCGTGTTCCTTCTCATTGAGGGATGTTTCTTCAAAGATGGCTGCAATCTGCTCAAGGCCTTCCTTTTTAGCCTGTTTGGCAAAATAATCATAACGCATCCTTGCCTGCGATTCCCCGGCAAATGCCTTCAGGAGATTTTGTTCGGTTTCTGTTCCTTTAAGTGTATTCATGATGATATTATTTTTTTGTTGTGCTATTACAATGTGCATAGCAAATGTAAGGAATTATTACCTTTGATCTCCCTCAAAAACCAATAAATATGAAGCGCATTAGTTTATTCCTGATTACAAGCATCTTTATCCTGGCAGGTTGTTCCAGCCACAAATCACCTGTTAATTACGTCGATCCGTTTATAGGTACAGGAGGCCATGGCCATACCTTTCCGGGTGCAACCATGCCATTTGGTATGGTACAGTTGAGCCCTGATACACGAATAGACAGTTGGGACGGCTGTTCTGGGTATCATTATTCAGATAGCACAATACTTGGTTTCAGCCACACCCATTTAAGTGGTACCGGAGTTGGTGATTATGGTGATGTTCGGTTTATGCCAACAGTAGGTAAATTACAACTTAATCCCGGTACCGAAAAAAACCCTGGTTCGGGATACAGATCAAGATTCAGCCATAAACAGGAACAGGCATACCCTGGTTACTATAGTGTGTTTCTTGAAGATTATCATATTGAGGTAGAACTTACAGTAACAGAACGGGCCGGCTTTCACAAATACCGGTTTCCGGAAACTGATAGTGCACATATTGTTATTGATTTATTTGAAGGAGTTACATCTGATAAGATTGAATTTCTTGAAATTGAATTCCTGAGCAATACCGAGGTAGCCGGGATCAGACGCACCAAAGGTTGGGCCAGCGACCAGCAGGTTTATTTTTATGCGGTGTTTTCTAAACCTTTTGATGATTACGGAATTCAGGATGGCGGGAATTTGTTGAAATCCAGAGAGAAAATTTATGGGGATAATATCAAGGCTTATGTTGATTATAAGACCAAAAGCTTCGAAGACATCATGATCAAAGTTGGAATCTCAGCAGTTAACATTGAAGGAGCGCGGAACAACCTGCTGGAAGAAATTCCTGACTGGAATTTTAATGAAATAAGAAATGATGCAAAAAAGACATGGAACAAACAATTAAGTAAAGTTTCTGTAGATGGTGAGAATGAAAAGAAACACATTTTTTACACAGCCATGTATCATTCATTTATTGCCCCTAATATTTTTATGGATGTAGATGGAACGTACAGGGCGCATGATGGGAAAACATATAAGACTGATAAATTTACGATGTACACTGTTTTTTCCCTCTGGGATACTTTCCGTGCGGCACATCCTCTGTTTACATTGATCGAGCAAAACAGGACCAATGATTTTATCAGATCGATGATCGATATATATGACAAAGGAGGTTTATTGCCTGTCTGGGAACTGGCCGGAAATGAAACCAATTGCATGATTGGATATCATTCTATACCTGTTATCACCGATGCATATATGAAGGGAATAAATGCTTTTAATACAAGAACAGCATATGATGCTATGCGGAAAAGTGCAACTCAGAGCCATTTTGGATTGGGAGCCTACAGGAAATATGGATATATTCCGGCTGATAAGGAAGGTTCTTCTGTATCAAAAACGCTGGAGTATGCCTACGATGACTGGTGTATTGCCCAGATGGCAAGAGAACTTGGAAGGGAAAAGGAATACTCAGAGTATCTGAAGCGTGCACAATATTACAAGAATATCTTTGATGCCAGAACCGGTTTTATGCGTGGCAAAAGAAACGCTATGTTTACTGAGCCCTTCGATCCGACAGAAGTTAACTTTATGCTTACCGAGGCCAACACCTGGCAGTATAACTTTTTTGTGCCTCATGATATCAGCGGATTGATGGCACTGCTCGGGGGAAAAGAAGGTTTTACCGCCAAACTCGACGAAATGTTCACCACCGATGTTTCACTGAGCGGGAGGCACCAGTCGGATATTACTGGATTAATAGGGCAATATGCCCATGGCAATGAACCCAGTCATCATATGGCTTATCTGTACGATTATGCCGGACAACCATGGAAAACCCAGGAAGTAGTTCACAATATCATGGTAAACCTGTACACAGATAAACCGGATGGTTTATGTGGCAATGAAGATTGCGGACAGATGTCGGCCTGGTATGTACTTAGTGCACTTGGTATTTATGCCGTAACACCCGGAGATACGATTTATGCAATCGGTACACCTGAATTCAATAAAGCTGAGATCAAACTTGAGAATGGCAATGTTTTTACCGTTGCAGCACGTAACCTGACCGGCGATAATTATTATATAAAATCAGCAAAGCTTAATGGCGAAGAATATAACAGGTGTTTTATTAGTCATTGGGATATTATGAAAGGAGGTGTTCTGGAGTTTGAGATGACTGATACTCCCAATGAACTATGGGGGATAGGGGAAGGTAATTATCCGGTTTCTTCAATCGATGAATACCTGATCACACCGGTGCCATATACTATTGCTGAATCGCATGCTTTTAATGATGAAATAACCATAGAAATCAAAAATATTTATCCGGAGGCAAAAATTTATTATACACTTGATGGAAGCAATCCTGATGAGAATGGCTTATTGTATAACAGTCCGATAACTTTTCAGAACACCACCATAGTTAAAGCTTTTGCTCTTGTTAACGGCTTATTAAGAAGCAAGATTATTGAAGGAGAATTTGTTAAGATTCCTTCAAACCGAGAGGTGTATTTAAATACTGATTACAGTACTCAATATACCGGTGGAGGTAAGATTGCCCTGATTGATGGTTTGCATGGAGGAATTGATTTTACAACAGCCGGCTGGCAGGGTTATCATGGTGTTGATCTTGATGCCACCATTGACCTTGGGGATATCCAAAAAATCAAATCCGTTTCTGCTGAATTCCTGCAGAGCCAGCGATCCTGGATCTTCATGCCCGAAAAAATCGATTATTATATCTCGAAAGACGGGAAGAACTATACACATGCCGGTACAGTTGAAAATACGATCTCACACACTTACGAAGGTGCTATTATCGACCAGTTTACACTGAAGAAAATCAATAAAAGAGCCAGGTATGTTAAAGTCATCGCCAAGAACAGGGGTGTATGCCCTGATTGGCACCCGGGGGCAGGCAGCAAGGCCTGGATATTTGTGGATGAGATTACTGTAAAATAGTGATAATATTATTCAACCGCGAAGACCACAAAAATAGCATTCTAATTGGTTTACAACTGTATGACAATCGTATTACTATTGTATTACAACTGTATTACTATTGTATTACAGCAGAATAACTTACTAATACGGTTCTATATCATCGGGTAATTCTTAAAAATCTCATTTGATTTCATAAGAATATCAACATATTGTGCCCGTTTGTAGGTAAATGGATCATTGAGCTTTTTCTTTGAAAGTTTACCCCTGAAATCATTCAGTTTCTTATAGCCTTTTCTTTTCATCCAGTCCTCAATTCCGTTAAGTATTTTGGTGATTTGTTTGGGGCCATGTTTATAAAGAGTACTAACCACCTGAACCACATCGGCTCCTGCAAGTATCATCTTAATAACATCTTCTCCGGTAAAAATCCCCCTGTTAGCACAGATGTCTGCATTGATCTCATCATAAAGCAAACCAACGAATCTTAAGGGTAATCTGTTTTCTTCCTCCTGGCTTAAATTATAAGGGAAGTGATGTTCTTCTTTTTCAATATCTATGTCGGGCTGGAAAAGCTTGTTGAATATTACGAATCCATTGACACCCAGCTTATCCATCTCATTTACTATATAAAGGGCATTGGTGTAAAAAGGGCTGAGTTTTACACTGATTGGAATAGTGACATTCTTAACAACATTTTCAAGGATGTCGAATTGCTCCGAAGAAATAGCTTTACCCATAACATCCATCTCCTTAGGAACAGTATAGAAATTCAATTCCAGGGCGTCAACACCAAGATCCTGAATTTTCTGGGCATATTCTATCCAGGTTTCTTCGAAAACACAGTTTAAACTTGCGATTAATGGAATATCAATAGATTCTTTTGCTTTTTTAAGTTTCAGCAGGAAATCCTGTGGACCGGCATCCTGTGTTTCCGGAAAGGCAGAGTGCATCTCAGCGTGTCTTGTACCGTATTCTTCCTGTACCTGATAATGTTCAAGGTTTTCAAGATGAATCTGCTCTTCAAAAAGGGATTTATAAACGATCGCTGCTGCTCCATTTTCTTCAAGCTTTTTCAGCATGCCAAGATCTGTTACAAGGTTACTGGCACCAACGATAACAGGGTTCTTCAATTCTAATCCTAAATATTTTGTACTGATATCCATAATTATCTGATTTTGTTCCTATTACATCTATATTATATTAAAGGGATAAAATTAATCAAAAATCTAAGATGTGATATATGATATGTCAATCTAAAATCAGTATAAATAAACTTTCAGGATGGCGAAAATAGCTGTTATTTCATATCCAAGAAGATTTTATTTCTTAATTTCGCCGTGATTTTATCATAAGAAAATTATTGTCGTAATGAGTTAAAAATAAATAGATTATGGAAAAGATTAAAAGATTTGTAACCTGTGATGGTAACTATGCTGCGGCACATGTGGCTTATATTTTCAGTGAGATGGCGGCGATATACCCCATTACCCCTTCTTCAAATATGGCGGAGAATGTTGATGAATGGGCTGCACATGGCAGGAAAAATATTTTTGGTGAGACGGTATATGTTACAGAGATGCAGTCGGAAGGTGGTGCCTCAGGTGCTGTCCATGGTGCACTTCAGTCAGGTGTTCTCACCACTACCTTTACAGCTTCCCAGGGATTGCTGCTAATGATCCCTAATATGCATAAAATGTCAGGCGAATTACTTCCTGCTGTATTTCATGTTAGCGCCAGATCAGTGGCTGCTCATGCTCTTTCAATTTTTGGTGATCATAGTGATGTGATGGGTACCAGAAATACCGGTTTCGCCATGCTCGCTACCGGTAGCATACAGGAAATTATGGATATAGGAGGTATAGCCCACCTTGCTGCGATCAAAACCAGAATTCCTTTTCTTCACTTTTTTGATGGATTCCGTTCATCACATGAAATACAGAAAGTTGAATATTTTGAAAATGATGAACTTCGCCATCTGGTTGACTGGGACGCCATTCAGGCTTTCAGGGAAAGGGCATTAAACCCGGAAAACCCTGTTACCCGTGGTACAGCACAGAATCCAGATATTTTTTTCCAGGCCAGGGAGGCTGCCAATCCTTTCTATGCGCCGGTGGCAGATGTTGTTGATGAATATATGCAGGAAATTACCAAACTAACCGGCCGTGAATACCACCCGTTTACCTATTATGGACATGAAGAAGCAGAGAACATCATCATTGCCATGGGCTCTGCTACAGATACTATCAAAGAAACCATTGATTATCTGGTATCACAGGGAGAAAAAGTTGGTTTGATTACAGTTCATCTTTATCGCCCCTTTTCTGAAAAATACTTTATGAATGTATATCCGGAATCGGTGAAAAGAATCGCAGTACTTGACAGGACCAAAGAACCCGGATCGAATGGAGAACCCTTATACCTCGATATTAAAGAGATATTTTATGGTAAGGATAATTGCCCCCTCGTTGTTGGTGGAAGATATGGTCTGAGTTCAAAGGATACCACACCCTCAATGATCATGTCAGTATATGATAACCTTAAGGCAAACGAACCTAAAAACAGATTTACAGTTGGTATTGTTGATGATGTTACTTTTACCTCATTACCACTTTTACCTGAAAAGAATGTTGTGCCGAAAGGAACTTTCCAGGGTAAATTTTATGGGCTGGGATCAGATGGTACTGTGGGAGCCAATAAAAACTCGATTAAGATTATTGGTGAAAATACAGATAAATACTGCCAGGCGTATTTTGCATATGATTCGAAAAAATCGGGTGGTATTACTACTTCACATTTAAGGTTTGGCGATTATCCTATCCATTCCCCATACCTTGTTAATACTCCTGATTTTGTTGCATGTCACGTACCTTCATATCTTGATAAATATGATATGCTGAAGGGATTAAAGAAAGGCGGCATGTTCCTGTTAAATAGTATCTGGGATGAAGAAGAAACAAAGAACAAACTTCCCAATACGATGAAAAAACAAATGGCAGGGAATGACATAAGATTCTATATAATCAATGCCACAAAAATTGCTACGGAGATCGGACTTGGATCAAGAACAAATACCATCATGCAATCTGCATTTTTCAAAATCTCTGATGTAATTCCTTACGAACAGGCAGTTGATGAAATGAAAAATGCTATCGTTAAAACATTTAGCAGAAAGGGAGAAGATATTGTAAAGATGAATTTTGCTGCTGTTGACAGGGGTGGAGAGGTTATTGAAGTTAAGGTGCCGAAAGAATGGGCTAAACTTAACGGTGATGAAAAGAAAAATGTTCAGGAACTACCCGCTTTTATTGAAAATATTGCTGATCCTGTTAACAGGATGAGAGGGGATGATTTACCTGTTAGTGTTTTTGTAGGACGGGAAGACGGAACATTTCCTGCCGGAACCACCGCATTTGAAAAACGTGGTATCGCGGTTAATGTGCCTGAATGGATACCTTTAAATTGTATTCAGTGTAATCAATGTGCATATGTTTGTCCTCATGCCTGTATCAGGCCATTCCTTGTTGATACGGAAGAAGAAAAGAATCTTCCGGAAGGTACTACACTGATAGAAACCAAAGGAAAATTTGCCCCGTTGAAGTTCAGGATACAATTAAGCCCGCTGGATTGTACAGGTTGTGGTAATTGTGTTGATGTTTGCCCATCCAAAGAAAAAGCACTGGTAATGAAACCTCTTGAAAGCCAGATGGTAGAAGCGCCACGTTATGATCATTTCGCGAAGAATGTTTCTTATAAGGATACCATTGTTGAGAAAGACAAATCAGTCAAGAACAGCCAGTTTGCACAGCCGCTTTTTGAATTTCATGGTGCTTGTGCCGGATGTGGTGAAACACCATATATAAAACTGATCACACAGTTATATGGCGACAGAATGATCGTTGCAAATGCAACAGGTTGTTCTTCTATTTATGGTGGATCTGCACCTTCAACTCCTTACATGGGAAATAAAACCAAAGGACATGGACCTGCATGGGCTAATTCGTTGTTTGAAGATAATGCAGAGTACGGTTATGGTATTGTAACAGGTGTTAAGAAGATGCGTGACAGGATACAGAGAATGATGGAGGAAAACCTTGACGGAAACATCAATCCTGAAACCATAGATTCCTTTAATGAATGGATCGAAAGTAAAGAAAAAGCCAAGCAATCTGTAATAGCCAGCGAAAATGTCCTGGCGGCATTGGAGAAGGAAACAAATCCAGAGGCAAAAGAAATACTTAAACTGAAACATTACCTGATTAAAAAATCAGTCTGGGTATTTGGTGGTGACGGTTGGGCATATGATATCGGATACGGTGGTTTGGATCATGTACTTGCATCAGGTGAAGATATTAATGTGCTGGTATTGGATACCGAGGTGTATTCAAATACCGGTGGTCAATCATCAAAAGCTACACCCGTAGGTGCAGTTGCTAAATTTGCCGCATCAGGAAAAAAGATCAGAAAGAAAGATCTTGGTATGATGGCCATGACCTACGGTTATGTATATGTTGCACAGGTGTCGATGGGTGCCAGTCAGAACCAATTCCTTAAGGCTCTGAAAGAAGCTGAAGAATACCCGGGACCATCGCTGATCATCGCATATTCACCATGTATAAATCACGGATTACGTGTTGGAATGGGTAAAACACAGTTCGAAGGTAAACGTGCTGTTGAAGCAGGTTATTGGCAATTATACAGATATAATCCGGAACTTGAAGCAGCAGGTAATAATCCGTTTATCCTCGACTCGAAAGAACCGCAATGGGACAGGTTCCAGGATTTCCTTAATGGTGAGGTAAGATACACTTCACTGAAGCAATCATTTCCGGAAGAGGCCATTAAGCTTGATGCTATTGCAGAACAAAATGCAAAATGGAGATATAATAACTATAAACGTCTTGCTGATTTAGATTACTCGGCCGAATAAATAAGAATTCTTTATATTTTTATCCCGGCTTCGGCCGGGATTTTTTTTGCTAACAAAATTGGAATAATGATGATTAAAAGTATTTTTCGCTTTTTCTTACTTCTTTTTGTCCTGTCTTCTTGTTCAATGCAACCCCAAACGGAAAAGGAATCATTGGATGAAGTAACAAATAATCAGCATTTATTGATGGCAACCCTTTATCATCAAAATGCTGCCGAAAGGGATGCCCTGGCTTATCAGGCGTTTAATTTTGCAAAAATGGTAATTTACGAAGATACCAAAAGAATGGCCCTGAGCAAACAACAGGCTATCATTGTTGATATTGATGAGACACTTTTGGATAACAGTCCTTATGAAGCTGTATGTATTCTTGAAAATATCAATTATCCTGAAAAATGGGATGAATGGATGGAGTTTGCTGATGCTAAACCGCTTCCCGGTGCACTTGAATTCTTGAACTTTGCAAAAGAAAAAGGCTATCAGATATTCTATGTGACAAACAGAAAAGAAAAATATACAATACCAACACTTGAAAATCTCAGGAATTATGGATTTCCTGATGCTGATTCTGCACATCTGTTAATGAGAAAAGATGAATCGAGCAAAGAAAGCCGAAGAAAAAGTGTTGCAAAAGATCACTTTATTGTATTACTGATAGGTGATAACCTTGAAGATTTTTCTATTGTGTTTGATAAACGCAGCAATGAAGAAAGAAAAATACTGGTCGATAGTTTAAGAAACGAGTTTGGAAACCGGTATATAATCCTTCCAAATGCTATGTACGGTAGCTGGTTGGGTGCTATAAATAATAACAGTAAGGCCGATAGAAAAGAAACACTGAAACTTTTACATGAAGCCTTGAAGGATTTTTAACCGGAATCCAAATTGATTTCTTACTTGCATTTGGTATCCCTAATCCTTAAATTTGACATATTAATTAAAACTTTTTAAGATGAAAGCAAGTAAACAATTTGTATTTTCCCTGGCTTTATTGCTTCTGATCAGCAGTGCTATTTCACAAACACTCAGTCCCATTTTAAAGTTTGATGATCATCCCGGCACTCATAATGTTCATGTTTGTTCCGATGGAAAGTTTATTTATACAGTTAATGGAGGTAAACCCTTTGAAGGAAAAATATCCAAATTTGATAAGAAAGGAAACCTTTTGCGGGAATATCCAATTGAATTGGATATTCGAAGTATTATGTATAACAGTAAGGACAAGCATTTCTATGTGAATTGTTTTGATCAGAATGTATATCAAATCACAGATATGGAAAGCGGCGCATACAGTATGTATTTAGAGGATTTTTACAGTAATGATCAGGCCGGGCTTGCTGTTGATCCAAAAGGAGAAAACCTGTATTATCTTGATAATGGCACATTGAGAGTATATGATTTCATCTCAGGCCAGCTAAAAGATACTTATTATGATATTAAATGCGGCCCATCTTCATTTGATGGAGGAGCTGTTGTTGCTGTTGGTAAAAAGTATATTTATACCTGGAACTCGGTTGAGCAGGAAATTTATCTATATAGTCATGCTCTGAAGCTCATTAAAACGGTTAAGATTCATGATGGAGATTATGGCTTCTCCCTTTCATATACAAAAAAATATGTCTTCGTTTCAAAAGATGGAGACTATGATGTTGGTACCTGGTATGGATATAAAATTAAATAGTTTGAATCAGTAAAAGATGTAGCGTATCCAATACCCCAACTATTACTTAATATTAATGTAATAAGGAACTCTGGCCTGCATGCCTTCCATTTTTGATGCTGATTGAAGTTGTTTATAGTATAAATAGTAATCTCCCACTTCTTTCTTTATTATTGAGACTCTTGATTCAGACATCATCGAACTGAAAAGTTTTGTAATAGGATCGGCCTGTTCAGGTAATTCTTCAATTCTGTAGTTCTTTATTCCCGCCATTGTTTCGGCTTCGTTAATGGCATCTTTTAATCCGCCAAACGCATCGATAAGACCAAGACGTTTTGCATCTATACCACTCCATATCCTTCCCTGTGCAATACTATCTACAAATGACATTTTCAGATTTCTGCTTTCTGATACCAATGTTAAAAACTGCTGATATTCTTTGTCAATCTCATTCTGTATTTTGGCAATCTGAAAGTTGGTAAATGGAGATACCATCGACATGAAGTTTGAATTGTCATTGGTCATCACATGATCAAATGTAATTCCGAGTTTGTTGTCCAGGAAATCTTTAAAATTCGGGAAAACGCCATATACGCCAATTGAGCCTGTGAGCGTGGTTTGTTCAGCAAATATTTTATCCGCATTGCATGATATCCAGTACCCACCAGAGGCAGCCAGATCACCCATTGATACGATCAATGGTTTCTCTTTGGCAGCCAGTTCAACCTCCCTGCGAATAATTTCCGATCCGAGTAAACTACCACCTGGTGAATTGACCCTTAGTACGATAGCTTTCACATTTTTATTCTCCCTTGCTTTTCGTATGGCCTTGGAGAATTTAGTTGCTCCTACATCTGTGTCTTCTCCACTTCCGGGAACAATCTCCCCCTGTGCATAAACAACCGCTATCCTGTCGCGGGTATATCTTTTTTTTGCTGACTTTTCTTTTACATAAGTGTATTGACCCAGTGTAACCCAATTGATCTTTTCGTTGGAGGTAAGATTAAGTTTATCCCGTAATATGGCCAGAACTTCGTCTTTATATTTTATACCATCAACAAAGTTATACTTGGTTGTTGCAGTCGCATTTAAAAAGGTCAGATTGTTTGCATACAAATTCAGGTCGGTTATGCTAATATCTCTGGCATTACTGATATCGATTAATACCTGATCCCAGATTGATGAAAGTAATTCTTGCAACTGATGCCGGTTTTCATCGCTCAGATCTTCACGCATATAAAACTCAACTGCACTTTTATATTTACCACTTCGAATTACCTGGGCTTCGATGTCAAGTTTATCAAGTAAACCTTTAATAAAAATAACATCAGCATTTAAGCCAGTGAATAAGACCATGCCTTCTGGATTCAGGTATATTTCATCAGCAACAGTACTCAGATAATAGACATGTTGAGAAAGATAGGCCCCGTAACAAACAATAAATTTTCCGGATTCTTTAAATTCAGCAAGTGCTGATCTTATTTCCTGAATGGTGGAGAATCCGGCCTGGATTTCGCTTAATTCGAGGTAAATTCCCATTATCCTTGAATCATTTTTCGCTTTTTCAATATTCTTCAGAATGTCATTGAGACCCGGGGGGGAAGTGAGCTTGAATTCTGCAAACCTGAAATTTGAAAAGGGATTGTTTGGCGTCCTGTCTAAAATTGGTTCATCGAATCTGATTGTCAGCAGGGATTTTGTTTTAACTTCAATTGCCTCCTTTTCAGAATAGGACAGGATAGAAACAAATATCCCCAACAGGATGAAGAATATGATAATAAAAGATATAAACGTACCGAGTAATGATGCGAACAAGAATTTAAAAAACTGTTTCATTTCTTTTGATTTTAAGATTGATTTCAGCAAAAAAGTAAATACACAAATGTAAAGTTAGTATTAAATTTCTATTTTTTAGATGCTCCTCAATATTAACATTAGCATGTGGATAATATTCATATCATACCGCTTATAACTCAAAGAACTTTTTCATATTTGTTTTACAGATAGGTATTATGATTTATAAGGGAAAACCAAGGAAAAAATTGTTTCTCCTGCTAATATTGTTAATGATGGCGGGTAATGGTAGTTTCTCAAGCTCTGGCAGATTAATTACTTCCACGGATACCAGGTATAAAGTCCTGCTGGATTTGCCATTATTCATAAAAGATAATCATATCAATCCACCAGCGTATTCCGTTAATCAGGATATTTTATTTCTGTTTCCAGTAAAAAAGGCGGAAGTTAAAATATTAATGCCGGAGTACAATCCTGTATATGATATTATGACTGCTGGTGAAATGAAAGTGGAAGATCTCACAAGGTTTCTGATAAAGAATAATCCCGGCATTGGGTATTACCATGCCAGGCTTTTTGCTTCCTATTATTTCGAAGAAGCAGGTGTTGAAGGGGTAAATCATGATATTGCGTTCAGTCAGATGTGCCTGGAAACCGGATTTTTAAATTTTTCTGGTATTGTTAACCCTGAGCAGAATAACTTCTGTGGTCTTGGAGCTGTTAGTAAGTTTAATAACGGAGAACAGTTTCCTACCAGGAGACATGGAGTAAGGGCACATATACAACATCTGAAAGCATACGCTTCTTTTCTGGATCTGGAAAACAGCCTTATCGATACAAGGTTCAATTATGTAAAACGGGGCTCTGCTTCAACGGTTGACCAACTAACAGGAAGATGGGCCACCGACCCTGAATACAGTAATAAAATTAAAGGCCTTCTAGAACGTTTATATAGGAACACCAGATCATCCGATCACTTAGCAGGCAAATAACTTCATTTTTATTCTCTCTGTATTTTGCTGCCAAACATATTGTATTTTTGATGTTAATTTTATAAATAATGCATTTCGTTTATCTGTTATTGGGAAGTAATATTGGAGATTCGGAAGGCTACCTGAGAATCTGCAGGAGCCTGATAAACAGGAATGTTGGCAAGATTATCAAGGCATCAATAATATTTGAAACGGAGCCCTGGGGTTTTGACGCAGAGCGCTATTTTTTAAACCAGACGTTATTGGTCCGTACTGATGACAGCCCGGAAGAAATATTAACGAAAATTCACACGATAGAAGATATTCTTGGAAGGAAGAGGGATCCAGATGGGTATCAGTCTCGAACAATAGACATTGATATACTTTTTTATGATGCATTAATACTGAATCAGAATAATTTAATAATCCCTCATCCGTCAATAGGTGAAAGGATGTTTACATTGAAACCCCTGATTGATCTTGATCCGGATTTTATTCATCCTGTCAGGAAGCTTTCAATAAGGAATATGGTGGAACTTTGTGCGGATAAATCAATTATCAGGGAATATAAACATGGTTAATGAAGTATAATTATTTAGTCATAGAGGGAGCGATAGGGGCAGGGAAAACATCCCTTGCTACGATGATCTCTGAACAATACAATGCCAAACTTATCCTCGAACAATTTGAGGAAAATCCCTTTCTTCCAAAATTCTATGAAGAACCCGCCAAATTTGCCTTCCCGCTTGAGATGTCTTTTATGGCATCGAGGTTTCAACAGCTCAAAGATGAGCTTTCCAATCGTGACCTTTTTAAGTCATTCACTGTTGCTGATTATGTTCTGAATAAATCATTGATCTTTGCCAGGGAAACCCTCGAAATGGATGAGTTTAAACTCTTCTCCCGTTTTTTTGGATTCATTAATTCAGGTTTGCCCAAGCCCGATTTGATTGTTTATCTGTATCTTGATACTGATAAATTAAAAAGTAATATCCTTAAGAGAGGCAGATCATATGAACTTGAAATATCAGAAGATTATCTTAAAGGAATACAGAATGGTTATATGCAGTATTTCCGACAGAACACCGATTTAAGGATACTGGTTATTGATACCAATACCATCGATTTCGTTAATAAT
>CAYXUU010000051.1:14710-36912 GCA_964468645.1 uncultured Bacteroidales bacterium
AAGGATTATGAAAATATCCTTAAACTACTGGAAGAAGATTATGATAAAGGGATTAAACGGATTATCATGAAATAAAAAAAAGCTCCCTGGGGGGAGCTTTTTTATTGCGATATAAAATCATATCAATCCACCAGAGCTTTAAAATCTGGTTCGTTTACAAATAATACGAATTCTCTGTCGTTGGCAGCCTGTGATTTGAAATCATCATTTGTCTGGATAGCTTTTGTAAGGTATTCATACATCATGGATGAGTTATCAGTGTTGGCACCAATGATAGCAAGCAGATAATAGGTTTCGCCCATTTTGTCATCAGCACATTTTAATGTTTTCTCAGCGCTGCTGTAATCACCGGCAACAAGTTGCGCGAGGCCAACATTGTAATCACAATTCGTTGAGCCGAATAATGTTTGTGCTTTTGCATAATCACCCTTGTTAATCTCAATCAGGCCCATGTTGTAGTTGGTATTTTCACCAAGTGATTGGGCTTTCCTGAACATTTCTTCAGCTTTAACAAAATCTCCTTTATAGAGATATAGAACACCCAGATTATTATAAATCTTACCATTATTTGGTGCAAGTTCCTGAGCTTTACTCAACAGTGCCAGAGCTTCATCATACTGTCCCATGTCAATCTTAAGTATTCCGGCATTATTAAAAGCCTGCCAGTTTTCAGGATACAGCTCGATAATCGATTCATAAATAACAACCTTGG
Source organism: uncultured Bacteroidales bacterium (assembly GCA_964468645.1). Taxonomy (GTDB): domain Bacteria; phylum Bacteroidota; class Bacteroidia; order Bacteroidales; family JAIOZK01; genus JAIOZK01. Next base: position 15,423 of record CAYXUU010000051.1, read on the forward strand.
TTTTACTGTTATCTGTCATGGTTGCAGCAAATAACAACTCTTCAACCTTAAGCGAGTCGGGATAAGTTGTAGCTAACTCAGCAATATCGATATCTGTTCTTTTTGGTTCATAGCAGTTAACTGTTAAGCAGGATCTTCTGAGAGGTTTCAAAATATCTTCCTCAATTTCAGGATAGATCAGTATCATATTACGGATTTCCTGTTCTTTCTTTTCCTGTGATCCGGCCGAACGAATAACATTAAGAATTACATTCTTATCTTTTATTTCTGATTTCTCAACACCATTCATGAATCCTGTCCAGTCTGGTCCGTGATGATTAATAGCAAAGCTAACCTGTTCTTCAGGATTTTTATAATCAACAGTGGCATCCTTTTTCCAGGAAATTCTCTTGAATTTGTTGATCATATAAGTATATGATGATTTGGCCCTGTTAAGAGACAGGTCTTCATTGAAAGTTTCTTCACCTTCAGGTGATGCCCAACCATCTATTTCTACATTTTTGATTTCCCAGCCTTTTTCAACAAATGCCCAGAGCTCTTCAAGTGCACCAAGTGTGCAACCTTTTTTATTCAGGGGATAGCTCCAGTTTACATTATACAGGTTAACCTTGAAGAATATCTTCCCTTTTTCTGAGATGATAACCTCTTTTTCATAACCATGATATCCGGCAATCATATCGGCTCTGCCCGGGCATATTCTTTCTGAAGTATAAATTACGCCGTCGGCCAGTTTCCGTTGTCCGAGGTCAACAAATTTCTCTTTGATTTTGATTTCATCCCTGTTGTAATGAATCTTTTCTTTGACAGTATATGCAATAGGTTCAACAACAAGTTCTGAATTGTTCATTTCGGGTGTGTATGGAATTTTGTCAGTATAAGTAAAGGTTCCACCGGTTTTGCTATTGATCAGGATTCCTTCTCCAACAACGTCTTCGCCTTTAAGGGTAATGGCCTTCAAGGGTGTTTCGCCACCTTCATACACCAGTACAGGCTGGAAAAGTATAGCGGTTTTCTTACCCATATATTTAGGAGGAATATTTCCAGTAATGGTAACTTCTATGGAGTCACCTTTTTCTACAAGTGGATCCGGTGTAGTAGTGAATGTCACCTGGTCGAAATTCTTGGCCATGTTCTTTAATCCACTGCTATGCCCGAATTTCCATGTTGCCCCTAAGCCCAGATACTGGTACATGTCTTTTTGAACAGTCCCCGGTTGAAGGGAGTTGCCATCAAGCAGCCTTGTGTCAACAAATTTGTAACGCCAGTCAAGGTCTATGTCCCAGCTTTCATTTACCGCAAAATTAAAACCTAATCCTACTGGTATTGTTGCAACGATCCGTCTGTCCCATAATCCTTTTCCTTCATCAATACCAGTATTGCCTTCACGGCCTAATTCACGGAGCCTGGCATCGGTTTGTAAATCATATAGTCTTGCCCAGTATTGCATGGCCCCATAACCAAATTTGGCATCAACAGTAATGGTTCTCCCTTCTTTATAACCAGCAATTAGATTGATGAGATTGATTGATCCTATAAGATTTGTTTCAAAAAGGTCAGCATCGAAGTACTGATTATAGTCTTTTTTTTGTCCGGTTAAGAATCCCCTGAAGAATTCACCTTCAAGGCCGAAAAATGGGAAGAATTGTCTACCGAAGGAAAAAGTTCCACCGATGTTGATTTTTTCAAAGTCCGGCGCAAAATCATATCTTGCTACGGTTCCATGATAATCTGTAACTCCCAGGTCACCATGAACAAACCAGTAAGGTGCAAAAGTGCTGCTCTTTTGCTTGGGTTCCTTTTCTTCAGTTTCCTGACCGAAGAAGATAAGTGGTAATATGGCAAATGCGAACACAGCAATGCCCTTGATAATGGATTGGTAAGAATTTTTCATAACGCAATTTATAATTTGTTTGTAACTGAATTTATTTCCCCTATTTTACAAATATATGTTTTTAATAGTAATAATCAAACTAATATCCAATAAATCTTACAGTAGCTGTAAAGACACACAAAATTAAAATTTTTTATTATTCAAAAAAACAATTACGAATTAAATATTAATGCAGTATTAGGTTTAATATATCCCGATAAAAGGACTTGTTAGTAAATTGTTAATATTGAGTAGCTTGCACGTTTATACGGCAGTTTTGCGTTTTGGTTACAGCATTTTATTGTAAATATCCCATAATACAATACCCGCCGAAACGGCAACATTGAGTGAATGTTTTGTTCCGAATTGGGGGATTTCCAGACATCCATCAGATAAATTAATAATTTTCTGCTGTACCCCTTTTACCTCATGGCCAAAGACGAATGCAAGCGGTTTATTCTTCATTGGGGTAAAATCATTCAAAAAAATACTATCTTCGGTTTGTTCAATTGCATATATGGAGTAATCATCGTTTTTCACAAGATTTATAGCATCCTCAGTATTTTTAAAGTATTTCCAGGAAACAGACTCAGTGGAGCCAAGAGCAGTTTTGTGAATCTCACGGTGTGGAGGGGTCGCAGTAATCCCACAGAGAAAAATGCCTTCAAGTTTGAAAGCATCTGCTGTCCTGAAAATTGAACCAAGATTATTCAGGCTTCTAATGTTGTCAAGTATTAATATGATAGGAATTTTATCTGCCAGCTTGAATTCATCTACAGAAATCCTGTTCAATTCTTCATTTTTAAGTTTTCTCATTTTATCAACAAAACTTTCAATTTATCAACAAAGTTAGCTTAAAAACAGGGGTTTCAAAGCATTTTCGCAGTATCTTATTAATTTTGTTTTAAATAGCATCGGGTAAATGAGCAAGAAGGAAATAGCAGAAACACCCTTAATGAAACAGTATAATGCAATAAAGGGAAAGTATCCTGATGCACTATTGTTATTCAGAGTTGGTGATTTTTATGAAACATTTGGAGAGGATGCCATAAAAGCTTCAGGAATTCTCGGGATAGTATTAACAAAGCGTGCCAACGGTGCCGCCTCTTATGTTGATCTGGCCGGATTTCCACATCATGCCCTCGATACATACCTTCCGAAACTTGTAAAGGCCGGACAGCGTGTTGCCATCTGTGATCAACTCGAAGATCCAAAACTTACAAAGAAAATCGTTAAAAGAGGGGTCACCGAGCTTGTTACTCCCGGTGTTTCCTATAATGATAAAATTCTTGATCAGAAGGAAAATAATTTCCTTGCAAGTATTCAACTTGAAAATAAAACTTCCGGCATTGCTTTCCTTGATATATCAACCGGGGAGTTTTATGTTACACAGGGACCTGTGGAATATATCGACAAATTGCTGCAGGGCTTCAAACCAAGTGAAATAATTGTACAGAAGAGTAAACGTGATAAATTCTTTGAGTATTTCGGGAGTAAGTATTATACCTTCACCTTTGAGGATTGGGTATTTACAAAAGATTTCACATATGAGTTACTGATTAAGCACTTTGAAACAAGCTCATTGAAAGGATTTGGAATAGAAGATCTTGACAGGGCAATTATCGCTGCAGGTGCAGCATTACATTACCTGAATGAAACTCATCATGATAAAGTCAGCCATATCAATCATCTTTCAAGAATTGAAGAGGATAAATATGTATGGCTCGATAAATTTACAATCAGAAACCTGGAGCTGATCCATTCTTATAATCCTGACGCAACTACGCTGCTGGAAGTAATTGATAAGACGATTTCACCAATGGGTGCACGATTAATGCGACGATGGATCGTAATGCCGGTAAAAGAAAAACCTGTTATTGAGGAGCGCCTTAATATTGTTGAGTATTATATCAAGAATAGAAAATTCTCAGATGATCTTTCCAGAATATTTAAGGAAGTCGGCGACCTGGAAAGGATTATATCAAAAGTTGCTGTGGCAAGGATAAACCCAAGGGAAGTTGTGCAGCTTAAACGCTCCCTCCATGCTATTGAAAATTTGAAATCTCAATGTGAAAGTAGTGCTGATCCTGCTATCATGAAAGTGGGCGAACAGTTAAACTTTTGCAAAAGCATAAGGGATCGTATTGAAAAGGTAATTAATAACGACCCACCGGCACTTGTTATCAAAGGAAATGTAATTTGTGATGGTGTTTCTGATGAACTGGACGAACTCCGGAATCTTGCACATTCGGGTAAGGATTACCTGAAGAAAATACAACAGCGCGAAATTGAAAATACTGGGATACCCTCGTTGAAAATCGGGTACAACAATGTATTTGGTTATTACCTTGAGGTAACCAATACCCATAAGGATAAGGTTCCGGAGGCATGGCATCGTAAGCAAACACTAACAAATTCAGAGCGCTATATCACGGAGGAACTGAAGGAATATGAAGAAAAGATCCTTGGCGCCGAGGAAAAAATACTTGAACTTGAAACCAGGCTTTTTGAAGAACTTGTAATCAACCTCTCTGATTATATTCAACCCAACCAGTTAAATGCTTCATTGGTTGCCCGCCTCGATTGTTTGCTGTCTTTTGCGAATTTGGCGGTATATGATAATTATCACAAACCGGAGATCAACGATACATTTACCATTGATATCACGAATGGCAGGCATCCTGTTATAGAACAGGAACTCCCGGTAGGTGAGGAGTATGTTGCCAACAATGTTTATCTCGACAATGATAATCAACAGATCATCATACTTACCGGACCCAATATGTCAGGTAAGTCAGCACTACTGAGGCAAACTGCACTGATTATTCTACTTGCCCAGATGGGAAGCTTCGTACCGGCCGATAAGGCAAAGATAGGATTGGTGGATAAAATATTTACACGCGTAGGGGCCTCAGATAATATCACTTCCGGTGAATCTACTTTTATGGTAGAGATGAATGAAACAGCCAGTATCCTGAACAATATTTCAAACAGAAGCCTTATTCTGCTGGATGAAATTGGAAGGGGAACCAGCACCTATGATGGTATTTCTATCGCCTGGGCAATCGCAGAATTCCTGCACAATCATCCCCTTTTTAAGGCAAAAGTACTTTTTGCTACCCATTATCACGAACTGAATGAAATGGCCTCCCGATTATCACGTGTTAAGAATTTTCATATAACGATAAAAGAAATTGGAAATAAAATACACTTTCTGAGAAAACTTAAAGAAGGAGGCAGTGAACATAGTTTTGGGATTCATGTTGCAAAAATGTCAGGTATCCCGAATTCTGTGGTAGCAAGGGCCAATGAGCTCCTCAAGCAGCTCGAAAAATCACACGCAAGTGAAGAAATCGGAAAGAAATCAAAAAAAAGAAAGAAATCCGGTGATGATGATTTTCAGCTAAGTTTTATTCAGTTAGATGATCCACTCTTACATCAGATCAAAGATGATATCCTGAATACGAATATTGATACACTAACCCCGGTGGAGGCGTTGATGAAATTGAATGAGATAAAGAAGTTGTTGGGTGATGGTTGAGTGGTTGATGGTTGAATGGTTGAGGGTTGAATGGTTGAGGGTTGAGAGTTGAATAGTTTCACTGTTTCAGAATAATCCATAAAATTAGCCTATTCCGCGTAGCGGCCACGTCATTGTAGCCCTGATTGGGCGAAATGAGGTTATTCCCCATTGGGGGATTAATAATTCGAAGGTTTTCAGTTAATCAAAGTTTTATCATTTAAACAATGGAACAATGGGGCAATTCAACAATTATGGAGAAGATTTTTGCAATCAAATGAAAAATAATTATATTTGCACCCCTTGAAACAAGCGAAAGTAGCTCAGTTGGTAGAGCATGACCTTGCCAAGGTCAGGGTCGCGGGTTCGAGTCCCGTCTTTCGCTCAAAGTATAATCCCGATAGTAGCCTATGGGCATCGGGATTTTTCTTTGACATGTTGCCCGGGTGGTGGAATTGGTAGACACGTTGGACTTAAAATCCAATGGGCATTGCGCCCGTGCGGGTTCAAGTCCCGCCCCGGGTACAGAAAAACCGACATTTTTTTGTCGGTTTTTTCTTTTAGGTACAACATAGGTACAACAATTTAAATCCTAGTATTTTCCTTGACTCCCTTTAAGCATTAGTAATATTACGATTTATTATCGAAATATAACGATTCTTTCAAATTTGAATAATTTATCACTTTACCCCTATTCTCCCGAATAAATCGCGAGGCCTTTTTGAGTTGGGTCTTATTCACGTTTTGAGAAGCAATGTCATAGATTCCGAGTCCAACCAAACATTCCCGTCCGGTTTTTCCAGTTTTTGAATCTGTCAGAAGGGAAAGGTCACTCTTCAATTGCATAATGTCTTTTTCCGCTATAATCTGGCTGTCATCAATACCTAGTGAAGAAAGGATAAGATGAGCCATATCCCTTTGTTCTTTTGTGGTACAGAATTATCTACAAGGTCTGGTGCAAAAATCTCATCAGAGATTTGTTGAGAGCGTAATGCAAGATAAGGAAAAGCAACATTGATACTACGTAGATTTTTTGCTCCCATTAATGGCAAATTATTACTGGGAAGTTGAATGGTGAAGTTTTCGGATGCTATTTTTATACTCCGGCTTCCGTCAGGGTTGACCATACCCATTAAGTCATTACGAAGCTGAAACTGTATATTGCCGGGTTTTGCTTCATTCAAGACAGACAATTCTTGTTCGTAAGTCGTGAGTAACTCGCCTTTCTCTCTGATTCTTGCTTTCAATTCTGACCTTTTGGGATCATCGGTTGGCAATTTATATAGTTCTGTATTGAGGTTTTGAATTTCATCGTTCAGGTTCTCAACGTCAGAATTTCTGGATCGTATCTTTTCCTCGATATTCTTTTTGTACTTCTTTTCTTGTTTAAGGGTGTAATCGAATGCACGAACAGTATTGATTCCGGTGGTTTTGAATTTTCTTTGAATATCAAGTTTGGTTTCTGTTGAAATGTCAGGACTCTTTTCGATTTCAGATAATGCCAGATCAAAGCAGTTAACTGTGGTGAAATTTGAGTTGTTGATGATGTCTTCAATGGCTTTTTGCTCCTGTGGTGGTTTGGTCTGGGTGAAACGATGCAATTCAAGGAAGTTAAGCCAATTCCCGACCATGTTTTTCAAAGATTCTTCGCTTCCAAATGTAGAAATGAGGGTTTGCAAAATCTCGATGTCTGATTTCCCTTCTTCATTCAGCTTTTTGTCCAATGCTTTTACTTCATCTTCTTTTGATATTGTATCAGAACTAAAACCGATTCTTTCTGAAATAAGTTCTTTTAATTTACTTTCTATTACGGTTACATCGAATAGTTTTTGTTCTTTCAAATAAGCACCTGCTATTTTTTTAGCATCTTCATTTCTGGGAAAATGTTTGTCAAAGAAGCTTTGTAAATTATTAGATGTGATTACTGGGGCATCAGCTATTTCTATTTCTGTGTCTAAATTCTTTTCAAATTGTTTCAGGTCTTCCTTCTGTTTTTTATCATGGATGGCCACTAAATTTTTATGCTTTTTTCTTTGCTTTTCGAAGTGCTCATTTATAGAATTTAATTGTTCTGGACTATCAGAAACTGCCAGTTTTAACATAGCCGAAAATTTTTCAAAACGATTTGGCATTACTGAATTATATCAGGTTCAGGAAAAAATAACAATCTTGAAAATCATTTTATTTTGCCGTACCTGTCTTCAAAATATTTACAGTTTTCCCGTGATATTTTGTGAAAAACAACTCTATTTTTAAAGAATCCATAAGCATCTAAAAATCTATTATTTTCTTTTGTAATGATCCCTATTTTTTCAAATTCTGATTTCAATACAAGTGACTCAATATCTTCTACTTCTTTAAGTGTCCAACTGGCAAAATGGTCAAAAATTCGCTTCTGGTCACCTTTAAGGGTGTCGGGGTCAAGGATGTTGCTTTTCTTGTAGTGATCTTCGATGACTTCTTTTCGGTCTGTTTCATCAGAGTTTATTTTTTCATTTTCCGTTTGAGCACACCCTGACTGCATAAAACCCAGAATTGCAAACACAGAAATAAGCAGCTTGATTTTTGTTGTTCCCATCGGGACTCCTCCTTTTGTTTTAAGCCTTGGAGGAACTACAAGACGGGATTGTTAATCGAAAACCAAAAAGGGCGTGAACCTCTGCTTTCATCCAGCTTGTGAAGGTACCGCAAGATACCCGAGCAGAACTGAAATCAACAGAGCGAACACACCCATACGGATGCATCACCAATCAATTTCTCTCTGCTCTAAAAAACTTGCGGTTTTTCACAAGAGAAATGATAGCAACGCTATTCTTTATATGTCTTTATTTTCCTTTTAATCTATAGGCTTTTGTTTTTGATTACTACAAATGTAAGCAAACATGAAAGAATTCTCAATTTAGACAGATAAATAATGATAGCTTACTGTGGTATATACATGAGAAATAATAATTCCATTGAAGGTAATTGGATTAATATTAAGAAATACTATTACTGAAATTTCAAGGACGTATTCCCCAATAACCTGGTCATTAACCGAAATGCATTAAACTTGATCAAATCATTTTGGGTATTTTCCAGTTGAAATTAATTATTGCAACAGCAATAAAAACCCTCAGAACTGATGATAATGGATATCCGATAAGTGGTTATACTGGTGGGATTGTTCAGTGCCATGATGCTTACTTTATTAATAATAAAACGGCAGTTGGGATTTATGAATATGACAAGGAGAATCTCAGCAATTTTGTAAACTGTCGGTTTATTACGTACAATGTATTGCCGGATGACGAAACACCTGATAGATTCGTTTACCTACAAGGCGTTGAATGGACAATTCCTTTTAAAGCCTGTACCTTTGAGAATACTGTTGATCATTCAACTTATGACGCAGATGTAGCCCAAAGAGGGCATGGTATTGTAAGTGTTGATTCGAAGTTTGAGGTTGTTGAGAAATGTATTAGCCAGGATCCATCAACAGGTGAGTGTATAGAATGGGAAGAAAATAATTTTACAGGGCTTTGCTATGGGATTCATGCCACAACAACAGGTCCTCAAAGAGGATGTGTAATCAGAAATTCCAATTTCAATAGCAACTATACTGGTGTTTATCTGGGTTCCAATGATTATACCACTATTATCAATAATGACTTTAATATTGAAAAACCATTGAAACCAGGTTCGAATTATACTATTGGAGGGTTGTATATTGACAATTGTACCGGTTTTCAGGTTGAAGGGAATGCTTTTATGGATAGTGATGATGTTTTGCAAACCTCAGATGGATACTCTGTTGGATTAATTGTTAACGATTCCTGGGAACAACCTACAATAGTTTACAATAATGTTTTTACTAATTTGAATTATGCAACATTGGCTCAGAATGACAATAGGAATGAACTGGGTGATGGATTGCAGTTTAAGTGTAATGATTATGTAAATACTGGATATGATTTGGTTGTGACCTATGAAGGAAATCCAAGTTCAAGTACAGGAATTGCACTTCACCAAGGTACACAGAATGGCACAGAGCCAGAAGATATGGCCGGTAACCTATTGGATATCATAGAGCCAGTTAATGGTGATTATGATGATATAGCCAATAGTAGTCAGCTATTTTTCTATTATTATCCATCAGACATCTCGGGATACGGTGATAATAGACTTGAACCAACAGATTACACACAAACCACAGTAACTATCAAGGAAGTTTATTTTAGTCCTCCATGGACATATCTTGATGGATGCCCTCCAACATCACAACAAGGAGGGGGAATAGAAAGTTTAAAACAGGAGATATATGTATTAAACCAAAAAATTGATTCGACAGAAAATGTATTAACTTTGTTAATAGATGGCGGAGACACTGAGGAATTGCAATCTGATGTTGAATATAGCACGCCACCTGAAACAATGGAAATTTACAACGACCTTATGGGAGAAACACCTTACTTATCAGATACAGTTGTAAGTACAGCAATAATGAAAGAAGATGTTATACCAAACGCAATGATAAGGGATGTGATGGTTGCTAATCCTAAATCTGCAAAATCCGATATTCTAATTGATAAACTTAATGAACGAATAAATCCAGTGCCCGAATACATGAAAGCACAAATACTTCAAGGTAGAAGTATTCTTTCTTTGCGTGAGGAAACAGAAGCTGATTTGTCTGATTATAAAGATAAAGAAACAAGGATTTTGAATAAAATAATCAGTTATTATCGAAATGATACTATTAATCCTATTGCTTCTGCAGACAGTATATTAAAAATGTACCAGTCGGAAGATAAGCTTTGGGCGAAATATGCTCTTGCATTTGAATATTTAGACAGGGACGATAGCATTAATGTGATCAGTACACTTGATACAATTTATTTAAATTTTGAACTTAATGAAAAACAACTTGTAGCACATGAAGACTATGAAGACTATTTCGAAATCATAACCGGAGTGAAATCAGAGGGAAAAAGTATATACCAGTCTGATAGCGCAGATATTGCTGGACTTTATGAAATTTATGATAATTCGAACAAAGATATTAAAGAGAAAGTAAGAAACCTACTGGTAGCTATTGATACGTTAACATACAATGAGCCTTACATTTTTATGGATTTTACAAAGTTAAGTGAAGCAAATGAAGAATATAATTACTTATTAAATTTTGAAGGTCCCGATTTACTAAGAGTATTTCCAAATCCGGCAAGTAATTATATCATAGTTGATTATCAATTGGAAATGCAAACGAAAGGATTAATTAAAATTTCAGATATTTCGGGAAACATGATTTACAGAATTAAGGTTAGTAACATAGAATGTCAGATAGTTGTTGATACAAGAGATTGGAAACCTGGAGTATATATTATTTCATTAATTAAAAATGATATAGGCATTGAAAGTGAGAAAGTTTCAATATTTAAATAGAATAGAAATATATAGCATTTTAAGTTATTACTTGATAGAAATATTTTAAGTGACTATCGCTATGAGAGTTATACCTGGATTTATTATCTGTATTTTACTTGGAAATCAACTTTTTTCGCAAAGGTGGGAAAACATTTATGGCAATCCAAATACAGACGAATCTTTTACAGATATGATTGAGTCATATGATTATGGTTACATACTAAGTAATTATTTTGAATCACCTGAAGGAAACTGGATAATTAAAACAGATATTAATGGAGGATTACTTTGGGACAAGATATTAACATGGGAAAATACAAGTGTTTATAGTGGGTATATTAAATCTGAAAATAGTGGGGATTTAATAATAGCCGGCACAATACATAATGCTGAATTTGTGTTTTGGCCAATGCTGATAAAAATTGATGCATGTGGTGAAAAAGTTTGGTGTAGAATTTTTCCTCAAAATAATTATTCATATGGTTATTATAGGGATGTTGTAATACTCGAAAACAATGATATACTTGCAATTGGCTATTTTGAATCAGACTCAAATCTTGATCAAGTTTATTTAGACTATGTGGATGAAGAGGGTAGCCTATTATGGCGAAAAGCCTATGCAACAAAAGAGAAACATCCACTAATTGCTGAAGCAAATGGGATTAGTCTACAAACTTTTAATAATGAATACTATATTAATGGAAGGTGTTACTGGCCATATCCTAGTAATCCTAACCATGTGTATCTTAGGCCGATGTTTATTGCAATTGATAGTTTGTTTAATGAAAAGTGGTTATTACCTTTTGGCGTGAATGATTCGCTGGTTGGTAAGGCATATTGCATGACTACTGTGAATGATTCCATTTTTTTTGGTGCAGGAATGGTATATGAGGATTCAGAAATAATATCCCTCTTGATGACCTTTGACAAATATGGAAATGAAATAGATTTTAATACAATTCAAAATGAAGCCATTGGAGCTGAAGTTAAAGAAAATCTGATAAGAAAAATCCAAAAAATCAATGATAGTCTATATATGGCACTTGCATCCTGGGGTAATGAAGTAGATTATTCAGGCGGGGAATTTGTAATTGATACAGCAGGTACATTATACAATTTTCAGGCAAGAACAAGCACATTAGGTAATAGAGAGGTAATAAAAACAGTTGAGAGTAATTATGTTATAGGCATAGGTTATCGTGAAGGAGCTTCTGATTGGGATATATTGATGTATAAAATCAATGAGAACCTGGAATCTGTACCATATGATACAAACCAATATACGTACGATAGTCTATGTCCTTATCCGATAAGTTCAGGGATAATAGATATATCAGATTGTATGATCTGGGTTAATACAGATGAAGTGCCAACACCGGAGGATTATTATAGAAGCTTAAGTTCAATTCCTATAACAGCCTATCCCAACCCTGCAAAGGATAAGATCACTTTTTCTTTGGGGAACACACAATACCATCAAAACATTAACCTGCATTGTTATGATATTTTTGGCAGATTAATAAATGAACAAAAGATATATTCCGGACAGTTGGAAGCAGAAGCGGAGGTTTCTTCCTTGAGGAAAGGGATGTATGTTGCTGTGGTTAGGAGTGAGGGAAAAGTTGTTGGGAAGTGTAAGTTTGTGGTTGAGTAATGGTTGAAAAGTCCAGATAAATTTTTTGTTTTGCGGAATGATTTATTTATAACTAAGTTCCCTCATGGGAGATGTCCCCTATTTATCGGATACCATGGTTAGCACAGCAATTATAAAAGAAAATAAGAAATCTTCTCATAGCTATTGATACTGTAACTTACTGTGAACCTTACATTTTTATGAATTTCATTAAAGCCAGCGAAGCCTATGAGGAATATATTGAATTATTAGAAGCAAAAGGACCAAGATTTTTGAGGTTATTCCCGAATCCAGCAAAAGACTATATTATCATATATTATACGCTTGAAATAGATCGACATGGTTTTATCGTAATAAATGATTTATTAGGTAATATGATAACAAAATTTGCAATACACGATAGAGAAAATCAAAGAGTTATTAATACACGCAACTGGAAACAAGGTTTATATGTTGTGTCATTGATTAGTAATGAGAAACTTATCGAAAGTGTCAAGTTTACACTTGTTGATTAAAATGAAAATCGCAGAATCCAGGCAGGTTATTGATTGTTTAGAAAATTAAACTTTATGAAAAGTCTGTTAACACTATTATTATTGTTAAGCATTTCTCAGCAGTTATTCACACAACGATGGGATCATATTTTTGGCAATTCTAATTCAAATGAATCCTTTACAGATATAATTGAGTCTTATGATCAAGGATACATATTAAGTAATTATATCGAAACACCTCAAGGAAATTGGATCTTTAAAACAGATATCAATGGAAACATTTTATGGGAAAAAATATTGACATGGGATAATACATTCGTATATAGCGGACATATCAAATCTGATAAAACTGGGAATTTAATAATTGCGAGAACTATTAATAATGATGAAATTGGATTTTGGCCTCTTCTAGTAAAACTTGATTCTTGTGGGGAGAAAGAATGGTGCAGGGTTTTACCTCAGGAGTATTATTTGAAAGGCACTTATAGGGATGTAATTACTTTAGATAATGGTGATATACTAGCATTAGGGTATTTTGAAGCAGAGACAAACCTTGACCAGGTTCATTTGGATTATGTGGATAAAAATGGCAATCTTCTTTGGCGTAAAGCTTATGCAAAAGAAGAAGATCATCCCCTAATAGCTGAACCAAGTGGACAAAATCTTCATAAAGTTAAAAATGAATACGTTATCACTGGCAGGTGTTACTGGCCATATCCTGGTAATCCAAGCCATGTATACCTGAGACCAATGTTTATATATATTGATAGTTTGTTCAATGAAAAATGGCTGATTCCTTTTGGTGTAAACGACTCCTTAATTGGTGAGGGATATGATATGATAAAATTGAATGATTCTGTATTTATGGGTGTTGGAGCACGTAGAATGGGAGGTGGAGTACAAAATTCATTATTAATGTTTCTAAATCACAATGGGGAAGAACTTGGGCATAAACATATACCGAATGCAGTAATAGGGCCTGATATATTAGATAATTTTATTTATAAGGTAGAGCGTGTAAATGATAGTTTGTTTTTAACATCATCAAATTTTGGACAGGAAGATATGGGTAATCCATATGGTGAGTTTATTATAGATACATCTGCTAATTTACATCTTTATAATACTCAGGAAAATACTGAAGGTACTAGCCAATTAATTAGAACATCTAATGATGAATATGTTATTGGGGTTAGCTATAGATTAGGCAAAACTGATTGGGATATCTTAATGTATAAAATAAACGAAAACCTAGAATCTGTTCCTTTTGACACAAATCAATATACCTACGACAGTCTGTGTCCTCATCCAATTAGTTCAGGAATAATAGATATATCGGATTGTATGATATGGGTTGATACGGATGAAGTGCCAACCCCGGAGGATTATTATATAGGCCTAAGTTCAATTCCTATAACGGCTTATCCCAATCCTGCTAAGAAGAATATCACCTTTGCTTTGGGAAATACACAATATCATCAAAACATTAACTTGAAATATTATGATATTTTTGGTATACTAAAGCATGAACAAAAGATATATTCCGGGCAGTTGGAAGCAGAAACAGAGGTTACTTCCTGGAGGAAAGGAATGTATGTTGCTGTGGTGAGGAGTGATGGGAAGGTTGTGGGGAAGTGTAAGTTTGTGGTGGAGTAATGGTTAAAGACTCCCATAAGCTCATCCCAGTTATTCTCCCATTTGGGTCGAATTTATTACAGCTTCTAAGGCGTCATCAGTATCTTTAAATATAAAGTTTCCTTGATAATTTATTGTTGTACTTATTGAAGTATGACGGTAAAGTTTTTGCAGTAATTGAATAGGAATTTTATCTCCTGAAATATTTCCGAATGTATGTCTCGCAATATGCATGGTAAGTTTTTTTTCTATTTCAGCCAATTCGGCAATTTTATTTAAATACTTGTTGAACTTCTTCACTGCTGTTGTGATTTTTCGGACAATATCTTGAGGGCTATTACTATTCGCCTTTTTTAATTCGGGAAAAACATAATTATTCTCTACGGTTTTATCACTTAAATATAACTCCAAAATAGATCGTACTTTTTCAGAAATTTTCAGTGAGCCAACCTTTTGGTTTTTCCCCATGGTGTAGTAAAGCCGATCATCCCTAAAATCTGACCATTTCACTCTCAGCACATCAGAAACTCGCATGCCAGCAAAATAAAAAGAAAACAACCAAATGTTTCGAGTATGCCATATCGGAGAACCTGTAACCAAATCAAGGTCTTCAATGCGGTTCACTTCTTCCATAGTTAAACCGATTTTAATACTTTCAGGAAACTTCAACTGAATTTTTCCTTTTCCAAACGGATAATACTTCTGATCAACGATACCATCACGGATGGCTTGGTTAAACAGCGTTCGTATCACAATTAGATTATTTACAACACTGCGTTCTTTCAATTGTCGCTCCCCTTTTAAATAAGCCTGAAAGTTTCTTAAGAGAGCTTCGTTAATCTGTCGAAAGGAAATATCTTCTCCTTTCAGATAGTTTCTGAAATGATTTACTCTACTTCGTTCAGCTTTCAAACGACTATATTTGCCAGCTTTTTCCATATGCATTAGGTATTTGTCTGCCAAGTGAAAAAATGAAGTTTTCAAGTCTTTTAGTTTGAATTGCTTATGAAAACTATGAACAGATTTCAACTTGTTTTCGGCTTCCAGTTTCAGAAATTCATCATTTATCTCAACCAGCCTTTTAAGCAAATAATTATTTAGTCGCTGTGAATTGGGATAAGACTTCTTGACCCGTTGATTCAATGAATCCCATTGATCTTCGAAAATGTATTTTCCTGTATAAATGTAGGATGTTTTCCTATCTTTGGTGATACGAATTACTAAAGGGTATTCTCCTTTTTTGTTCTTTTTCTTTCTGAGTACAACTTGAATACTAGCCATAGACTATTATTTAATGGCAAATGTACAAAATATAGGTACAACATAGGTACAACAAATCGTGATTTTATATGATTTTATTCGTTTCTATTTGACACAATAGATTTCTTTAAATGCTGTTATACAATCTAATAAGTTTTTATTATATCATACTTCCTAAAACTTAAAATCCAATGGGCATTGCGCCCGTGCGGGTTCAAGTCCCGCCCCGGGTACATTTGATTTTTGAAACCCTTGCTGAGCTTTGCTTAGCGAGGGTTTGTATTTTAGTTGACGGACTGGTTGACCGATTGATAGGCGGAAAAATGTCGATCTGGGTTTTAAGGTTTGGGCAATCCAATTATATATTTGAACTTCTGTGTACTGTGTGATTATATATATGTCTATATGCTAAAGCATATAAAAATTATTTCTTAACTTAAATTATATCTAAAAGCATCTAATGAAGCATCTGGCAGAATATGTCAGGGAACTCTCCTGGACAATCTACTTCCTCATTATCCTAATCCTGTTATCCGCCTTTGTATTCACCTCAGAAGGCCAGGTAAGCTACGTCAGGATAGCCCTATCATCCCTGATCATAGCCATCCCCTGGCTCATCTGTATCATCAACTCACTGAAAGCAAGCAGCAACACCAGCGGCCTGTGGACTTTCTTCCTGATCTTCTTCGGCCTGATCACCATCCCTGTTTACCTTATCCTGAGCCGGAAGGTGGAAAGCGGATAACCAGGGGAAGCAGTTAAAGTGAAACTAAAACAGTTTCCAGGGGGGGTACGCGAAACCAGGTTCTGATCTGAGATCGTCATGCCCTGATTGGGTGAATAAATTGATGTAGCTGTACAGGTAGGATTTTTCTTTCTTTTGCCTTTGTTTGCCATTCTTATAGTTTGATTGTCAGGGAGAAGCCAGTAGGTTATTCCCACGTGCATTGTCTGTGATAAACATATACCTATGGAGTTATTTTAGGGCTTCAGACAGGACATAATTGTTGGGGTATAGTAAGGGTTAGGTGAAAATAACATGGCTGAGAGGGCTTGATTTGGGTTAGTCTTTGATGCAACGGACTGAGAAACCTGCTGTCTTGAAGTAATCATCATTACCAACATCATTATGACTCCAATCAAAATTTGTGAACGTTCCAAAAAAATTAGCACCCCCCATAGAAGACCAAATCATACTGTTAGAACCCAATAAACCAGACGAACCATCATGCTCCCGGTATCCACCAGGAAGAGTATTAAAACCAAATAAATCAGAACCATGACCATTACCGTACCACTTATATATACCTTTAAGATTATAACCAGCATTAAAACCGCAAAATCCCCAATTATTCCATTCTGAGTCGCCAATAAACAATAAATAATCTCCATGGTTGAAAACGAACTCGGATCTAATCGAGGATGCCTTTTGTTCAATCTCACTTTGATTTGAATTGATGTTTGATAACTCACACCATTGCCTCTGATTACTACATGCATTAATCAGCTTAACAGTTTTAATGCCATCTCCGGTAATCACAGATAGTAAATATATCCTATCCTGACCAGGAATGAACCTGAACTCATGCATTCCTTCATCCAGCTCAGTCAACAGATCAGCATGGGGCTTACCCAATATATCAGTTACAATCAGATTCACTCTTTGGTGACCTGGAACATAGATATTTATCGTTGCCTCTGTGGTGATAGGATTGGGGAATACACCCTGTACTAATGTTCTATAATTGTTCTGTACCTGTTCTTCAATACCTACATAGTAAAGGGTGAGTACCGTATCAGGATAGTACAACATAGTATCACCCCCCTGCGTCCTGTTCATTACTTTTAGGCTATCTAGAGGTACGTAAACAGTGTCGTTGATGGCGGTGAAGGTGAGGTCGATAGATTGCCCCTGTATGAAAAAGCCAGACAGGAGTAACAAATAAACAAAGACTATGTTTTTTCGATGTTTCATAGGTTAATCCAGTTTAATGATTTTGCCCGTTAAAGCCCTACCATTCACCCCCACACGATAGAAATAAATCCCGGTGGCATATCCATCCGTTTTCCATTGCGCCTGTCTCAGCCCAGAGGGTTGGTTCTCCTGGCAAAGTGTTTCTAAGTACCTTCCTGTTTGATCGAAGATGTCTATGGTTACCAGGGATGGTTCAGTGAGGCTGTATTGGATTGTGGTTTGGGATGAGCAGGGGTTGGGGTATGCGCTTGTTATAATCTTATTGCCTTCTTCTGAAAATGATTCTTCGAATATTGTAATTATATCATCGCGATACCATAGCCCATTATACCTTGGGCACGTATATATAATATTATTCTCTATTACAATTTTATTTGAAAAAGGATTACTAATTGCTTTTGGCAATCCATCTGAAATTTCATTCCATGTTTCGCCATCATTATCAGTTAAATAAATACCAGGTCCAAAAACATAGTAACTAAAATAGTTATGAATTATGCATACATTGTCTTCCTTTGCTACCTGGGAGTAATAATCAACCGAATCAAGATCTAAAACCCCCCAATTATTGCCATAATTCTCTGAGTAATAAACTTCATGAGTGGCAAGCAAGAAAATAGAACCATCAACTGCATCAATATAATAATATGGATAATCAGTTGTTGGAGTATTTACTGTGTCATAAGTTATTCCTTCATTTAAGGATCTAAACATATAACAAGTATCCTGATAACAGCTGAACATAAATAATACACTGTCGATTGCAATTATTTTTCTAAGGCTTGGTATCTCTGATAGTATATAAATTGAATCCCAAAGAATAGTGTCTTTATTACTTCTGAAAAGATGATTTTGGTTCAGAACGAATAAGTGCTGATTTGTTGCACAAAAATCAGAAAATCTGTTCTCTAATAAATTTACATTATTCAAGGTCCATTGAATACATTCATCATTACTTGATGAAAATCCTGAATAATCAATTTTAAATAACAAAGAATCATCGTGAAAGAGCTCAAAAAACCTCGAGTCTTCAACTGATGCTAGTTCAAATGTCATACCATCATTTTCTGACTTGAAAATCCTGCAATCATTCTTTACCCAAAATTTATTCTTCGCGTAAATCAAATTTTCAGTATTGAGGAAATTAAGACCATCATTATAAGGATACCAGTTCAACCCTTTCTCATAAAAAAATACACCAGCCGGAGTACTGCAATAAAGTAGGTCATTAAACTTTAAGAGTCTTGAAATACCATGTACAGGTAAAGCCTCATTTGCTCCAGACCACGAACTTGTATTTTCATCTAGTTTGAAAACGCCCTTTGAAGTAGCAATATAAAGTTCATCGTTGTAATAGCAAAAATCATTAACACAAGTATTCTCAGGCAATGAATCGTTTTTCTCAATCCAGTAACCCAGATGTTCAGGATATAAAAAAACACCGTAATTAGTACCAAGGTATATTCTATTGTTTAACTCGTAAAATACACAATTATATCGTTTATTTAAGTATGGTATATTAGGTGGCTTGATCATATACCAGGTTTCACCATAGTTTCCTGATTGGAAAATCGTATCAAAGCGAATTGTGTAAGCAAACAGATTATCATTGGAATGAGAGAGATCTACAGGGATATTTTGCCTTTCAAAAACAGATTGCCATGTGATCCCATTATCATCTGATCGCATAATACCATTATAATCAGTCATGCCTGATTCGGTTGCAATGAAAACTCTACCATCAATTATTGCACTGTTACAAATCCAATTGTATCTTAACGTATCAACCTCAAACCATGAGTTACCATAATCTAAAGACATTATCATAGACCAACCGAGAGACACAACTATTATGTCTTCACTACTCTCCATTTCCTGAGGATCATGATATTCTGGTCTATAATTCAACTGCCATTCTCCGTTGTAAATATTTCTACTGAATATACCATTACCTGTTCCTGAAATAAAGAGCGAAGAATCACTTATTACCATATCATAAACATCAGCTCCATCCAGTCCCTCGCATGCCGTCCACTGCCCCATAACTTCTCCACAGTCAAACAGGCAGATACAGGCCAGAAGGAAGGTTGTGGTGCGCATAAGTTGTTTCATGTGTGATCTGGTTTGTGGTTGTGACCAGTTACATATTGCCACTGCTAATATACAAATAATTTGTCTGGAGCATATCGGTACTCCGTATACAACATATTCAGGGACGCGTTCCCTCTCGCCTTTTGCTCGACGGAATTCGTCCCTTCAGCACAATGAAACAATCGAACAATAGAGCAATTGAACATTAAATCTTAAATCACTTTCCGCCAGATTAAATAATATTATATATCTTTATATGATCAAGCCAAACTATATAAACCATGAAAACAACTATCAGACTTATCTTACCCACCATGTTTTTGGTCTTAGCATTACTGGTATTCAACCAGTGTAAGAAAGATTCATGTGATCCCGATCCTGTCAATAATGAAATCCTGATCGGTGGATTGTTCCCTTCATTAACTTTGGAAGAATATGAACTTGGAAAAACAACAATGGAATTCGCCGTCAATGATTTCAATGCCTTAATGGCCAGCGCTGGCAATCCTGTTCGTCTTAAATTGGTTTTTGAGGGTACCGATATAGATTCTGCAAAAGCAGTACAGGCTGTCACATCATTATATAATCAGGGTGTAAGACTGCTGGCAGCATGGCCATACACCAGTATGGAGCTCGGGGCTATAATGAATTTTATCAATGATCGTGGAATGCTGATGTTAAACAGCCACAGCACGGCTCCTTCACTTGCCATTGCCGGAGACAACATTTTTCGTTTAATGACAGACGATACCAGGCAATCGAAGGCGATCACCAAATACCTGGATTTTGATGAGATTGAAGCTGTCATCATTGTCTGGCGGAACGACAGTTACGGGGAAGGTCTTTTCAATGCCCTTACACCTGATTTCGAGGCAACAGGAGGGACTGTCTTCAGTTCAATCAGTTACCCCGCAAATACCACTGATTTTACAACTTTAGCGGCCGATCTTAACGAACAGGTCATCCAGGCAAAGAATCAGTATGGCGCCGGAAAGGTTGGTGTTTGTTGTTTCGCGATCGAAGAGACATCCTTGATATTTGATGCCGCAACTGCCCAATCCGACCTGGTTACCGTTCCCTGGTATGGCTGTGACGGGAATGCTGTCCTTAATGATATAACAGCCAGTACACAGAATGCCGAGTTTGCTGTGCAGGTAAATTTTACAGCCCCCGCGATGGGTATCGGCACAGCCAGTTATACTCCGAAAAATGCCGCGGAGCTGACAACAAGAATACAAACGGCAACAGGATTGCAACCCAATGTGAGTACGCTCAATACATATGATTGCGTGCGGATCATGGGTTATTGCTACCTGGCTGCTGGCAGCATACAGGTTGAACATATGAAAAGTGTGCTCCCACAGATATGTGCCTCTTACAACTACCTTGGTATCTCAAGAGAACTCAATGAAGCAGGGGATCTCCTGAATGCCAATTATATCTTCTGGAGGATTGAAGCTGTTGGTGAGTCATATGAATGGGATACTTACGCTACTTATTTTGCTGATGGTGAGTATATTGAACTGAAAAATTGATATGCCCCCTATAGTCCCCCATAAAGGGAAAGAGATACCCTGATTAAATATTTACCTTGAAATCCAAGTTC
>CAYXUU010000052.1:0-35061 GCA_964468645.1 uncultured Bacteroidales bacterium
TTGGCGTACACACGCTTTCCAAGCGTGCGCCTTCGACCGCTCGGCCACCTCTCCGAATAATATTTATCCTTGATTTCGGGCTTGCAAATTTAATAAAAATATGAACTACCTGTGCCTGTTGTTGTAATATGCTAACGCAATATAAAAAGCAAATCCCAAATTTCAAATATCAAATACGCACCAATATTTAATGACAAAAAATTCAAACCCTTACAAGTTGAGAGTTTTGGTCATTGAGAATTCGAAATTGGAATTTATTTGATATTTGAAATTTGAAATTTGTGATTTTTATTTTCCTGTAGGCAATATTCTAAATTAGTTCGACTGTATGGTCATCTCACCCCGAAGTGAACGTTGTGAAAGTTCCCTGATCTTGTTGTATTCATACCCCTCCCCCAATAAATACATGAGCTTGGTAATGGCTGATTCTGTAGTAATGTCGTGACCGCTGATAACACCAATTTCCCCCAGCAATGCACTGGTTTCATATAATCCCAGGGCGACAGTGCCCGATTTACACTGGGTAACATTCAGAATTACCATCCCTTTGTTGATCACATTCCTCAGGGTATCAATGAATCCTTTGTCGGTCGGGGCATTTCCCGATCCATAAGTTTCAAAGATGACTGCCCTCAGACTTGGTATATTAAATAATGCACAAACATAGTCTTTCGTAATACCGGGAAATAACTTTAGAATGGCAATATTGTAATCTAACTTTTTATGTACCCGTAATTTCTTGAAATTGGGTTTTCGGATATAATTCCTGTTGTACTTGATCTGTACGCCCACATCTGCCAGATGAGGATAATTACCCGACATAAAAGCATCGAAGTTTTCAGCATTGAACTTTGTAGTACGGTTACCTCTGTAAAGCTGGTTTTCGAAAAAGACACAAACTTCAGGGACTATGGCTATACCGTCCTCCCTGGCTGCAGCGATCTCAATCGAATTGATAAAATTGTCCCTGCCATCGGATCTGACAACACCAAGAGGAATCTGAGAACCGGTAAGAACAACCGGTTTGTTCAGGTTCTCGAGTAAAAAGCTTAATGCTGATGCTGTATATGCCATCGTATCCGAGCCATGCAGAACGACAAAGCCATCGTATTTTTCGTAATTTTCTTCTATCAGTTCTGCCAGTTTAATCCAGAAAGAAGGCTTCATATCAGAAGAATCAACCAACGGATCAAATGAAAAATAATCGATATCATAATGCAACGATTCCAGCACAGGAATATGGTGGTATAGCCTTTCAAGATCGATGGGATACATTGCCCCGGTTTCGGGATCCTTAACCATGCCAATCGTTCCACCGGTATATATGACGAATATTGAAGGTTGAGATTCCATCTTTAATAATTTTTAAATCTGAAAAGCTGATCTGCATTTGCAGTGGTGATCTCAGCTATTTCATTCGTTGATTTCTTTTTTATTTCTGCAAGTCTTTCAGCAACAAGAGATGTGTATGAACTTTCGTTACGCTTCCCCCTGAATGGATGTGGTGTTAAAAAAGGTGCATCGGTTTCAAGAATAATGTGTTTCAGGTCAATCTGTTCTACCACCTGGAATAATTTCGAGTTTTTAAAAGTTAAAACTCCACCTATCCCCAGCATAAAACCAAGGTCAATAACCTCATTCGCCTGATCGATAGTACCCGAAAAACAATGAAATACACCTTTTAATCCTTTGCGGTCTATGCTTCTCAGAACATCCACAATCTCATTATATGAATTCCGCTGATGGATTACAATAGGAAGATCATGATCCAAAGCAAGATTTATCTGTTGCCTGAAAGCGATTTCCTGTTCTTTCTCAAGACTTGTATCCCAGTAAAGGTCCATACCGGTTTCTCCAATGGCAATAAACTCATACCCTGATAGGCTTTGTCCAAGGATCCCCAGCTCCTCTTTGTAATTTTCTTTTACCGAAGTAGGATGTAATCCGATCATTGGAAAAATGTGGTCAGGATAATCACGGCACAGGTGCAGCATTGAATCAACAGTGGTACTATCAATGTTGGGCAATAACATATATTTCACATTATTATCAAGGGCTCGTTCAACAACCGAAGGCCTGTCATTGTCAAACTCCGGCAGATAAAGATGCGTATGCGTATCCGTAAGTTCCATGATGCAAAATTAGAATAAATTGTTGTTGGATATAGAGGGGACTATGATAGCTTCAATACCTAAAGTGTTATCTTTGCCAGCATAAGGGATGGTTGTGAAGAAAATACTGGTAATAAGGTTCAGTTCAATCGGGGATATCGTACTTACTACCCCTGTGTTACGATGTATTAAGAATCAGATACCTGATGTGGAGCTGCATTATCTGACAAAGGCTCATTTTAAAACAATACTGGAATCAAATCCCAATGTTGATAAAATACACTGCCTTGATGATAGCGGGTTGAGCAGGGTTATTGCAGCTTTGAAAAAAGAAAAATTCGACTTTATTGCAGACCTGCATAAGAACCTGCGCACAACTATTGTTAAAACAAAATTAGCCGGCATACCATCTGCAAGCTTTCCAAAGATCAATATTCCCAAATGGCTGATCGTTAACATGAAGATAAACAGATTGCCGGATGTACACATTGTTGACAGGTATTTTTATGCTGTCAAACCACTGGATGTACAGAACGATAATAAAGGGCTTGAGTATTATATTGATCCAAAAGATAATATTGATATCCAAACCTTTCCCGAGTTGTTCAGGAAAGAATATGTGGCGATGGTCATTGGTGGAAGGCATTTTACAAAAATCTTTCCGGTTGAAAAGATTATCTCGCTGGGTGAATTTGTAAATAAACAGCTGATGTTACTTGGTGGGAAAGAGGATTATGAAAGGGGAGAGCAGATACGAAATGCACTTGGTGAAAAGGTTTATAATACATGCGGTATGTTCAATATCAACCAGTCGGCCTCTCTGATCAGGAAGGCCTCAAGGGTTATTACCAATGATACCGGCTTAATGCATATTGCAGCAGCTTTTCAAAAAGATGTGTTATCAATCTGGGGTAATACCATCCCTGGATTTGGAATGTATCCCTATCTTCCGGCTGATTCAAGAGTTAATTCTGTTATCATGGAGGTTGAAAATCTCTCATGCCGTCCATGCAGCAAACTTGGTTATAATAAGTGCCCGAAGGGACATTTTAATTGTATGATGAATATAAATGAAACAAGCATTATCAATTTTATAAATCAATAATTTATTCTTTAAAGAATGCAGATCCCCGGGAGATTATCCCGGAGAATTACGTAAAACAATCCTTGGAACGACAATACAAAATTATTGATTAAGGAAGGGATTATTCATTCTCTCATATCCTATTGTTGTTTCATGACCATGTCCGGGATAAACAATATAATCATCAGGAAGTACCATCAATTGATCACGGATACTGTTCATCAACAGATCATAATCCCCGGTAGGAAGGTCTGTTCTGCCAATGCTCATCTGGAACAGGACATCACCAACAATTACAAACTTTTGCTCATGGCTTAAAAGACAAATATGCCCATCCACATGTCCGGGGGTATATAAAACTTCGAGGGTTGAATTACCGAAATTTATAATACTATTATCTTCGAGAAATCCGGAGGGCTCAATGGGTTTATCAATTATCATACCGAAGGCCAGGCCATGATCTTTTGAGGCATTGTGAAATTCCTTTCCCTCTCGATGAATCTCGAGTCCGATATTATATTTATTTATGATGAAATTATTGCCAAGGATATGATCGATATGGCTGTGAGTGTTGACAAGTTTTACGGGTTTCAGCTTGTTTTGAGCAATGAATCCGGAAAACTCCTGTTTCTCAAAATCTTCATAACATCCGGGATCTACAATCAAACATTCGTTGGTTTCATCATAGAGAAGGTATGTGTTCTCCTGAAATGGATTAAAGATAAATCTCTTAATTGTGATCATTAAATTGAGTAATTGAATCTGTAACAAAAGTATAATAAAACAAAGCCTGGCAAAGTTATTAAAATATGTTTTCCTCAATAAAACCCTGATGAGCTAAAATTTAATTAATTTCGTTTTATAAAATATATGGGTTGAATGGTTACCAACAGATCGGGAATAAATCTTTTGAGGCTTTGCGGATTGCTTGTTTTTTTCATCCTGGTTTTCAGTTCCGGGTATGGACAATTTTATAATGGTTCCCAGTTAAATTTCGGCAAAAACAGAGTTCAATATCGTGAATTCATCTGGACCTATTACATGTTCGATGATTTTGATGTTTATTTTTACCGGGATGGCCAGAAGCTGGCTGAGTTTACATCCATGTATGCTCAAAGCCAGTTGAAACAAATGGAGCGTCACCTTGAATCAAATGTTGATGACAAAATACAATTCATAGTTTTCAATAACCTTACCGACCTCAAGCAAAGTAATATCGGACTGGAAGAAGAACCCGAATACAACACCGGGGGAATTACCAAGATACTTGGCCGTAAGGTTATCTTATATTTTACCGGCGACTACCTGGATTTTGAAAAACAGATCAGGGCCGGTATCGCCAATATTGTTATTAATAAATTACTTTATGGAGGCAGCATAGGATCTCAGATAAAAAATTCCGCACTTTTCGTATTACCTGATTGGTACATAAACGGCCTGATTTCATTTCTTTCCGTGAACTGGAATACCGGAATTGATAACAGAGTAAAAGACGGGATTCAATCGGGGCTGTTTGAAAAGTTTAATCATCTGAGCGGTGATGATGCCCTATACGCCGGTCATGCTATGTGGAGGTATATTTCAGAAGAATATGGAAAGTCTGCAGTACCCGATATTCTTCATATGACCAATATCAGCCACAGCATTGAAAATGGGTTTCTGTATGTTCTGGGCGTTTCATTTAAGTCACTGATGAAAGAATGCCTCGAATATTATAAGGCATATTATAATAAAGATGATAACAGCAGGTTACTGCCTGAAAACATGTTACTAAAGAAACCCAGGGAAGATACTTATTACGGGCAACTACATATTAGCCCGGATGGTCAATACGTTACTTATATTACCAACGAGCTCGGACAATATAAGATCTGGTTTCAGAATCTTTCGACAGGGAAAAAGAAACGCATATACAAAGCCGGTTTTAAACTCGGTGAAAATACAGATTATACCTATCCCATTCTCGAATGGCATCCCACCGGCCAGTTACTTGCATTCGTCATTGAGCGTAAAGGTTATGTCTATCTGAATCTTTATAACATCGAAACAAAGAAAACCGAATCGATGTTACTGGTTAACTTTGAGAAAGTAACCGATTTTGACTATTCTGATGATGGCCGCAAGATCGTATTCTCTGCTGTGAAAAACGGGCAATCGGATATTTTTGTATTTGATATTGCCTCTGGTTCTCACGAGCAGCTTACCCGTGATATTTATGATGACTTTCAACCTGCTTTTATTCATAATTCTAAAAGAATTGTTTTTTGCTCAAACCGGCCTGATGATACGTTAAAAGTAGTGGAGGAATTTCCCGAAGAGATCCCCCGGTACACCGACATATTTTTATACGATTATAGTACAAAAAGCGATGTTCTGCGAAGACTTACCAGTACTACAATTGCTACCGAACGACAACCTATGGATTACGGGAATGGTTATATTTCTTTTCTCAGTGATGAAAACGGGATTTATAATCAGTTCATCGGTAAGTTTGATAGTGTGATCAGCCGTGTAGATACAGCAATACATTACCGCTATTTTATGGAGTATTTTCCTGTGACGAACTATTCAAGGAATATTCTGGAGCAAAGTATCAGCAGCATGGCAGGTAAACAGTCAAAGGTGATCTATGAAGATGATCTATACAGGCTGTACATACAGGATATGGTCCCTGACAAATCATTGGAACCGGTCGCTATTATTAATACACCCTACATGCAGCAACAGTTAAAAATTGAAAAAGAAATTCTCGAGATTAAAAGTGCTCCTGATACCAGGCCGGGTAAGGATAAAATGGTCAAGCCAAGAAAAAGATTCAGGTCAGTAAGGGAAGGGGAGGATAGTAATATCTCCAGGATTGACATTGATAATTATGAATTTGAAAAACAATCATACCTTGAAATTAATGGCGACAAAAGGGTAACACCTGTTATTAAACCGGGATTATATGATAAACCCGGGGATGGTAAATTTGTGCTGCCAAAAAGAAGGAATTACAGGGTTGAATACTTTTTTAATGAGTTGACCACCCAAATTGATTTTACTTTTCTCAATGCTACATATCAGCAGTTTACCGGTGGAGGCCCGATTTATCTTAATCCGGGATTTAATGCACTTTTTAAGATAGGGGTTTCAGATCTAATGGAAGACTACAGGCTTGTAGGTGGTGTTAGGCTGAACGTTAACCTTGTTAATAATGAGTATCTTTTTAACTATTCTAACCTCAAGGGAAGGCTTGACAAACATTTCACTTTTCATCGTCAAACACTTGAAGGTGTCAGTTATTATTCGATTATCAGGTTCCATACCAATGAATTCTTTTACGTACTTGGATGGCCCTTTAATGAAGCCATGAGTGTGAAAGGAACGATGACCTTCAGGAATGATGCTGCCGTTTTTCTTTCGACCGACCAGTATAATCTTCAGGAACCTAACCGTTATGAAAACTGGGTAGGATTAAAAGGTGAATTTACCTTTGATGATACCAGGAATATTGGCCTGAATTTGTATTATGGTACCAGGTATAAAATCTTTGCAGAGTATTTTCAGTTATTGGATAAGAACACAAAAGATCTGTTTGTCATTGGAGCCGATTTCAGGCATTATACCAGGATACACAGGACTTTTATCTGGGCTAACCGTATTGCTGCAAGTACCTCATTCGGACAGAACAAACTCATTTATTATATGGGAGGCGTTGATAACTGGCTGTTCCCCAAATTTAATAATGAAACACCAATCGATTTCTCTGAAAATTACAGATACCAAACACTGGCAACCAATATGCGTGGTTTTAACCAGAACATAAGAAACGGGAATAGTTTTTTTGTAATCAATAGCGAATTACGATTTCCAGTATTCAGGTATTTCATGAACCGGCCAATAAAATCAGATTTCCTCAATAGCTTCCAGATTGTTGCTTTTGGTGATGTGGGTACAGCATGGACTGGATGGAATCCTTATTCAAAAGAAAATTCATTATATACAAGACATATCTATAACGGCCCACTGCATATAACCGTCGAAATTCAAAAAGAACCGATTGTATCCGGATTTGGTTTTGGCTTACGCAGCCGTGTTCTGGGCTATTACCTGCGTGCGGATTATGCCTGGGGAATGGAAGATTGGGCATTCAACAATGGCGTGTTCTATTTGTCGTTAAGCCTTGATTTTTAACCTTATACGCTACAGCCCGCAGCCCTCTACGGGTTGGTACAGGTTACCCTCAAAAATGATTTTTTTGTTAACAATATTTGTTGATAAAAAAACATAAAAAATAACCCGGACTAAAATGAGTTAGAAATCAAAGGATTGTATTTAATTATAGAATTAAATATTTGAAAAATATTCCTGTTTGATTTCAACCGATTTTCTGTGCCAGAGTGATTTTTATATCTTTGCTGTTGTCTTGGTGACACATAATGTAATCTATTGGGATACAGTACATTGTTAAGCGTTCATTTTAGGATGATCAGGCATAGTCAGGGGGGAAAACTCCCTGTTATTAATTGCTCCTGACAGCTAAATAAAGAAAGCAGATCTATATTTTTCAACAATGCTACGTTGAAAAGATTCTCTTTTTTACCCTTATATCTTGTTGTATATTGGTGTCTGGATTTGAATACGCACACCAGGGCATAAATTACTAGAAGTAAATTAGTTAGAACGGTTATTGAACATTAATTATTAATTCATTCACAGGATATGGATAAAGATCTTTTCGCAAGTGCGGAAAATGATACAAAAGTGAAGGAAGCCTCATTTTACAATGAGGTATTGGAAAAGAGACATCGTCCTGATCCTCCGGAAACCCCTGATGGGAATAAACAGCAATCCGAGGGGAATACAGATCAGGAATATTCGTTACCTGAACCTAAAAAATATTCCCATGAAGAAGTTTTAAAAACTGCTACAGGATATTTTGGTGGAGATGAACTTGCTGCCAATGTATGGATGAATAAATATGCCCTGAAGAGCAGTAATGGGGATATTTATGAACTTACCCCGGATGATATGCACCGAAGGCTGGCCCGGGAGGTTGCGAGAATAGAAAAGAAATATCCTGATCCGATGAAGGAAGATGAGATTTTTGAATTGTTCAGGAATTTCAGGTATATCATACCCCAGGGAAGCCCGATGGCAGGTATCGGTAATAATTTCCAGGTCTCATCATTATCTAACTGTTTTGTTATTGGTGATGACCTGAAAACCGATTCCTATGGTGGAATTATGAAAGTTGATGAAGAACAGGTACAATTAATGAAACGCCGGGGAGGGGTTGGGCATGATCTTTCACATATCAGACCGGCAGGAAGCGCGGTTAAAAACAGTGCATTAACTTCTACAGGTATTGTTCCTTTTATGGAAAGATACTCCAATTCAACACGGGAAGTTGCCCAGGATGGACGCCGTGGTGCCCTCATGCTCAGTGTTTCTGTAAAGCATCCGGATGCCGAAGGATTCATTGATGCAAAAATGACAAAAGGCAAGATAACAGGAGCCAATGTTTCTGTGAAACTTACCGATGAATTTATGGAGGCTGCAGTGAATAATAAAAAATTTGTTCAGCAGTTTCCGCTTGACTCCAATGAACCTGTTTTCTCAAAGGAAATAAATGCACCCGATTTGTGGAAAAAGATTGTCCACAATGCCTGGTCATCAGCAGAACCAGGTGTGCTGTTCTGGGATACAATAATCCGCGAATCGGTGCCTGATTGTTATGCCGATCTCGGTTTTAAGACATTATCTACCAATCCCTGCGGGGAGATACCATTATGTCCCTATGATAGTTGCAGGTTACTTGCATTAAATCTTTACAGCTATGTAGAGAAACCATTTACTGAGCATGCCAGTTTCAACAGTGAACTTTTTTCAAAACATGCCAGGTTCGCCCAGCGGATTATGGATGATATCATTGACCTGGAAGTTGAGAAAGTGGATAAGATCATTGAAAAAATAACTGATGATCCGGAAGAGCTGGAAACAAAGAAAACCGAACTCAATCTCTGGCAAAATATCAGAAAGAAAAGTATACAGGGCCGCCGGACAGGAATTGGAATTACGGCAGAAGGAGATATGCTTGCTGCCCTCGGAATGCGATATGGCGCAGAAGAAGCTATCCGCTTCTCAACAGAAGTGCACAAACACCTGGCCCTGGAAGTATATGCTTCTTCAGTGGAACTTGCAAAAAGCAGAGGCCCGTTCGAATTGTTCGATATAGAAAGGGAAAAAACCAATCCGTTTATTGGCAGGATAAAAGAAGCTGCTCCTGTGGTATATTCCGAAATGGAAAAATATGGACGCAGGAATATCGCCATGCTAACCATAGCCCCTACAGGAAGTGTCAGCATTTGTACACAAACAACCTCCGGGATAGAACCAGTATTTAATGTTTCTTATAAAAGAAGAAGAAAAGTAAATCCAAACGACAGAAATGTTAAGATTTCTTTTGTTGATGAAGTTGGTGATAGCTGGGAGGAATACCGCGTTTTTCATCATAAATTCATTGATTGGCTGAAAGTTAAAGGATATAACATTGATGAGGTTACCTTTATGGATGATGCCAGTTTGAAAGAAATTATAAAAAAGTCACCTTATTACAAGGCCACGGCTAATGATATCGATTGGGTAAGTAAGGTTAATATGCAGGGTGCAATACAGAAGTTTGTTGACCATAGCATCAGTGTTACTGTTAATATACCGGAAGATACCACCGAGGAACTCGTTGGCCAGATATATGAAACAGCATGGAGGAGTGGTTGCAAGGGAATGACAATCTATCGTGAAGGTTCAAGAACCGGAGTGCTGGTGAGTGATAACGGCACCAAAGAATCCCCTGCATTTAAAGAAACCAATGCACCACCCAGGCCACGTGTGCTCGAAGGAGAAGTTGTACGATTTCAGAACAATCATGAAAAATGGGTTGCTGTAGTGGGATTGCTTGATAAAAGGCCTTATGAGATCTTTACCGGTAATGCCGAAGGATTTTTCCTGCCTACATGGGTAAGAAAAGGGTGGGTGTTAAAACACAGGAATGAAGGATTAAATGCCCGTTATGATTTCCAGTTTGAAGATAAAGACGGATACAAAATTACCATGGAAGGACTTTCACGGCAGTTTAATAATGAATTCTGGAATTATGCCAAGCTGATCTCAGGAATCCTTCGTCATGGAATGCCTATTCCTTTTGTGGTTGAATTAATATCTAACCTTACACTCGAGGAGGAACATATTAATACCTGGAAATCGGGCGTTGTCAGGACACTGAAAAAGTATATTCCCGATGGGACAAAATTAAGGGGCAATAGCTGCCCGAAATGTTCCAATGACCTGGTTTATCAGGAAGGATGCCTTACCTGTATGAACTGCGATTATTCGAAATGTGGATAAGTTTTAGAATTGTTTGGTAAGTAATAGTAAAGGATCGGATTTTAGAGAGATAACCGCAAAGCCCGCCAAGAACGCAATATAAATGCACATCCCACAAAATATGTTTTCTAAGAATCAGGCAGTTAAATATTCAGCAATAGCGTATTCTTAGCGTGCTTTGCGGTTTATGATTGATTAGAAGTGTATTTTATGATAATCGAATGTCTGATTATTTCGCAATTCATAAATGATCTTAGCCAGTCTCAAAAATATAGGAAGATCATTATGTGTTAGCCACATCAGGGCTTTTTCCTTCTTATTGCAGGCCTCAGCAAAAACTACGAGAAAACCAAAATCATGTTTAACCAGCCATTCGTAGGCACTTTGCTTGTTATCAATAGCAGAATCAAGTGCAGCCAGGTGAGGGTAACCATTATTCAGCAGCCATTTAAATGCTTCATCCCCACCCCTGATGGCATGTGCCAGCGCAGATAACTCGGGAAATCCATTGTTTAACAGCCAGTCGAGTATCTCCTGGTTACCATTCACCCCTTCACCAAATGCAATAAGTATCTTCGCAGGATATTCAAGCATATTCATTTATTTGGATCAAAAGTAAAATCTTTATTATGAAAAGTCAAATTTTGATGTCAATTGATATTCAGTGTTATTCTGCAGGAATCCCTGGTAATCAAAACCCTACCAGGTTCCCGTCCCTCGTATGCTGGAAGGTTTTGATCCGCAAACTCAGAATCCCGAACCCCGAACTCAAAACCCTCTACCCATACACCTGCGTTTTCACTCCCAGTTCATTAACTTTTGCCGCAATTTCTTCAAGTTCTGATAAAGGTATTCTCTCAAGATTCTCGGCCGGAGTATCACGGTCTATTGAATAGATCATAACGTGGTGTGGATTTATTGTTTTGATGTGCCCAAGCCATTCCTTGATTTCTTCCTCATTGGTATTGTCAATGGCTTGTCCATTATTTTCACCTTTTAAAAACAGGGTTTGAATAATAAGGTCCCCTTCAAACTTTTTGAGATTGTTAACTATCTCACTAAGTGTGATATTTATTTTTGGAAGATTAATTTTTTGAAATACCTCTTCGGTACCGGCATCCAGTTTTAGGATGTTCTGATCTACCATTCCCAGAGCATTGAATATTTCAGGCTTGTTCAGCTGTGTTGCATTCGATAGAACTACCACATCGGCATCAGGGAAAAAATGATCTCTTAAATCGATGGTATCTTCAACAATACCGGCAAATTGCGGGTGTATCGTTGGTTCACCATTTCCTGCAAACGTTAATGCATCAGGATAAATTTCTGACTCCCTTAATTCTTCAAGTTTTAATTCAAGGAAGTTTCTTATTTCTTTTCGTGAGGGCAATGTGCCTTTTTTCGGAAGTTCTGAATTTGTCCAGCCACATTCACAGTACAAACAATTATAAGTACAGTATTTTATTCCGGCAGGTAACAAATTAATACCAAGCGATATACCCAGTCTTCTGCTTCTTACAGGCCCGAAAATGATATCATGAAATAGGAATCCAGCCATTTGATTATTTTGTTTTGTCAAAAGTAATAGAAAAAGCCTAAATGGATAGTTCATTCCATTATGCAATTATCTGTTGAACAATAAGCAATGGGGGTTAAATTTAAAAATAATCGTACTTTTGACCATCACTTATGACTGCACTCAACGAAATACGGAATCCCATCAAAGATCATATAAAGGCATTTGAAAAGTATTTTCGGGAATCCATGCAAAGTACCACACCCCTGCTCGATAAGGTAACACGGTTTATTTTGAAGCGAAAAGGAAAACAGATGCGACCGATGTTTGTATTCCTTACGGCATCACTTTGTGGTGATGTTAGTAAACAATCATACAGGGCTGCAGCCCTTATTGAGTTATTGCATACTGCAACCCTTGTGCATGATGATGTTGTTGACGATTCGAATCAACGAAGGGGTTTTTTCTCACTCAATGCACTATGGAAAAACAAAATTTCGGTACTGGTAGGTGATTACCTTTTATCAAAAGGACTTCTGTTGTCGCTCGATAATGATGATTTTGAGTTGTTGAAAATCGTTTCTGAAGCAGTAAAAGATATGAGCGAAGGGGAGTTGTTACAGATAGAAAAAGCCAGAAAGCTTGATATTAAAGAAAGTATTTACTTCGAAATAATCAGAAAGAAAACGGCTGCATTAATAGCATCATGTTGTGCCTGTGGAGCTTCATCAGCCGGAGCTGACAGGGAAACAACAGAAAAAATGAAATCTTTTGGACAGTATGTTGGAATCGCTTTTCAGATCAAGGATGATCTTTTTGATTATGAAAGCACCAATAAAACAGGTAAACCTAACGGAATAGACATCAAAGAACAAAAGATGACCCTGCCCCTGATTCATATGCTTGACAACATTTCTGCTGTTGAAAAACGAAGGATCATCAATACTGTAAAGAATCATAATAATGATCCTGAAAGGGTTGCCGAAGTTATCGACAGGGTAAACAAAAGCGGTGGCATTGAGTATGCCAGGCAAATAATGGAAGATTACCGTGATAAAGCAATAAAAATCCTGAATGATTTCCCCGAGTGCCCATCACGAAACTCTCTGGAGCAGCTTGTTGTTTTTACTACCAACCGGAAAAATTAAACCTGTATTATAGAACATCTTGTAAACATCAATGATCTATTGATTAAACTTATCATAACTCTCTTTTGATCATTTTGTAAATATTGATCGATGATTTCAGCATACAATTTTTAATTAGAAGTTGTGTTAATAGAATATCCTTAAAAGAGATTCAATGAAGCACGCTATCTGGATTTGCATGGTCTTACTTTCCGGAATTACTCCGGCAAATAAAAAAGCAACTATATTCTATCTGACTTGTGAAACCTGCATCAGCCGGGATGAGCTTTTACTTTACCGCATGATCAACGATTATCGTGAGGATCTTGGATTAGCTGCCATCCCGTTATCTCAATCGCTGACTATCGTTGCACAGACACATGTAAAAGACCTGGAAGCAAACAAACCCAACAGGAAATATTGTAATTTGCATAGCTGGTCGAGCAAAGGCCAATGGACATCCTGTTGTTATACTGATGATCATGATGAAGCTGAATGTATGTGGAACAAACCCGGTGAACTAACAACTTACCCTGACGTAGGATATGAGATCGCCTTTTACTCAAATTTTCCTGATGATGTTGCTAATTTACCGGAAGCTTCACTGAAAGCCTGGAAAATGAGCAGGGGACATCATACGATGATCATAAACAGGGGTGAATGGGATGATGCAGACTGGCAGGCCCTGGGTGTGGGTATTTCAGGGGGATATGCTGTGGTTTGGTTTGGAGAAAGTATCGATTTGCAAGGAGTTCCTGAATTATGCTCTGAGTAATTAATTTGATTAATTTTACTGCCTAAATCTGACAACCTATGAAACAGTATTATATTATTGTGATTTTAATTCTTATGGCTTTCTCTTCCGGAATTTCCCAGGAATTCAAGGGAGGTTTAACAGCCGGACTTGTTGGAAGCCAGGTCGCCGGTGATTGTTGTTCAGGATATAATAAAGCAGGGGTTTTTGCTGGTGGTTATGTTTATTATCAGTTTAGCAAACACTCCATTTTGCAAATGGAACTGGAATATATACAGAAAGGAAGCAGGCAGAATCCCCGAGAGGAAAATGATTATAAGTCATTTCTCCTGAGAATACACTATGTGGAATTACCCATTATATACAGGTTTGTTATTATTCAGCAATTTAATGTTGAAATTGGATTGTCGTATGGCGTTTTTATTGCCGATAAAGAAAAAGTTGATGGGGAAGTGATTGACGGTACTCCTTTCAATAGGCATAACCTGAATTTTATTGGGGGATTATATTATAACATCAACGAACGTTTTCGGATAAACCTCCGTTCGAATAATTCAATTACACCCATAAGACCACATGTATCTGGAAAATCAAGGTTTTTTAATCACGGCCAATACAGCGATGCCATTAGCCTGGGTGTTCAGGTTGATCTGTAATAGTTGATATTTCTTTTTAATCCCGCATAAGAGGTTCGTTGTACTGGTGAGTCCTTAAATAATAATTCAAATTCCACCTTCGTCAGTTTCTCCCAATCCAGCCTGGTCATTTTTCTCATTTTTT
Organism: uncultured Bacteroidales bacterium; assembly: GCA_964468645.1. GTDB lineage: Bacteria > Bacteroidota > Bacteroidia > Bacteroidales > JAIOZK01 > JAIOZK01. The sequence goes on from CAYXUU010000052.1 coordinate 14,741, forward strand.
CTGATATGTTAAATTCCGGCTCCTTATGTTCCACAGATGACTTATTCCACGGACAGACTTCCTGGCAAATATCACAACCGAAGATCCAATCCTGATATTGATGCTGCATGCCTGCAGGCAATTCATTTTTGTATTCGATAGTAAGATACGAAATGCATTTTCTTGAATCCAGCGTATAGGGATCCGACAATGCACCTGTTGGGCATGCCCTGATACAACGTGTACATCCTCCACATAAATCTTTCTGTATTTCAGTGTTGTAAGTAAGTTCAAGATCGATGATTAATTCTCCAATGAAAAAATATGATCCACCCTGACGGTTGATTAAACAGGTATTTTTACCTACCCATCCAAGACCGGCCTTAACTGCCCAGGCTTTTTCAAGGACCGGTGCTGAATCAACAAATACCCTTGAATGCTTAACCGCTGCCCTCGTTTTTATAAATGCCAGCAATTCATGCAGTTTATCTTTCAGGATAATATGATAATCCCTTCCATAGGCATACCTCGAAATTTTGAAGTTCTTATTATTGTCAGGTGTTTGATTGCTATAATAATTATAGAGAACAGAAATGACTGACCTGGCCTGCTTAACCAGTTTCCGGGGATTGCATCTTTTCCCGAAGTTATTTTCCATGTATTTCATCTCACCATGGTGATTCCTCCGGAGCCATTCTTTCAATAGTACGGATTCTTTTTCAAGAAAACCGGCTTTTGAGATTCCACAATGATCAAATCCAAGAAGGGAAGCTTTATTTAATATGGCGTTTGTGAGCAGGTTTTTTTGTTTAGAGGCTTCAGGCATATCTGATGTTTGTCTATTCAAACAATGATTTCTGGTCACCCAGTGGACTCCTCCCCAGATGTTTATAGGCAAGTTCGGTAGCTTCGCGACCACGTGGTGTACGCATCAGGTATCCTTCCTGAATCAGAAATGGTTCATAAACCTCTTCAATGGTACCGCTTTCTTCGCCAACTGCAGTGGCAATAGTATTAATACCTACAGGCCCCCCTTTGAATTTATCGATGATGGTGGTTAAAATCCTGTTATCCATTTCATCAAGGCCGTTAATATCAACATTAAGGGCTTCCAGGGCAATCAGTGATATGTCTATATCAATTGTACCAGAACCTTTGATCTGGGCAAAATCACGAACCCTGCGAAGTAATAAATTAGAGATTCTGGGTGTGCCACGGCTCCGTCGTGCAATCTCAGTTGCAGCATTATCCTTGATAGGTACTTTGAGAATATCGGCCGACCGCCTGACAATTTTCTCCAGGGTTTTGGAATCATAATAGGAGAGCCTTGAAGTTATTCCAAACCTTGATCGCAATGGGGCAGTAAGTAATCCCGATCGCGTTGTTGCACCAATAAGGGTAAATGGGGCGAGCTTGATCTGGACACTTCTGGCATTGGGCCCGGTTTCTATCATGATATCAATTTTATAATCCTCCATCGCCGAGTAAAGATACTCTTCAACAACCGGGCTGAGCCTGTGTATTTCATCGATGAATAAAACATCATTTTCTTCAAGGTTTGTTAAAAGACCAGCCAGGTCACCGGGTTTATCCAGAACTGGTCCTGAAGAAACCTTGATTCCGGCTTGCAGTTCATTGGCAATGATATGTGAAAGGGTGGTTTTTCCAAGCCCGGGAGGTCCGTGAAGTAAGACATGATCAAGGGCCTCAATCCGTTGCTTTGCAGCTTCAACAAAAATTTTCAGATTGCTTACAACATTCAACTGACCTGAGAAGTCTTCAAATTTTGAAGGCCGTAAAACATTCTCAAATTCCTTTTCTGCCTCCGATAAATGTGTCCCTGTAGGATCAAGATTCTCGTTCATTAACTTGGTATTGAATAAAAAGCAAAATTATAAAATAACCCGATACCAAAAGTCGCAATAAACTTCATACGTAAATACCATGTTGATTTCAATAATATTTAGTAAATTAGCAACATCTGTTTTAAACTATTCCTGCTATGGATACAATCGTTGTGGCTATTGACTTTTCAAAGAGTTCTGTTCATGCCCTTGAATATGCCATTAATTTTGCTAACATGGTTGGCGCCGATATTCATATGGTATGGGTAGACAATATGAGCAGTGAAGAAGTTGTATTTGCCCAGTTTTCCAATGAAGACCGTATGGAACATAAGAGGAACTTTGAAGAACTTTGTGAGAAATACAAAAAAAAGCTGAAAACCGGAATGCTATCTTTCTCTTTAAAAAAGGGGAAAGTGCATATTGAACTTGCTAAAGTTGCCCGCCTTAAAAAAGCTGACCTTATCATTGCCGGAACTCATGGAGCCACCGGTTTTGAAGAATATTGGATTGGGAGTAATGCCTACCGTATAGTGGCCTATGCTCCCTGCCCTGTGATAACCATACGAAACGACTTTAACTGTTGTGATAAAATTAATGCCATATTATTCCCTATCGACAGTACCATAGAAACAAAACATAAACTTCCATTTACTGCATCAATAGCAAAAATTTTTAATGCTACCATACATGTTCTTGGCTTATACTCAACAACTTTGAAGAGCGTCCAGAAACGTATCGATAATCATGTTAATCAGGCCATAAAATATTTTGAAGAAAATGGAGTTCAAATAGAGGTTGAAAAGTTTAAACCTGATAACACCACCAAATCAATAATTAATTACGCCAGCAATATCAGCGCAGAATTGATAACCATTATGACCGAACAGGAGAATACCACGGCACATATTTTTTTGGGGCCTCATGCACAGCAACTGATCAGTCATTCTCCAATACCAATTCTGAGCCTTAAATCGAAGGAGGTGATAAAACAACAAATTAATTAATGGACAGATGAAGCTTTTTCTGAGCATATTATTCATTGGATTACTTGTCATGAATATGAGTTATTCTCAGGATTATAATGAAGGTGAAATCATCATTGTACAGGACAGCCGAATCGACACACTGGTAATGATGCACCAAAAGATCAATGCCAGCTTACATAAAAACCTCAACGATGACGGAATTGACGGATACAGAATTCAAATCTTCTTTGACTCCGGTAATAATTCTAAATCCAGGGCAACGGAAGTACTTGAAACCTTTGCAGAAAAATATCCTAAAATGGGTGCATATATATCGTTCAGGGAACCATATTACCGGATAAGGATCGGTGATTTCAGAACAAAAATGGAAGCACTGGGATTTCTGGAACGTATCTTAAGATACTATCCCAACGCCTGGATTATCAGAGATAAAATAAATTTTCCTATATTAGAAGAATCATCATATTATAAACTAAATACACCAGGGTTATGAACAGAATTCTTGTGGCAATCGATTTTTCCGATTGCTCAATCAACGCGCTTGAACACGCTCTGACAATTGCAGACAGGGCCAATGCTGATGTTAAGCTTATCTGGATTAACAAAGCAGATTCGCTGAAAGATATTTTTGAGACTGTTCCCAAGAACATTAATGAGGCCATCGGCAAGAAATTTGATGAGCTAATCAACAAGTACCAGGCCGGTCTGGAGAAATGTAACATTGAGTACGAGATCAGGAAAGGTAAAGTTTACAAAGAGGTTGTTAATGCTGCCGAGGAATGGAATGCAGACCTGATCATTTCCGGAACTCACGGAGCATCAGGCTTTGAAGAGTTCTGGATGGGTAGTAATGCTTATAAAATGGTTTCTGCAACCAAACTTCCGACAATTACAATCAGAGGAGGTGTTGACATTGACCGTACGCTTAAACGCATTGTATTACCAATTGACAGTTCGGTTGAAACACGGCAAAAGGTTCCTACTACCATTAAACTGGCAAAATTATTTGATGCCGAGGTATTTGTCCTTGCTCTTTATACCACAAGTGTCGCCGAAGTTCGCTTGAAGGTTGACCAGTATGCTCAGCAGGCATTTAGATATATTGAAAAGGAGAAGATAACCTGTTTCCTCGAAAAAATGGAAACGGATAACCTTACCAGAACAATTATTGATTATGCCCTGAATATAGATGCCAACATTATCTCAGTTATGAAAGAGCAGGAGCGGGCTACCAAAAACCTCTGGATGGGAACCTATGCTTCACAGCTGGTGAATCATTCACCCATCCCGATTTTGAGTGTGCATTATGAATCGACAGATTATTAAAAAATAAAGCCCTCACTTCGAGGGCTTTTTTTATGACGCTTAGTTTCTGTCGATATTGTTCAGATCGGTAAAAGCCGTTTTTAATCGTTCAACCATTGATTCTTCACCATTGCGAAGCCACTTGCGGGGATCATAATATTTTTTGTTCGGTTTGTCATCCCCTTCAGGATTTCCAATCTGACCCTGCAGATAATCATGGTATTTTTCTTCGTATTTTCTAACACCATCCCAGCAGGCCCATTGTGTATCGGTATCGATATTCATTTTTATTACTCCATAAGATATGGCTTCCCTGATCTCTTCCTGGCTTGAGCCCGAACCTCCATGGAATACAAAAAATAAAGGCTTGGATCCGGTATTGAACTTTTCTTCAACATACTTCTGTGAGTTGTTGAGAATGACCGGCATAAGTTTTACATTGCCTGGTTTATATACACCATGCACATTACCAAAAGCTGCAGCAATGGTAAACTTATCACTGATCCTGATGAGTTTTTCATAAGCATAGGAAACTTCTTCCGGCTGAGTATATAATTTTGAACTGTCGATATCTGTATTATCTACACCGTCTTCTTCACCACCCGTAACTCCAAGCTCAATTTCCAGGGTCATCCCGATTTTACTCATACGCTCAAGGTACTTCATGCAGGTTTCAATATTTTCTTCAATAGGCTCCTCCGAAAGATCAAGCATATGTGAACTGAACAGCGGTTTACCATGTGCTTTATAATATTTCTCCCCTTCATCAAGCAAACCATCAATCCATGGTAAAAGTTTGCGGGCTGCATGGTCGGTATGCAGTATAACAGGAATACCATAAAGTTCTGCAAGTTTGTGTACATGCATGGCGCCAGAAACTGCACCGGCAATTGCTGCATCAACACCTGATATTCCCTTTCCGGCATAAAAAGCTGCACCTCCATTAGAGAATTGAACAATAACCGGGGAATTCATCACCTTTGCCGCTTCCATTACAGCATTGATTGAATCTGTTCCAACTACATTAACTGCCGGTATGGCGAAGTTGTTCTCCCTGGCAATTTTAAAAATCTTTTGTACATCGTCACCGGTAATTACCCCGGGGCTAATCATTTCTAATATTTTATCTGACATATCCTGATAATATTAATTCGTTATGAAAGGCCAAAATTAAGGAAAGTTTGTTAATTTCATCTTTCAAAAGGATGTGTAACTTTATAATCCGTACAACCACAAATATGAGGGAGGAAAGTTCATGCTTAAAAAAATCTTGCAATTTTTCTTTGGAAATTGGGTGCTCATGTTCCTGATAATTGCCATTATTCTCGCAGTTATAGACATTTTTGCGAATGATAAGAAACCGGTTGAATCCTTTCTTCTGTATCTCATTTTTATGAATTATGGCCTGGCCAACCTGAATGCTTTTGTCTGGCACTGGCATGAACCCCTGGCAAAGAAGATCAGGAAAGGCCTGGGGTGGAAATTCAGTCCTTTTCAGAAAGAAGTTGCAGCAGCAGATGGGGCTTTTGGAATTCTGGGAGTCCTGTGCTTTTGGATCAGGGGGGATTTCTGGACAGCAACAGTAATCGGCTGCTCATTTATGTATTTTATGATGGGACTGGGACATCTTCTTGTCCTTGTCAGACATGAAAACAAATCAGTTCTCAATGCCGGTTTAACGCTCTATTACGACTTTATATTGCCCGTTGTTATGGTTGTTCTACTTATACTATGGAAACAGGGATATTGAAAGTACTTTACGCCACATCGAATAGAATAACTGTATCAGGCAAATGATTTAAAAGATAGCTGCCTTTACAAACAAAAAGGCAGTTGTTAGGGTATTAAAAAGCGTAACTTATCACTGATTAGCCCGTCTTACAGAAAAATAATTAATATGAGAAAATCATTATTTACACTTTCAATTATTCTTCTTTTTGGGATTGTTCATATATATGCACAATCACCCCGGACCACTGATAATAAGAAAATATTAGTACTGGGTTCTTCTGTTGCCTCCGGATGGGTTACGAGCTACGAGGAGAAATATGATTTAAAAAACGGTTATGCTTATCGTTTACAAAGATATTTGATGGATAAAGGATTTGATGTTATCAATAAAAGTATTCCCGGTGATGATACCAGGGCTGTACTGGCAAGATTTGAAGAAGATGTCCTGAGTGAAGACCCTGACTATTTGATCATTGGTTTGTCGATGGCTAATGAAGGACTTGAGACCGAAAATCCCGATTCAGTATCCGTCTCTTTTGAAAGTGGTATGAAGGAAATTATCCAAAAGTGTGAGGAAAATGAAATTTATCCTGTTATTGGCCTCTGTTATGCTAATGATAATTTTACGCCAGTACAGTATGGATACCTTAAAAAGATGAACATAAAGCTTAACTCACTGGGGTATCCCTGTATTAACTTTTTGGGTGCATTCGAAGATGGAATGGGTCACTTTCCCGCAGGCTTTACTTTTGATCCAAACCACCCTGATGATCGTGGTCATGAAGAATTTTACCTTGCTGTCAATCCAGGATTATTTGATGCACTCAAATCCGGGATTCCATTGCCGGAATATGTTGATCACAATACCTTTATAACACTCGGGGATAATGAAAAATTAGATAAGCTCTGGTATTACCCTACCGGATTGATGCATTCCTTCAGTTTTGGTTTTGAGTTTCAGGCTGACGATCCCGGTGTCATTGCACAAATACAACTCGATGATCAGATTAATGACATTATCCTGGATGATAAATTAAAGTTGATTTATAAAGCACCCTCAGCAAGTATTTATGGTGATGAACTACAACAAGGAAAATGGTACCAGTTTATGCTTACACATCGGTATCTTGATCAGAGCACCCTGCTATATATTGATGGGAAGTTGATTGGAAAAAGTAAAGAAAAAATCGAACCGCTAGCCTTTAATATAGGGGGGAATAGCTTCGGAATAAACTATAAAAACCTTATGATTTACAGAGCTACCCTGAACCAGGATGAGATAGGATCGCTAACTGAACAATGGATCCATGCGAGCCTTGCCAGTTATGCACCTTTCCAAAATGGCAGCATTGAAAATAAAGCACAAAACAATTCAGTGCTGGTTTATGCTTATGATGACATTCAGGAAAGGAAATCTGCCAGCTTAAGCAACATAGAAATTGCCCGTACGGCCAGGGCGAATGAATTAATAGTGGAACATAAGAATGCCATCAGGATCGATCCGGAAATATTACCACAATATGCTGGCAAATACAAAATTTCTGAGGATGATTATTTTATTGTTGAAGTTGAGGAAGATAAAATCTTCTTTATCGACCGGGATCAGAAAGGTGAGATTCTACCCGAATCTGAGAACGTATTTTTTATTAAATACCCCGGTGAGATAACTTTCACTTTTGAGAAAGATGAGACTGGGAAGGTTGTAGCCCTGATAGCGAACTTTAATGGTTATAAAATTTCTGCCTCAAGAGATTATAATTAAATGATTTCGCGAGTTCACGAGTTCCCGATTGATGAGGTATGCGATTAGCAGGAATTACTTCTGATATCATTACGTCGTCCAATCGTTCAATCGTCTAATAAAAAAACCGCCAGAGCAGTTTTTTTGTGACCCCGGCGGGATTCGAACCCACAACCTTCAGAACCGGAATCTGACATTCTATCCATTGAACTACGGGGCCGGGTCAGGTTGCAAAAATAATAATTAATCGGTGGCTGGCAATGATTGTGACCTGTAACCAGGTTATTTGTCATTGGTCATTGGTCATTGTTGATTTGGATTCCAATTTTCAATTTATCGGGCATTCATTATGGGTGTTGGATATTGGATATTTAAAATGTCTTTAATCCACTTTAATCCTGAATTCTCATCCAAATTTTTCCAGTTCCTCCTGCCCTCAGTCTCCGGAAGGTTTGTCAGCCAACTCCAAACCCAGAACTCAGAACTCAGAACTCAGAACTCAGAACTCAGAACTATAACCCCCTCGCTGTTAATTTCATAACAATACCATTAGCATAAATTTGCCTATATTTACACCTTTAAAATGATATTGAAGATCGTTATATGTTGATCATCAGCAAATAAACTTCAATACAGAAATAAAACCAATCCATTCATTATGATTAAAAAGGTACTGGTTGCCAACAGGGGCGAAATAGCCATCAGGGTTATGCGGTCGTGCAGGGAAATGGGTATTAAATCGGTTGCTGTTTTTTCTGAAGCTGACCGTACTTCCATGCATGTAAGATATGCAGATGAGGCATATTTCATCGGTCCATCTCCATCAAATGAAAGTTATCTTGTGATCGATAAAATTATCAAATCAGCGAAGAAGTGCAAAGCGGATGCCATTCATCCGGGTTATGGATTTCTATCTGAGAATGCTGAATTTTCAAAACGCTGCCGCGATGAAGGGATTATTTTTATCGGCCCCTCTCCCTATGCCATTCAAACGATGGGCGATAAGCTTACAGCAAGAAGAACAATGACAGATGCCGGGGTTCCGGTTGTTCCGGGAACGAAGGAAAAAATAAATGATGTAAAGGAGGCTGTCAAAACGATTAAAGAAATTGGATTGCCTGTCATGATCAAAGCCTCAGCTGGTGGGGGAGGTAAAGGGATGCGCCTGGTTCATAAAGAAAAAGACATTGAAAGTGCTGTGAATGCTGCCAGGTCAGAAGCTCGAGCAGCATTTGGCGACGATGCAGTATATATCGAAAAATATATTGCTTCACCACATCATATCGAGTTTCAGATTCTGGCCGATAAAAACGGTAATACTGTTCATCTCTTTGAACGGGAATGCTCAATACAGCGTCGTCATCAGAAAGTAGTGGAAGAAACGCCTTCCCCACTGATGACACCCGAAGTACGTGAGATCATGGGAAATCACGCTGTTGCTGCCGCCAGGGCTGTTAATTACCAGGGCGCCGGAACCGTGGAATTTATTGTGGATGATAATCTGAATTATTATTTCCTTGAGATGAATACCCGTTTGCAGGTTGAACATCCAATCACCGAAAGGGTTACAGGTATTGACCTGGTACGGGAACAGATTCGAATAGCTAACGGAAACCTATTATCTTTTAAACAGGAAGACCTGAAACAAAATGGCCATGCGATAGAGCTGAGGATCTATGCTGAAGATCCGGATAATAACTTTATGCCAAGCCCGGGAACTATCAAACATATGACCGAGCCACTTGGCTTCGGGGTTCGACATGATGGATATGTTTATGAAGGCTATAAGATTCCTGTGGATTACGATCCTCTTATTTCCAAGCTTATCATATGGGGTAGAACCAGGCAGGAAGCCATTGACAGACTGAAACGTGCATTGTATGCCTACAAGATCACAGGAGTTAAAACAACAATTAAGTTTCTTGGCAGAATACTTGATGTTCCGGATTTCGTTAACGGAAAATATAATACCCATTTTATTGAGAACAACAGGAAGCAACTGATGACCCCCCAGAAAAGTAAAGGCGATTTTGAAGAGATGGCACTTATTGCTGCCGCCATTGATTATACTAACAAGATAGAAAAACTGAATCCATGCCGGCAGCCAAATGCACTGGGTAATAACTGGAAAGACTTTGGAAGGAAAAAAAGTGTTTTAAGATACAATAACTGATATGAATATTAAATACAACTTTTATGGCACTTGAACTGAATATTGAAGACAGAATATCAACTGTTGAGATCGTGAGTAAAATCGGAGAGAAATCATTGATCTCTGTTGATGGAAAAGTTTTTGAGGTTGATATTGTAATGGTTGAAGAAGGTGTTTATTCCATTTTACATAAAGGAATTTCATACAATGTTGAATTGATAGAAAATGGCAGCTCAAAAAAATATACTGTCAATACCCTTTATAAATCTTATGATATAGAGGTAATTGATGCCGAGTCAAAATACCTTAAAAACAGGAAAAAAGCTTCAGGTGATGACAGCAGAACCATCTCGTCTCCTATGCCGGGCAAAGTCGTAAAGATACCTGTAGAAGTAGGCGACAGGGTGAAGGGTGGCGATACCGTTATTATTGTTTCTGCCATGAAAATGGAAAGCGAATACAAAGTTAAGCAGGATCGTGTTGTAAAAGAGATCATGGTTAAAGAAGGAGATACCATTGATGGCAATCAACCCTTAATAGTTGTTGAATAATAACCTCATTAATTTAAATTATGGATACTTTAAAGGATAAGTTTAACAGGCTGGAAGAAAGGTCTTCGGAGGCTGAACTTGGTGGTGGAAAGGAACGAATTGTCCGTCAGCATAAGGCAGGCAGGTTGACTGCTCGTGAAAGAATTAACTTTTTGCTTGATCCGAATTCATTCGTTGAGATGGATAAATTTGTTACCCACAGGGCTACAGATTTTGAAATGGATAAAAATAAGATCCTTGGTGATGGTGTGGTTTCAGGATATGGCAAGATTGATGGAAGGCTGGTTTATGTCTTTGCCCAGGATTTTACGGTATTTGGTGGTACCATGAGTCGGGCAAATGCTGATAAGATTGTCAAAGTGATGGATATGGCCATGAAGATGGGAGCACCCATTATTGGATTGAATGATTCTGGTGGAGCCCGTATCCAGGAAGGTGTTGAAAGCCTTGCCGGTTATGCTGATGTGTTTTACAGAAATGTAACCACCTCAGGTGTTGTTCCGCAGATATCTGCTATCCTGGGACCATGCGCCGGTGGTGCGGTTTATTCCCCGGCATTGACCGATTTTATTTTTATGGTCGATAAAACAAGCTATATGTTTATCACCGGACCTGATGTGATCAAGACCGTGACCCATGAAGATGTTACTAAAGAGGAACTTGGGGGAGCAAAGACACATAATGAAAAAAGTGGCGTAGCACACTTTATGTCAGAAAATGATGAACAGTCGATGTTGATGATACGGGAACTTATCAGTTTTCTCCCATCAAACAATATGGAAGATCCCCCCGTGAAACCATGCACAGATGATATTCATCGAGAGGATAAACAACTTGATGATATTGTACCGCTAGATCCGAACAAACCTTACGATATGCATGAAATCATCACCAGGATTGTTGATGATAATAACTTTTTTGAGGTTCAACCGCATTATGCCGAAAATATCATTGTAGGATTTGCCCGGCTTTGTGGCAGAACAGTTGGTATCCTGGCAAATCAACCACAACATCTGGCTGGAGTACTTGACATCAACTCTTCGATAAAAGGGGCAAGGTTTGTACGTTTTTGTGATGCCTTCAACATACCGGTTATTACCTTCGAAGATGTACCTGGTTTCCTTCCGGGAACTGCCCAGGAATTTGGCGGAATTATCAAGCATGGTGCAAAACTACTGTACGCTTTTTCAGAAGCAACCGTACCGAAAATAACGGTAATTACAAGAAAAGCCTATGGTGGTGCTTATGATGTGATGTCAAGTAAACATATTGGTGCTGATGTAAATTTTGCCTATCCCACGGCAGAGATTGCAGTGATGGGACCCGAAGGTGCTGTGAACATCATTTTCAGGGATAAGCTTTCCGATAAGGATAAAGAAAAGGCTGTTGAAGATTATAAAAGAACGTTTGCCAGTCCATACAAAGCTGCAGCACTGGGTTATATTGATGAAATCATCTATCCACGACAGACAAGGTATAAGTTGATACAGGCTCTTGAGATGACCGAGAATAAGAGTCAGCAGAATCCTCCGAAGAAGCACGGCAATATACCGTTGTAGAGTTACCGGTTCGAAGTTGCCAGTCCGAATTTAATAGTTCGAAGTTGGATATCAGTGTAACATAACCTGGACGAGCCAGAACCAAACAAGATGTATAATTAAGAACGAATTGCAAAAAATAAACCATCTACATACCAGGTTATGTTTTTTATTATATTTCCAATATGGAAATAATGACAGAAACGTATAAGGAAGAAATTAGCGGTGAATTATCTTGTTATGACCGTCTAATATTTACCGGGACACTAATGCAAATATCCTATGCACAAGGCATGACCGGTTACATGTATGGTAAAGGCATACGAATATTTGATTGTCCAAAGTTTGCAGGCTATTTATGATGATTTGGTAACTAATGCTATTCATATAGTAAAACCAGAAAACATAGCAACATTCTTAGGTCAAAAAACTTGATCCGGGATATAAGGGGGAAATCGGGAACAATTATAATATACGTATAGAGGGCAGTCGAATAAAACACAGTATGGGTAATAATTCCATCAAGATGTATGATAAGTTTAGTAAAATACTGCGAATTGAAACTACTACAAATGATATAAGCTTTTTTAAACACTAACGTGAGGTTGTTCACAGAGATGCAAGCCGTTCAAAAAAACTGACAGGCTTAAAAAAGAACATTTACAGCTTGCCACTTCTTCAAATAAGTCTGAAAGCAGCTAATAAAAGATATCTCGAATTTATTTCTGCTATTAAGAATAAAAGCAACGGCAGGAAAAGACCTGAGCAGATAAGCCAGCCAAAAATTGTTAATGAACGAAAATACCAGGGATTCAATTTTTTTGATAAAAATCACATGAAATTATTGATGACTGTATTGAGAGGGGAGTTTAATATTCCTGGATTCAGAAACAAAGATATCCGAAGACATTTGCCTTATTTTTCATCCGGAAAAGTATCCAGGCTATTAACACAGCTTAGCTATCATGGCCTGATAAAAAAAGTTGCAAATACATATAAGTATTATGTTACAAAATTGGCAAAAGAAACAATACTACTTGGAGAAAAAATTAAAGAACTGGCAATAATTCCAGCGTTGAATTACTAATTTTCTGCCAAAATATGACAGAAGTTAAATTATAAGGTACTAATAAGGCATTATTACGAAATAAGTTGGACAAAGCAGGCGAAGTTATTTTGTGCGATAACAAGGCAAAAAACGCAGGCATAGCAGTTGTTATGGCGAGGCTTTTTAACGCAGTTAGCGCGCAAAAGAACAAGCCTGAATGGGTAAGTTATTTCGCAACAATGCCTAACTTTAACTTCGAACTTCAAACGGGTAATTTCAAACTAGTTTCCAGTATTCATTTTATCACAATATTGTTTCACGCTCTTAACAACCAGGGGAATGATCCGCCGGACTTTCTCTACCAATTCTGGTATTTCATGAAGATTGGTTCGGTTCTGGGAATTATGTTCAATCTTTCTTATCTCTGATTTCAGGGATGTAATGTTGAGCAGATCGACGGAAGTTTTTAACTTATGGGCATAAAAACCCAGATTTTTATAGTCTTTACAATTATAGTATTCAGTTAGTTTTGAAAGGGTTTTTGGAGCATTATCCACAAAAATGCATAACATCTGCTTCAGTGCGTTCTCATCATCTCCTACGAATTTCTTTATCTCTTCGAAATCGTATATTGCTTCCGGCATATGAGTTTATATCTCTTTGTTTTTAATCATTCTGTAAATGGTTGATTTCCCGATATCAAGCTTCTTCGCTACAGTCATTACATTGTCGTCATACTTATCGAGATAAAATTTAATGATGCTGTTAATATAGCCCTGTAATGTGTTTTCTTCAATGAGAAAATCACTCACTGCACTTGTTGAACTATAAGTAATATCCCCTTCCAAAATCTCCTTATTGTCAGCCATTACGGCAGCAAGTTCAATAATGGCCTTTAATTCGCGGATATTTCCCGGGAAGGGATAATTCATGAGTTTGTCCTTGGCCTCCTGTGAGATTGTAAGTTTCTCCATTTTATTATCCTTACAGAATTCATCCACGAAAAATTTTGCCAGGATCAGGATATCATTTCCTCTTTGTCGTAATGGCGGTAACTCGATTGGTAAACCCAGAAGCCTGTAGTAAAGATCTTCCCTGAAATTTCCTTTCTTAACTTCTTCAATTAAATTCTTGTTTGTAGCGGCAATGATCCTGGCATCGGTTTTAATAACATCATTACCCCCCACCCGGCTGAATTCCTTTTCCTGTAGCGCCCGCAATAATTTAGCCTGCATAGCCAGATCCATTTCTGCAATTTCATCAAGAAAGAGGGTTCCTTTATGAGCTAATTCAAATTTCCCAATTTTTCGGGTGTTGGCCCCTGTAAAAGAACCTTTCTCATGTCCGAACATTTCACTTTCAATCAATTCACCAGGTACGGCAGAAACATTCACGGCAATAAATTGATTTTTCGCCCTGGGTGAATTGTAATGAATGGCTTTGGCAACAAGTTCCTTGCCGGTACCTGTTTCGCCTGTGACAGAAACTGAAATATTTGATTTTGTGGCTTTCTCAATTAACTTAAATACCCGGTCAATAGCAGGACTGTTTCCTTTAATAACTTTCGAAAACTCATATTTCCTGCCAATTTCCTCACGTAAATCACTAAGTTCACGTTTCAGATCCAGATGTTCCTTAATATTCTTTACGGCATTCCAGAGCCTGTTTTTTGTATCATCATCTTTAACAAAATAATCGTAGGCGCCTTTTTTAAGTAATTCAACGGCTGTTCCAACATCTTCCTGACCTGAAACAATGATCACAGGAATATCTGTATCAAACTCCCTGATCCTTTGCAGAACATCCATTCCGGAATGATCCGGCAAACGGTAATCGAGCGATACCATAGAAGGATTTTTATACAGGTTGTTCAGGAAGTCATTAGCATTTGTAAACAATTCTACTTCATTATCCGGATTTAAGGAAAGATGATGCCTGAGCATTGCGCCATACATTTCATCATCTTCAACAATAAATATTTTAAAAGGGCCCATAACTTTTGATTATTATTCAAATAATAGATAAAGATATAAAATTCCCAGAATGAGAATGATGACATAACGATTATTTTGCTTAAAGGTTTCCATATTTTGGAAATCATTAGATTTTCGATACCTGATTTCAAAATGAAGATGTATAATTGTGTTCGGTCTTCTATCAACTGATTGAAATGTATTACTTTTGCCCAACAAATGAAAGCATTAATTATACTAAAGCGAACTGCGCAATTTGTATTTGGACTAATACTATTGATCCTGTTGATTTTTATCGTGCAATATATTTTTGCCCCTGTTTATAATTTCCCTGAGCCAGTGCCTTTCTCAGGGGATAAGATTTTCAATCCTTACCAGCAAACAGATAGCTCTTACTGGAGGAAGGCAAATTTCCAGGTTCAGTCGGCAGCCTGGTTTGGCGTTACTGATGGCAGATATAATACTAATGAAATAATTGATAGTACATTCAGGTACCTCGATTATGATGTTATTTGTATCTCAGATTATATGAAAATCAATGAATATGGTAAGGAGGCAGGTTCATATATTCCTGTATATGAACATGGTTACAACTTATGGAAGAGGCACCAGGTTTGTATCGGTGCGCATGATATCACCTGGAGAGATTATGCCTTTTACCAGAACCTGCACCATAAGCAGCATATAATTAATGAGTTAAGAGATCATTCCGAACTGATCATTATTGCGCACCCCAATTATGAAGATGGCTGGGAAGCAGAAGACTTTAAGTGGATGACCAATTATGACGGATTGGAAATACTGAACTATTTCAGGCAATCGATCGAGCACTGGGATTCAGCATTATCTGCAGGTTATTATGTGATCGGTATCGGGGATGATGATGTTCATGATATTACCAATCCTAATGAGGTTGGTCAGTATTGCACCCTGATCTATTCAGAAAGCCTTCTTGGTGACAGCATCGTTCAGGCTATGAAAGATGCTAAGGTAATCGCTGCTCATATCTATCGTGATTATGATGAATCTTTTGAAGTAAAGAAAAGCAAGCTGAAAGATATTGCAAAGCTTGAATACGCACAGTTGAAAGGTGATACGTTTTTTGTTAAAGTAAACAGGCAGGCACACGTTATAGATTTTATAGGCCAGGATGGAATATCCAAAAAACACATTCAAAACGCTGATTCTGCTTTCTATATTATTCAGCCTGAGGATACTTATATAAGAACTCAGATTAACTTCCCTAATAGAAACGTATTTTACCTCAGCCCAATTGTGAGGTACTCAGGAGTATGGCCACCTGATAAACCACTTGCTCAGATCAATCAGGTAAAAACATGGGTTTACAGGATCTTGATTATTGCAAGCCTGCTTTTTATATTTATAAATATCCTTTTCCTAAGAAGACGTTTCCGGAAAAAATCTTAGATTTAACATTGAAATGAAAAGGCCTTCAATCGTTCAAAGCTTGTGGCTCCTGATTGCCGTGTCGGTACTAATCAGGGGTTTACTGGCAGCTTTCCTGGAATTGGGCAATGATGAAGTCTATTACTGGACATATGCCCTCTATCCTGACTGGAGTCATTTTGACCATCCTCCAATGGTGGGGTATTTCATACAGCTGTTTTCTTTGAATTTATTATTTGATCATGAATTTTTTCTCAGGATCTCATCTGTCATTTTCGGTGGATTCAATACTTGGATAATATTTCTGATCGGGGAAAAAATAAAAGATACCCTGACAGGATGGTATGCTGCCCTGCTTTATAATACCTCTATATATTGCTTCATAATTGCAGGGGTTTTTGTTTTACCGGATACTCCGCAGCTATTGTTCTGGTTGCTTAGCCTCTATTTAATTGTTGATGTTTTCCCTGAAGTACCGGCTACAAGATCCGATAAGCTTAAAGTTTTGCTGACAGGTGTTCTCATCGGCCTCGGGATGTTATCAAAATATACTTCAGTTTTTTTATGGATAGGGATAATTGCATACATCATCCTTTTTAACAGACATTGGTTTCGGATTAAGGTCTTTTACCTGTCGATTCTTATATCGGCTATTGTTTTTCTTCCGGTCATTTTCTGGAATATCAATAATGATTTTATAAGTTTTGCATTTCAGGGTGAAAGGGTTGACTTTACCAGGTCAGTATTACAACTGGATTCATTTTTAAGAGAGTTATCCGGCCAGGTATTTTATAACAATCCTGTAAACTTTGTCCTGATAGTAATAGCTATCGTTGCTTTGATCAGGAAAAAAATCTTTGTCGGGAAAAATGCAAAGCACATATTACTTATAACAAGTTTGCCTTTAATTTTGATTTTTTTGATCTTCTCCTTATTTCGTAGTACATTGCCACATTGGTCAGGACCGGGATATGTTGGATTGATTCTCTTAACGTCGGCTTATTTAAGTGAAAAATTCAAATCCGGGAAATTATTATTTCCATGGCCTATCAGAATATCTTTAGGTTTTCTTGTTATTATACTTATTCTTGGTGTTGCCCAGATCAATGGGGGTATGCTGTTTCACTCCGGTGAAAAAGAGATCACAAAACTGGGAAAGAAAGATATCACACTGGATATGTATGGCTGGAGGCAGCTGGGTGAAAAGTTTTCAGAAACGTATAACAGGGATCTCCATCAGGGCCTGAGCGATTCAAGCTTCGTTATTATTTCCCATCGGTGGTTTCCCGCTGCAAACCTTGATTATTATGTTGCCAGGCCATTAGATATTAATGTCATGGCCATAGGTAATCTTGACAGGATTCATAAATATGCCTGGATCAATGAATACAGGGGAGGAATGAAGAGAGGTGCTAATGCGTACTTTATCACCAGAAGCCACGATTATAAAGACCCTCATCATCACTGGGATCAATATTTTGAAGAGATTATCCCGGCCGACACCATAAAGATTTACAGAGGTGGCCGCCTTGTTGAGTATGCCTTTATTTACAGGTTAAATAATTTTTCAGGGTTGCCAACCCTATAGAGCTGGCAACCCTGAAGAATTATCTTCCGATCATTTTCATCGGATCGACCCATTCATTGAATTGTTCTTCTGTTAAAATTCCAAGTTCGATAGCTGCCTCTTTCAGGGTAGTTCCTTCAGCATGTGCTTTCTTGGCTATTTTTGCAGCATTCTCATAACCAATATGAGGATTTAATGCGGTAACCAGCATCAGCGAATTATTAAGATTATTTTTAACTTGCTTGTGATTGGCTTCAATACCAATAGCACAATTATTGTTAAAGGATACACAGGCATCACCAATAAGCCGTGCAGCCTGAAGCAGGTTATAGATCATCACCGGTTTAAAGACATTTAACTGGAAATGTCCCTGCATACCTCCGGCTGTAATTGCTGCATCGTTACCGATAACCTGGGCACAAACCATCGACATGGCCTCAGGCTGTGTCGGATTTACTTTTCCAGGCATAATCGATGACCCGGGTTCATTTGCAGGCAGGATAATCTCACCTATCCCACATCGTGGCCCGGAAGCAAGCAAGCGTATGTTATTGGCAATATGCATTAAACTTACGGCCAGGGTTTTCAATGCCCCTGATGCTTCAACAATTGCATCATGTGCCGAAAGTCCTTCAAATTTATTATCTCCTGAAACAAAGGGATATCCTGTCAGTTTTGCAATATCTTTCGCAACAAGATCAGCGTAACCTTCTGGTGTGTTAATGCCAGTTCCAACTGCTGTACCTCCAAGGGCCAGCTCTGTCAAATGAGGCAGTGTGTTTTTTAGCGCCTTGATACCATGATCAAGTTGTGATACGTATCCTGAAAATTCCTGTCCGACCGTTAATGGTGTAGCATCCATCAGGTGAGTCCTGCCGATTTTAACTACATCATTAAAATCTTTTGCTTTTTCAGCAAGTGTCTCTTTCAACAATGCAACACCAGGAATGGTGATTTCTACAATCATTTTATAGGCGGCAATATGCATTGCAGTAGGAAAGGTATCATTGGATGATTGGGACTTATTTACATCATCATTGGGATGGATAAAACTTTTTCCCTCACCAAGCTTACCCCCTTTTATAACATGCGCCCTGTTGGCAATCACTTCATTGCAATTCATATTGGATTGTGTGCCTGAACCGGTTTGCCAGATCACAAGCGGAAAGTGATTATCCAGTTTGCCTTCAAGGATTTCATCACACACCTTTCCAATGATTTCACTTTTTTCTTTATCAAGAACACCCAATTTCTCATTGCTTAAGGCAGCAGCTTTTTTCAAATAGGCAAATGCCCTGATGATCTCAACAGGCATGGAAGCTTCCGGGCCTATTTTAAAGTTCTCCTTTGATCGCTGTGTTTGTGCTCCCCAATACTTCTCTTCAGGAACTTCAACTGTTCCCATCGTGTCTTTTTCTATTCTGAATTTCATGGTTTATTTGATTTTATTTATCGTTCTCATTCTTTTCTTTCTCGCGCTGGATTTTTCTAATCATAATTGCTACATGCTGTTTCATGTATTCAATTTTCCCGAGAAAGATATCGAAGTCATTCTGGGTAATATATTTAAGGCTTTGAGAGATACGTAATAATACTTCAAACTCATTGAGCTGATCATTTGCATTGTATATTGATGATTCAAGCCCCGGACCATTTCTATCGCTGATAAATTTTGAAAAATTAAGCGTAAGGTTGATAGCACCGTTACGTAGTCGTGGTACAAGTCCCTGGTTTTCTTCTTCCGGAAAAACACTGGTCAGGGTATAAATATCAGAAATAAAATTCAGACTGTCACTCCAGGGACCGAAATTTTCAAAAGGCTCATTTGATCTCATAATAATAATTATAATATTTCATCAATCATTTCAGGAGGTTGGCCTAATATGGCCTTATATTGTTTTTCAATAATAGGCCTTTGTATCAATTTTGGATGTTCAACCATGATTTCAATCCATTCTTCATCGGTGAAGTTTTTAGCTTTGAATTTCTTTTTAAAGATATCTTCCTGGGTACGGATTAAACCGAAGGGTTTCATATTTAGTTTCATCAACAGATTGGATAGTTCTGCGGTGCTTAGTGGTTCATTCAGGTATTCCCGCACCTTGTATTCAACACCCTTTGATTTAAGGTGTTCCAGGCCTGCCCTTGATTTCTTGCAACGTGGATTATGGTAAATCGTTATCATCAAAATTACTCCAGAAAAAGATTTGGTGAAATTACGAAAAAATGTCATAATAATTTTAAACTAGCATCAATACCTTACAATCCATCACCTTCTTTCATATATTTAAGTAAAATCAATTCCAAAACTTCAAAGCCATGAATAAAAGTATTATTTTATCATTTTTTGTCCTGCTTCCATTTTGTCTATTCTCCCAGACAATACAAATTGACACCACTTTGACAACTGATGGGACAATATACCCCTTCCAGTCAGTAGATAGTGCCTCTAAGAAAACGCCATTTTCCTGGAAATTTCAACCAACCAAGAGCGAG